>CAWJRD010000047.1:0-51401 GCA_963845015.1 uncultured delta proteobacterium
CCATCGAAAAATTCTTCTGAGAATCTATCTAAAGCAAGGAATGGGGTCAGCCTGTGAAAGCTGACCCCTTCTATCTGGTGCGCCATGCAGGGTGAGCTCACTTGGGGGTAACCCTGCCTCCTGCCCGATACATTTTTTAAGCTTGTTTAATCCATCGTTTCTGCCTATATGACTGTTTGCTGTTTCATGTATCCCGGCGTGGGCTAAGGCGGCCGAAGGCCCTGGGCCCGCGGTTTAGGCTGAATCAAACATAGATAAAAATGGATCATTTTTTTGAAATCGGTCAATAAATTCTGGTTCGTTGCGGCGGTTTCAACACTGGTTTTTCTGAGCCTGTTCATTGGCCTGGGATATTTGTTCTGGAATCAGCTTGCGCCGGAAAACCAGGCATTACTGCTGCCGCTTATCGGGGATAATTTCGGTTTTGTTTTGATTGTGACTGCCCTGGCCCTTGGCGGATGGGGCGGGGGGTTCATTGCCGTATTCCATATTTATGTGCTGCCGATCCGCAAAATTGCAGATGAAATGATGATCATTCATTCCGCTAATCCTGCATATCGCATCGATATCAACGCCGTAAAGGACTTCAAACGCCTGGCAACCCTGATTAATGAGGGTGCGGATCGGTATCAGTCTTTGAAAAAAAGCATCGATGACAGAATCCGTCTTTCCGGAGAAGCGCTCGAGCAGGAAAAAAACATCCTGGCTTCCATCATTTCCTGTCTTTCTGAAGGCGTTATCGTCTGCAATCCGTCAGGGGCCATTCTACTTTTCAACAAGCAGGCGGAAGAATTTCTGAGCTATCAGGAAAAATCCAAGGCAGATGCGCAAATCGAATTTTTAACCCGTCAGTTTATCGGGCTTGGCAGAAATATAACCTCTTTTATCAACAAAGCTCAGGTTCAACGCGCTTTTACGGAAATCACCGAAAAATTGGCCCAATCCCAGGACAATCCAGGCACCTGTTTTGCCACCCTGGGGCCTTACGGCCATTTTCTTAAGGTCGAGATTGTTCCCATCCTCATTTATATGTACGAACTGGCAGGGTTCATACTGAGAATCAACAATATCACACAAACCCATTCCCAGCCGGACATCACATTCCTGTCCCACAATGTGGCATCGGATTTCCATCATTCGCCGGCTTCAATGCCCCTTTCCTGTTCATCCCATTTTAATTTGACGCTGATTCCAACGCAGATTCAAAGCGTGATCGAAATGGTTCAAAGCCTTGTCAAGGAGCAATATGGCCTGATACTTCAGCTCGACATGCCCAATGAACCGGCCTGGATATACGCCGAGAAACATCATCTGATATCTGCAATATCATTTATGCTGAATCAGATCGGAAAAATCACGGGCATTTCAATATTCGACTGCCGGGTGGCGATCGAGCGAGATTACATCCATGTCGATATCCTCTGGACCGGCGCTCCGGTTTCAGATACGGTCCTTGATGAGTGGAACGAGCATATCGTTCTGCACGAAAAAGGTGTGGGGTATCTGAAACTGAATGATATTCTATTGCAGCACGAAGCCGAATGGTGGTCGTCCATTAAGCATAGATCGCCGGAAGAAGCCTGCCTTCGTATATTTATTCCTTCAGCGGAGCCTTCCCGGATCAGAAGCATCAGCCCCATCACCCTTGCAACCAGTCGCCCCGAATTCTATGACTTTGATCTCCTGAACCGGCCGGACAGCAGTCCGGAGTTTCAGGAGCAACTGCTTGCCAACATTACCTACACCGTTATCGATACGGAAACAACGGGTCTGGATCCTTTGTCTGACGAGGTTATTTCCATCGGCGCGGTTCGCATCGTGAACGGGCGGTTGCTGAACAATGAAATCTTTAATGCTCTGGTGGATCCCCAGAGAGACGTACCGGAGGAATCCATCAAAATCCACGGCATCCGCCCGGAAATGCTTCAGGGCCAGCCAACCATCGATAAAGTGCTGCCGCTTCTTTATCAGTTTGCGGAAAATACGGTTTTGGTCGGGCATAACGTAGCCTTTGACATGCGGATGTTCCAGGTTAAGGAATACGATACATCTGTTCGATTTACCCAGCCGGTTCTGGATACCATGTTTCTTTCGGCCGTGATTCATCCCGCACACCGGAGTCACAGCCTCGAGGCGATTTCCGAGCGGCTTGGCATCAGCATCACCGGAAGGCATACCGCGCTTGGCGATGCATTGGCGGCGGCGGAGATCCTGCTGAAATGCATACCGATTCTGGCAAGAAACGATATCCTGACTTTGAACGACGCGCTTCAGGCATCCAGAAAAACCAAATATGCCAAGCTCTCGTACTGACGAATGAATTAGCCCGTTCTTTTTTCGTTTTTTCTATTGTTTGACGCATGGGGATTTTTATGAATAACCAGTCCATGAATTTCCTGTCCCAAATTCGGGTTTTCGCATCGTTGCCTGAAAAAGAGATCAAGCGTGTGGCTCAATCCACTGTTTTGAGATCCTTTGCAAAAAACGAGATCCTGTTTAAGCAGGGCCGGTCAAAAATGGACGGGATCTATATCCTTCAAAGCGGTGAGATCGAGCTTTATTATGAGCGGGAAGATCATAAAACACAGGTCAGCAGGCTGAGCAAGGGAGATATTTTCGGAGGAATTTCCGTACTGATGAATTCAGGTGTTTGCCTCAGAACGGCCAAGGCCGCTCGGGAATCAACGTGCTATATGATTCCGGTGGACGTCTTTATGAATCTTTGCCGTGATTATCGCTTTTTTAACAAGCATTTTGTGGATGCTTTCGGTCAGCGCATGGTCGATGAATCCTACGCATCCATCTTTGCTTCAAACCGCGCCTTTCATTTTTTATCGAGCATTGCGCCGTTTTCCTTCCTACCGGAGGCTGAGATCGAAAAAGCAGCCATGGAATTGTCCCTGGTTTTTCACCCGAAGAATATGCTCATTTTTACGCAAGGCCTCTCAAAAATCGAATCACTGTATATCATTCAGAACGGTTCGGCAGAACGCTATTTCGAAGAAGGCGACCATAACATCGACAGAGCGCTGATGAGCGAGGGAGACCTCTTTGGCGGTATATCCATGCTGATAAACAATTCCATTTCCATCCGGTCTCTCAGAACAACCGAAGATACGCATTTTTATGTCTGGCCCAAGACGTGTTTTCTGGATGTTTGCAACCGCAACGAGCAGTTTTTGGAGTATTTTACCGATACATTCGGCAAACGCATGCTTGACCGGTCTTATGCCGCCATTGTGGCCAAGACGATTCAACCCGGAGAGGAGGCACTCCAGTTTCTCAATCAGCCGGTCAGCAGCATCACCCAGAAGAATCTGATTTCCTGCGCTTCCGGAACGACCATTCAATCGGCGGCGGAATTGATGAGCCGGTTTAAATGCAGCAGCATTTTTGTGAAATCGAATCAGGGCGGTTTTGTTGGTATTGTTACAGACAACGATTTGAGGAGAAAAGTGATCGCCAGCGGCCTGGATATTCAAAATCCTGTTGAAAAAATCATGTCTTTTCCGCTCCGGACGATTTCTTCCCAGGCTTTGGTCTTTGAAGCGCTCATGAGCATGATGCAGGAGAGCTGCAAGCATCTTGGGGTGACAGGTCCAGAGGATGAGGTGATCGGCATAATTACCAATAAGGATATTCTGGCGGCTCAGTGCCAGTCCCCATTGTTTCTGATCCGTGAAATATCGACGGCAGGCAGCATCGAAGTGCTGAAGCATCAGCATCAGCTTCTGCCCGGCGTTATTCAGAGCCTGATCTCAAACGGGGCCAAAGCCAGAAATCTCACCCGCCTGATTACAACGATTTCCGATGCCATACTGATCAAAATCATTGCATTCGCCATCGAGAAACACGGTCAGCCGCCTTCTGCTTTCGCCTTCATGGTGATGGGAAGCGAAGGCCGCAAGGAACAGACCCTGAAAACGGATCAGGACAACGCCATTATTTATGAAGATCTCGCCGGCTTGCCTTCCGAGACCCTTCAATCCTATTTTCTGAAATTGGGCGAGACCATATGCACCTGGCTGAATGATGTTGGTTACGATTTTTGCAAGGGAAACATCATGGCGAAAAATTCCAAATGGTGTCAGCCCTTGTCTGTGTGGAAGGGATATTTTCTTTCCTGGATACGTGTGGCCGAACCGGATGATCTGCTCAGATCCACCATTTTCTTTGATTTCAGATGTGCATATGGAAAGGAGGAACTCGTCAGTGAGTTGCGGAGCTTCTTGATGGAGTCGCTTTCCGAATGGCCGTTTTTTTTCCGCTATATGGCGGAAAATGCGCAGCAGTTCAAGCCGCCCATTGGTTTTTTCAGAAATTTTATCGTTGAGTCCAAGGGAGAGCACAGGGATGCCTTTGACATCAAAAAAGTCATGGTGCCGATTATTGATTTTGCCAGAATTTATGCCTTAAAGCACGGCTTGTCCGAAACCAATACCCAGGAAAGACTGCATCAGTTGTTTATGAGAAAAATGCTGCGCTGGGATACGTATAATGAATTGGAGCACGCCTACAGCTTTTTGATGCAACTGCGATTTGCCAGACAGATCAACGCCATAATGGTGGAAAAAACAGCACCGGATAATTATATCAATCCCAAAAAACTGACCCAGATCGAACAAACCATGCTGAAGGAAATTTTTTCCCGAATCGACAATATGCAAAAAGAAATCAGTTACGGGCTTTCAGACTCATGATGTCCCGAATGATTCGCATCTTTGATGGCTCCGTAGAAGCCCAATATCTGCATTGAGCCCCATCCGTGAAGACTTTCGCCGGTCCCTCCCGCTGACAGGAATCCTGTCTGAATGCAAGTACAGAACCATGGGCTCTGTTTTTCTGAATTTTATTTAAATATTAATGCTACCAAAAATAAGTTGACAAGGTTTTATATTTGGGCTAAAAAAACAACACTATAAATTGACTGAGCGCTCGTTCATAATGCTGGATTTACTTAATCATTATTATAGATATCAATATGTTGGCGTCTATTATGCGGAATTGTTTTAAAGACATGTTTATTATCGACTTGCAATGAAACCTCATGCAAAGGGCTCTTGCCCGGGTTCCTGCAGAAACGGGAATCCGGAAAAATAAAGGAGGTGAGAACGGGTGCTTGATGCCCGGAAAAACGCAGGTAATAGATTATTCAGGCAAATCATCTATCTGGCCGAGATCGGAAGGATAAGGCCATGCAGAAGGGGAGAACCATGACTCACAACATGACGGATTACGACAAGACTTACGCTGAATTCAAATGGGAAGTGCCGGAGTATTTCAATTTTGCAGGCGATGTCATTGACAAATGGGCGGCACAGGACCCGAATAAACTGGCCATGCACTGGGTGAACGATGACGGCCTGGAAGCCAAACGGACGTTTATGGATTTCAGCAAGGCGTCCAAGAGGCTCTGTAATGTGCTGTCCCAGCAGGGTGTGAAACGGGGCGATGTGGTGATGATCGTTCTGGGCCGTTCGATCGAATGGTGGGAAGTTTTTACCGCCTGTATCCGCATGGGCGTTGTCATTGCTCCGGGAACCACACAGTTGACTTCCAAGGACCTTGAATACCGGGTCAATACGTCCAAGGCCGCCTGCTTTATCACCGATAACGCCAACGCGCCCAAGCTCGATGCGGTTGCCGACAAATGCCCGACCCTGAAATGCAAACTGGTGATCGGCGGCAGCAGAGACGGCTGGATGAATTATACGCAGGTTGTCGGCGCCGCTTCGGACGTATTTGAAACCGCCAAGACCGCCAAGGATGAAGAAGCCATCGTGTACTTTACGTCCGGCACCGTCGGGTTCCCCAAAATGGCACTTGCATACGCATACCTCCTATCCGCTGGGCCATCAGGTCACCGGCAAGTTCTGGCTGGATCTTACACCCCGAAGACATGCACTGGAACATCAGCGATACCGGTTGGGCCAAGGCTGCCTGGAGCAGTTATTTCGGACCCTGGTACTGCGGTGCTGCCCAGTTTGTTCACTGCACGGACCGCTTTGATCCCAAGAAAACCCTGGAGCTGCTGTCCCAGTACCCGGTTACGACCATGTGCGGGGCGCCGACCATTTACCGGATGCTGGTGCTTCAGCCGCTTTCCGATTACAAATTTCCGACCCTTCGCCACTGCGTGGGTGCCGGCGAGCCCCTGAATCCGGAAATCATCGAAGTCTGGAAAAAGGCAACGGGCTGCACCATCCGCGATGGCTACGGCCAGACCGAATCCGTCCTTTTGTGCGGCAGCTTTCCCTGCATCGAACCCCGGTTCGGGTCCATGGGAAAACCCACGCCCGGTTTTGATCTTCAGGTCATCGACAATGATGGCGTCATCGCGCCACGCCAATACCGAAGGCGACATTGCGGTTCGCGTCAAACCCGTCCGGCCCCTTGGCCTTTTCAAGGAATACTGGAAAGAGCCGGAAAGAACCGCCAATGCGTTTAAAGGCGACTGGTATCTGACAGGCGATCGGGCCTACCGGGACGAGGACGGCTATTTCTGGTTCGTGGGCCGCGCCGATGACGTGATTCTGACCTCCGGCTACCGCATCGGGCCTTTTGAAGTGGAAAGCGCCCTGATCGAGCATCCGGCGGTTGCCGAATCCGCGGTGGTTTCCAGCCCGGATGAAACCCGCGGTGAAGTGGTCAAGGCATTTGTCATTCTGGCTCCGGGATATACCGCCAGCGAAGCTCTGGCCAAGGAACTTCAGGAACATGTGAAGAAGGTAACGGCGCCTTATAAATACCCCAGAAAGATTGATTTTGTCACCGCGCTTCCCAAAACCGTCAGCGGAAAGATCCGCCGGGTGGAGCTGCGCAATGCGGAATGGGGCAAGAAATAATTTTCACTTCGGGAATTTGCTCAATTCCGAACGGAATTTTTTCACCCTAACCAGATCTGTATCTTAATCTAAAAAAGAGAGGAGGAGACATTTTGGCCACTGAAAAAGTAGGGACCATTAACTACAAGGATTTGCCCCCGCTGGATGCGGAGACAGCCGCAACGATGAGTGAAGAGCTCAAGATCAGCGTGATTCTGACCATTATTTACTATGCATTCCTGTTGGGAGTGACCGTTCTGAACTACACATCCCCGGGATTGATGAAAACCGTACTCTGGGGAGGCATGACCGTTACCTGGTTTGCGACATCCGTGGTGTCGCTGTTCATGGCGTCATTTATTGCCTGGCTGCATGTGTTCTATTACCAGAAGAGAGTTTTGCAACACTCTAAAAATCAGGGGGTGGTCTAAACCATGGAACTTTTTGAACCTAAATATATATTTACATTGATACTGTTGTTAACGATCGTGGTCATTACTTATGCGACCAAAAAATATGCCACCAGCACCGTTGAATTCTATGTCGGCGGCCGCAGTTTCGGCTGGCTGATGAACGGGTCCGCCATCGCCGGAGATTACCTCAGCGCCGCCACCTTTCTGGGGCTTGCGGGTTTGACTTTTGCCCTGGGATACGACGGCATCTTCTATACCTTTTGTTTCTCCGTCGGCTTGACCATCCTGGCCCTGTTTATCGCGGGCCCGCTGCGGAAATTCGGAAAATTTACCGTTCCCGACTTTCTGGCGGAAAGATTCCACAGCCCGTCCGCCCGGTTGTTTGCGGTGGTCGTGGTATTGGCGATTTCCGGTTTTTACGCCGCCCCCCAGATCCTCGGCGGTGCCCAGATTCTGCAACTCTTTTTCGGTACCTCCTATGAAGCCGGGGTGATCATGATTGTCGTGGTCATGATCTTTTATGTGGGCGTGGGCGGCATGAAAGGCACCACGATCAACCAGGCCGTGGAGATCTGGATTCGCTTCGGCGCGTTCCTGATACTTTTTGCGGGCGCTGTCTACGCGGGTCTTCATTACGGCAAAATCCTGGCACTGGTTCAAACCTGGACCGGCCCGGTACCCGGCAGCGGGGCCTATGCCAAGGGCGGAGCGGACATCGTTGCCAACGGGGCCAAATGGTCCTATGTGGGCGGCGGTATGTTCAAGAGTCTGACGGAATGTCTTTCCATGGTGATCGGTCTGTCCCTCGGGACTTTAGGCCTGCCCCACATTCTGCTGCGTTTCTATACCAACCCGAACGCCAAGGAAGCCAGATACTCCGCCTTGTTCGCCATCGTCATCGCCAGCGTTTTCTTTACGCTGGCTTTGTACCTCGGTACGGTCGGACGGTATTTGTTCCTGGAAGGGGCTAAAGCCGGAACACTTACGCCGGTAGACTTCAAGGCTTTTGTCACCGGCGGGATGAATATGGTCATCCCAACTGTTGCGGATATTATCGGCGGAAAGTGGTTGCTGGGAATCGTGGTTGCCGGCGCCTTTGCCGCGGTGTTCTCGAACCTCTCCGGTCTGTTCATCGCCTGTTCCGGCGCATTGGGCCATGACCTCTACACCCATTTCATCAACAAGACTTCCTCGGAAAAACAGCGGGTTGTCGCCGGCAAGGTTTCCGTGGTCATCATCGGCGTCATTTACGGGATACTTGGCTTGTTGGTTGAAAAGGCGGCCATCGGCCACCTGGTCGGGCTGGCCTTTAATGTGGCTGCCAGCACTTTCGCCCCCATATTCCTGATGGGTGTCTGGTGGCGCGGCATGACGGAAAAAGGCGCCATCTGGGGAATGGTGATGGGCCTGGCATCTTCCTTGTACATGATTTTCTTTGTAACGAGCCTGCCGGTATGGATGCAGTGGAGAATTCCCGGTCTGGTTACGGTTCCGCTGGCGTTTTTAACGGTTTATATTGTCTCCAAAATTGACGGGCAAGTTCCCGCGGATGTGAATAAATTCATGAAACAGATTCACTCCTCGGACGTCAAGGCTTAGAAAAAGCGTTTTAAGAAAAGGCCCCCGTTTATTGCGGGGGCCTTTGGTCATAGTCCGGACATGGATCGGTTCCCACACCCCCGCCTCTACCACACTTAATTCTCGACCCGTTTTCCCCCCTATGCTATAATCCGCGCCAAAAGCATCAAACCCCCGTTCATCCACCAGTGGAGGGTGATTTCCGGTGAGACACAAAACGCAATTTCTGTCAGGCTGTTGCCTGATGCTCCTTTTAATCCTCTCCGGCTGTGCCGTGCAGAGCCATAAGCCGTTTGCCGCGCCAACCCTTTTGCCGGGCACCGACCGCCATATGCTGACTGCCGGCTACTGGATCAGCCGCCATCCGTCGCCCGATGCCCTGATATTGACCACGGAACAGATTGCCGAACTCAACCTTCATATTAAAAAAGACTTGAAAACCGTTTCAGATATCACACCGAATTCCGCTGCCACATTCAGGGAGCGATCTTGCCGCCGCCTTGCGGAAAGACATTGACCGGCTGCGGGCCAAACCCCGTTATCTTTCATCCGGGCGCCAGGCAACTGGCGAATTTTATGAGCGCCTGGCCGAGAATATGGATATGCCGGCAATGCATCCTGCCATCAATTCGGATCAATGGGCCGGATTACGGGGTTGTCGTCCGGTTCGCGGATCAGCGGATCTTGCCGACCTTGGCGCCGCTGTATTGCGACCCATCCGAAGTGGATTTTGACAATCTTCAAAATAATAGCCTGGAACTGGGAACGCCGTTGCTGCTCCTGCATCGGACCCGGGACCAGAACTGGACTTATGCCCGTTCTCCGTCCAGCTCCGGATGGGTGGAATCCCGGAATATCGCCAGGTGTTCACGGGAAGACCTGGAAGATTTTGTTCATCCGGAGCGCTTCGTGGTGATTCTGCGACCTAAAGCGGATATTTACGCGAACCCGGCGATGACTTACTCCGAAGAATATGTCCAGATGGGCGTCCGGCTTCCGCTGCATCAAGGTTGAGGAAAATGCGTATCAGGTCTTGATTCCGATCTGCGACTCCCAGGGCTATCTGGTCAGGCAGCAGGGATATGTTCAAAAAAATCAGGCCAGCGCAGGATATCTTCCCTACACGGCCCGGAATATCCTGCAGCAGGCATTTGAAATGCTCAATGCTCCGTATGGATGGGGGGGCATGTATGGCGAGCAGGACTGTTCCCGGTTTATTCAGCAGGTTTTTGCAACCGTGGGGGTGAATTTCCCCCGGAATTCAGCGGATCAGGTGATGGTGGGAAAACAGGTTGCGGAATTTGATCCGAACACGTCGGCAGAAATCAAAATCCGCAGTCTGGATCGGGCCATCGGTGGAATCACCACGCTTTACCTGAAAGGCCATATCATGCTGTATCTGGGAAAAGCGGGCTTGCTGCCGTATGCCATTCATGAAACCTGGGCCTACCGGGTACCCGATGGCGATCAGGAGTTGATCTATAAGATCAACCGGGTGGCGGTATCGGACCTGGATCTGGGAATCGGAAGCCGAAGCGGCTCTCTGCTGGAACGGCTCAGATCTATTCGCATGGTTCAGTAGCCGATGACGGCGCCTGTTCCGGTTTGTGAAAATATCTTTCAATGATGGTAAATAATTCTTTTTTGAGATTGCCGGTTTTTTACCGTAAAAGTGATTCCCCATGCCACGGCCTTTTGGTTATATGAGTTGGTATGGTATTTGCTGTTTGATCACACGTGCGTCGCACCCTGCGTTAATAATATTATAGGAGAATCACCATGACCCCCTTTGAAATCGAAGTGCTTCAGTACCACATGGAGCCAAGACCCGGCAAAATTGAAGTCGTGCCCAGCAAGCCCTGTCTTTCCCAGTCCGATCTTTCCCTGGCCTATACGCCGGGTGTGGCCATTCCCTGCATGGAGATCAAAAAAGATCCGAACCTGTCCTTTGATTACACCACACGGGGCAATCTCGTGGGCGTCATCACCAACGGCACCGCGGTGCTGGGCCTTGGCAATATCGGGCCCCTGGCCGCAAAGCCGGTCATGGAAGGAAAAGGCGTTCTCTTCAAACGGTTTGCCGATATCGATGTTTTTGACCTCGAGCTCAACATCCGTGACCTGGATGAATTCATCCGCACGGTCAAGAGCCTGGAGCCGACCTTTGGGGGCATCAATCTGGAAGACATCAAGGCGCCGGACTGTTTTTATATCGAGGAAGAGCTCATCAAGCAGATGTCCATACCGGTGTTTCATGACGACCAGCATGGAACCGCCATCATTTCTTGCGCTGCACTGTTAAATGCCTGTCTTCTGACCGATCGCGACATGAATGATACCCGGATTGTGATTAACGGCGCCGGCGCAGCCGGCATTGCCTGCGCCAAGATGTACATGACGATGGGGGCCAGGCAGGAGAATATCATTCTGCTGGATTCCACCGGCGTCGTTTACAAGGGCCGGACCAAAGGCATGAATCCCTACAAAGAGATATTCGCCCTGGACACTCCCATGCGGACCCTGATGGATGCGGTCAATGGCGCCGATGTGCTGGTGGGTCTTTCGGTAAAAGGCGCGTTTACTCCGGAGATGCTCTCTTTGATGCGGGACAAACCCATTATATTCGCCCTGGCCAATCCGGATTCCGAAATCGGTTATGATGAGGCCAAGGCAATCCGGCCCGATGCCATTGTGGCAACCGGACGATCCGATTGTCCGAATCAGGTCAACAACGTGCTGTGCTTTCCCTTTATTTTCCGGGGTGCCCTGGATGTTCGGGCCAAGGCCATCAACACCGAAATGAAGGTTGCCGCGGTCCGGACCCTGGCGGAACTGGCCAGGGAGGATGTGCCGGATTCGGTGATCCGGGCTTACGGCGGAAAGCCCATGCGCTTTGGTCCGGATTACATCATCCCCAAACCGCTGGATACCCGGGTACTGCTTAAAGTGACGCCGGCGGTGGCCAATGCGGCCGTGGACAGCGGGGTTGCCAGGGTGAAGCTTCCCAGTCACGCGGCCTATATTCAGGAGCTCGAAACCAAGCTGGGGCCGGAGCGGGAAGTGATGCGGAAAATCATCTTCACGGCTCAGCAGAATCCGAAGCGGATCGTGCTGCCGGAAGGCAATCATCCGGTCATTCTGCGGGCAGCTTCACAGGTGGTCAAGGAAGGCATTGCAAAGCCCCTTCTGCTGGGCAACGAGGAGGAGATCCGGTTTCTGGCCAAGGATTTGAATATTTCCCTGGATGGCATTGAAATTCTGGATCATCTGAAAAGCCCGCTTTATGAGGAATTTACCGATAAACTCTTTGCATCACGGGCCAGAAAAGGCTGGTCGCCTGCGGAAACCCGCTGGCAACTGCGAAACCGCTATACCTTCGGCGCCATGATGGTCCGGGAAGGTCTGGTTCATGGCCAGGTTCACGGCATCGGCAGGTCTTATCCGGATGCCATCCGGCCGGTGCTTCAGGTCATTCCCCGAAGGCCCGGAGTCTCGGTGGTCGCAGGACTTTACATGATGATTTTCAGGGGGCATACCCTGTTTCTGGCGGACACCACGGTCAATATTCACCCCAGCTCCGAGGTTCTGGCCGAGATTGCGATCCTGTCCGCGGAAATGGTGGGATTTTTTGATGTCAAGCCGATCGTGGCCATGATTTCCTTTTCCAATTTCGGCTCCACCCAGCATCCGGATGCCAAGCGCGTGGAGCGGGCTGTCGAGATTGTGCGGACCCGAAGGCCCGAGCTGATCATCGATGGAGAAATGCAGGCCGATACCGCCGTGTCCGAGGAAATATTGAACCGGCTATTCCCCTTCAACCGCCTGGGCTCGCCGGCCAATGTGCTGATATTTCCGAATCTGGACGCCGGAAACGCCGCCTACAAACTGCTCTGTCATATCGGCGGCGCAAAGGCTGTCGGCCCTATTTTGATGGGAATCAGCAAGCCTTTCAACGTGGTTCAGCGGGATACGGACATGGAAAATGTCGTAAACGTGATTGCGTTTACGGTTGCGCAGTCCCATGGCGATTGTGAAAGCTCCAGTTGTTCCATGGAGTGACGGTATTGCGCGGTAACAAGAAGAGAGCTTCAATCAAACGGCGTCAGGCTTTCGTACCCGTCTTCCGTGACCAGAAGGGTCTGTTCAAACTGGGCGGAGAGCCTGCCGTCATCTGTTACAGCCGTCCATTTATCGTCAAGAACGTGTAAAAACCGGGTGCCGATATTGATCATGGGCTCTATGGTAAAGACCATGCCCGGCAACAGCAGAAAGCCATCGCCTTTCTGGCCGTAATGGAGAATCTGCGGCGGTTCATGAAATTCAAACCCGATGCCGTGCCCGACAAATTCACGGACCACGGAGCATCCCTGGCTTTCCGCATAATTCTGGATAGCCCACCCGATATGACCGGTGGTGTTTCCGGGCTTTATCATGGACATTCCCTGGCGAAGGCATTCCCGCGTGACGCTAACAATTTTTTGAGCGTCAGGCCCGGGAGTTCCCACGAAAAATGTCTTGTTGGCATCCGCAAAATAGCCGTTCAAGATAGGCGTCACATCCACATTGACGATGTCTCCGTCCCGAAGGATGCGGCTGCCGGGGATGCCGTGGCAGATCACTTCATTGACCGAAACGCAGACGCTTTTGGGATATCCCCGGTAATGAAGCGGTGCGGGAATGGCATGATTCTTGACGGTAAATTCATGAACCAGGGTATTGATCTCTTCCGTGGTGATACCGGGCCGGATGATGGATTCCGCCAGATCCAGGGAGTCCAGGGCCAGACGCCCGGCTTTTCGAATGCCTTCGATGTCTTCAGGGGTTTTGAACCGGATCTTGTATTTGCGGCTGTATTCAGCTTTTAAGAAACGGAATCGAGGAAGTTCCGGGTTCCTGGGTCTTGGATCGCGCAGCATTTTTTGTATTTCCGGCCGCTGCCGCAGGGACAAAGGCTGTTGCGGCCCAATTTTTCGGACTTGATTTTCAAGACAACTCCTTAAAGACGGGTATTAGGTCATGGGTAATAGGCAAAAAGGAATAAGCGTATAGACTTTTACCCATAACCCATTACCTATGACCCATTCCCTGCTTTTTTGGGTTTGACGCCCAGGTGGATAACGGCGATGCCGTTGGTCAGCCTGTCGAAAGTGACATCAGTAAAGCCGATTCCTTCCAGCAGTTCGGCAAGTTCGTCCGGCAGCGGAAAAAGCCGGATGGTTTCCGGCAGGTGAATATAGGCGGAGCGGCTTCCGGCAATCAACTGCCCGAGCCAGGGCATGATGTAAAAAGAGTACATGTCATACAGCCATCTGAAGACCGGCGAAACCGGTTTGGAAAATTCCAGACACATCATTCTGCCCCCGGGCTTCAGGACCCGGTACAGTTCCTTAAAGCCCTTGTCCATGTGGGTGACATTCCGGATTCCAAAGCCCACCATCACGGCATCAACGCTGTTGTCGGGAAACGATATGGCTTCAATATCGCCTTGAATATACTGGATTCGTTTTCGAATGGCATGATGGTTATCCTGGGTTTTCCCGGCCAGAATCATATCCCGGTTGATGTCATACAGAATCACCTCTCCGGTGGGTCCCACTTGTACCGGCCGCCAGAATGGACAGATCCCCGGTGCCGCCGCAGACATCCAGAACCCTGTCTCCGGGCCTTAATTTCAGGGCGCGAATGGCGGCGCGTTTCCACATATAATGAATGCCAAAGCTCAGGATGGTATTCATCATGTCATAACATTCGGCAACCGAATTAAAATGTCTGCGCACGTATTGCACTTTTTCATTTTCAGGCACCTGGTAAAACCCGTATGTGGCCAGCTTTTCACGGGTCAGCCGGGAAATCAGCCGGGCCCGCTCCATGCGGTCGTTCAGCCAGACGGTTTTGGGGAAAAACATGTTGCAGTCTCCTAAATCAATAAATATTGAGATCGGGATTCCTTAGCCCATTCGGCCGCTGTCCAATGAAAGGCCGGCATCCCGCATCAATGGCAGCAGGCAGGCCAGACTCCTGCGGCCGGCTTCTTCCGGCATATCCACATAAGGGTAAAGCTCCAGGCTGATATCGCAGGCATATTTCAGCCGCACCATGGCTTCAAAAATCTTTGGAAAGCCGATGGCGCCCTGGCCCGCGATCAGATGATTGTGAACCCGGCTGGGAGCGATATCCTCGATATGCACATGCCCGATCCATTCAAACAGATCCTCGAATGCCGCATGGGGCTCTTCACCGGCGCAGAAAAAATGGCCGATATCAAAATTGAGGCCAACAGCAGCCGATCGAATATCCCGGATAAAAGCCTTGAACTGGGCGGAATTTTCCATCAACAGGTCGGGTTCCGGCTCGATCAGCAGCTTGACGTTCAGGGATTCGGCCAGCGGAATCACCTGATCCAGCCCCTGGTGAAAAAGCCGGATGGCTTCAGCCTGGGACATGCCGCTCAAGGGGCCGCCGGGAGGAATTGAAATATTGCCGCAGCCCAGTTCCTTGGCGATTCTGAGGCATGCCTGGGTGTGCTGAATTCGGATATCGCGCTGGTTCGGATCGGATTCGATCCAGGACGGCAGATACGTATCGCCGACGGCAAACAGGGTAAAGCTGTTCAGGTTCGTTATTTTCAGTCCCAGGCGATCAATCGTATTTTTGATCTCACGCAGGTCCGAGTCCCGGTAGTCCGGAGGATAAAGATGGGGCCGGTCGCACATGATTTCAACCCCTTTAAATCCCAGATCGGCGATGCGTTTAAGGGAATCCGGCAGCGTGTATTTGACAAATGCGTTGGTGCTGTAACCCAGTATCATGGAATGGTATCATCTCCTGGCTATTGGTGGTGAAAACATTAACGTTTTTCAAGCGATTGCAGGCAATTGAGCTGTTCCTGAAAGGTCACCGGCGGGCAGTCTCCCATGGGTTTTTTAAAATAGAATCCCAGCTCCGGAATCAGACCTTTTCGGCCGGACGTCGAAAGGGCCGCCATCCATCTGGCCAGATCCAGAACCAGCGGGGCCGCCAGGATGGAATCCCTTCCCTGAAGATTGATGCGAATGCTCATGGGAAGGTCAAAAAGGCCGATAAGATCGATGACATCCCAGGCTTCCTTGGCATCGCCCCGGGGGGGATAGTAGTCGATATGAACCTTGTGCGACGGTGTTCCGTATTTTTCGCCGACCGGATATCCCAGAATATCATCCAGAAGATGGGTTTTATTGGCCAGTTTACCGGCCGCCCTTTCCGGGTCCATTAAATTCTTTCCATCTGCGTTTCCCAGGATATTCAGGCTATACCACCCATCCACCTGAAGGTTTCTGGCTTTAAAGGCCGATGCCAGAACCACCTTGAAATAGGTCTGTCCGGTTTTCCCGTCGCAGCCCGCCATGCAGACGCCGTTTTTGACAGCTTCCTGAATCACAGCCGGGCATTCCAGGGGATTGGGCGTAAAGTTTACAACCGGGATCCGGGAAGCAATCGCGGCCAGTGCGTAGGAGAGATCCGGAAATTCTGATGCGGCGTTATCGGCATAGAGCTGTGAGAGGGTTTCAGGTGCATGCGATGAGTTCCGCGGCGCAGGCCGGCAGCAGATTGATAAAAACCGGCAATGCATCCGGAAAACGGGATTTCAGGGACTGCAATATCCTGCATAATCTGTTGCACCTGTGCCGCCCGGTTCAGGCCGGAGTCGGGGGGCGCAAAAACATTCACCCGGTCGATTTCATCCCGATAAGGCTCCCATAAGGCCTTCGGCAGAACACCGTGCAGGCCGATGGCTGTCGTCATGGGATGATCGGCGATATCCCAGCCGGCAAAATGAACTGCCTGCCGGGGGAAAAGTTGGGAAAATTTACCGGCGGTCGTCAGATAAGGCAGTATCGCTTTCAGGATGATGTCTCAGCATGGAAACGGCTGCCGCAAGGGTCGAGCCGATAGCGCCTTTTGCGCCGGCAACCAGTAACAAAAGCGATTTGTAACCATTGGGGTTAAGGGACATGTATCAGCCTTGGCAATCTCAGATGGGCTTCTTCCGAAGTCGTTATAAAAATTTTATTGATTTCAGAATATTATCTAAAATTGCTCGGATGATCAAGTTGAATCGTGATATTTTTGACAGAAGGCGTATGGCAGATGGCAGGGGTCAGAAGCCGGTGGATTTAACCTGCAGCGAAATTCCCCATCTGAAATGCGTATTTTTCCAGGGTCTGGAAAGGCATCGGGGGCTGTATTCCACTCCGGATCAGCCGGTGTAGTCGGCTTTTTATTGCGGAGATCGATTTCGGGTCCGTGGCTATTTTTTCAATTCTTCGCTTCCGGTAATCCAGATATAATCGCCATAAGAAAGCTCAACCTTGCTGCCGGCAGGGGACAGATAGAGGGTTTTAAACGGCGCCCGGGTCCGGGTGAATGCCCGGTTCGGGATGCCGAATTTTTTGATGATATGGCCGTTTCCGGTCAGAACAATCATCTTGTTCCGGGTAAGATGCCTGGAAATGGCTTCTGCCATGGTATCTTCCCAGGTGCACTGGGCCGCATAAAAATATTCGAAATTGTCTCTGCCCTTGAACTTGTGCATGTTGAAAATCGATTTCCACATAAGCGCGATGATCCGGATCGGTCAGGGTAATGGTTTGCGGCAGGTGTGCGGCATCTTCGGGCAACAGGTTGTCGATGCCGCCAACTGCGATTTTGGGGGGAATGTGAAACGGCAGATTCAGTCCGATGAGGGGAATGTGATTGTCCCTTATCGTTTCGAAAATGCCGCGGTAAAGGTCGAAATCATAGCGCCAGTTGGCATACCATTGGGTTTTTTCCAAAAACGCCTGTTCGCTCAGCTCCCCTTGAGACCATTTGTCCAGAACCGGCTGATAGGCGTGATCGATCATTTCCATGCCCACAGCCGTTTGATGCTGCGCCGACAAATCCTGAATCACCTGTAGCTGAATGCGATGATGGACCGGATCCGTATGGTTTTCTCCGATATAAATGACCTGGGCATTCTCCAGATCCTTCAGCATTTCCGCATAGGACACCGGGGTTCCGGTTTTTCCCGAAAGGATAGAATCCGCCCCGAATTCCATATTCAGACTGTCGATCAAGGTCTTTTTGGCGGGTGCGGCGCATCCCGAACCCAAAATGACGGCTCCCAGCATCAAAAGGGGAATGAAACTGTATCGCATGGATTGTGCCCGCCTTTCTTGACACATTGATATCGTACCGGCTTCAAGTTTTTCCGAAACCCGCCAGGTCGCAGATGATGATCGATCAAAATATATCGCGGCTTGATTTTTCCGGGTAAAACCCCTATAAACATGCCATGCTTTCCCTGAAAGCAAAATGTCTACCTCAACCCAATTTCCACAGACCGGAAAGAAAATCGATGCTGCTGGATCCCAAACCCGTTTACCGAAGAGTGATTCTTCCCTGGTACGATTCTGAAATTGTCTGTTTTGCAACACTGTTGTTTGCAGGATTCGTCCTGTTTTTCGGATATTTGCGGGATTCATGCTGCGTATGAAACGCCGGATTACCGGCAATATCTCTGGATTCCGGGGCTGCTGATCGCAATGGGTCTTGTGGTATTTGTATCCATTGCCGATTCGATTGATCAATCGCTATGTTCAGCGGATTGACAGGTGATGCCGGAGCCAGGTGCGGATACAGGACCTCGATAAAATGGTGAAGAATCTTGGCGGTAACTCCCCAGATGGTGACATCCTGGTAGGGATAGAGCAGGGTGAATACATCCGGCAGCCGTCCATGATAGCCCTGGGTCATGTGGATGTTCACAAGCGTTTCCAGCGGAATTTTCAGCGTTCTGGAAATTTCGTCCGGACTGTGCCGGATGGTTCCGTTCCCGTTCCATAAGCCCACAAAAACCTGAATGTCTTTATGGTTGATCGTTTGAAAATGTCCCAGGCTTCCCACATAATCCACCTGGTCCCGCGAGATGTTGAGTTCTTCCTTTAATTCCCGAAATCCGGCGTCCATTGCGCTGTCATCCTCCGGGTCAATATGTCCGCCCGGAAGCGCTACCTGATTGCGCCAGGGATAGCCTTCGGTATCCGCCTTCTGAATTGCCAGAATATGGGGCTTGATCTTATCGAAAACCAGCAGGAATACGCTGGTGGACTGATACCGGCCGTCTTCAGGGGGCCCCGGATGTGCCGCGGCATCAATAATAGTTTTTAAACACGATGTATTAATGAACATTCCCCCTTGTACGCTCCGGGTGCTTTCAAAGAAAACCATAAAATCCGTGCTCTACTTGACTTTCATGAAATCCTTGAATGCCATTTGTTTGTAGCTGTCGGTCTGAATAAATTTCAATATCGGCAGAAGATTGTCCGCCGGAATATATCCCGGATAGTTTGCAATCTGGTCTCCGGTTTCTGAAACAAACCAGTTGGACGGCAGCCCGCGAACCTTGTATCGGGTGGCCAACGCGTTTTCCTTGTCGGAATCCACTTTGATGGAAATGAAATTCTTGTTCAGATAGGAAACGATCTCTGGATCCACAAAGGTTCCCTTGTCCATTTTTGTACAGTAGCCGCACCAATCGGCAAAAAAATTGATGAATATTTTTTTGTGCTGACTTTTTCCCAAAGTCATTCCCTCATCGTAGGAATACCATTTGATGGTTTCGGCAGAGAGACTCTTCGAAGGAAAGGCTTGTCATCAATACAGTCAGGCTCAGCAGGAAAAAGACGAAAATGCGATTCATGAATAAAATCCTTGTATTTGAAGATTGCGAAGTTTTCAGGGTAAAAAAATCATTTTATTCAGTACAAGCGACAGTCCCACCAAAATCAGGAGAACACCGGCGATTCGATTGAAATATTTCAATGCCCGCGTTGCTTTTTTTAAAAACACCAGCATGACATCAATGAACATGGACAGGGCCATAAACGGAATGGCCAGTCCCAATGAATAGACGCTTAAGAGTGCGATCCCTTCCAGAATGGTTTCCTTGCTGCCGGCAATAATCAGAATGGAACCCAGAAGCGGGCCGATGCAGGGGCTCCAGCCAGCCCCAAACGCCATTCCCACCACAAATGTTCCCATAAAATGAATGGGCTTTTTATCCAGATGCACGCGTTTTTCAAATTCCAGCGCATTGAAACGCAGCCATCCGGTCAGGTGAAGGCCCAGAAACATGATCAGAACCCCGCCGATGATGCGAATGGGGGTGCTGTAAGTCTGGATAAAACTCCCGAGATAAGATGCGGATGCGCCCATCAGGATAAAGACGGATGAAAATCCCAATACATAGGCGATGGTCGAAAGAACAACTTTTTTTCGAATACCGTTTTCGCATCCTGTCAGTTCATCCAGCGTAAAGCCGCTGATAAAAACAAAGTATGCGGGAATAAGCGGCAAAATACAAGGGGAAAAAAAGGACAAAAGACCGGCCAGAAGGGCTGCCGGATAGCTGATGGTTTCTGCAAACATGGACTCACTCTTTTAAGGGGTTAAGTAGTGCCTGAACGAAAAGTCCGATCAGGTAAAATACGAATATCGAAATCCGAAATTCGAAACAAATTCAAAATCCGAATGTCAAAAGATAAAATTAACAGGTTGAAACCGAACTGTTTTGAACATTATGTTTTTAGTCATTGTTTCGAATTTCGTGCTTGAATTTCGAATATTTCTGGAAACAGGTTTTTCGTTCAGATATTGACTATTATGAGCATATCTAAACCAATCGGTTACACTACCTGCTGCCGATTTCCCGCGCTTTTTCGGTGGCAGCGGCGATGGCATCCACGATGGCCTGCTTGAAATGCCGGGTTTCAAGCACTTTCAGGGCAGCCTCCGTGGTTCCGCCCGGCGTGGTGACCAGCCGGCGAAGATGCTCGGGGGAATCTCCCCGATCCTCCAGAAGCTTGACCGCCCCCTTGATGGTGGTCAGGACCAGCTCGGAGGCATCCGCTGGATGAAAGGCCGGACTTGACGCCTGCTTCGATCATGGATTCGATGTAATAAAATACATAGGCCGGGCCGGAGCCGGACACGGCGGTCACGGCATCCAGATCCGCTTCCTTGAATTCAATCACATTTCCCATTGCCTTCAGGATTTTTTCCGCGGTCGCCAGGTCATCAGGCGTTGCATGGCCATTGGGGCTCATGCCGGACATGCCGGCCAGAACCAGGGAAGGCGTATTGGGCATCACCCGGATGATGGGAAGCTGGCTGCGGCTGGTGGCATCCAGGGGAGGGTAGAGGCAATTTTCGATTTTCGATATGGGAATGCCGGCGGCAATGGATATCACCAGCTTCCGGTTGATGATCCGGTAATCCTTGCTGGCGGCAATGCCGGAGAGGATGGTTCCGACATGATGCGGTTTTACAGCCAGGATCACAATGTCGCAGGCTGAAAAAAGGCTGAAATTGTCCTCTGTAACCTGGATGCCATAAGAACGCTTCAGGCTGTCGAGCCGATCCGGACTCACATCGCTGGCGGTAATGGCGGAAGCAGCAAAGACGCCGGCCTGAATGAGCGCGCTGATCATGGCCTCTCCCATGGTTCCCGCGCCGATAAAGCCGATGGTTTTATGCAGATTTTTCATGAATATCCTTTCGTATTACGCAATATGAGCATTTCAGGAGTATTTGTCATTATATATCATAATGGGGAAAAAGTGAAACTCATCCTCAGCAGCTAAAGGAATTGCACCCTGTCGCTGTGGCAGGATTCATCGTAAATGAATGTGCCTGACGAATTCTGTAAGGGAACTGATCTGTTCGGGAGGCTTACAGTTTATAACGAAGTTCGCCAATGTTTTTCTTGCCATATCCGAGGGCGGATGATACAAATTTTCAAATCCGCCTTTAAGGGACGGATTCGACAATCAACGAATCTCATATTTTGATATGCGTTATTATTTACAAATGATATCCTCGAAAGCAAAGTAACAACTTCAGCATTATTTCAAGCAGGTGCGATATGACCAGTGCCTGGGTTCAAACCCTTAAATTATCCCTTCCTTCGCTGAAAGACAATACCGCGGACGCGGACCGGCTGATTCAGGCGCTGAAATCCCGGCTGGGCGCGGATGACATTGCCGTGGATCTGGATCTGATGAGAATGCTGCCGGATGTCCTGAGAAATGCCGATTACCAAGTCCGGTGCGTTCTCTATAAGGATCGGGGCGGATGGGGGATTTCCGGCGTTCTGCCGGCCGAAGACCCGGCTCCGGTCCTGGGCATGGCCGTGGATCTGGGGACCACCCGCGTGGTGCTGCGTCTGGTGGATCTGGCAGACGGCAGGTCGCTTGCGGAATCTTCCTTTGACAATCCCCAGCTTGGCGTGGGTCCGGATATTCTGACCCGGATTCATCACGCGGATTCACCGGAAGGGCAGAGTCATCTGCAGGGCCTGATCGTGGATGGTCTGAATCAGGAAATGGCGGCCCTTTGCGCCTCCCGCGGGTTTGCGGCAACCGATGTTTATTCTGATGGCCATTGCCGGAAACACGGCCATGACCCATCTGTTCATGGGCCTGAATCCCCGCTGGATCATCCGGGAGCCGTATATTCCGGTGGTCAACCGGCCCGGAACGCACCGGGCTTCGCAGCTCGGGCTTTGCGCCAACCCTTGCGCCAGGGTGTTCGTGTTTCCCAATATCGGCAGTTATTTCGGCGGGGATTTGATTGCCGGGATTCTGTATTCCGGCCTGAATCTTCGGGAAGAGACCGCCATTCTGGTGGATGTCGGCACCAATGCGGAAGTGGTTCTGGGAAATAAAAACTGGATGATCGCCTGCGCCGGCGCGGCCGGGTCCGGCACTGGAAGGAGGGGCTGCCAGAATGGGCATGATGGCGGGTCCCGGTGTGATCGATCGGGTCGCCATCGATCCCGGAAACCCGTCAAATGGATATCCATACCATTGAAAACCTTCCGCCCGTGGGGATTTGCGGTTCCGGCCTGATCGATCTGGCGGCCCAGCTCTTTTTATGCGGCATGCTCGATATCCGGGGAAAATTCGTGGCTTCCGCATGCGGCAGCCGCCTGAAGGAAATTGACGGCCTCAAGCACCTTGTGGTGGTGGATCGAAAAGAAGCGGCAGCCGGCCGCGACCTTTCCATATCCCAGGCGGACATCGACAGCCTGATCCGGTCCAAGGCGGCCATGTACACCATCCTTGAAACCCTCACGGCTTCGGTTGGAATGGCGCCCCGGGACCTGACCCGGTTTTATGTGGCCGGAACATTCGGGTCCTTCATCAACCCGGTTTCCGCCATCAGCATCGGCATGATTCCGGATCTGGCGCTTGACTGCTACAGGACCCTGGGAAACAGCAGCCTCGGGGGGGCTGCCCGCATCCTTGAATCCAGCGAATTATTCGAAGAAGTCGACCGGATCCGCGGCAGCATCACCTATCTGGAACTGAACGTGAATCAGGACTTCATGAACCGGTTCAGCGCGGCGAAATTTCTGCCGCATACGGATCCGTCGCTGTTTCCGTCGGTAAAAATAAAGCATGTAAAGGTCATAAATTGTCCGCCTGATTTCTCAGTACAACTGCTGGTCATGAAGATTGCATCCGTCAGTCGGGTCGTTCTTACAGTCACCTGATCTCCTGGATTGCCTGCTCCAGGTTTTTCAGGGTATTCGCCGTGTAGACCTTGCAGGGGTAGTCTTTGGGCAGGATCTGCTTTAAAAGCCCTGCCAGAACCCTTCCCGGTCCCACCTCCACAACCACATCGATCCGGCGCTCCATCAGGTGTTTCATGGCCGGATACCAGCGAACCGGGCTGCAGAGCTGACGGGACATCACCGAGCGGATTTCGTCCGGATTCCGCTCGGCCGCGGCGGTAACATTCAACAGCACATCGCATTGCGAGGCTTTAAAGGGGATGGTCTTCAGGAAATCCGAAAATTCCTGCTCCGCGCCCTGAATCAACCGGCTGTGCCAGGCCCCGCTCACTTTCAGGGGGACTGCTTTTGCGCCTTTCTGCACGGCCAGGCCGGAAACCTTTTCAACCGGTCCCGGAGCGCCGGTGATGACGATCTGCTTTTCGGTATTGTGGTTGGCGACCGCAACGATGCCTTCGGCTTGAGCTTCCCGAACCATATCCTGGATGGTTTCAATCGGAAGCCCCACAATGGCATGCATGGCGCCGGTGTTTTGCGTGGCTTCCCGGTGCATGAGCAGTCCGCGTTTGTGGACGAGTTTTAACGTGTCTTCGGCGGACAGGACCCCGGCGGCGCAAAGGGCGCTGTATTCTCCCAGGCTGTGTCCGGCAGTCAGGTCCGGGGACAATTCCCTGCTTGTTCAATACGGACAGACAGGCCAGATTCATTGCCGTCACCGCCGGTTGAAGGTTGACGGTCTGGGTGAGGTGCTTCCATGGGGCCTTTAAAGCAGAGATCCCGGATGGCAATGCCGGTAATGGCCTCCGCCATGTCGAAAATCTCTCTCGCTTCGGAAAATGCCTGGCATAGATCCTCTCCCATGCCCACGCTCTGAGATCCCTGGCCCGGAAAAAGGAATGCAATTTTTTTCATAAAACCTCCTGAAAAGTCATCAACCGTTTGTTTCATCATCCAGATTAAAGAGCTTGCGGGTCACGTCAATGTGAATCGATTTGTCCCCGTAACAGCCGTTTCTTTTTAAATATACCGTTGGATCATGAAGTATTTTATTGACCATGGCCTGGGTCATTCGCTGAAGGGCGATGCGGTCGTCTTCTGAAAGATGTTTGAGGGATTGCAGGGTTTTCTGAATTTCGAATTCGGCAATATGCTCCATTTTGGCTCTCAGCGCCACGATGGTGGGTACAACGCCCAGGCTTTCATACCACTTGCGGAATTGAATGACGGCCTCATCCACAATGCGTTCCCCTTTGACCGCCTCCCGATTCCGGTCCTCGATGTTTTCGTCAATGACATTTTTCAGGTCATCGATATCATATACATAAGCATTGCTCAGGCGGTTGATTTCGGGATCGATGTCGCGGGGAACGGCAATGTCGATGAAAAAAACCGGCCGGTTTTTGCGGACGCGCATGACCGATTTCACCTGATCGCGGTTCAGAATGAATCCGGGCGCGCCGGTTGAGCTGATGACGATGTCCACTTCTTTCAGACATTCAGAAACTTCTTCAAGCCGGATGGCCCTGCCTTTGAATCGTTTCGCCAGCTCCAGGCCGCGTTCAAAGGTCCGGTTCGCCACGAAAACATCGCCGGACCGGTTTCGAATCAGGTGCTCGACCGCCAGTTCAGCCATTTCTCCGGCGCCGATCAGAAGCACTTTTTTATCTTCCAGCGAGCCGAATATCTTGCGGCCCAGCTCAATGGCCGCGTAACTGATGGATACGGCATGGTCGCCGATGCCGGTTTCACTGCGGACCCTCTTGGCCACAAAAAAAGTCTTGTGAAGCAGGCGGTTCAGAATCACGCCGGAGGTGTTTTTCTGCGTTGCGGTCAGATAGGCGTCCTTCATCTGTCCCAGAATCTGGGGCTCTCCGACGACCATGGAATCCAGGCTGGAAGCCACGCGAAAAACATGGCGGATGGCATCTTCTCCGGTATGAATATAAAGGGCGTTTTCAAATTCGGAAACAGGTATCTGTTTGATTTCAGAGATATATTGTTTGGCGGTTTGAATCGCAAGCAGTCTGTCCGAAGTCGTCATCAGGATTTCCACCCGATTGCAGGTGGAAACCAGGACCATTTCGGAAAGGTGCGGATAATTGCTGAAATCATCCAGAGCCGTTGCGATTTGCTCCCCGGAAAAGGCAAGGCATTCCCGCAGCTCAACCGGAGCGGTTTTGTGATTTAATCCCAGAAGTACGATATCAATCATAATCGGATGGCAAAACTTTTTGAAGTCATCAAAAGGTGCTACCAGCGGGTAAATACGCCATGATGACCTTTTAAGAACAGATTAACGCCAAGAAACGTGAAGATGACCACGCAAAAACCGATGATGGCCAGGATCGCCGCCTTTCTGCCGCGCCAGCCGACGGTCAGGCGCTCGTGAATCAGGGCCGCATAAATCAGCCAGGTGATGGCTGACCAGATTTCCTTGGGATCCCAACTGAGAAACCTTCCCCAGATCAGTTTGGCATAGACAAAGCCCGTGGCCAGTCCGATGGTCAGCAGGGTGAACCCCGCGACAATGCAGGTATAGCCGGAAGCATCCAGAAATTCCAGAGAGGGCAGGCGCTTGTAGAAAAAACTGCGTTTTTTGGTTTTGATGGCATTTTCCTGAAACAGGTAAAGAATGCCAATGCCGCAGGCCAGTGCAAAGGCGGCTTCTCCGACAAAAACCGCCAGGATATGGAAAACCAGCCAGATGCTGCGAAAACTGGTCTGTGCTTCAACGGATGCGCGTGGCAGAAGGGCGGAAGCGACCATCACCAGGCTGGTCAGCGGGACGGCAAAAGCGCCAAGGACCTTCAGGTTAAAGCGATATAGAGACAGAATATACACGCCGGACAGGGTCCAGGCAGCCATGGACAGGGCTTCGTGAAGGTCCCGGACCGGAATGAGGCCGGCTAAGAAAAAATTGTATCCAATGGCTGCCGTATGACATAAAAAGGCAAACACAAGAATGTAGCCGCTGATCTGCTGAAGGGCATTTTTCTGCAGAAAAAGATAGGACAGATATCCTGCCGAACTGAGTAAATACAGGAAAGTGATGCCGATTATCACCATTTCCATTCAATTTCCCCGCATCGTCTGTCTGAAAGCCTGTTGTTAAATATCGTTCGCCACGCGCACATACCCAATCATACCCATGCCCCGGACCCAGTACCGATATCAGCATATTGTCGATTTGAGCCTTGTCGCCGTTCCGAATGCATTCCAGCAGCCCCTGGTCGATCAGGCTTTCAAAAACCTGCCGATGCGCTGCGGGATCATGGGCTTGTTCCAGCAAAATTTTGCGGACAGCGCCCATGAGTTTTAAAAACTCGGCATATTCCGGACCGAACTGCGCTTCAATCTGCTTTCGAAGCCGTCTGGCAAATGCCGGGCTCTTTCCCGAAGTGGATATGGCGATGATCAGATCCCCCCGTTCAATGATGGAAGGAAGGATAAAATTGCACAGATCGGGCTGGTCCGCAATGTTGCACAGTTTTCCCTGTCTTCGGGCGTCGTCGTGAATGGTGCGGTTCAGATCCTTGTTGTCGGTTGCGCCAATGACCAGAAAAACGCCGTCCAGATCAGATGCCTGGTAGGGCCGCTGTTTCAGCGAAATGCGATTTTCCGCGGCAAGGACAGATAACGGATTCGTCACTTCCGGGCTGACCACGGTCACTGCCGCGCCGCAGTCCAGCAGCGTCCTGACTTTACGGGTTCCCACAGCGCCGCCGCCGACAACCAGGCAGGGCTGATGCCGGATATCCAGATTTACGGGATAATATTTCATAGCCGCATGAGATCCTCCGCCAGGACAAGCTCTCCATTATATGTTTTCCGGCATTCTTTTTCAATATCAAACCTGTCGCACCGGGGATAAAAATGGGTCAGTACCAGTTTTTTCACGCCGGCGCTCGTGGCAATGCTGCCGGCCAGGGAAGGAGAAAGATGCCCCTGAACTTTTTCCGCATCCGCATGCGAGCACTCACAAATGAGGATCTGCGCATCCGCTGCCAGTGTAATCAGGTTTTCGCTATAGTCCGTATCGCCGGAATAAACCACCGAATAGCCGGAAGGCGATGCAATCCGGTAAGAAACGCTCTCCGGATTGTGGGCTGCCGGCCGGGTGCGGACCGAAAATGGATCGAATTCCAGACGGTCAGGGCCTTGCGTATTCATCTCGACAATCGACAGGATGTCTGCGTCCAGTTCAATCCAGTGCGCCGTAGGCCTGTTTGAGCGCCTGGTAAAAGGCGCAAAAGCCTTTTCCGGCGATAAGGGTCAGCGGCGTATTCCGAGAGCATTTGCTCGGAATACTTGGTTGCAAACAGAAAGGGAACCAGCTCCGCAGTGTGATCCGGGTGAAAATGGCTGAAAAAAATACAGGAAATATCAAAAATGGAAACGCCGCATTCCAGCATCCTTCGAAGGGTCCCAGCGCCGGCGTCAAAAAGCAGTTTTTTCCCGCCGGTTTCCATCAAAACCGAGCAGGAGCTTCTGCGCAGCGATGGGACGCAGGTTCCGGAGCCCAGAATGGTTACGCGTAATGGGGGAGGGGGCATCGGTCATGATTTTTTGCGCTCGATTCGGGCAATCACCCAGTTCAGCATCCGGCCGTCGGTTTTATGGTCCAGTACCCCCTCGAATGTTGACAAGCGGAATTTCAGCCCTTGCCATGCCTTTATGCCCGCCGGCGGATCCAAATGACCCAAAAGCCTTTTTGGCCAGTTTCCCGGCGTCTTTTCGAAGCCCGTCGTTTCTGAACACGATGACCAGTTTCTGTGAACAAAGGCATGAGACAATGCTCCAGGAGATGGAATGCACCCGCATGAAAAAATCCGCAACCAGAACGCACACATCCGGATTTTTGACCGATCCCAGGTGGGCATAGATTCTGCCGCCATGAATCCGCTTGCTCTGAAGCGCCGTGGCAAAGTATTTCAGGTATTCGGGCCGGATTTCGGCATGTTCAATTTTTCTGGCCAGTTGAATGTTGGCATGGTGATGCAGAAACTGAAATGCGCGGATGTCTTCCACGAGAGAAGGGCGCTCAAAATTGCTGGTATCGATCTTTATGGCATGATACAGGCCCGTGGCCAGCTTGGACGATGGCTTGATGCCGGCGGCCCGGAGATATTCGGTCAGGATACTGGCGGTTGCCCCGTAACACGGCCGGATATCGGCAAAAGGCGGCCTTGACATCGGTTACGGGGTGATGGTCGATCACAACGTGAAGGGGGCTGAATCTGGCAAAGGCGGGATGATGGTCGGGCTGCGAGTCCACGATGACAAATCGGTTGTACTGGCCATCTTTGATGGCATCCACATGGGTGAGGGTTACACCCAGCAGTTCGATCATGGCGATGTTGTCGGGCCGCTGAATGATGTTGATGTTGGAGATGGTGACTCCCGCGGTTTTACGCCAGAGCAGACGCTTGATGGCCATGGCGCTGGCAATTGCGTCCGGATCGGCATTGATGATGATCAGCACGCGATCCTCTCCGGAAAACTGGTCATAGAACCGGCGCAGTTTTTCAGCAATCGACAATTTCATCTGTCCCCCAAGGGCCCGAGTTTCTGTAAGGTTTCTGTCATTTCGCAGACAACCTGGATAAATTTATCCTTATCTCCGGCGGATATCCACTCCAGCCTGAGCCTTTCCATTTCGATACCCAGGGGCTTGCAACGTGGCGATCAGCAGGGCATGACGCTTAAGCGCCTGAATGTTGCCGGTCTTGTAATGGCACTCTCCCCCGCGGCATCCCATCACGACCACGCCGTCCGCGCCCTGATGAAACGCTTCAAGAATCAGGCAGGGGTCCACCCTGCCGGAGCACATCACCCGGATGATTTTTAAGTTGGCCGGGTATGCTTTTTGGGATCTTCCCGCGGCATCGGCTGCCTCATAGGCGCACCAGTTGCAGAGAAATCCGATGATTTCGGGTTGACCCGAATATTTCATGGCCGTCATTTCAATATATCTCCTTGATGATTAACCGAAATCTAAGCTTCATCGCATATTGTGTCAATATCAATTATTGGTCGGTATTCTTTACCCTGCTGCCGATGGTTTTTCTTGACACCCAAGCAGGGTTTATCCTAATACCAAAAATATGAAAACATCTTTGTTTTTTTCCGCCTGGAAAAGAAAAAGTTGCTCTGATGTGATGGGTTAAATTGCTGATTGCAATAAATAGGTTTTTTCGTTGACTTCCCTTATATTCAAAAAAGGAGATAATCCGATGTATGTTGGCCGCGTTATGCACACTGATCTGGTTACCGTTTCCCCCGAAACCACCCTGGTGGAAGCGATGGAGATTCTGAATGAAAAACGGATCGCCCATCTTCTGGTTGTGGATAAAAAAAACAAGCTGATGGGTTTGGTCTCTGACCGGGATCTGAAACAAAACTGGGCCTCGCCGGCCACAACCCTCAGCACGCATGAACTGAATTACCTGCTGACAAAAGTTACGGTGAACATGATCATGATCAAGAAATATGTTTCCGTTACGCCGTCCACCACCATAGAACGGGCTGCCCTTGTCCTGCAGGAACATCGCATTGGCGCGCTTCCGGTGATGGAAGGAGACAAGCTTGTCGGCATCATTACCACAACAGATGTCATGGGCGTATTGCTCGAGGCCATCGGGATCGACAAGGAAAGCGCCCGGTTTACGGTTCTGGTATATGACCGCATCGGCTATGTTGCGGAGATCTCCCAGATTCTGAAAGATCTTCAGATCAATATCCGCAGTATTTTCGCCTGGCCGGACAAGAAATATCCCGGCATCTATCATCTGGTCATGCGGGTTCCGTCCAGAGATGGGGAAAAGGCCATTTCCGCTTTGAAAAAAGGCGGATTTAATGTGCTTACCGAATATGTTCAGGATATGACGCCTTATCTGCCAAAGGCTTAGAGCGCACAAAGCGGATGAAAGATTGGAGTTTGGAGATGGGTGCTGGTTTTCTATTGAGGACAGCACTCTGTCAATGAAAACAAAACGGATAAAGGAGAAAAAAATGAACAGATGGCTTAGAGGATTGACGTTAGCGGTATCTTTTGTTTTTTTGTTCGGGATGATCACCACCGTTTCAGCGGATTCGCTTCAGGAGATTCAAAAACGCGGAGAACTGCGAATCGCCGTTCAAACCCAGGGCCCTCCATTCAGTTTCGTGGATAAGGCAGGGAACCGCACCGGAAGTTCTGTTGAATTCTGCAAGATGATGGCTCAGGAAATGGGCGTCAAGGCCGTATTCCTGGATTTTGACTGGGACGGTCTGATTCCGGCCCTGCTTTCCGGAAAAGCCGATATGCTGGCGGCCGACATGACGGCAAATCTGAAACGCGCCATGAAAATTCAGTTTACAGAGCCGTTTTATTATACCGGGTCCATCATTTTTACCAAGGCCGGCGACACCCGTAAATCTCTTGAAGAGTTTAACAAGGAAGGTGTAAAGGTTGCGGTCCTTCTGGGCGCAACCGGCGAGGCCGTGGCGAAAAGATTTCTTCCCAAAGCCGAAATAAAATCCTATAAAGGCGGCGGCCCCCTTCTGATTGATGCGGTTTTAAAAGGCCATGCCGATATCGGCGTCAATGATGAATCCGCGGTAACCGGCCAGGTGGCGGAATTTCCGCCCAACAGTATAAAAGTCCTGCCGATCAAACTCTCCCGGGAGCCGCTGGCTTTTGCCGTCAGGCCCGAAGACACCCATCTGGCCCAGTGGATCAACCTGTTCTTTGAATGGGTCAAGGAAGATGGCCGCTATGACCAGAACATCAATTACTGGGTTACAACCCTGGATTGGAAAAAAGATCATTAATGTGATTTGTGGTTGATGACCGCGACTGTTAACAGCGCTTTTTACCGTGAAAAGACAAACACCCGTCATTCCGGCAAACTCCGGAATCCAGAAGCCGTAAGCCAACCGCTGGAAAGTTGACAGAAAGCCTTTCGCTCTGGATTCCGGATCAAGCCTGGAATGACGGCCTTTTTTTTAAATCCCGACTCGCCCCATATCTCAATCGCAGGATGTAAAAGCATACTGGAACTGTAACTTCATGCTGGAAACCTTTAATTTCCGGGTTATTATCGAATATCTTCCCCAGTTTTTGCATGGCATGCTGGCAACGACATGGATTTCCCTGATTTCTTTTCTGGGGGCTTTATTCATCGGCGCGCTTGCCTGTATGGGCCGGCTTTCCCATCTTCGAATTTTTAATGTTCCCGCAGGCATTTTTATCGAGTTGATCCGGTCGACGCCGCTTCTGGCCCAGCTCTATTTTTTTTATTTCGGGCTTCCCAGCCTGGGCTTGCGGCTCAGCGAATATCAAACCGGCATTCTTGCCCTTTCCCTGAACAGCGGGGCCTACATGGCCGAGATTCTGCGGGCCGGCGTTCAATCCATTGCCTACGGCCAGATCGAGGCGGGAATGACTTCCGGGCTCGATTATTTTCAGCGCCTCCGGTATATCATTTTGCCTCAGGCCATCGGCGCAACCATTCCGCCGCTTTTGGGGCAGACCATCGTTCTTGTCAAAGACAGCGCCCTTCTTTCGCTGATTTCCGTTTTTGAGTTGACCCGTGCCGGCCAGCTCATGAACTCGGAGATGTTCATGCCGGCCGAAGGGTTTTTTACCACGGCCCTGTTCTATCTGCTGATGTACTATATTTTAAAAACCCTTTCATCCTGGTGGCAGAAAAAACTCATTTTCCGCCCCGCAATGTGATCTTTCATGTGGCTCTATTATTTTAAGAATCTTGTGGCGTCCTTTCCCTTTTTTCTGAAAGGCGTCTGGATGACCGTCATCGTGTCCCTGCTCAGTCTGGTCGGCGGGACGATTCTGGGTTTTGGCATCGGCATCGGTCGCAACAGCCGGATACGGATTCTGCGCTACAGTCTTTCCCTGTATGTGGACTTTATGAGAGGCACGCCGTTTCTGGTCCAGATCTTTATCGTGTTTTTCATCTTTCCGGAGTGGGGAATCCAGATGGAGGCTTTTCAGGCCGCGGTATTCAGCTTGACGCTTTATGCCGGCGCGTATATCAGCGAAATTGTCGCCGGCGGCATCAGCACCATTTCTCCCGGGCAGACAGAGGCTGCCATGGCCAGTGGTTTGAACTGGTTTCAGCGGCTCCGGTTTGTCATTCTGCCTCAGGCCCTGAGGCCGATCCTGCCGCCCCTGGTCGGTCAGTATGTGCTGCTGATCAAGGACTCATCCGTCATATCGGTGATCGGCCTTACCGATGTCACCCGCGTGGGGTGGCTGACGGTTCAAAGAATCCCGGAAGGGCTGATGGTGTTCGGACTCGTTGGAATTCTGTATTTTTCGATATGCTATCCCCTGATCCGTCTTTCCAACTGGTTTGAAAAACGGCTGACCATAGAAGAATGGTCGGTATGATTAATTATTGACAGGAGGCGTATTTTGGAAAAACTTCTTGAAAACCGGTTTCAACTGGCGCAGTTGCCGACCCCGATTCAGTTTATGCCCAGGCTTTCCGATGAGCTGGGCGTCAAGCTCTATATCAAGCGCGATGATCTGACGGAAAGCATCGGATCCGGGAACAAGATCCGAAAACTGGAATATCTGCTCTATGATGCGGTTCAAAAAAAGGCGGATACTCTGGTCAGTTGCGGCGGAATTCAGTCCAATCACTGCCGGGCGGTTGCCTGGGCATCGGCCAAAACAGGGCTTTCCTGTGTTCTGGCCTTGCGGGGTGAAAAACCGGCGGAAATCGAGGGCAATCTTCTGCTGGACAGGATACTGGGGGCGGATACGCGGTTTTTTTCGGTTCAGGATTTTAAAGACATTTCGGCTGTTGAAAAGACGCTGACCGGCGAGCTGATTCAAAACGGCAAACGCCCTTACTGGATTCCCATGGGCGGTTCCAACGCCATTGGAACCCTGGGATATGTGCGGATGATCCGCGAGGTGGCATCGTTCCCTGTTTCCTTTGATCACCTCTATCTGGCCCTGGGGTCCGGCGGAACCTTTGCCGGCGCCTGGCTGGGATGCCGGCATGCAAAGATTCAAACCCGAATTCATGGCATTGCCGTTTGTGACGATACGGCGTATTTCATGGCCGAAATCTCCCGGATCCAGCGGGAATTCCGGGACTGGTATCGGCATGAAGGTCGATTTTGAAGGTGCCGAGCAGCGCATCGATGACCATCATGTGGGTATCGGATATGCTTTAAATACGGATCAGGAACTTAAGCAGCTTGTCCGTTTCGCATCTCTCGAAGGGCTGGTTCTGGATCCGGTTTATACCCTGAAAGCGTTTCTGGGCATGGTGAATCATATTCAATGCGGAAAAATCGAAAAAGGCCGGAACGTCTTATTCGTTCATACCGGAGGCCATTCAGGGCTTTTCCCCAAGCATTCGGAATTCAGGCAGATGTTTTCATGATTTACTTGTCGCTTTCATACAAATCGGTTGTCAGGAAAACGCATTAGATGATTCAGTTTACGCATGTTCATAAATGGTTTGGAAAACTTCATGTGCTCAATGACATCAACTTGACGGTATCTGCCGGAGAAGTTGCCGTGATCTGCGGGCCCAGCGGTTCCGGCAAAAGCACGCTGATCCGGTGCATCAATAAACTGGAGGCGATTGTCTCCGGAGAAATTCTTGTGGATGGAACCCAGGTTCACGACAAGCGCACCAGCCTTACCCGGCTTCGCGCTGAAATCGGGTTTGTGTTTCAGCAGTTCAATCTGTATCCGCATATGACCGCACTGGATAATGTGACCCTTGCGCCGATGAAAGTCCGAAAGCTGTCCCGAAAGGAAGCCGAAGCCTCCGGAATGGTTCTTCTGGAAAAAGTCGGCATTCAGGACAAAGCCAAGGCATATCCGGCCCAGCTATCCGGCGGACAACAGCAGCGGGTGGCCATTGCCCGGGGCCTTGCCATGCGGCCCAAAATCATGCTGTTCGACGAACCGACATCCGCGCTGGATCCGGAAATGATCAACGAGGTTCTGGACGTGATGCGAAAACTGGCCAATGAAGGGATGACGATGGTGGTCGTCACGCATGAAATGGGATTTGCCCGTGAAGTATCCAGCCATATCATTTTTATGGATCAGGGACAGATCGTCGAGGTCGGCACGCCAACCGAATTTTTTGAAAACCCCAAAAGCGACCGGACCCGGCTCTTTCTCAGCAAGATCCTGTCGCATTGACGGTTTGGCTGTTGATGCTATTTTCCCGCCATTCAAGAACCATCATCCGGCTTCTTTTTAACCGACACGAAATGCTCCTGAAGCGCCAGTCCGCCGCCGGCCGGATCCCACTGGTCCAGTCCGCCGCTCATCAGCGAAATATCCGAAACCCCTTTGCCGCAGGCCCGGGTTTCGGCCGGGATGCTTCTGCCGAATCCATGCACCATGAACACGGCTTCCGGGTGCATGTACTGGCTGACCCGGGCCTTGATTGCGGCGCTGTATCCGTTGCTTGAAACCACCACGCCCTCGCCGTCCGAAACGCCCAGGTCGCGGGCCACGGAGGCGTGCATCCACAGCGCGTTTTCCGGCATCTGGGAAAAGAGCCTGCGGTTGTTGATCGTATGGCCCTGTACGTGAATCGCGCAGCCGCCAATGGCCAGGCGGTAGAGCCCGGGCTTGGGGACGGGCCTTGCGGCATAGGGCTGCAGGGAGGCAATGCCTGCCTTCTCCCACCGGGAATTGATGATTTCGATTTTGCGGCTGGCCGTATTCAGCCGCTCCGCGCTCAGCTTTTCGTAAACCGGCTTCCGGGTCAGCTCGATCCGTCCGGTTTCCTCAAAATCTGCCATCGAAACGCCGGTTTCCTGAAGCTGGTAGCGCCAGATCTCCTGAATGCCGTCAAAAGACAGCGGGCCGATCCCCAGGCGCTTTGAAAGTTCCGTGATCATCCGCCAGTCCGAGCGGCTGTCCAGCCGGGGGTCCACGCAGCGCAGCCGGACCCCGAAGCAGGGTTTGAGGCCGTTCTGCTGAAAAAGAATGCTCTCCTGCTCCAGGTACGCGGAGACCGGCAGCACGATATCCGCATGCCAGGCGGTCTGGGACCAGAACGGCGTTGCACAGACCAGAAGCTCCAGCTTATCCAGAATCCGCGTTAATGCGGCCGGGTCCGGATGCTCGGCCAGCGGATCATGGCCAAAGCTCATATAGGCCTTGACCGGATAAGGCGTCTGGGTCTCAATGGCTTGAAAAGCCTGGTGCAGCAGCCCTTTCTTCGGATCAAAGAGCGGATACCGGGTGCCAACGCCGTCTGCGCGGACCCCGACCGGCTCGGGCAGCAGGTCCACAAGTTTTTTCAGGCCCTTTCGCCCCACGCTTTCCGGACCGGCAGCAAGGGCCAGCCCTCCTTTGGCGCCGACGGCGCCCAGCAGCGCATTGATGATAAAGGCCGTGCGGCTGACATAAAACGAGTCCTTGTACCTTGCCGTCATTCTGCCCGGATGCCAGATGACGGCAGGCGCCGCCTTGGCGATTTCCTGGACCAGGGAGACAATGGACTCCGCCGAAATGCCGGTCTCGGCCTGGGCCCACTCCGGCGTATACGGCGCGACAAAGGCGCGCAGGGCCTCGATATCGCTGATCCAGTCCTTCGCAAAGCCGGCGTCAAAGAGCTGATTGTTCAGCAGCACATGAATCACGGAAAGATTCAGCGCATGGTCCGTGCCCGGACGGATCAGCAGAAAGCGATCGGCCTTGGCCGTTGTAATCGTTGCCCGGATGTCGATTACCGCAAGCTTGCATCCGGACTCCAGGCCGCTCATCAAGTCATTGACCTCTTTGACGTCAACGGATTCAAAGAGGTTGCGGGTCTGGAGAATCACATATTTTGCCTTCCTGTAATCAAACACAAACGCATCCCTGTCGAAGCCGAAAAGCGACTGGGCCGCATGATGCACGTTGATATCGCAACTGGCGCTGCCGGTATGGTAATTGGGCGTGCCCAGACCCCGGGCAAAGGCTGCGGTAAGGTCTGAAAAACAGCCGCCGCCATCCGAGCACATCAGGCTTTCTTTGCCGTGCCGGGCCTGGATGTCGGAGATTTTCTCCGCCACCCGCCCCAGTGCCTCATCCCAGGAAACCCGAAGCCACTGGCCTTCTCCGCGCCCGGCCTTTCGGATCATCGGAAACTGCGGCCTTTCCTCATCGCGGATCAGCTCGAGCCCGGCCGCGCCGCGCGCGCACAAACCGCCATTTATGCCGGCGGCATGGGGATTTCCCTGAATAAACCTGCATTCACCATTTCGAACATTCACCTGAACAGGGCAGTGAACAGGACACATACCGCAGACACTGAAGATGGTTTTTTCTGGCATGGCAAAATCCCTTTCGGTACGCAAACATTCCGATAAAGCATGTATCCGGAGCATCGGAAATGAATTCGGCTCTTACAAGCCGGGCTGTTGAAGGATAACCGACAAAATTTATCTGTGCACGCATAACAAAATCCCGGATGACTTTCAAGAACAATAAACTCGGGAACATCAAAACACTCCGAGTACGGGCGGTTCGCGAAACGCCCGTACTTAGGATTTTCCACTCACTTGAAAAGAACCCTTGACACAACGTCATCAGTTTTATAGGTTCAACCGACGTATTTTCAGCATGTAACCCCTGCAAAAAACGACAAAACAGGACCCAAGATGAACAATCGCCATATTCAATTCGATCCAAGACGATGCATTGCCTGCAAGGCGTGTGAAGTACACTGCCAGGTGGCCCATCAGACTGCTTCCGAGGTCAAGATGGGATTATTGATCACCGCGGAGCCGGTTTGCGAGGAAGGAAAAATTCAAATCCTTTCGGCCTTCAGAGCCTGCTTTCATTGCGAAGAGCCATGGTGTATGGCCGCATGCCCGACCGATGCCATTAAAAAGCGAAAAGAGGATGGCATCGTTTATGTGGAAGCCGGTCTCTGCGTTGGTTGCAAGGCCTGCATCGACGCCTGCCCTTGGCGGGTTCCGCAGTGGGATGAATCGAGTGGAAAGGTATTAAAATGCGACTACTGCAGGGAGCGGATTGATGCAGATGGAGCGCCCGCGTGCGTGACGGCATGCACGGCCCATGCGCTGAGCTTTGGAAGACCCAATACGGGAACGCGAAAAACCCGCGTGGACTATGCCAAATCCTTGCTGGAAAAAAAGCGCTGGTTGTAATTTCACGTTGCATCCATGATGGCGCCATGACAGGGGCGGGTGTGAAACCCACCCCCGATTGTGCGGGTTTAAAAATAAGGGCGGATATGAAAAAAAACCGCCCCTATATCAGGAAATATTGTAGGGCTTGGCGTCCATCTCGAACAGAATATCGGCATACCAGTCCTGTCGGGTCTTGAGCTGGATCAGAAGCTGATTCTTCTCGATGGCAAGTCCCACGTTGATCGCCAGGTATTCCTTCCATGTCAGATGGTCCTTGTCCGGCTCGAATTCAAAATCATAATACCACCGAAGCGCACCGACAATTTTTGAACCCACAGATACGGGAAATCCGATGATGGCCTTGATGTTCTCCTTAAGTGCCTGCTCGCGGTACTGAACACGGTCATCGGTTGCAACCTTTGATATGACAACCGGCTTTCCGGTAGTCACCTCTCCGATGCTCTTCGCGGCATACAGGGTTCCTTTGTCAATATAGCTTTCGCTCAACCCGAAAGAGGCCACCCGCTCCAGCATCCCGTCCGACTGCTTGATCAGAAAAAGGGAGCAGCCCCTGGAATTGCCCGAAAGGGTTGCGGTCTTTACCAAATTCATCATCGATTCGCTGATCTTGAACGGCGGCATCAAATGAATATTGGTGGTCGAGTTTTTGATGGAGTCAAAATAAAACGACTTTCTTAAAGACAGCCCCGCATGAAGCGCCATCGTCTTGAAATATTCCATCTCTTCCCGCGAAATATCCCGGATGCTGTCAAAATACAGCCGAAGCGTGCCGACCATAATGTTTCCGACGGGAAGCGGGATCCCGACGATACTTTTAATCCCCTCTTTTAAAGCTTCCTGAGGGTACTGCAGATTGGGATCCGTGGTAACGTCCCGAATCACGACAACGCCGCCATGGAGCGTCTCGCCAATGCTTTTTTTCGGGTTGACATCTCCCTTCAACTTGTAGGCTTCGCTCAGACCATAGGTTTCGGAAACTCTCATGGTCTCACGCGTGCGATTAAACAGCAGCAAAGAAGCGCCTTTTGCGCCAAAAAGCTGTGAAGCCACACGAACAACAGCTTCCTTTGTCTCTTGCAAATCGAGCGACTTGTGAATCTCCGCAAGTCCTTGAATGAACTGGTGAGAAAATTCCTGGAAGGCCATAGTGATGTTCTCCTTCATCTATCAAAATGGTTAAACACATTGGGTGGCAACCTGAAAGTATCAGCATATTCTGCCATAGACGCCTATCACAGTTCCCTTGCCGAGTCAACAACCATCTATTGAAATGATGCGATCCCCGAGGTTCAGGCCGTATACATTCGGAAACATCTCGTTAACGGATGCGATATTGGCATGTGAGGATATTGACGCAGGCAATTCTTTTGACACCGCCATCTTTTTATCCTAAATATGGAGACATGAAGAAACCCAGTCTTTTAATTGTTGACGATGAAATGGATATGCTTCGACTGCTGAGCCGGGCGGTTGGCGCTGATATTGACTGCGAGGTCGAAACTGTTTCGAATGCCGCCGCCGCACTGGAGATTTTTCGACTGCGCAGCTTCGATCTGGCGCTGGTGGATATCCGGATGCCCGGAATGGATGGCATCCAGTTGCTTGAGCAGTTGCGCCTTCTGGATCCGGGACTGACCATCATCATGATGACCGCCTACGGGGCCATCGAAGTGGCTGTGGAGTCCATCAAAAAAGGGGCTTATGATTTTATTACCAAACCTTTTGAACATAATGATCTGGTGCGCCTGCTGCAAAAAGGCATCGAACGCAGCCAGTCTGCTTCGGGAAAACCGGCAGCTTCAGCAGCGGATCCGGAAAGAGGAAACATTCCATAATTTCGTCGGTTCAAGCCCCCCCATGCAGAAACTCTATGATACCATTCAAATGGTCAGCAGAACCGACGTCACGGTTCTGATAACGGGCGAGTCCGGTACCGGCAAGAACCTTGCCGCCCGGGCCATTCACGCTTTAAGCGCAAGGGCTTCCCTTCCCTATGTCCATGTCAACTGCCCGACGGTACCGGAAAACATTCTGGAAAGCGAGCTTTTCGGCTATAAAAAAGGCGCTTTTACCCACGCCACTCAGGACAAGAAAGGCCTGTTCGAAGAAGCCGAAGGGGGCACGATTTGCCTGGATGAAATCGGTGATATTCCGCTTTCGGTCCAGACCAAACTCCTTCAGGTTCTGGAAGACAAGCAAATCAAGCCCCTGGGCCAGACAAAAACCGTTTTGGTGAATGTCCGGCTGATTGCATCCACCAATCGGGATCTCAAAGCCAGGCTTGCGTCTCGGCAGTTCCGGGAAGATCTTTATTATCGTCTGAATGTTGTCAACCTGCATATGCCGCCCCTTCGCGAACGACGGGAAGACATCCCCCTGCTGGCCCGGCACTTTCTCGGCCGCTTCGCCGCGGAGTTCGACAAACCCCTGAAAGAGGTTTCCCCCGAATTCATGCGCCGCCTGGTGGAACACCGCTGGGAGGGAAATGTCCGGGAACTGGCCAACCTGATCCAGCGCGCAGTGGTATTGTCTTCGGGGGAAACGATTCATCCGGAGGATGCCGGATGGCACGTTTCGGACCCGTCACACTGCTTTGACGAAAACAAGTTGTTTTCACTTCCCTATCACCAGGCCAAGCATCAGGTTATGGAGCAGTTTACCGTTTCCTATCTTCAGCATATTCTGGAGCAGGCCGATGGAAATGTCACCCATGCCGCACTGAAGTGCGGGCTTGAACGCCAGTCTTTTCAGCAAATCATGAAAAAATATGGTGTCCGTCCCAATGGTTTTAAATCCGCCTGATGGGTTTTCGAGTGCCAGATTAATCTTGCGCCGCAATATTAATCTGGCACTTGAAATGAATGACCAGGGAGATCGGATAAAGACCGAAAATCGTAGGTTTTTAGGATATGACCATTTGAATCATTCGGTATTTCAATGTATTATTTCAAATAATCCGTCGGGCCGATAACCGTATCGCCTTCTTGCACGTTCTGGCCTGCCGGCCTTGCATGATTTCTTTCACCTTCAACATTCGGTCACCCGCATCCGGCATTTTCCCCCAACCCATTGATTCGTTAACAATAACGTATGAATACGGCGAATAATTCCTTAGATGGCACATAGTTTGCTTTGCCGAAAGCGGCATCGGCATTTGATACCATCTGTTGACGTGGGCGGGGATTGTCCCCGCCCCGAACAGCCGATTGCCGGTGGTATCAGGGGGAAAGGCTGCATGACGAGTATTCTGATCTGGGGGGATGAGCATGATTCCTGTTTGTTGACAAAACGGGTGCTGGAAAAACAGAACCATACGGCGGCAATTTTCACGGCTTTGCATGATGCCGTACAATGGGCGGAAACGCATCACCCGGATCTGGCCATTTTGGATTCCAGAGAAGAAATCGCCGCTGTCAGCGTGTTGAAAACCCTTAAATCCCTGAACCCCCGCATGAATGTATTTATGACGACAACGGATTCTCCCGCATCGGACCACGTTCGCACCATTCGAATGCTGGGAGCCGAGGTTTTTTTTTCAAGACCGATTGCAATTGATGAACTCGAAAAACGGGTGGTCACGATTTGCTCACAGACGAAAAGGAGGTGACGTAATCTTATCTACTGTTGATCTGTAGTTCAGAGCTTTGTTTCTGACACGGATTTCAGGAGCGAAGCCCTGAACTGCACGTGATGAAGCATTTCTTGAAATATACAGAAAAAAGGGCCTCCAATCAAACAACAACCGCCATCATTCACAATAAAAAGGGAAATTATGTTTACAAAAAAAAATATCATCATCATTCTGTTGTTTCTTCTGGCAGCGGGGTCTTATTATATTCAGCCCGGAGGGGCTCAGGACCCGGCCGCACCCACCGAATCCGCTCAACCTGCCCCCGCGGCGGCGCCAGTCGCGCACCCTTCCCCGGAGCAGCCACTGCCCCCAATATTGCGCCGCCCGTACCCGGAGCCCGACAGCCCCCAGTCGCGCCGGTACCGTCAGCCCCTGCTGTCGCACCGCCCCTGCCCACGGTTACTTTTTCCATCGACAAAACCGCTGTTGATAACGGTGGCGCTGTCACGGTAAAAGGCCAGGGCGTGCCCGGCAAACCCGTTTATCTGGAGGTCTGGTCCGAAAAACAGGTCAAGTCATCCTTTTTTGACTCCAAACCCGACAAAGACGGCAAAAGACCGTATAAACTGTATCTGACCCATTCCCTGCCCGCGAGTTATAAAATTTATGCGCCCAAGGACAAAAAAGAAGTATTCGATGCCTTCAAAGCCAAGGGAAAAGGCTGGGCCTACTCCGATGCGCTGAAAGAAATGGGCGCGGATGTGGCTTATACGGCTCCGGCAAAAATTGAGATCGATGCCTATCAGTCCACGATTATGGCCGGCATCATCGGCTCCAGAGGCGAGAAACTGCCGACACTGGACGACAAGGAAACCCGCAGGCGGGCCATGCAATTGACCAAGGCCCGTTTTGCCGGTATCGGCAAACTGATCAGTCCGTCCATCGATCATGAATGCGGACGGATCCTTTTCCGCCAAGGTTGATATTCCCCAGGGCGCTGCGCCGGGAAAATATTTCATCGTGGCTTATGCGGATAAAGCGCTTCGCAGCCAGCCCGCTGTCGTTGAAAACAATATCAGCTTTCCCATGATGTATCTGGCCAATGCCGGCACCAGCCTGAACCTGTTCTGGCCGTTTCTGCTGACGCTGGCCATCGGCATATTCGGCGTTCTGATGGGCGCGGGCGGCGGATTTCTCTTGAACCCCATTCTGGTTTCCTTGTGGCCCCTGCCGCATACGGTGGTTGCCGGAACCGTCATGCCCACGGTGCTCTTTTCCCAGGCCAGCGGCATCTACAATTATTCCAAGATCAAATTCATCAGTTGGAAGCTGGGCATCACCATGGGCCTTGCCATGCTGGCCGGAGGCTTTATCGGTCCCAAGCTGACCGAGCTGATCACCCTGGATCAGTTCAAGTTCGTTTTCGGATGGATTCTGCTGGTTCTGGCAGCATTGATGTTCTGGCAGACCACGCCGGGCTATATCTCCAAGAACAAGAAGGAACAGGCCATCATGACGGAATTCAAGAAACGCGCAGAGGCCGCGGCAAAAGCAAAATAAGATCGTTTTACGCATTTTTTCGTGAAAATTACTTGTGGTTCTCACCATACATAATAAGGAGTATCGAATCATGATCGTTGAATTTTGGGGACAGGAATTTAAAGTAAACATCATTTTTGGATGTATCGGCGCGTTTTTGCTGGCAATCGTTTCATCCATGTTCGGTTTTGGCGGGGACCCTTTCATGGTTCCCCTGATGACGGTGGGTCTGGGGCTTCCCATGTATCTGGTGGTGGGCAGTTCGCTGACCGCCATTTTCTTCAACACCCTGATGGGCACCATGCGGCACTATCAGTTCGGAAACTTTGACATGACGTTTTTTCTGATCATGTTTCCGGCGGCCATTCTCGGCGGCTACATCGCCCCCCAGATCGCCAAACGCATCAGCCCGTTAATGGTAAAACGCGTGGCAGTGGTCGGGTTGCTGCTTCTCGGGCTGAACCTTCTGGGCGTGTATTAATTTTTATAATCCTGTACAAGAGGCGTGACTCGCGCGCTCTCACTCTTATTTGTCATCTCAGAAGTTGAAAGGAAAGGGGGAAGTCAAATAACGACTTTTCCCCTTATTTTTCGAAATTCGGAGTCTATTATGGAGAAAGAAATATACAGTCTGTGCTTTATGTGTTCCGTTCGCTGCCCGATCAAGGTATTGGTTGAATCCGGACAGGTGAAATGGATCGAGGGAAATCCCCATGTCCCCGGCATGGAAGGGAGCCTTTGCCCGCGGGGAGCTGCCGGAATATCCCTGTTGTACGATTCCGAAAGGGTTCAATCCCCCATGATCCGCACCGGCGAGCGGGGAGAGGGAAAATGGCGAAAAGCCACATGGGATGAGGCTCTGGACTATGCGGCCGACAAACTGAAGCAGGTGATCGAAACCCACGGCCCGCAAAGCGTGGTGTTCGGGGAACGCACCAACCTTTCCACCCATGCCAGCAAGACCTTCATGAAAGCCATCGGCTCTCCCAACCACTTTACCCATGATGCGCTCTGCAAGGGATCGGTGAACACCGCCTGCCGCAGCCTCTTCGGCTATACCGACGCCCAGATGGGCATGGATTTTAAAAACAGCCGGCATGTCGTTCTCTATGGCCGCAACATGTTTGAAGCCATTTCCGTCAAGGAAGTCAACAACCTGATGGATGCCCTGTCGGCCGGCGCCAAGCTGACCTATATCGACCCGCGGGTATCGGTGACGGCAACCAAGGCCAGCCGGTACTGGATGATCCGGCCGGGAACGGATCTGGCCCTGAATTATGCCCTGATTCATGTCATCCTGGCCGAACGCCTCTACGACGCCGCTTTTGTGGAGCGATGGGTTTCGGGGCTAACCGAACTTCAGAATTTTGTCCGGCCCTATACACCGGAGTGGGCGGAACAGGAAACCGGCATTGCCGGCTGCGGAAATCGTCGCTCTGGCCCGTGAAGTCAGCAAGGACAAGCCATCGGTCATTTTTCACTTCGGCTATCGCGGCGCCCATCATGCCAATGAAATTTACATGCGCCGGTCCATTCTGATATCTAAACGCCCTGATGGGCAGCATCGAAGCCAAGGGCGGGCTGTTTTTCAAAAAAGGCCCCGGCGCTCTCGGGAAAAAACCCGCGCGGAAACTGACCGAGCAGAAATTTGAAAAAATTACCCTGCCCCGGTTCGACAAGGTCGGGACCGCGGAGTTTCCCCTTCCGGACCCGGATCATGGGGTTGCCCAGATGCTGGCCCCGGCCATCTTGAACGAGGACCCGTATCCGATCAAGGCCTTGATTGCCAACCGGTTCGATCCCCTCAAATCCATTCCCGACACGAATCAAATGAAAAAGGCGTTGCAAAAGCTGGATCTGATTGTCGCCATCGACATTCATTACAGCGATATCGCCTGGTATGCGGATGTGATTCTGCCGGAATCCATTTATCTGGAGCGAACGGACTGCGTTCAGCAGGCCAATGGCCTCAAACCCCAGATGTTTTTAAGGCGCCAGGCCGTCGCCCCCCGGTATGATACCCGCGAGGCTGCCATGATCATCAAGCAGCTTGGCGGAACGCATGGGCATTGGCGCCTATTTCCCCTATGCCAGCATGGAAGATCTGGTCCGCTGGCAACTGGAGCCCACGGGATTCACCCTTGAGGATTTCGAATCCAAGGGCTTTGTGGCCTATGGCAAGGAGCAGATTTTCTGGGACCGCAAGGAGGGCATCCAGATCAAGACCCCGTCCGGAAAAATTGAACTCAAGTCCTCGCTTCTGGAGAATGCGGGTTTTCCCTCTTTTCCGGAATATGAACCCGTTCCGACAAATACAGGAAATACGTTCCGGCTGGTTGTGGGCAGGACCGCCCTTCACACCCATGTGTCCACCCAGAACAACCTTTACCTCAGCGAGCTTTTTTCTGAAAACCGGCTCTGGATCAATTCCGGAAAAGCCGCAGCGCTGGGGATCCGCTCCAATGATACGGTGGAAGTCACGTCCGCCTGCGGGTCGGGCAAAATCAAATCTTTTGTGACGGACCTCATTCATCCGGAGGCCGTATTCATGATTCATGGGTTTGGGCATGAGGCCAAGCTGGCCACCCGCTGCTATAACAAGGGCCTTTCGGACAGCGTGATTCAGGAGAATATTTCCGACAGGGTCGGCGGCAGCCCGGCGCTTCACGACACATTTGTTACGGTCAACCCCGCCTGACAGGAAGAAGGATACTAAGGACAATGAGCAAATATTACTTGTTTCAGGACAAAAAGAAATGCATCGGCTGCCATAGCTGCGAGATACAGTGCAAAAGCAACAAATCGCTGCCGGCCGGCCCCAAACTCTGTCAGATCATGACCATCGGCCCCAGATTTGTCGGGGGCCTTCCCAGGGCTTCCTATGTATTCATGCCCTGCTTTCACTGCGAAAACCCCTGGTGCGTGGCGGCCTGTCCGACCGGCGCCATGCAGAAGCGGCCCCAGGACGGCATCGTTTTTGTGGACCATGCCCTGTGCGTGGGTTGCAAAACCTGTATTACGGCCTGTCCGTGGGGAGCGCCGCAGTGGAACCCGGAAATCGGCAAGGTCGTCAAATGCGATTACTGCATGGACCGCATCGATAAAGGGCTGAAACCGGCCTGCGTCACGGTATGCACCACGCATTGCCTGGAATTCGGGCCTGCGGAATCCATGGGCGCAGGTCCGGCGGGAACGTCATGCGGCGATTATCGCCGCAATGGAATAAAGAGAGGAAAAATGCCTGATAACGGTTGTCCGGTGAATGCCGCCATTTCCGACCTGGATCAGATCATTCATTCCGGATCCCTGAAATATCCCAAAAGCCGGCGAAGGGCCGAGGAAATACTGGCCCTGATGCAGGATGTTGCCTGGGGCAGGGCCGGAAATGACCACCTGCCCTCGCTGAAAATTCTGGCCGATGAGTTGGGGAACGAAGGCCCGGATGAAATCTGCAAAACAGTGGGCGCCTTGGTCAACAGAATCCTGACCGAGCACCACGAGGTGTTTGTCAGCCATGTGGAAACCCATAACTGCGCTACCGGCGCCTGCGTCAAGCTGGCGCCCGCGCCCTGCCAGATGACCTGCCCGGCCGGACTCGATATTCCCACCTATGTCACCCTGATCGGCATGGGCCGGGATGCCGAAGCCATCGATGTGATCCGGCAGGACAATCCCTTTCCCTGGGTGTGCGGTCTGGTCTGCACACGACCCTGCGAATTGATGTGCGTGCGGGGCCGGATCGACGAGCCGGTTTCCATCAAGTTTTTAAAGGCTTTTGCCGCCGAAAGGGCCATGTCCGAAAGGCTGTACCTGAATCCGGAGAAGGACCCGGACAAGGGTCAGAAAGTCTGCATCATCGGCGCCGGTCCCGGGGGCATGAGCGCCGCCTATTACCTGGCCCTCAGGGGATACGGCGTCATCGTCATCGAAGCCCTGCCCGTGGCCGGCGGCATGATGATGATCGGCATTCCCCGATACCGGCTTCCCCGCGAGGTGATTGACCGGGAAGTGGCCATGCTGGAGGAATTGGGCGTTGAATTCCGGTTCAGCACCGAATTCGGAAAGGATGTCACTCTTGAAGCATTAAAAGCCGAAGGCGTCGAAGCCTTCTTTTTTGCCATCGGCGCCCATAAATCTTTTCAACTGAATATCCCCGGTGAAAAAAACTATCCTCAGGTCCTTCAGGCCATCGATGTGCTGAAACGGGTGGCGCTGGGTGAGCGGAAAATTCCCGGGAAAAAAGTCGTTGTCATCGGCGGCGGGAATGTGGCCATCGATGCGGCCAGAACCTGTCTGAGGCTGGGCTGCGATCAGGTGACCCTGGCGTATCGCCGGACCCGTGCCGAGATGCCGGCGGATATCGAGGAAGTGGAGCAGGCCGAGGAAGAGGGAATCCATATCTCTTTTCTGACCATACCCGCTGAGATTCTCGGAGAAAATGGCAGGGTGACGGCGCTTCGCTGCATCCGGGCGGAAATGGTTTCTCAGGAAGGCAGCGACCGGAAATATCCGGTTCCGGTTGAAGGCAGCGATTACCTGATCGAAGCCGACGTGGTGATTTCCGCCATCGGGCAGCAGGTGGACCAGGACTGCCTGGCATCGCTACCCGAGCTGAAATGGACGCGAAGAAATACCCTGGATGCCAGCAAGGTCAGCATGGAAACCGCCATACCCGGCGTCTTTGCCGCCGGCGATGCCGTAACAGGGCCCGCAACCGTGATCGAGGCCATCGGCGGCGGCAAACGGGCAGCGGACGCCATTGACCGGTATTTGTCCGGCATTCCCCAGCCCCTGATGCCGCCGGTTCCGGTCAGAAGGGGAAGAATCGCGTGGCTGGAACTTCCGGCCAGCACCAAAATGGTTTTAAAGCGTCCCCACATGCCGGTCCTTGCCATTGACCGGCGGCGGACCACGTTTCAGCAGGTGGAGCTCGGGTATTCGGAAAACATGGTCCGGGAAGAAGCCAGGAGGTGCCTGCGCTGCGATGTCTGCCTGCGGTGCGGGCGCTGCGTGGAAATCTGCCGGGACAAAATGGGCGTCGATGCGCTGAAAATGGGCTATATCAATTTCGATCATCCGGGGCCGACGGATTTCAGGATCACCGAGGAGCGATGCATTCTCTGCGGGGCCTGCGCCGCCAACTGCCCCACCCATGCCATGCAGATCGAAGACCGTAAAGGGGAAAGAATTCTCTCTCTTTGCGGCACCATATTAAACCGCCAGAAATTGACCTGCTGCGAAAGCTGCGGAGCGGTCATGGGCCCTGCCAGATATCTGGAGTATATCCGGAAAAAAACCCGATCCGTCATCCAGTTTGCCGGCATCCGCCCGATTTGCGACGCCTGCGCCAGAAAATCGTCGGCGGGTTACATCGACGAGATAACGCCGGTATAATGGAAGGCTGCTTAAAACATCATTATTGCTGTCAAGGCTTGACAGTCTGCCTTTCATCGTGTTAATAAGCCGGAAGAGTCGGGGCGTGGCGCAGACTGGTAGCGCACTTGAATGGGGTTCAAGGGGTCGGAGGTTCAAATCCTCTCGCCCCGACCAATAAAAACAACAAGTTAAAATATTCAAAAAAATATTAAAGACTTTGGTGCGCATCTAATGCGCATTAACACCGGATTATATCCGCCTTTAAAAACGTGACAATAAAATCCGCATCCCGGAAGTGATCCAGGATAAGCGGATTTTGTGTTTTCAGAGCAAGTTCCTGGCAACTGATTTTATCCTGTAGATTTTAAGGCAATGCTTTTGGAAACCCGTTAATGCCGTTTCACTGGAATACGAATCCCATAATTTTTAAAGTCGGGCCCCTGGCAGTCCGCTGGTATGGGGTCTTTTTTGCGACTGCATTTCTGGCGGGCTATAAAATCATGCAATGGATTTTCAGGCGGGAAGGCCGCCCGGAAATCGAGGTGGAAAGCCTTTTTGCGTATATGTTCATCGGCGTTGCCTTGGGTGCGCGCCTGGGGCATTGCCTGTTTTACGATCCGGTTTTCTACCTGAACCACCCCATCGAGATCCTTAAAATCTGGGAAGGCGGATTGGCCAGCCACGGCGCTGCGCTCGGCATTCTGTTGTCGCTGTTTTTGTTTACGCGGCCATGCAATCGCCCTTCCTATCTCTGGCTGCTGGATCGCATCGCCCTTCCCGTTGCGCTGGCCGGCATGTTTATCCGCTTGGGGAATTTCTTTAATTCGGAAATTGTCGGAATTCCATCAAATCGAAGCTGGGCCGTGGTGTTTGAAAGCGTGGATGCGGTGCCCAGGCATGCGGTTCAGCTCTATGAAGCCCTTGCATATGGATTCATTTTTGTGCTGTTGGTTCCGGTGTATCGCCGCAAGGGGAGTGCTTGCAGGCAAGGGATGCTGCTGGGCATTTTTCTGGTTTCGGTTTTCTCGGTCCGTTTTTTACTTGAATTTCTCAAAACCCGGCAGGCGGCGTATGAGGCAAGCCTTGCGCTGAGCGTTGGCCAGTGGCTGAGCATTCCGTTTGTCATCCTGGGGTTGATTCTGCTGGTGCGGTCGCTCAAAAACCACAGCGCTTAAATAAATACCCATTAACGGGTAGAGCAGCTCCATCCGCTGCCAGTGGTTTTTCTGTGCGGGTTCGAAAAAAGAAAAGGGGCGATGATCCAATCGGAACATCGCCCCTTTTCTTTTAGAACGGATCTGAATAAAGAGAAATTATTTGCTGAACAGTTTGGTGATGGCTGCTGCCTGCGGATGTGCATAAATGAGGATCAGCGCGATGACGAGTGCATAAATACAAAGAGACTCGATCATGGCCAGACCGATCAGCAGGGTAACAGTGACTTTACCTGAAGATTCGGGATTGCGTGCAATGCCTTCAACGGCAGCCTTCAAACCAAGGCCCTGGGCAATACCGCAACCAAATGCCGCTACTGCAATACCGAAACCTGCCGCCGTTACGCATGCAATGAAAAACTGTAATGCTTGTGCTTCCATACTTTCTTTCTCCTTCTGATTAATGTGAATACATTTGGGCTTCTTCCATTATCCCAAATCGGGTGAACTTTTATTAAAAGCCGGTATGACACGGCCTGTTAACGGATGGACAAGAAACTGTCTTCCGCATCAAACTTTCGGATCAATGCGCATGTTCCATGGCGCCGGTGAAATACATGATTGAAAGCAGAAAGAAAACAAAGGCCTGAACCAGCGCCACAAAAATTCCCAGCGCCATGATGGGCAGCGGGGCAAAAAAAGCGCCGGCAAGGAAGAACAGAATTCCCAGAACCAGTTCATGGCCCATCATGTTTCCAAAAAGACGGAAGGAGAGGGACAGGATTCTGGCAAGGTGACCAATGAGTTCAATGGGCAGAATGATCGGAATCATCCACCATACCGGGCCGCAAAAATGTTTGATATACTTGATGCCGTGGTATTTGATGCCGATGATGTGGGTAAAGATGACAACCGTAAGTGCGCAGGAGGCGGTGGTATTCAGGCTGGCGGTCGGCGGAAAAAAGCCCGGCACCAGTCCGATCAGATTCGAACAAAAAATATAGATGAAAATCGTGGCAGCCAGAGGCAATAACCAGCGCCCTTCCTCTCCGGTGACATCCACCATGAATTCTTCAATTCCGGAGATGACCACTTCAAAGAAATTCTGTCCCCCCGAAGGAATCATGCGGATGCTTTTTGTGCCTAATGCGCCAAAGACGACCAGAAGCGCCATGACAACCCATGAATAGATGACATGAGGATAGGCATGCGCAAAATGCCCCAGGCCAACGGCCTCGAATAGCTTGACAAAAAAGAGATAGGGATGTTCCACCTTACATTGCCTCCTTGAAAAAAAGGTTTTTAAGTTCACGAAGCGTGGCGAGCATGATGCTGGCGACAACAACGGAAAGACCGATAAAAAGTCCCAGGGGGTGGACATAATGTCCGGATATCAGAATGAAGATGATAAATCCGCTGAGGATGAAGCGTAGATAGTATTTGGCCAGAATGACATTGTGGGAGGTAAGATTGGACGGCGCAAGCGATTTTTTCAGGGTCCGGGACAGGAGATGAAAATTGATGGTGACGATCAGCCCCCCGAAAAGAATTCCCCAGAGCATGTCCGGAGTGGCCAGAATAAAGCCCCCGACGCTCACCACTGCAAAAACCAGCCAGTTGGCGCGCGTGACAAAGGTCAACAGGCTTTTTTGAATTGTGGTTGCTTCTGTATTTTCTGTCATTGATCGTTCAGATACACTTGAAAATTGTTCATGCATGATTACAAATTTCGGCTTTTCCGGATTGCAAGTCCAATGTTGCGATAACCGGCTGCAATTCCCAGGCAAAGAAAAACAAGGGTCAGCCAGGGGGAACTCTGAAAATATCTGTCCAGGTAAATGCCCGCGGCCAGCCCGATAAATATGGACAGGGCGACCGATAATCCAAGGCTGCTGTAATAGGCAAGTTCCCGGATGTTCCGTCTGGTTTCCCGTTTCATGAAAAAGAACGTCCTTTCGTTCAGAAAGGGTTTAAGGCTTCCTGTTTGAAGTTTCCTGCAACTAACATAGGATCATTTTCAAGTCAATGCAAAAAATCAATTTGGCGGCTATCCATCACCGGACCGTCCAGACAGGCATGAAGCCGCCTGCCTTCCGGGTTTTCCCCGTGACCGCGCAGCCCAGACAGGCGCCCATGCCGCAGGCCATGGTGGTTTCAAGGGAAACCTGGCAGGCAATGTCCAGGGATTCGGCAATG
>CAWJRD010000048.1:0-7658 GCA_963845015.1 uncultured delta proteobacterium
GGATCAGCGCGATGACGAGTGCATAAATACAAAGAGACTCGATCATGGCCAGACCGATCAGCAGGGTAACGGTGACTTTACCTGAAGATTCGGGATTGCGTGCAATGCCTTCAACAGCCGCCTTCAAACCAAGGCCCTGGGCAATACCGCAACCAAATGCCGCTACTGCAATACCGAAACCTGCCGCCGTTACGCATGCGATGAAAAACTGTAATGCTTGTGCTTCCATACTTTCTTTCTCCTTCTGGTTAATGTGAATACATTTGGGCTTCTTCCATTATCCCAAACCTGGTGAACTTTTATTAAAAGTCGGAATGATACGACCTGTTAACAGATTGATAAGAATCTGTCTTCCGCATCGAGCCTTCGGATCAATGCGCATGTTCCATGGCGCCGGTGAAATACATGATCGAAAGCAGAAAGAAAACAAATGCCTGAACCAGCGCCACAAAAATACCCAGCGCCATGATGGGCAGCGGGGCAAAGAAAGCGCCGGCAAGGAAGAACAGAATTCCCAGAACCAGTTCATGGCCCATCATGTTTCCAAAAAGACGGAAGGAAAGGGACAGGATTCTGGCAAGGTGGCCAATGAGTTCAATGGGCAGAATAATCGGAATCATCCACCATACCGGGCCGCAAAAATGTTTGATATATTTGATGCCGTGGTATTTGACGCCGATGATGTGGGTAAAGATGACAACCGTAAGCGCGCAGGAGGCCGTGGTATTCAGGCTGGCGGTCGGGGGAAAAAAGCCCGGCACCAGTCCAATCAGATTCGAACAAAAAATATAGATGAAAATCGTGGCAGCCAGCGGCAATAACCAGCGCCCTTCCTCTCCGGTGACATCCACCATGAATTCTTCAATTCCGGAGATGACCACTTCAAAGAAATTCTGTCCCTTTGAAGGAATCATGCTGATGCTTTTTGTGCCTAACGCGCCAAAGACGACCAGAAGCGCCATGACAACCCATGAATAGATGACATGGGGATAGGCATGAGCAAAATGCCCCAGGCCAATGGCCTCGAATAGCTTGACAAAAAAGAGATAGGGATGTTCCACCTTACATTGCCTCCTTGAAAAAAAGGTTTTTAAGTTCACGAAGCGTGGCGAGCATGATGCTGGCGACAACAACGGAAAGACCGATAAAAAGTCCCAGGGGGTGGACATAATGTCCGGATATCAGGATGAATATGATAAATCCGCTGAGGATGAACCGTACATAGTATTTGGCCAGAATGACATTGTGGGAGGTAAGATTGGACGGCGTAAGCGATTTTTTCAGGGTCCGGGACAGGAGATGAAAATTGATGGTGACGATCAGCCCCCCGAAAATGATTCCCCAGAGCATGTCCGGAGAGGCCAGAATAAAGCCCCCGACACTCACCACTGCAAAAACCAGCCAGTTGGCCCGGGTGACAAAGGTCAAAATGCTTTTTTGAATCGAGGTTGTTTCTGTATTTTCTGTCATTGATCGCTCAGATACACTTGATGATTGTTCATGCAAGATATACAAATTTCTGCTTTTCCGGATTGCAAGTCCAATGTTGCGATAACCGGCTGCAATTCCCAGGCAAAGAAAAATAAGGGTCAGCCAGGGGGAACTCTGAAAATATCTGTCCAGGTAAATGCCTGCGGCCAGCCCGATAAAAATGGACAGGGCAACCGATAATCCAAGGCTGCTGTAATAGGCGAGTTCCCTGATGTTCCGTCTGGTTTCCCGTTTCATGAAAAAGAACGTCCTTTCGTTCAGAAAGGGTTTAAGGCTTCCTGTTTGAAGTTTCCTGCAACTAACATAGGATCATTTTCAAGTCAATGCAAAAAATCAATTTGGCGGCTATCCATCACCGGACCGTCCAGACAGGCATGAAGCCGCCTGGCATCCGGGCTTTTCCCCTTGACCGCGCAGCCCAGACAGGCGCCCATGCCGCAGGCCATGGTGGTTTCCAGGGAAACCTGGCAGGGAATGTCCAGGGATTCGGCAATGCCGGCCACACAGGCCAGCATGCCCGAAGGGCCGCATGCCAGAATGATGTCGGGTCGGTGTTCTCTGGCGCAAAGCTCCAGGGGGTGGGTGATCAGGCACTGGTCGCCCAGGCTGCCGTCATCCGTGGTGATGGTGACCGGCAGATTCAGGGCGGAAAAATCCGCTTCGCATAAAATATCGGCCTTGGACCTTCCGCCCAGAAACAGGATGCAGCGTGACAGGTCGAACTGTTTTTTAAAAAGGGAGGTTGCCAGAAACAGCATGGGCGCAACCCCGATGCCGCCGGCTGCCATAAAAATGCGGCTGCAGCCTGAAGGGATGGAGAATCCATGCCCCAGAGGCCCCAGGATGTCCACGGTATCGCCGGGCTGGCAGAAGGAGAGGCTGCGGGTAACTCTGCCAACGACTTTAACCAGAATTTCAATGCCCTGGAGAATGCCGTTTTCAGACTCGATCAGCCGGTGAATGGAAAAAGGCCTGCGAAGCAGGGGGTCTGTCTGGTTCGGCAGGCGAAGCATCACAAACTGGCCGGGGGTTGCATAGGCATACTGGGCGGAAGTGGTAATCCCGATCCGGTAGCAGGATGCACCCAGGGGCTGATTCCATAAAATGGTGGCGTTATCGATTTGCATGGCAAAAAGCTTTTTATATGATTCCAATCACCGCGGCAAACCGGCCGGTTGATTTTTCTTTCCGGTATGAAAAAAAAGATCCGTCCGGCACCGGGTGCAGAGGTTGCTGGAAACAATGTGGTTCCTGGGAATTCCTGCCCCTGTCAACTGATCCTTGCTCATGGCCCAAAAATCAAAGCAGTCCGTACTGGTTTTTATATGACCAGAACGCTTTGGGTATTTCGGTGCGGTAGTGGATAAATTCCGCACAGCAGGGGCCTAAAGAAGGGCCGATGCCTGCCAGAAGATTCTTCGGGTCGCTGTCAAACTCCTTTATCATGGCCTGGACCGTGAGTCCAATAATATTCTGAATGCTGCCCCGCCAGCCGGAATGGATATTGGCCACGGCTTTTCGAACCGGATCATAGATCAAAACCGCCTGGCAATCCGCCGTCTGAATGACCAGGGATTGTCCCGGAGCATCGGTGATCATGGCATCCCCGGATTCGGCTTTGCCCAAGAAAGGCCATTGCCGGAAGAGCCGCATCCGGAATGATTGATAATGGTCGTTCCATGGACCTGATTGGCAAATACAAGCTCGGAATGCCCCATGCAGCCTGAAATGGCCGCCCGGTTCTGAAGAACATGGTCAAGGTTGTCGCCGTTTCCCATGCCGACATTCAAACCCTGATAGCAGCCCTTGCTGAATCCGCCCTGACGGGTAAAAATCCCGTGCCGGATATCCGCATATTCAGACAGGTGGGGAAACTGCAAATAGGAAAGGTTATGGGTGTGTCGGTGTATCATGGGATTTAAGCCCTTGCCAGCGTCAGGACATCCACGCGGGCCGCTCCGGCCTGGATTAATACCCTGGCGCATTCATCAACCGTTGCTCCGGTTGTATAAACATCATCAACGAGCAGGATGTGTTTTCCGGCGGCTTTTTTCGGAGCATTGACCGTGAATGCATCGGCAATGTTTGTTTTTCGCCGGTCCTTGTTCAGCCCGGTCTGTGGATGCGTCGATCGGCATCGCAGCAGCATATCCCGGCTTGTTTCCAGGGCGAAAACCCCGGGTCCGGATGCTGACGGTTCAGGTCGATTAAATGATTGGCCAGAAGAAAGGCCTGATTAAATCCGCGCATTCGGTGCCTTCCGGCATGAAGGGGAACCGGAACGACGGTGCCGGGAACGGTCGAAGCATTTTTGCGCGTACATGCCGTAAAAGGCGTGCAGCATCAGCAGTCCAAAAGGTCTGGCCAGGTGAATTTTGCCATGAAACTTGAAATCCTGAATCATCCGTCTTAATGCACCCTCATAGATTCCGGCGGCGCGGGCCTGATGAAAATGCCTGGGGGCGCGAATGCAGTTTTCGCAGAGATGATCCTCCCCATCGAAATGCGGCAAAGACGGCGCCGCACCGGCGAACACAAAGGGGACTGGGCCGGCTGAAAATCCATCAGACAGGCCGGACACAGGAAGCGGTTCATGGCCTGTCTGAAGGTCAACGCGATGGTTGCACACAGTTTTTCATTCGGTTGAGGGTCCGGACGCATAAAGGCCCTGCAGTTCAGGCACCGGCTGGGAAAAATGGCTTCTGCAAAGGCTTTGAGGATCCGGAACAGGGCTCATTTCTCCATTTTTCGAATCATGGCTTCGGCAAAACCGGAACAGGAGACTTCGGTAGCGCCGGGAATCTGGCGGGCCAGGTCGTAGGTGACGATACCGGCCTGAATGGTGGCCTGAAGGGAGGATCGAATCCGGGCAGCCGCTTCTTTCCATGCCATGTGCTCCAGCATCATGGCGGCGGACAGAATCAAGGAGCCGGGGTTGACCTTGTCCAGCCCCGCATATTTCGGGGCCGTGCCGTGCGTGGCTTCAAATACCGCGCAATCTGTCGCCGATATTGGCGCCGGGCGCCATGCCAAGGCCCCCTGTCTGGGCGGCCAGGGCATCGGAAAGGTAATCCCCGTTCAGGTTGGGGGTGGCGATGACGTGAAATTCATCCGGCCGTGAGCAGCACCTGCTGAAACAGCATGTCCGCGATGCGGTCCTTGATCACGATCTTTCCCTTGGGCTGGACCCCGCCGAAGGTTTCAAAAAGCGCTTTTTCCGTGATCGTCAGATCCGGAAATTTCTCTCGGCCACCTCATATCCCCACTGACAGAAAGCGCCTTCGGTGAATTTCATGATGTTGCCCTTGTGCATCAGGGTCACAGAGGGCAACTGGTTTTCAATGGCATGGGAGATGGCGGCGGCCACAAGGCGTTTGCTGTTTTCGAGGGCTCATGGGCTTGATGCCGATGCCTGCCTGATCCGGGATCTGAACGCCCATTGTTTCCTTCAGAAACCGAATGACTTTTTCAGCATCTTCGCTTCCGGACGGCCATTCAATGCCGGCATAAACATCTTCGGTATTTTCCCGGAAAATCACCATATTGACTTTTTCCGGATGTTTCATGGGGCTGGGAACACCCTGAATATAGCAGACAGGCCGAATACAGGCATAAAGGTCCAGTTTCTGGCGAAGGGTGACATTGACGCTTCGAATGCCCTTTCCCACCGGCGTGGTGAGCGGTCCCTTGATGGCCACGACATGGCGCTGCAATCGCCTCAAGGGTCTGCTCCGGAAGCCATTCTCCGGTCTGGTGAAACCCTTTTTCTCCGGCAAGGATTTCCAGCCACTGTATTTTTTTCTTTCCCGAATAGGCTTTTTGCACCGCCGCATCCACGACTTTACGGGTTGCCCGCCAGATATCCGGGCCGGTTCCATCGCCTTCAATAAAGGGAATGACGGGAAAGTCGGGTACATTCAGGCTGCCATTGCTGTTCTTATTGATGTTGCTGAAGGAAATCATTCATACCTCTTTGTTTCAGTGATATTTTCCAATTCGCCCACGTCATTTAAGCCCCATTAATTTCGCGTTTCAAAGCCATCAAGCGGCCTATGTATCGCTGCCGGGAATTGCCTGCATTCTATCAAAATATGAAATGGCAAGTCAATAACACGGATCGTTAGGCTGGCTTATTCCGGAGTTCATGCCAGGAATCATTTTGAATATATTCATATTTACCCCAAAAAATATCCCCTTGATTATGGTGTATAAAAATAGTACAAATAAAAATCATAAAATTAGGGGGAAAGATATGTTTATTCAAACAAAAATCCAGATTGATGCCAAAGATTATAATTTTGTGAAAATGGCTTACAAGGACCTGGAATATAAGAGCTTAAGCGAATATATGCGAACGGCTGTCCACTGTAAGGTCAGGGAAGATCGGCAAAAATTACGGCAAATGAAAAGAGAACGCGCGATGGATATGATAGGCCGGGCTTATGAAAATGTTTTTGAATCCCTTGAGGGAGAAGATTTTGAACGAAGGTGACATTTATCTGATAAACCTGGACCCGACAATAGGTGATGAAATTCAGAAGAGACGACCGGTTTTGATATTAAACGGTGGGCACGAAAAAAACTTGAAACTGGCCATCGTTGTGCCCTTAACGAACTGGCAAGTCTATTGGGAAGACAATCCTTTTTTTGTGTCGCTGGAGCCTGACGAACAAAATTGCCTGGAAAAAAGGTCAGTGGTTGACTGTTTTCAAATCAGGTCTGTCAGCCACCAGAGATTTCTGAAAAAGATTGGAAATATTTCCGGACACGATCTTGATTTTGTCAAACAAGCAATCGCCCTGGTTCTTGATATTAATCCGGAACACTGTCTGTAATCTTCAATTTCCATTGGCAGCATTTTTTCTGATTGTATGACGGACGGTCAGGCCTTCTGTCGCTATGTCGAGGCCGCGGATGTCGGCAACTCGTACAACGGGTATCTGAATACCCTCGTCGTGGGCGTCAACATCATCACCCCACTCGCCCCCCACGATCGCGCCTAATTGATCTCGGATGCGGTCAACGTTCCAGTCACCTGGGGAGGAACCAAAGAAGCTCTGTTCGGCTTCAGTCCCGGGTCGAGCCGCGCTCATCGCCCCCCAGCCTTTGAAGCAGCAACTCGGCCTCCTCCTCTAGCCGCCAGAACTCCGCGAGCATATCCTCTGCTGCCGGCGGCGGCTCATAGCGGTAGAAATACTTATTCGGCAGAATTTCGTAGCCGAGCACCAGCGTTCGTTCTTTTTCGTCTCCTCCCAGCGAATGATGGGCTTCGCAATCTCACGCTTGAGGAATGCTGGGATATCGTCGCCGTACAGGATGTACTCATCGTCCTCAACGTAATGGCGGTGGGTCCACTCCACTCGAGGGAACCTGGCTCCTCCGACAGCAGTGCCTTGAGCGCCTTGGCCACGCTATCAGAGGGGCGCAGCAGCAGTACCCGGGTTTCTTCAGTGTCACCCTTCTTGATCCGCACGCAGAAGCGGAGATCGCTGGCGTAGAAGTCCTGCTCTTTCTTCAGATTGCCCGCCGTGAACGCCCGACCGTAGGGCTCTGTAACCACTGCTGGCCGATCGCGCTCGTCGCTTTGCCAGAAAACGACGCTCACCTTGTGATAGGCGAACGCTTCCCGGCAGAAGACCCTTACGGTCTCGTCTGCGTACCCTTCGGGCCCACCCTCCTGATAGCGGGTCTTGATCCAAGCACGGTGCGCTGCAGTAATGCGATTTCGCTTGTTCCCAAACGCTCTCGGCTCCTTCTCGAACTGTTGGCAGGCGTCTATCAGCATCACCTTGCCGCGGTGATTTGCCGGCTTGTCATTGCGAAGCAACCAGACATAGGTAAATATGCCAGTGTTGTAGAAAAGTTGGTCCGGCAGCATGACGATGGCGTCGAGCCAGTCGTTTTCAAGGATCCAGCGGCGGATCTCGACTCACCCGACGCACAGTCACCGTTCGAAAGAGGCGAACCGTTGAAGATGATCGCGATGCGGCTGCTCCTCTCGCCCGCGGGCCACATCTTGGCGAGCATGGTCTGCAAGAAGAGAAGGGCGCCGTCATTAAAACGCGGCATTCCCGCCCGATAGCGTGTCTTCGCGAGCTTGCGCGCCTCGTCCTCGTACCCATCCTTGCCACCCCAGGTCACCCCAAACGGCGGATTCGATAGCATGT
>CAWJRD010000049.1:0-25965 GCA_963845015.1 uncultured delta proteobacterium
AATGATCTGATCTTTGGGAATACCCGTGGTTGTCGAAACAAGGGTTAATTGCCGAGCCTGTTGAGATGTTTTCAGTTTATCGGTTTTTGTCAAAATGGTTATTGTCGGAAGTTGATGGTGCCCCAGCCAGTTGATCAGATAGCAGGTCTTTTTCATCCGGAATCCGGCGGATATCCATGATCATGACAACGGCCTTCAGCGTGGGCCGCTCGGACAGATAGGTTTCGATCATGGGCTTCCAGCTTTTTTGAATGGATGCCGGAACCTTCGCATATCCGTATCCTGGCAGATCCACAAATGTCATGCTGGCATTGATATCAAAAAAATTGATCAGCTGGGTTCTGCCTGGCGTCGTGCTGGTCTTGACCAGGCGTTTTCGATTGACCAAAACGTTGATGAGTGAAGACTTTCCCACATTCGATTTGCCGGCAAACGCAATTTCCGGAAAGTTCACCGGCGGATACTGCGCTGACCGGGTTGCGCTGGTCACAAAATTCAGCGGACAGGATATTCATATAAATCCAGATTATGAAACTATTTTTAACTTATTGAATTCAGATACGTTTCCAGGCGATTCATCCCTTCGGCGATATTTTCAAGGGAATTGGCATCAGGAAACCGAAGATACCCTTCGCCGTTCTTTCCAAAATCTATGCCGGGTGCAACACGACCACGGCTTTTTCCAGAATTTCAAAAGCGAGCTGATACGAATCCATGGAAATATGCCGGGCATTGGCAAACACATAAAAGGCGCCGGTCGGCTCCACCGTGATGCCGAGGCCTATTTCCCGGAGCCTTTTGATCATGAATTTCCGACGCTCGTCATAAATCCGCTTCATGCGGGCGACATCTTCGCCGGCATATTTAAGGGCGGCGACCCCTGCCTTTTGCACCATGGAATTGGCGGAGATGAAAAAATTCTGATGAATTTTCTGAAATGCCCGCATGTAGGGCTTGGGCGCAATCACATAGCCCAGTCGCAGGCCGGTCATGGCATAGAGCTTTGAAAAACCGTTCAGCACAAAGGCGTTGTCCGTAAATTCCAGAATGGAGTGTTCTTTTCCTTCATACACCAGACCGTGATAGATTTCGTCCGAAACGATGCAGGGGGAAAATCCGGCAATTTTTTTCATCCGCTCATCGGAAAGCAGATTTCCCGTGGGGTTGGACGGAGAATTGATAAAAACAGCCCGGGTTCTGGCGGTGATTTTTTCCTGGATCGCTTCGGGCCTGTATTGGAATCCGTCTTCTTCATAGACCGGAACCCGGACCGGAACGCCCTGAACAAACTCAATGAAATTTGGGTAGCAGGCGTAATGGGGATCCGAGATGATCACCTCGTCCCCGGACTCCAGAAGCGCCGAAAACACCATGAACATGACCGGGGACGTGCCGGAAGACACCAGGATCTGATCCGGTTCCACCTTTACCCGGTAGGTGGCGTCATAATACTCGCAGATGGCCTCCCGAAGCTCCAAGAGCCCGAGGCTGTGGGTGTAGTGGGTAAATCCGTCCTCAAGTGCCTTGCAAACGGCCTCCTTGACGCATTCAGGCGTGTTGAAATCCGGTTCTCCGACCTCCAGATGGATGATGTGCCGGCCCTGGCATTCCATCTCGCAGGCCTTTTCAAGGACATCCATCACAATAAATGAAGTCATTTCCTGTGTACGCTTTGAAATCATGGGTTGAGCTTTCCTTCTACCCCTGCCTTTTGAAAAAGGGATTTTAAGGGGATGCTGATGCTTCAGTTGGAACTGCAGCTTCATGATGCTTTATGCAGTCCATATAACTTTCGATCCGTTCCAAAGCTTCTTTTTCGGATGAGACATACTTGACGGACTCCCGGAACCGGCTGCTTTCAGGAAGCCCCCGAACAAACCACCCAAGCCTGCTTCGCATCATCGGGCACGCCAATTTCTCACCAAGATGACACACGGATGTTTTTACATATCGTATCATTATCTCACGACGTCTGGCAATATTTACTAAAGGGATTTGCCCGGAGCTTAACCGGGCATCGATCTGAGAAAAAATCCAGGGGTTGCCCATTGCGTACCTGCCCACCATGACCGCATCGCAACCGGTCTGCGCAAACATTTCAGGGCGGCTTCAGGCGAGGCAATATCCCCGTTGCCGATGACCGGTATGGAAACCGATTGCTTTACCGCGGCAATGACGGACCAGTCCGCACTCCCCTGAAACATCTGCTGGGCGGTCCGGGGGTGAACGGCAATGGCATCCACGCCTGAATCTTCGGCCACTCTGGCGATGTCCAGGGCCTGCCGGCCGGACTTATCCCATCCGGTTCGGATCTTGATGGTCAGCGGAATGCGGATGGCACTTCGCACCGCGCTGATAATGGCCTCTGCCTTGAAGGCATCCCGCATCAGGGCCGCCCCGGAACCGGTCTTGAGCACTTTTTTGACCGAGACCAAAGTTGATATCCAGGATATCGGCACCAGATGCCTCAACCATTGCCGCTGCCTCAGCCATCATGAACGGATCGGAACCGAAGATCTGCACGGAAAGCGGCCTTTCTTCGGCAACACTTTCCAGCATGGTATGCGTTTTGCCGGAATGATAGACCAATCCGTTTGAGCTGATCATCTCCGAACAAACCAGGCCGCAACCGTTTTCCTTGGCGATCAGCCGAAACGGCAGATGGTGATGCCGGCCAGAGGCGCGGCACCGTCGGGCTTGAGAGTGTGATGTTGCCGATTTTCATGAAATCCGCTTTGGCTATTCTCTGTACATATCGGTGAAGCGTTTGTCTAATTGAGTGACGTCTGCCTTTGACAGTTGATGATTTCTGTTCTTCAATCTTTTTTTACGATTGTCCGTATTTGATCCACCGCAATTCCTGCCGGTTGATCCGCGCGATGTATGTGCAGGCGGGTTCTCCAACGGGGGTGAAAAGGCTGTTTTTTATAATCATTATAATTACATACTATCGGGAAGTCAAGGGTAGTTTCAAGGTTTTGGGGACATCGAATAATGCCCGCACAGGGTTCGGTAAACCGTTTTATGTCGACAAGAGACGTTGAAGTGGACAGGGAAATAACAGTCTGTTATTATGATGCATGCAAGGTCAGCGATAAAAGGCCAATAAATGATCCCTGTAAAACATGGAAAGTGAAAAAAGCGGCTTAAAGAGGATACACATGACGCATCGTAATAAATCAGAGGATGTCGAAGAAATCAGGATATGTCACGGAGATATCGATTATCAGGGCATTATGAAGCACATCAATGACGGCGTTGTCATCATCAGGGAAGGGAAGATTGTCTTTGCAAACAACGCATTCTACGAGATCTCTCAGAAAGGGCCCGAGCAAGTCATTGGATCAGATTTCTCAGACTTCATCTCCGCTGCCGACTGGGAAAGAGTGACCAGATACTGTACGGAACGCCTGTTCACTGAAGGCATGTCCGATACGATCGAATTCGTCATGCCAAGAAGAGGATGGCGAAGCGATCATCGAGATGAAGGTCAGCATTGTCGAGTGCGGGGGCGGCCCTGCAATACTCGGTGCATTGACGGATATCACCGAACGACGCAAGACCCGGGTCGATCTGCAAAGGGTCAAAGAACGGCTTGAGAGCATCCTCCATTCCATGAATGAAGTCGTGGTCTCCTTGTCTCCGCAAGATTATTCGATTCTCGCCATAAACCCTGCGGCTGAAGCACTCTACGGGGTTCCCCTCAGGGATTTCACCAGCGGGGAGCAGCATATCATGAGATTCGTCCACCCGGATGACATGCAGAAAGTGGACAGTTTTATGAGAATCTTCCTGAAGCCGAGTTCGATGGGCCAGTACCGGATCATCAGCAGGAACAAGACGCTCAAATGGGTCCTTGATGAAGGGCACGTCGTTTATTCGACCAGGGACCATACGAAGGGTCGACCACGTGATCAGGGATATCACTGAGGAGAAGAAAGCCATCGACGCGCTAAGACAGAGCGAAGCGAAATACAGGGATTTTTTCGAATCGACGAGCGATATGGCCTTCACTCTCACGTCGAAGGGGGCTTCATCGATATCAATGATGCCGGCCTGAAGCTTCTTGGTATTGAAAGCAAGGAGGAAGCGCTGGCGAGCAACGTGGAGGACTTCTATGTCGATATCTCAGAAAGGGCCGGGCTCCTCGAAGAAATCTACGGGAAAGGCCATGTTGAAGGCAAGCAAGTGAAGTTCAAGAACAAGGCGGGAGATGTCATCGAGGTCGCGATCACCTCACGGGCAAAGATGGATGATTCCGGTAATTTCTCTACCACGAGGGTATCGTCCACAACATCAGCAAAGCCCTGGAGGACCAGAGAAACAGGGTCCTCCGCAACACTGCCGGAGGCATGTGTCATTACCTCAACACTCATCTGATGACCCTTTGCGGATCCAAGGATGCCATGGGTGAAGACATGAAATCCCTGAATGAACTCATCGAAAGACTCGCCAAAGGGGAAAACTCTCCGGATATTTTGAAGCAGATGCAAGCGCTGATGGAAGATGTGCATTATTTCAATGAAGGCATAAATAAAGCATACGAAAGGATTTCGGAAGTGACGAACGCGTTTAACAAGGCTTTTCTCTACAAAGAAGAATCCTATTCGACCAAAACAATCCTTGATATCTTCAAAGCATACGGATACGAAGACAATGATTCAAAATGATCATGGCGCGTTTTATGCTACCATATCAAAACAAAGGCTGATAAAGAAAACAGAGGAGGGAAGATGATATCGTTAATCGTTATCCTGGTGATTGGGTTTGTAGCGGCTTTTTGGGTGATCGGCGCTTATAACGGGCTGGTTCGTGGTAGAAACGAGGTCAAGAGCGCCTGGAGCTCGATTGAAGTGCAGCTCAAGCGTCGATACGACCTGATTCCCAACCTGATTGAAACGGTCAAGGGCTACGCCGGCCACGAGCGCCAGACGCTGGAGGCCGTTGTCAATGCCAGGCAGCAGGCCATCAGCTTTACCGGAAGCGTGGAGGAAAAGGCAAAGGTTGAAAATGCTCTTTCATCCAGCCTGCGTTCGCTCTTTGCTTTGGCCGAGGCCTACCCGCAGCTTAAGGCCAACGAGAACTTCCTCTCCCTTCAGGAAGAACTGGCCGCCACGGAGAACAAGATCGGTTTTGCACGGCAATATTATAATGACACAGCAATGCGGTATAAGAATCGGATTGAAGTTTTTCCGAGTAATCTTATCGCCAATATGTTCGCTTTTCAGCCCGAGGCTTTTTTCCAGGTTGACGCAGCAGAAGAAAAACTGGCCCCGAAGGTGAAATTTTAGATAAAGGAGGGTTCAATGACAGCAACAATTTATAACATCGGCTGGGCAATGGTTTTTTCGATCGTCGGCGGCTTGATCGGGATGGCGATGGTCATCGCTTCCTCCCTGGTGCTTCCGGGGCTCATTGACCGGCTGACGCCGAACATCGATGAACAAAAGGAGATCGCCCGCGGAAACGCAGCCGTCGGCGAATATTTTGGAAGGGTGGTGGCTGCGGCCATTCTTGGCGTGAGCATTGTTGCGGCTGCCGCGGTGCTGGGCGGAATCATCGCCGCGCTGCATTAAGGAGTTTTTGGTTCAGCATCTGCCGATGGGGAGATTGAGCATATGAAATGGACTATCAGGCTTTCCGTGTTGCTGGCCATATTTATCGGGCCGGATCCTTCCTGGGCAAGGGGCGGTGGCGGGTGCCTCGAAGAAGGAACCCAGGTTTTGACCCCGACGGGTTCAACCGCCATCGAAACGCTTCAGCCGGGCGATCGTGTCATGGGCGTTGCAGCCGGATGCCTGCAAGCAGTGGAAGTCCAGGGGGTTACGGTTGTTCAGCCGGAGATGTTCCTGGAGATTCTGGCCGGCGGTGAAACGCTGAGAGTGACTGCGGAGCATCCCCTCATGATTGCGCAGGGAGAATTCCGTATCGCAAGTTTTCTCCAGATTGGTGATGCGGTTTACCTGGCAAGGAATGGGATGATTTTTGAAGCGCAGATCCATTCCATCCATACTGTACCGGCGACGCGACCGGCCTTTAACCTGATGGTCAGCCCTGCGGGAACGTTTGTCTCCTCCGGATTTGTCGTTCACAACAAGGGATGTTTTCTGGCCGAAGGCATGGTCCTGAAACCGGATGGAACGCAGCTTCCCATCAGCACGGTTCAGGCAGGAGAAGAACTGCTGGCCTTTACGCCGGACGGTCAACTGGTTCAAACAAGGGTGCAATCGGTGCTTCGCCGAACGGTCGATGAATTCGTCGTTCTGAAAACAGATCGGCAGATGCTTCGGGTGACTGCGGATCATCCGTTTTACATCGGAGACGGCAGATTCAAGACCCTTGAGGCGCTCCGTGCCGGAGACCGGATCATTGCCTGGGATGGGCAATCCTTAACCGGCCAGCGGATTGTTTCCATTGAGACGGTCCGGGAATCAGCCGAGGTTTTCAACCTCCAGACAGACTATCCCAACACCTTTTTCGTGGACCATCTTGCGGTCCATAATAAAGGCGGGGGGGCGGCGGTGGATCCAGGTCATTCGCAGTTCAAGCTCCAGTCACTCCAGCTCTGGAAGCGGAAGCAGCGGCTCTTCCGGGGATTCCGTGATTGCATTTATTGTTTTTTTCTTTTTCATCGCGTTCTTCGTCGTGATCCTTATCATGATCATCAGGAGACCAGACAAAAAACAAAATCTTGACTTTGTCTATGATCGAAGAGCCATCACACCAAAGGCGGCAAAGACCGAAAAACTCCTCTCATTTCTCAGCAAACAGGATCCTTCGGTATCTCCGGAGGAATTGCGGCAACTGGCCGAAACCACTTTCCGCAAGCTCCAGGAGTGCTGGGAAAAACGGGATTTCAGCCCCATGGCGCCGCTTCTCATGAATGATTTGTTCGCCCAGCAAACGGCTCAGCTTGCGGGGCTTGTGCGCAATCATGAGATCAACCGCATCGAAAAGCTCACGATAAAACAGATTGATCTTGTCCATGTCCGATACACCGAAAAATCGGACCAACGGGAATTTGCCGCCCTGATTACAGCAATGGCACGCGATTACTACGTCGATGACCGCACCGGGAAATTCCTGCGCGGGGATCATGCACCTGCCAAATTTCAGGAATTCTGGACATTCCATTTTTCTGACGGGGCCTGGCGCCTCAGGGAAATTGAACAGGCCGGTGAGTCGGATGTGCTGAAGAATGAAAACTTTGCCGAAATGCTGACGGACGATACGATCAAGGGGATATACGCGGAAGCAGCCGGAAAAGAGGGCGCCGCCGGTCCATGGCTTGAAAAGAGCGTTGAAAAGAAAGCAACGCGCATTGATCGCATGCTGAACTTTCTGGTTCAGACCGACAAGCTCTGGGATCGGAATGCGATGCTGGAGCGGGCGCGTCAGGTTTTCATGAATCTTTACCTGGCCAGGGAATCCGGGGATCCTGCACAGATACCGGTTGCCGATCTCTTTCCCGAAGTTACGGAGAGTCTTAAAACAGCAACTCAGTCCAATGGCTGTCGGAAGGATTACGGGTCGAGTACCGCAACCTTTGCGTGCGGAAGGCCGAGCTGATTCTGGTGCGGAATTTCACGGATCGATGCCAGAGATGAATTTACGACCCGAATCAGCGCGCATGCCCAGAGAATTCTTCGCAAAGGCGATGCAATTTGGAGCGGCCAGGAAGATGTGACACCCTTTGAAGAATACTGGACATTCGGCCGCCGGGATGGAATATGGAAGCTGAAGGAAGTACTGCCCGCATCCGGAGGAAAAAAGAAAACCAGCAAAAGAGAATGTGGACGAGGACAGCAGTCCGGATCAGCTCCAGTGGTATTACCGTCAGTCCCGGTCCAATTAAGGATTACAAATGATCGCAATTGGTTCCGGAGGAATTTCAGATTCCTGTACTGGCCATGGGGAGGAGAGCTGGATAGTGGTTGACAAACCCGCGGGCCTGACGGTTCACAATGCGTCCTGCAGGGATCTTTGCTCACTGGCATCCCGCCCAAATCCAAAAAGAAGCCACTCTCCGGGAACAGATGGATATGGACCCGGATTTTGGCATCCATCCGGTTCATCGCCTGGACAAGGAGACCAGCGGCATCATTCTATTGGCAGAGCACCCGGGAGTCATTTCGATTTTTTTCAAATCAATTTGAATCCCGTCAGGTTAAAAAGCAATACGTCGCCATCCTGCATGGTCGGCTGAAAAAACCGGAAGATAACGACCCGTGGGGAACCTGGGAATGGCCTCTTGCCGAAACCGCGGGCGGACGCCACCATCCCCAAGGCGTCGGAAATCAAAAGGACTGCCGGACCCGTTACCGGGTTCTTGACCACAGCGCCCATTACACGATGGTGGAAATCGAGCCTCTGACCGGCCGCACGCATCAGATTCGGCGGCATGCCAAATTGGCGGGCCATCCGGTTGTCGGCGACGCCCGCTATGGCTCAACGCGGGCCATAAACTACCTAAGACGGAATTTTGCCTTTGACAGGCTGGCGCTGCATGCCCGCTCGCTCACCCTGCAACTGCCGGACGGAAAAACGCCGGAAACCATCGAAACCCCGAGCAATCCCCAGTCCAAATGCTGAATCTGTTCCAAAATGACCCGACAGCCCATTTATCCTGAAACGTCCATCTTTATTTCGTCACCGGAGCTAAACTGATGAACTCGTACTCGGGTTCCGGCTTTGTAATCCTAAGATTCCGCGCGAATCCTCACAACGCGTATGTCTACGGCGTTCACAAAGAAAGCTTTCGGGTATCCCATGACCCCGATTTGAGCGCCTGTTATGCCTCGGTTTCCTTCCCGTGACCGGGAAAATGACGAATGAATCTTGAACGTTTTTAAATTGTAAAAAATGCGACATCTTTCTTGACAACGACCGGTGTCAGATTCAGGGCTTCACCCTTCACCTCATCACACTCGCTTGTCTTCCTTTCAGGCTTACGCCTTCAGTCATTACACTGCTGAGCGGATGACTAATCCTTACTCAGGAGGGCCTGTCTGCTATATGCAGATTCCCTCTCAACAGGCAACCATTGCCAGGTTACCCATTCTTTCGGTATTGTTAATATTTCCAGACCGCTCAAAACTCAAGAATAGGATAACATATCCTTGAGATCGGTTCTTCGTACGTATTAGCCACGGAACTGCGATGATCAACTCCTTTATCGCCTACTATCCAACCGTTTAGCTGTGCTGAGAACAAAGCGGGTCCACCACCAGTATCAGGTTGGCCTTTACTTCAATCATTTTATCGAAACCAGGACCTCAAAAGAAAGATAAGTAAGGCGTTCCCGGAATTACAAAAACGCTTCTGCCTGAGGACCGGGAATGCTAATTAAGAGTCCGCCAGCACCAGTCCCATGGCACCATATTCCCTCGCTTCCGGGATAACGGGAAGCATCGCAGCATAAATCATCATGCCGGAAACCATTTCGGCCAGATGCCTGATTATATCCTTCTGATTCCCCTGGTAGTGCTTCCATGTACAAGATTAATTCCCCGCAGCCACGCTGGCCAAGGAGAGTTTGGCGGATACCCCGGCCTCGTCGGCGAGCGGTTGAACAGCAGCAATTTGCAGACGATCCGCCGGGACAGCGTTAGCATTCTGCAGTTCTGCCGTGATCGCCTGCGCACGGTTCCCGGCAAGCTGCGACAACGCCTCATCGGGGTTAGGATCGCTCTCCACCAAACGTGCAAACATCTCCCCCGCCAGAAGGTCCGTTTGTTCCGGGCTCATCGCCCCTGGCACAATCTTGTAGAGTTTCATCGAGCTCCATAGCCTGGCAAAACCTTTGCGCTTCTTCTTGTTCGCGCCTGTTTCTTCCTGAGTGGCTCGCGGCTTGATCTCACCCTGCTTGACAGCGCGTTCGAGTTCATCCAGAGCCTTTGGACCGAATCGTTCCGTGAACAACTTTTCCAACGCAGCCCTGACCTTGGAATCACTAAAATCGATGGGTTCCAATTCCTCATCGGGTTTCGGCTGGACACCCATGCGCGCGGCTACCGCGCGGCTCACGTTGATTTGTTTGATTTCCAGACCGTCAATTTCCGGGCTGAATTGCCCCTGTACCACCAGTTTCAGTTGAGGCCTTTTCTGCAGCGCTTCGGCCACCTTCTTCAGCTTCTCTTTTTCCGGCGGAAGGAGTTCCGCTTTTCCAGGATCGAATTCCACGGCGTTGAACTTCTCGGCGCCACCTCCCAAGAGTGATCCCAGCGCTCGAAATGGCGCAGTCACGGCCTTGGTAATGATATTCACGAATGCTTTCCAGATGATGGGGCCGATGCTGAACTGGGGATCGTTGAGTTCGCCGCTGACGGGAAGCCCGAGATCGATGCGGCCGTTGGAATCCGCAAGCAGGGCAATGGCCAAATCCAGTGGCAGATTGACCGCGTCAGGGCTGTCCACCTTCTCCCCCAGCACCAGGTTATCCACAATGATCTTGTTGTCGCCCACCAGTTTGTTGGTTTGTATCTGATATTTGAGATCCAGGGAGAGCTTCCCGGACTCGATCCGGCGGCCCGCGAACCTGCCGGAATAGGGGCTGATGTTGGCCATTTCCACATTGCGGAAGATGACGGAGATGTCGGTGGATTGCTTGAAATCGTTGATGTCCAGGGCTCCGGAGATCTTCACCATGCCATATTGATCCACACGCCCGTCCAATTGGATCTCGGACAGAGATTTCTTCTCCGAGGAAAGCTTGCCCACCGTGCCCTTCAAGGCGTGAATCCGGGTCATGAATTTGGGCTTCAGACTCAGATCGGCAAATACCATGTTGCCGTCCTCGATCTTCACCTTGCCGATGCTGAAGGGGAAGGAACCGCCACTTCCCGCTGGTTGCGCGGTGGTTCGTGCCGAACTCTTGGGAGTTGCATCCTTGAGCTTCTGGCTTGGGTGGCGTTTCCGCACCGCTGGCTCCGGACTGCTCTTTTACGATCTTCGTCAGGTTCAAGGTCCGATCTTCGGCAATGATCACTTCACCGACGGGTTTGGAAAGCCTGATTTCATCAATTTGAAGTTTGTTGGGCTCGATCGCCAGCTTAATCTTCGGAATCTTCATGGCGCCCCAGCCAAGGTAGGTTTCCTTCGAACCAGGTTGGTTCAGGCTGAGCTTTTCGACCCCGAAACTCCCCTCATAGGACAGTTTGGAACCGCCGCCCGGTTGACCATAGCGAAAGACGCCATCGGTGGATACCGCAGCGGAATTGAGGGTGAGCGTGATAAAAGGATCGAGATAGGGTTGCAAGGCAGTGAGGTCCACTCCGGTTAGATTTACGTTCGCCTCAACCGACGGCGATACCGGATTGACTTTGCCGCGCAGTGCCACCTTGCCGCCTTGCTCCAATTCAAAACCCACTTCGAACTTCATGGGCGACTTGCCGTCAACCTCAGACAACCGCACTTTAAGGTCCCGAAGCTGGTTTAGAGGCTTCTCTGCGAGGACCGTCTGGTCCATCACCTCCGAGCGGAAATTGTCCAGTTCAAAACTCTTAAGGAGAAACTTCCAGGGAGATGGATGGCTTGAATCAGGTTTTGATCCTGCCTGTTCCGGAGTGCCAATATTTCCTGCAACCAGTTGTTCCCAGTTGATTTTTCCCTCCCGGTTACGCCCGACATCGATGTGGCCATCGCTTAGATTGATGCGTGCAATGGTGAGGGACTTGGCGCCCAGATCGACATCACCCCCCTCGAGAACGAAGCGCTGGGCCGCAAATAGCGCTTTGGGGGCTCCTTTGACGCCAAGATGCAGACCTTTGAGTTCCGTGGCGATTTCCTTGACCGCGACTTGGGGGTTGCGGCCAGCCTCAATGCTAGCTTTCAAACCGATTGAAATACCGGCAATACCACCGGCGACCGGCGATGACCGGCTCAGGTCCTCCATGCCTAAGGCCATATCTTTAATATCAACCGCACCAATATCAACCTTCCAGGCTGCTTCCCCGTCAGGAGCAGGTTGCGCGACTGGCCGGGGCTTCCTTGCCCGCCGGAGCGGGCTGTGCGGGTAATGCACCGTTCAAGGCTGCTCCCCGAAGGGTCCGGAGCCGATACCGATTGGAGTATCTTTTGGGCCGCAGCCTTTCCTCTGCGCGACAGGATCTGCTCCCAGTTGACTTTCCCCTGCGGGTCCACGCCGATATCAATGTGGCCTTGGCTCAGTCCAATCCGCGCAACGCTGAAGGCGTGCGCACCAAGATTCAGCTCCCCCCCTTCCAGAAACAATCGCTGAGCCTCGAACAACGGTCTGGGCGCAGCCTTGATGCCAAAGTGCACTCCTTTGAATTCGGTGACAATTTCTTTGACCGCGACCTGTGTCTGAACCCCGGCCTCGATGGTTGCCTGAGACCGGATCGAAATATTCGAGATCCCGGCAGCCATCGGTAAGGACCGGCTCAAGTCCTCCAGATCGCACGCCATGTCCTTGATCTCAAAGGCTTCGACGTTAACCGTCCAGGGCGGTCCTTCAGAGGGGGTGGGCTGGACGCCGGCTTCCGATACAGCGGGCCCGGTTTCCTTGCCTTTTGATGTGAGCTTACTGCGCATGACCTTTTCCAGGTTGCTCTGGCCGGCCTCGTCAATGTCGACATGCAACACGCCCCCATCGACGAGAAATCTTTTGATTTGCAGCTTTCTGGACGCAAGATCGAAATGTGCCGAGTCGATTTCAAACTTGTTCAACTCGAAAAAAGGTGTCTCTGCGCTTGTCAGCTTGAGTGCTACGCCGGACAGGTCCGTCCGAAAGTTCTCAAGTGTCAGGTGCAAAGGGGTCTGCGCGGCACTCAATTGGTAATCGGTGCTGATACCAAGCCGCCCCTCAGGTTCCTCCAGATTAACCCTATTTTGCAGGAATTTCCAAAGGGAAGCAGTTCGAATACCGCTGCAGGCGATTTTGCCGGTGGAGTGAAACGGCATCAGCGAGAGTTGGCCCTGCCAGGCGATCGTTTCACCATCGGGCGTCCCGGCTTCTATACTGTAGGTGCCGTTTTTCTCAGTCAAAGTGGTCAGCGTTCTCAGTTCCAGGTCAAGGTTCTGAAAGTTCAAAGACGCCGGAGTGACCTGCCGTCTGTCCGTTACGGTCACCTCGCCTCCCGTTATGGCCACCGTGCCGAGGATGAACCCAAGCGGTCTGGATTCAGAAGTTTTGGGCTTTTCTTCGGCGGGTTTGGGGGCGAGGGCTGCGAAATTGAGCGACCCATCAGGCTCAACGACCAGATTCACCGATGGCTTCTCCAGACGAATATCCTGAAAATGGATCGCCCAATGAAAGATACCGGTCATCTCGCAATCGAGATAGAGTTTTGCAAAACCGACGAGCGGCGCGCCATCCGGCCCGCTGAGACTGAAATCGTTGACCTCAAATCGAAGCAGAAACGGATTGAGTCGAACTTTGCCCATGCTGGCCTGACATTTAAACTGATCCTGCATATACTTCGGAACATACCAGCGGATCACGTGCGGCGCCAGAATGAAACCTGCAAGGGTGAACAGAAGCAGAGCTCCCGCAGAAATAAGAAAGAACTTGCTTGTCAGAAAACGCCGTATCCCAGATCTCAAATCATTAACCTTCATAATTGATGAACCCATAAGCTACAGTTGTTCTAACGTTTTGTATGCGCATTTCGCGTCATAGACTATTTGAACATCACCGCATTTCGAACACTTCACACTCCAAAACAAATGAAGAATACTATATGTTTCGCCAGGCCAATCGATGTTCAGCGAAACACTTCTTTTGACATTGAAAAAGCTGTTATTGAGTCAAAAAACCACTCCAATTACGGGTAATTATCTGCTATGCCAATGTTTTGCCATGGCCCGACCTGACCTCGCGGAGAGTGGCCACAGTTCAGCGTTGTGGCCCCTTTGTCCAGTGCCACTTTCAGAGATGGGGGTGCCCCGCCCAAAAGAGATAGTAATTATGGAGGTCGCCGCCACATATCAACTTACCGTTCAGTGGCATGAGGACATACTCCACTATCGAATCGACGATTTTTCTGAATGCGCCGCCTATAACATGTCTATAGAGATCGACGGCGTTCCCCTCAATGGCGAACTATTTAAGCTTCTTGAGCATGATCCCCCATTTTTTTCGATGAACTGGAAGGTTCTCAGCCGCCCAACATCGACTTGACTGACTTGAGAGTGTCGACGTTTTTCTGCAGTTCGTTCAGGTGCGTTTGAATATCGCTGATGGACGTGCCGAGCTTCGCCGCTGCTCCGAGCGCGCCGCCTTGATCGCCTGCCTTCTCCATGACAGATTTCCCCAGGTCGCCCATTTGCGCATCTGCACTACGCTGGCTCAGGGTTCCGCAAAACCACCCGGATGCGAACACTGCAACCGCCGCCCCTATTCGAACTGCCTTGCCAACTATCGATTTTTTCATTTGCTCTCTCCTTTTTGTTGCCGCCGCCATAATGCCGGTGGTAGGTTATAAAAACTTTGGTTTTTAAACTAGCAATATCAAATAGTTGTGATTGGATTCATGAGAAATCCTCTGACAATCATGACCTTGACGCAGTTCTAATTGTTTTCATTGGTGAAACCCGTACAGAGTAAAAGTACAAATCGCCACCTTCCGAAGTAATTATCAGTAAGACTATAGCGCGTCGGCGGAAATTAGAATCCGGTCCTTTCTCGTTTGGGAGACCGGGTTTTCAATTTCTGTACGAATCTTCTTCATAATGGAAAAGAAAGTGTCCAGCCAAGCGGCCAAGCTGTGAGTGTTCGTAACCTGCACGGCTCCCTCTCTTTGGCTGAATTGTACCCCGAAAGAGATGCTAATCGCCAAAAAAAATCTTATCAACAGATGGTGACACACGGAAATTCAATCCAATTACAATCGCTGTTGACACAGGCCAGAAGCTTCATTTCTTTTGTCACATCCCTTGCACCGTGGGCTGGACGTTGATCAGGTTATTTAAGTTCGGAAGTGCAGTTGGGACAGCGGGTTGCCTTGATCGCAATCGTTGACATGCAGAAGGGGCATTCCTTGGTGGTTGCTTCTGCGGGCGCCGCCGCCTCTTGACGCCTTAGTTTGTTAAGGCTTTGAATCAGCATGAAGACGGCAAATGCAACGATCAGGAAACTGATAACCGCATTCAGGAAAAGTCCATAGTTGACTGTTACGGCCCCGGCTGCTTTGGCATCCGCAATCGCCGCATAGGGAGCGGCAGCCTTGGCCCCTTGTTTGAGAACAAGGAAGAAGTTGGAGAAATCAATCCCGCCTAAAAGCAAACCGATCGGTGGCATCAAGACATCATCAACGAGACTTTTAACGATTGTACCGAAGGCCCCGCCAATGATGATACCGACAGCCATATCAACAACGTTTCCCCGCATCGCAAATTCTTTGAATTCTTTCAGCATTCCCATCGCTCAGTCTCCTTTCCGCTAAGGTTGATGTGATTTTTAGTGCATCGATGTTTGTATGGTGACCCACTTTGAGATGTCAACCATACTTGCATATAAGCATGAGTCCGGCAATCTTTCTCGTGGTAGGAACGCCGGTTACCCGGCGCCCCCGGCGCAATCCCGGACGTGCAGTTTTCCCGCATCCGGTTCCTCGGTTGTACTCACATTCGCGCGGACCTTCACAGTTACCCGTTACAAGGCCCAGTTGTTATTCCCCGCAGTGAGGTTGGCTCGTGTTTATCCGATCCTGCATGTCCGGCACGAGTTTCCTTTGTGGGCTGCGTACTTCCGTCAGGTCCTTCGCCATGTCTCGCACGCTTATTCAGCACAAAGCGTGTGCTGGCTTTCCCAACCTCCGAGTACTATGCCTGATAAGACACCCCAAAGGCATATAGCCGCCTTACGCCGACCCACCTGGTTCGAGGACTATCCACGTCAGGAGCACAACGGGGCTTCCCGGGTTCTGCGACATATCTCTTCCTGCATGCCACGGCCTGTAGACTCCGACGGACCTCCACCTCCTTGCCATATCGGGGGTTTCGTGTTGCCTTCGTGCTACTTAAAACACTCGGCGTCCGCAACAATTCGATTTCGAAGCTGTACCAGCACTTCAGGGAGCGCGACCTCCCCTACGGCCTACAGAATTCTCTGCCTACGCTTAGCCCATCTTGTTCGCAACCTCACGGCTGCTCCGCCATGGACCCAAGGCTCGATACGGGTGGGTGGCTAACCCTTACAAAGATGCATTGCTGCACCTTCTCCCGACAGGGACTTTCACCCTGCAAGATACACCGAGCTTATCCCGGCGCGACAAGAATACGAATGGTATCATTGACTTTCATGACCCATTTATCAAAAATTACCCTATGATAAAGCTGCCATGCCTGTCAAACGAATTGACGCTTTCCGAATAGGTGCCCAATGGGAAGAATGACCACACAGCCATTTAATCCTGTCCTTTAGGCAGGAGTGCCCGGACAAGGTAAGATTGAAGCCCTGGCATATCTGAGGTGGTTTGAGATTTGGACATATAGCGGATACAATAACGACATAACCCGATGTCATTTTTTGGCCAGTATCAGTGCCTGGTTATCCTGAATAATTTTTTCAATTTTCTTCATCAAGGCGCCGGCAGAGCTGCCCGTGTAACTTCCGGGAAGTTCGGTTATCCAGGGGTCTCCGGCGGAACCGGCAGCAAGCAGCGCATCCTTTGCCGTTATCTCGCCGTTAAGTATTGCATCCCACACAGCCTGTCCCACATTGGCCGTGGAAAGCCCGGCGCCGGTCACAACCATATCGATAGCCATGTTGCCGTAAGCGGATATTGTCGCTTCTAACGATCCGGCGCCCATCAGGTCAATGATCATGTCAGCGATGCCCGCTATCGTTGCGGCAAGCCCGCCGCCTCCGGTAAGGTCAATGCGCATGTCGGATTGCCCGACAATGGTCGCAGAAAGCCCGCCGCTTCCGGCCAGTGCCAGCAGCATCGATACCACCAGTCCGGCTTCCGCTTCGAGCGTTCCGGCGCCGGTCAAGTCAATCGTCATGGTTCTTGAGGCGTACAAATTCGCTGTAAGTGCGCCTTTGCCGGATATGCCAAAGCTCATGTCCCCTGCTGCCTGGGGAGGGTAAAAAGCCGCTGGGGGGTATCCGCCTCGCGGTATCGCCTCTGTTGCCAGTACGGTTGATTTTCCGTCCTGGCTTCTGGTATTGCAGTGCGCGCTATACCGCGCAAACACCCCCGGCGTCCGGCTCATCACATCCCCGATCGGCCGGTGTACCCCGAGGTTCAATCTGAAGTTGCTGCCAAGAATACCCATTATGACCACCCGAAATTCAGGTCAAAATCAATGGCGGCGTTGGCAGGGGTTGCAACACCGGATTTCAGCAGCCAGTAAAGCGCTGCCCCGTCATCGATCCGCGGGTAAGTCGGGTACATATTGCTGGTAAAATCCACCATAACGGCTTGTCCCAGTACCTGAACGGGGATGATTGCCAGCCGCCGCACCAGCGCAACCGTGTACATGCCGGATGTGTAAGTGGCATTGTTGCGGATGGTTTCAATCGAGCGGATACCGGTGTCCGCCGCCTGAAGCGGAACAAAAGGCCCGTACTTGCCTGCTCCGGTTGCTCCGGAATGCAGAATAAGGCTGTTTGCGGCAGCGGTCTTGCCGATCGGAAGGGATGGAACTGATGGTGTTGCCCGTGATCCGATGCCGGCCGCATTGGTGTATCCCAGAGAAAGGCCAGGGGTTCCGGCGCCGAGCGGCGTTGCCTGCGGGTTGAAGAAAATCGCATTGACCTTTGCCCCGTCCGTTGATCTGGGAAGTACGCATTTAAGTGTATGGGTTCCGGTCCCGCCGTCTGTGTACGGCAAAACTGTTCCGGCAATCGCATTGGCAAATGTGGTGGCAACTTTTGCCGTTGTGGCGGACTGACGAACAAGCCAGTAGTCGGTGTCCGGTTCCAGTCCGGTCGGCAGCGATCCGGTCGTTGTAAACCTTACCTTGCTGAAATTCTGCCAGTCCTGGGCATAGGTCAGTAAAAGCCCGCTTGCATCAGATGCCGTAAACGGCTCTCCCCATATCGTGTTCTGTGCCGTGGTTACGGTGACCGGCGTCACCCGTATCCATCCCAGCACATCCACCAGCATGGCTGTTGCCGGTACAACGGTTGCTGCGGCCGTCACCGCAAGCCCTGCTGTCAGCACCTTGAACCCGTCGCCGTCTGGGCCGATATTGCCGCCATGGGCGATGCATCCGGCATTTAAAGTCTGGTCGCATAGCGACTGGAAAACCAGGTTTGCTCCGGTATCGAAAATCGCATCGGCTTGCGGGTACCCGCCGCCGCGGAACATCGTATGCCATTCCTGTGCAACGGCCGCCGCTGTCGGATTGGTTTGCTTGGATAGAAACGTCGAGAACACGTTCCCCGAGTTGGACATTTTGCTGATTTCATCGTCTTTGGATACGAACCCGCCCATAGTCGCCGTCCCCTATATTTCTTCCCAGATGGTTGTCAGATTGCCGTGGATCGTATTGGTGATGGCGCCGGTTCCCGTCGCCGCAGGTTTTAAGATAAAATTCAAGTAAGCATCGTTTCGGATTTCCGGCAGCATGCCGAAATGATTCCAGAGATCATATTGGCATGGGGCGGTTATCTCGTAAATCGGCAGGCTCACAAGCGGTTTCATCAGGCAGATGCAGACAATGCCGACATCTTCCGTGAAAAATTCAACGGTGTCCACTTTCTGCACCCCGTAGTCTCCGCCCTGAAGCGGCACAAAGTCCCCGCAGACGCCCGCAAGTGTCGGCGCCGAAGTGGCAATGGCGCCGGCTGTCACACTGCTGTTCAGTTTTACAATCGGGGTCAACCGGCCGGCCACGCCGTCCTGGTTGGTGTAACCGAGCTGCACTGTCGCACCGCCGATGTACGGAAACTGGATGATCATGGCGATAAAGACCCCTTCTCTTGCCGCGTACCTCGGGCAAGTCTGCACATTCACCAGTTCCTGCAGCCCTGTTTCCATCCCGATGTAAGGATAACACAGCAGGTAATCACAGAGCCGCAATGTCGATGGCGCCAGCGCCGCCGTCACCGTCATCAGATCGACGATATGAATAAATTTGCGGTATCCGGCGATGGATGGTCCGTGATCCAGGCCCTTGTTTACCGTGGAATGGGACATTACGGTCGCCTCGCCGGGGGCTCCCAGAAAATACTGCGCGATCGGGTTGCCCGGCAAGCCGGACAGGTCCTGGGCAAAGCCGGCCACTGTGTTGACCGTGACGTTCTTATTGAAAGACCGGAAAAGTACCCGTCCCTGGTCGTGCGCTTTTTCGATTTCTGCTTGCGTTTTCAAATGGATCTTCCGGTAAGGTATGATAATAATTGCCGGACAGTCAGCCGGATCTTGATCCGTGCCTTTTGGCTTTGCGTCAAATCACCTTTTCCGATCAGTGTTACCTTGCGGTTTGCCCAGATAATGGCATCGGTATGGCTGCATTTAAAAATCTTTTCCGGCTCTTTCCCGTCCACCGGAACAACCGTGACAGGCAAACCGCAAACAGAGCATTCATAAAGCGGCGGAAACTTTTCTGTAATCTTCATATCTCAAGTCTGATGTGTTCGTAAAAAATCAAAATTCGGACGACTTCGTAAAAAGTCGAGAAAACCAGCTTTCCGCCATTCCGGAGAAAGCCGGAATCCAGTAACTTTCGAAATCGCCGTCAACTCAAGGGATACGCGGTTTTCACCGACGTAGCGATCCGGACTTTTTACGAAGCCGTCAAGTCTCCGTTATGGTAATTGCCCCGGGCGGAAAACGCGGCTGTATCTGATTGCTTACCAGTATCTGGCTGTTGAGGTCCCCGTAATGAAAAATATCACCGGCGCCGGAAGCCTTTCCGGTTGCCGCGCTCTTGATCGTGGCCCCTGCGGCTCCGCATTGCGGATATTCGACACCTTCCCGGTTGTGTGTGGCCCCTCCGGAAGGTTCTTCCCATCCTGCGGTTGATCTTGGCACAACTTGCCGTTCATAATTCGTGTACGCTGCCTCATTGCTGGCCAGCGTGGAAGCCGGCCCGTAACTGTCCGTTGCCAGCGCCATGTGAATATGGGTTATCGGCGATGAAGCCGCGTTATCGGCAATGTTGGCCCACGGTGTGGCATTATAGATAAGCGCTAAAATACTGTTACAGACACTGGTTGATTTGGGCATTTTTGTTCTCCCTACGTGACGATGATCTGCGTTATTTCGCCATTTTCTCTGACAATTGTTTTCGTATATGTACCGTCATAAACGGAAACAATTTCACCTGCTACCCGATTGATGGTAATCGTTTTGCCGCCTTCAAATGCCACGGAGCTTATTTCTCCGTCTATCCGGTTGATTATGAATGATTCCTCATCAACCGGATGGGTGTGGGGTACACCGTCCGACATTGTAAGTTTGGCCGGCTGCGATATCCAGATTGTCGCCTGGGCCGATCCCCTGTTTTAAGCCGTCAATGATTACCAGTGGTCTTCGATTCGCCATCTTGCACCGTTTTTTTAAGGAATCTGGACTGGATCATCCGGGGAAAAAATAATTTCAGTCGCTGAAACCGCCTTCCCGAGCCTTTGCACGATGTTTCCGGAAGCCGATGGGGGAGTCGTCGCCACACCCTGGCCGGCGGTCGTTGAAAGCCAGTACATTTCCCCGGGCGCCAGCCCGGACAACTGGTTATTCATTTGCGATATTCCGTAAACGGTGGCTGGCCCTGCGCTTTCTACAGCCGCCAAAACAAACCCGTGCGCCTCTTTGCCTGCCGTTGTTGCATCCGCTTTCCGGCATTTTGCACCTGTTGACCCATAAATGTTCACAAAGTCACCGGCGCCAAGTGCTTCAGTCGCCGTGATAACGGATGTTTCCGCCCCGATACCGACCGGCATCATCGTATCTGATATTTTCCCGGTTGAATCGAGCGCAACCAGTTTTCCGGCATCCCCTGCGCCGGCACTTGTCTGCAGTGCCGCAACCAGGGTTTTGATTCCATTTAAAACTGTCAAATATAGATTTCCCGCCATGGCGCCCTACCTTTCGATAAATTCACTGATGGTTATAAATATTGCGTCTGCACCTGCCACATGCCCGAGTGGGACAATTGCTCCGGTATCGGGCACATCCTGTACGATCAGGCCGTTTATTCCTAAAAACAGCCCCTTTTCGGGGTTCCAGTTCCAGCTTGAATCTTCGAGCCTTCCAAATGGCTTGACGGTTACCACGGCCCCCTGGACAGCCGCCCCGGTCGATATGCCGATAACCGTTTTATACCGCGTCAGATTATCCGCATAAACCGCCATCGCCCTGGTCATCCGTTGCGATAACCCGCTGCCCGCCGATAGCCGCGGCAGCCACAAGAGACAGATCAATGCTGTCCATCCCGGGCCTGCCCTGCGGTCCGGATTCGATAACGGCAACCTGCACGATGGCCGGGCCTCGAGCTTTCAATAACCGCTACTTGCGTTATTGCTTCGGCCAGTAACCGCTACAATCTGCTCTGGTCCACTGAGCAACGCAACAACGGAATCCTCACCGCCCTCGACGGCAAGGACTTGGTCCCCTTCAACAACAACCTCGATCACCTGATCTTCAATAACAAGAAGTTCGCTCATATTGCCGCTGCCGCCAGGATATTTGCCGGCCCATATTGGCGAAACACGGATTCGCCGGCTGGAGAGTAGAGAAACAGATTATAAACCCCGACAATGTCCTTGTGTTGGGCGCAAAGCCCAAGGGTGTCTTCATCATTGATGTAAATTTGATAAATCCCGTTTTCCGGGTCCGGCAGATAAAGCCCTGTGTCGCCGTCCGGCTCCCAGTCATCCAAAGTATGGGGGATTGCAATCAGCGGGGCAGGGTCAGTCAGTTTCGCCCGGATTTGCATCTTGCTGGTATACCCGGTGATATCGACCGGGGCCAACGGATTGCCGGTTTTCCACTGGAATTTTTGATTAAATGTTCCGCCCTCCGTGATGGTTATCGCATACAGGAAATTGTAGCAGCTCATGTTTATTTCCTTATGCTACGGTCCTTGCTTATAACTGTTGGCTTTGACCAGCGCGAAACGCCCGCTCTTTTCTCAGGGTATCGTAAAGAAAGCTCAATTTGTGGCCGATAGCAAAAGCGGCGCCCATTGTTGCGCCATTGTTTTTGAGGATTCCGAGGCTGTCGGTCAACACTTGTCCGGCATTGTAAATACTGCGTGTCAGTTCCACGTAGCCGTTTACAAGCTGGTCGATCGTCAATTGTTTGGGCTGATAAACCACATGGCGGTTATCATAATGCTCCCAGTTGTTGTCCAGGATTCTGCCTTCGCTTCGCAATCGGTTTCTGAGCGTGGTATTGGGATAAGGTACCAGGACGTTCAGCATGAACGAATCTATTTTCGTTTTTTGATAACAGTCAAAAATCAGATCGAAAGATTCAGGGCCGTCACAGTCCAGGCCGCAGATGAAATTACCCTGCACGGCGATCCCGCAGTCATGCGAACGTTGAATGATGTCCGTCAGTCTGTCCGTCAGGGTCCCGGCGCCGTGTTTTTTCAGTTTTGTGCTCAGGGTTTCAACGCCCACCGTAACCCATTTCACGCCGCCGATGCGCCAGGTTCTGGATAAACTCACTGTCGTTCATTCTGGCTACGGATGTTTCAACTACGATCGTTTTTTTCAAAGGCGCCAACGCTTTCATCAATCTCAGGGTATGCTGTTTGTTCAAGCCGAATGTCGCGTCACAAAGCCAGATGGGTTTTCAGGTCAACCTGGGCAACTTCCTTGCAGATCGTCTCTATGTCACGCAAAATATATTCACCGCCCATGTAGGGGCTGCAAAATTCGCACTGATAGGGGCATCCCAATGAAACGGGAATACAGGGGGACTGAAACCATTTCTTGTTTTTGAAATTCAGAAACAGTTCCTTCGGGTAACGAAAATTTCTTTCCCTGTCGATTACCAGAAGGGGCCGCCGGCGGTTGGGTCCGATCTTTCCTTCGCTGATGGCGCTGAGTAATACTTTCCACTGGCGTTCGCAGATGCTGCTGACAAGAACATCACAGTAAGGAACAGCCTCCGCGAACGTCTCGGGGCCCCGGAAATGGGGGCCACCGAGAATAACGATTTTCCCCGCTGCGCGCAGCTTTTCAGCGACCCGATAAGTGGCGTTCGCTGTTTGCGTGTAGACGCTGAATCCGATAATTTCTGCATCGGTATGAATATTCACCGATCTTCCTTGCAGACAGTGGCGCGGGCCTGCCATCCCACCGATTCCGCCCATACCTTCAAGACATCCAGCACGATGGGGTAAGCCAGGTTGATAAGACTAAAACGCCTGTAAAGATGGTACAGTTCAATTCTCGCCGGTGCTTTCCGGGTTATCATGATTTGCGCTGCATCATTCATCTGTCCTGCTCCCGGATATACTTTATCTCCCTCTTCCGGGAACCTGTAAAAAACAGGCAGTTTTTTATAACCCGTCCAGCCCCCCAGCCTTACCCCCCAATACATCGGCTGATATATCCACCACGGGTTACCCCTCGAAATCATCGCCTGTCGGAACAATTTGTCGCATTCCTCCCTGGGCAATTCCGGCACGGCCTCGATGCTGTATAGGTAATCATGCAGAACGGCCTCCCTATGGGCGCGATCCCCCCATTCCAGGTAGACGATCGGCAGTCGAGGCACCGAAACCAGATCCGTTTCAAACCCTGCCGGGACTGTTATGACCTGCTCGCCGCTGTCATAAATAAGGGGCTCCAGTAGACGATAAACCGTTCTTCCTCTCCAGGGTCCAATGTCCTCTAATCTTAACGCGTTGACAAATCCGTTCATGAGTTCAATCTCCTATTTATAGCAGCCCAAATAATTTCCGGAAGTGCAGGCCATAGAGCGAAAACGATACGGCATCCGCCAGCAAGCGCGGTCTGTGAAACAGCGTCCAGAGCAATAACGACCAGTACTGCCAGCGGCCCGCGTGTCCAATGCCGAGCGCATAAAACGATTTAAAAAATGCCCGGAATACCATCGGGCCGACCTTGACCGGGTATTTATGCTTCGGGTTGTAGTTGTTCAGGAGATGCCGGATTCTTTTATAAAATGGCTTTATGGCATAAATCTCCCTTAAGAATTCTTTTGTAGCCTTCCACGAGGGTTTCCGGGTCCATTACGGGCGACATAGTTCAACGTCAGGTCCGTATTGTTGCCGGTTGCCTCGCGATATGATTCTGCCTGCATTTCTGTATCTCTCGAATAGCGCCGTATTTTTAGGGGCGTTCAGAAGCCCGACCATGGCCGCGACAATGCCGCTTTGCTGGATGAAATCGATCTGTCGCTGGAAAGTGGATTCCGTGTCGCTGTCAAAGCCCACGATAAAACCGGCCGACACCTGCAGGCCGGCATTCTGCATTTTTTTGACGCTCTGGAGCAGGTCCCGGTTGCTGTTTTGTTTTTTGTTGCACTCTTTAAGGGATTCTTCCTCCGGGGTTTCGATCCCGATGAAAACCGAACTGAATCCGGCATCGACCATCAGCGCGAGCAGTTCGTCATCATCCGCCAGGTTCAGCGATGCCTGGGTGTTGAAAGTGAAAGGGTAACCGTGTTGCCGCATCCAATCCCGCATGGCAGGCAGCAGGTAGTTTTTGACCTTTTTGGGGCGGCCAATGAAATTGTCATCGACAATGAGCACATGCCCGCGCCAGTTCAGGTCATAGAGTGCTTGAAGCTCGCTTATGACCTGTTGGGTGCTTTTCATCCGGACCTTACGGCCCAGAAGGGCGGTGATCTCGCAGAACTCGCAGGAAAACGGGCAGCCGCGGGATACCTGGATGCTCATGAACACATAGTCATCGAGCGGAAGCAGTTGATAATCGGGAACCGGCGATTGTGTCATGTCCGCGATGCTTTTGGGTTCGATACACTTTTTCCGGGGTCCGGCCGGCCTGAAGGTCCTTTAAAAACATTGGCAGGGTAATCTCTGCCTCGTTCAGCACGAAATGATCGATTTGAGGGTAATGTTCATATTCCTGCGTGAAGAAAGGACCGCCAGCAACTGTCTTTACGCCGTGTTTCCGACAGCGCTTGATTATCTCATCACCGACTTTTTCTGAATATTCATGGCGCTGATAAACACATAATCGGCCCAGGTCATGTCGCTGTCTGCCAGAGCGGTGTGATATTCAGATTCACCAGCTTTTTATTCCAGTCCGCCGGTAGCAAGGCCGAGACGGTCAGCATGCCGAGCGGCGGGCATGCCGCTTTTTTCTCGACAATGGGCAGAATGGTTTTAAACGTCCAGAACGAATCCGGATAATGCGGGACCACCAATAAAATATTCATATGCTCACAAGCCCTCGAGTTTGATTACTCCGTTGCAAGTCGCAGCCCCTTTATAGGGTCTATTGCACTTCCAGGTTTCTTGAACTCGAAAGGGACGAAGGCGGAATACGCCTTACCCCATACCCCGTTATCGACCACGTATCTGATCTGCCAGGCATAGCTCCCGACCACGACATTTTGCAGGTCATAACGGATTGACCCGTCCGGCTGGTTGGCTTTAACGGCAATGACTACACCGGCTTTATCCTGTATCTCAAATGATGCGCCTACTGCCGACGCTGCCGGGTCCGAAACCAGAAAGGGCGCCGCCGAAACCGGCGCAATGGACAACAAAACAATGACAATCCCCAGAACAATTGATTTCATGTTTTTATCTCCTCTTTTTCAATGTCATGGTCCAGATTATAAAACCTCAATTTCCCGATCTGCTTGACAAATGTTTCAGGTGTTGCCCATTTGGGCGGCGGTATGGATATGTCGTAGTATCCATCCGCGCCCGGAACGGGATTTTTCAATATCCCGTCAATGGCATTGCTTGCGACCTGCAAACACTCGATCCAGTCAATGGCGAACTTTTGCGGCCATGTCGCAAGCTGCTTGTCTTTCGGGTCAGTCATCGATGAATACTGCCATTTTTTGAAAACAACCGAGAGCACGTCATGCCCCCACCATG
>CAWJRD010000050.1:0-73478 GCA_963845015.1 uncultured delta proteobacterium
AACATGAATGCACTCAATGAACAATTTCCGGATTCTTTCCCACACCTTAATGACGAAGTATTCCCTTCCAGCATCTGATAAACCCTCAGGCACCTGGATCTGCCAAAAATCATCGGGAGCGTCAGGATATTGGCTTAAAATATCGTCTTCGAACTCGGTATAGGCTATGCAATAAACAAGGAGATGGTACATTTTTACGACTGAGTTAAAAGGGATTCCGTATTCTTCGCCGATTATTTTAAGATTTTCTGCAAAATCTTTTTTCAGAGTTGCAATGCGCTTCAGCATCCATGATTGATCATGATCTCCAAAAACTTCAGCAGGATCATTATCCGACGCTCCCATGAAAATACGCATAGCGTGTTCGGCAAATTGGCGGTTGTCAGGCATATTGAACCAAAAGAAATCGATTTTATCATCTGTAGCGACCCAATGATTTCATACTGATCAAATGTAGTATTGGCATTTTGAGTCGAAATAGCTTCAGTATATGGCGGCCTTCCCAGTTCTTGGTCAATTTGGCGAAGGAGAAAATCCACATAAGGGTTTCCCCGAAGATATTTCATTTCGAGATTATTTAAATATATCGGGTCTTCGATTTGCTTTCTTCATTACAAAAATCTCCATTCAAGAGGTGATCAACTAGGCTTCCTAATGCAGGGTGGCCCTGACAGCCATATCTGTCAAATATATCAGGTAAAGCATTTTATGTGCATCTTCCGCTTTAGCATATTGTTGTCCAGTAAGATTTTCTCCCCATACAAACCTGATTCCGATTTTAACTTCACAGACTTTCAGACCTCAATATTTATCTATCCGTCCAGCTATGTCTCCAAGTCTTATTAAGTGGGCGGTTTTTATCACCCACCCTTAAACGCGGCAATGGCTCCAGTGTCAATTTTGAGATTGGATGCCATCCGCATGATCAACGAAAGATAGCGGAGACCTCGATGGATACCCAGGAAAGAACAACTCACATTGACAAGGAAAGGGCGCCGGTGGTAATGCTACCGGAGGATGTGCCCTGTTCCTGCGAAAGAGTGTGAGCTGGGTATACAAACACTGGCAGGAACTGGGCGGTAGGAAGCTCGGGGGTCCATTATTTTTTCCAGAAAAGGAGACTCTATATGAGCGTATATTTTGTAAAAGGGAAGGGGTGGAGGTACGACTTCACCCACAAGGGGACCAGGCATACGGAAACCTGGTTCAAAACGAAAACCGAGGCCAATCGAGCAGAGGCCGAAAAAAGAAAGGAGATAAAGAACCCGAAACCGGTGCAGGAGATCCCAACCGATACGGGCTTTTTAACATTGGCTAATAGACGTCTTGACTATGTTAAATCTTATAATTCGGAAGGCCATTTCAAGGATGTCCTTTACCATTCTCGAAGATGGGTTAAGGAATGGAAAGAACTGGATTGCAATGACATTACAAGCACAATGATCGAGGATTACATAATCAGACGTTCCAAAGTGTCACCGATTGTAGCCAATAAAGAATTACAGTATCTGCGAGCTGCCTTCAATTATGGCATTAAACGGAAGATAATATCTCATAATCCAACCGACCAAATTGGCTTTCTGCCGATCGAAAAACGAAAGAAATACATTCCACCGATGGAAGATGTCACCAGAGTAATTTCATTTGCAGATTCTGACACCCAACATTACTTGTGGACAATTGTATTAACGGCGGGAAGAGTCAACGAAATCAATAATCTTACATGGGACGACGTGTCATTTTCGGATCGTTATGTAACACTGTGGACTAGGAAAAGAAAAAATGGCAATCGGGAGCCAAGGGAAATCCCAATGGTTCCGAAACTGCAAGACATCCTTTATCACAGATATCAGCAGAGAGATGACACTATCCCTTGGGTGTTCTGGCATGAATACTGGTGCCGGGATAGCCAGAAATGGATTAAAGCACCGTACAAGGACAGGAAAAAGATTATGGGGACACTTTGCCGAAGTGCCGGTGCAAAATATTTCAGGTACCACGCAATTCGTCACCTGACAGCATCTGTTCTTGATGACATGGGAATACCCATAGGCACCATTCAGCGTATATTGGGTCATCAAAACCGTAAGACGACTGAAATCTACCTTCATTCTGTTGGTGATGCTGAACGCAAGGCGATGGACAAACTCCAGGAGATAGACGCATTTTCGAACGTCGAATCAGCACTCCTTGAGGCACCGGTTAATATGGGAAGGTCCTTTCTTAACCGCAAGGTTGACCGCCCTCCATTTGAAGTATTGATAGCTGAAATCAATGAGCTGGGATATTCGGCAGTTGGCCGTAAATATGGGGTAAGCGACAATGCCGTCAGGAAGTGGTTGAAGGGCTACAAGAAACAATAATCGTGAATAAAATTCGTCCGCGATGAGAAAAGTCTCACACAAAGTCACACATAAAAACAAAAAGGGGTTAACCCTTTCAGAGCTAACCCCTTGATATTTTTGGCTCCCCAGCACGGACTCGAACCGCGGACCCAGTGGTTAACAGCCACTTGCTCTACCTACTGAGCTACTGGGGATCAGTTAAGAATTGATCTTTTATAATTTTGGCATCGCAAAGTCAAGAACATTTTCCTGAAAAAGGGATTCATCCGGCCGGCGGGGTTGCCGCCACGGCCTTTACCCGGATGGAGAGTTCATCCAGTTGGGCCTTGCCTGCTGCCGACGGGGCGTTGGTCAGCAGGCAGGCGGCTTTCTGGGTTTTGGGAAAGGCGATGACATCCCGGATGGAAGTCTGGCCGCAGAGCATCATCACCAGGCGGTCGAACCCGAAGGCGATGCCGCCGTGGGGCGGGGCGCCGGATTCCAGCGCGGAGAGCAGAAAGCCGAATTTTTCCTCGTAGCTTTCCCTTTCCATGCCAAGGGCCTCAAACACTTTTTCCTGAAGGTCTTTCTGGTGGATGCGGATGGATCCGCCGCCGATCTCGGAGCCGTTCAGCACCAGATCATAGGCCCGGGATTTGACCGCAAGGGGCTCGTCCTGAAGCCTTTCGTAATCTTCTTCCAGCGGGGAGGTAAAGGGATGGTGCATGGCCTGATAGCGTTTTTCGGTTTCATCGTATTCCAGCATCGGAAAGCGGGTGACCCATACAAAAGCAAACTCGGCATCGTTGATCAGATTCAGGCGTTTTCCCAGATGATTCCGCAGATGCCCCAGTGCCTCGTTGACGATTTTAATCTTGTCCGCCACAAAAAACACGAGGTCCCCGACCTGCATGTCCAGCCGCTTGGCCAGGGCATTCTTTTCATCGTCGGTAAAGAACTTGACGATCGGCGACTGCCAGCCGTCTTCCCGGACCTTGATCCAGGCAAGGCCCCTGGCCTGATACACGGCGGCGAGGGCCGTGAGATCATCGATTTCCTTTCGGGAAAAGTCCATGCATCCCTTGGCGTTTAACGCCTTGACCATGCCGCCTTTTTTGACGCTGTCGGCAAAGACTTTAAAGCCCGAGCCCGCCACGATATCGGAAACATCCTTGAGCTCCAGGCCAAAGCGCACATCCGGCTTGTCGAGCCCGTAGCGGGACATGGCTTCATCGTAGCTCAGCCGGGGAAAGGGCGTGACAAGGGATTTGTCCAGAACGTCCTTGAAGAGTGCGGCCATCAAGCCTTCGGCAACGGCCATGACGTCCTCCTCGCCGACAAAGGACAGCTCCATGTCGATCTGAGTGAATTCCGGCTGGCGATCGGCGCGAAGGTCTTCGTCCCGAAAGCACCGGACGATCTGGTAATAGCGGTCAAAGCCTGAAATCATCAGCAGTTGTTTAAAGAGCTGCGGGGACTGGGGCAGGGCGTAAAAAAGTCCCGGATTCACCCGACTGGGAACCAGATAATCCCTGGCGCCTTCCGGGGTGCTGCGGGTCAGGACCGGTGTTTCGATTTCAAGAAAGCCATTGTTCACCAGGTAATTGCGGACCGATACCGATGCCTTGTGCCGGCGGATGATGTTCTGCTGGAGCTGGGGGCGCCTGAGGTCCAGGTGGCGGAATTTCAGGCGAAGGGTTTCGGATACCTCCACCTCGTCCTCGATCATGAAGGGCGGGGTTTTGGCGGCGTTCAGGATTCTGAGCTCGGATACCAGAATCTCGATTTCACCGGTGGCCAGATTGGGGTTGGTCATGCCTTCGGGCCGTTTTTCAACCCTGCCGCGAATGCACAGGACATACTCACTTCGAATTTCATGGGCTTTCTGATGAACGGTCTCGTCCACTTCGGGATTGAATACCACCTGGGTGATGCCTTCCCGGTCCCGAAGATCCACAAAAATTACGCCGCCGTGATCCCTGCGGCGAAGGGCCCAGCCGGCCAGAACCACTTCCCTGCCCACATCCTGGGCGCCGAGCTGATTACAGGTGTGGGTCCGGCGCATATCTCCCAGCACATCCAATTGCAATTTGTCAGACAATGGAGAACTCCTTATGATATTTATAAATTTAACAGACGCTCATGCAAACCGGCTTCGCATCGCTTCCACCACGTCTTTGACGGGGACCGGAACCTGATCCTTGGTGGCCATGTCGCGCAGAAGCGCCTGCCCTTTTTCAAGCTCGGCATCGCCGGCTATCAGCACATGGCCCGCGCCCAGCCGGTCCGCCTGCTTCATCTGGCTTTTCAGGCTGCGGCCGGCCATGTCCATTTCCGCATGAATCCCGCCTGCTGCCAGTTCACTGACCCATTCAAAGGCCAGGCTCTGACTGACATCTCCCAGCGCCGCAATGAACAGCTTTGGTTTTCTGGATAAATCGGGGAGGTTTTTAGCCGCGATTTCCGCCAGACGGTCCATGCCGATGGCAAAGCCGATGGCCGGAATGTCTGGGCCACCCAGGGCCTTGACCAGGCCGTCGTATCTGCCGCCGCCGGCAATGGCGCTTTGCGCGCCCAGAAGCGTGGTCTGAATTTCAAAGGCGGTTCGGGTATAATAATCCAGGCCCCGGACCAGGCGTTTGTCAAGCTCGAACGGAACCCCCAGAACCGTCAGATGCTGCATGACCGAATCTAAATGGCCGCGGCAGTCCGAACACAGGTAATCCAGGATTGAAGGCGCATCCGCCATGGCCGCCTTGCACGCGGGAACCTTGCAGTCCAGCACCCGGAGAGGATTTCTGGCGCTGCGGCGGGCGCAGTCCTCGCAAAGCATATCCGCTTTTTCAGAGAGCAGCCCGGACAGGCCGGCCGTAAATGCCGGACGGCAGTTCGGGCATCCCAGGGAATTGATTTTGGCCGTGCAGTCCGTTACCGACAACCGGGCGAACAGGGTCATCAGCATGAACATGATCTGTGCGTCCATCAGCGGCGAGGAAACGCCGAAGACCTCGGCATCGATCTGATAAAACTGCCGGTACCGTCCTTTCTGGGGCCGCTCCCGCCGGAACATCGGGCCGATGGTGTAAAGTTTTTGAACCGGATCGGCGGCGTACAGGCGGTGCTGGATATAAGAGCGGACAATGGATGCCGTGGCTTCGGGCCTTAAGGTTATCAAATCCCCTTTCCGGTCCGGAAACGTGTACATTTCCTTTTCAACGATGTCCGTCTCCTCCCCGATGCTTCGGGAAAAAAGTTCGGTGCGTTCCATGATGGGAATGCGGATATCCTTGAAACCGAAATTCTCGAACAAGGTTGCGGTCTGCTTTTCGATGAACTGCCAGAGTTCGACTTCCCCGGGCAGGATATCCTTGAATCCGCGGATTAACTGTATCATGTCAAGAGGTTCCGATGCCGTTTAAAAATTGGTCCAATATGTTGTAAAGTCGGATAAAACTGTCGATATCAATATGTTCGTTTTCAGCATGCTGGGTCATATCGCCGTCCGCGCCCCAGACAATTCCCGGGATGCCATGATCCGCCAGATGACGGGCGTCGCTGGCGCCGTGTTCGCACCCGAGAACCGTTGACGGGGTAAAGGACAGGAGCTTGTCGAGATAAGGGGAATTTCCGCCCAGGAACATGGGGGCTTTGGATACCACCTGAACCTCCCCCTTAATGCTTGCGCAAACAGCCTGCAACCAGTGCATCGATATCATCCGCCTCGGTAAAGCGGATGTCAAAAAGAGCTTCGGCATAATCCGGGACCTGGTTGATAACGCTTCCGGCATGCATGATGCTGAAATTAAGGGTGCGGTGCCAGTGGTCCGGGGTGGATACATCAAAAAAATTCTTTATTCTCAGATAATCGTCTATCAGTCGCTCAATGGCGTTCTCGCCAAGCCAGGGTCTGGCGCCATGGGCGGTTTTTCCCCTGGAGATCAGTTTGAGCCGCAGGATTCCTTTTTCCCTAACGACGATTTTCTGAAGATTGCCGCCATCCAGGGCAATGCAAAAATCGGTTTTGAATTCATGAAGGATTTTTTGCGCACCGTTTGCGCCTCCGATTTCTTCATCGCCGGTCAAAAGCACGCCAAATGGCAGCGCATTCTGGCTTTTCCCCAAGGCATTTAGCCGTTCAACATGGTTTTTCAGGAGAACCAGAGACAGGGCAACGGCGTATTTGTCATCGATGCTGCCCCTGCCATACAGACAGCCATTTTTCTCCCAGGGCGAAAACAGGGAGTCCGGGCCATCCACGACGTCAAAATGGCTCATCAGCACCACCGGCGCAAAACAATTCTCCGGCATGACCAGAATCGAAGGGATGTCGTTGAATTCAAATCTCTGAAACGCGATGCCGGAAGATTTCAGATAATCCGCGATAAAACCGGCACAGGCATGGATTTGATTGGGCCTGCTTTGTACCGATGGATACCGGATCAGGCTTTTGGTGAGTTCAATGAGTTCTTTCATGTACAGGCTCTCGCGGTTTAAAAGGGGCCGGCATTTTGGCGTCGGGTCTTCGGATATACATGGGCTCAAAGCTGTATATATCATCCACGACGCCGATTTCAAAGCGTTTCATGCTGATCCATGCCGCGGTTGATGCCCTGAGCGTGTTCTGGCAATTCGGGGCAAACCGGACGCCGTCGCCCAGACGGTCCCGGATCAGAGCCTGATAAAGCTGCGCGGCGTTTCCCACGAAAAGGGCCGGCGTGTTCAGGCCGGTTAGCGCCAGCTCCGGAGGCAGCACCTGCTCGGGCATTTCCTTGACCAGTTCATTGTTTACCCATCGGTAGCGCGCACAATAAACTTCGTTTCTTCTGCCGTCGATCAGGGGGCAGATCGTCATGTCCGGCGCAGCCGCCTGCATGGCCAGCGCATCCAGACCGGAAATTCCCGCGATGGGTTTGCCGGTTGCGGCGCTAAGGCCCAGCATCGTGCTGATGCCGATCCGAAGGCCCGTAAAGGAGCCGGGCCCGCTGGTGAAGGCCAGGCCGTCCGTCATGGACAGATTCAGGCCGGCCATTTCAAGCGCCGAATCAATCATGGCCATCAGGTGTCTGGAATGGGTCTGGCCGTTTCCGGATGTGATCTCGGCCAAAAGATCACTTCCGTCCACGATGGCGACGCTGCAACTGCGGGTGGAGGTATCAACCGCAAGAATCCGCATCATTCCCCATCGAGCTTGAAAGCAATTTCCAGCACTTCGGACATGTTCTTGACCGGAATGAAATTGATTTTCTTTTTCACGTAAAGCGGAATTTCATCCAGGTCCCGTTTGTTTTTATCCGGGATCACAATGGTTTTGATGCCGGCGCGAAGGGCCCCCAGCGCCTTTTCCTTCAGCCCGCCGATCGGAAGCACGCGTCCCCTGAGCGTGATTTCGCCGGTCATGGCTACATATTTATTCACCGGCTTGTTGGACAGGATGGAAATCAGTGCGGTCGCCATGGCGATGCCCGCGGAAGGTCCGTCCTTGGGTGTTGCGCCGGAAGGCACATGAATGTGGACATCCTGATTTTCGAATACATTTTCCTCGATGCCGAAGCTCGGCAAGTTTTGTCCGGGCATAACTCATGGCGGCCCGCGCGGATTCCTGCATGACATCCCCGAGCTGGCCGGTGAGGATCATCTCGCCCTTGCCGCCGATAAGGGATGCCTCGACATAAAGGACTTCTCCGCCCACCTGGGTCCAGGCAAGGCCCGTGGCAAGCCCTGCCTGGCTTTCTTCCTGATCCATTTCCGTAATGTATTTGGGAATGCCCAGGTATTTATGCAGATTGTTTTTTGAAATGGTAAAGGGGCCTTTCTGCTCTTCGGCAAGCTTTCTGGCCACCTTTCTGGCAGATGGTTCCGATTTCCCGCTCCAGATTCCGGACACCGGACTCCGAGGTGTATTCGGCGATAATCTGCTGAAGGGCAACCGGACTGATCTGAAGGTCCCTGGCCTTGATCCCGTTTTCTTTAAGCTGGCGGGGAAGCAGGTATTTTTCGGCGATGACGGTCTTTTCCTCTTCGGTATAGCCCGAGAGCATGATGATTTCCATCCGGTCCAGAAGCGCGGACGGGATGGTGTCGGTCATGTTGGCGGTCAGCACGAACATGACTTTTGAAAGATCAAAGGGCAGATTCAGATAGTGATCGCTGAAAGACGAGTTCTGTTCCGGATCCAGGGCTTCCAGAAGGGCCGAGGACGGATCGCCGCGATAATCGGATCCCAGCTTGTCGATTTCATCCATCATGAATATCGGATTGTTGGTGCCGCACTGCTTGAGGCCCTGCAAGTATCCGGCCGGGAAGCGCGCCGATGTAGGTGCGGCGGTGCCCTCTGATCTCGGCCTCATCCCGGATGCCGCCCAGGGAAATGCGAAAGAATTTCCGGCCCATGGCCCTTGGCGATGGCGCGGCCCAGAGAGGTTTTTCCGACGCCCGGAGGCCCGACAAAACACAGAATCGGCCCCTTCATTTTCGGATTGAGCTTGCGGACGCTCAAATATTCGAGAATCCGTTCCTTGATTTTCTTCAGCCCGTAATGGTCGGCGTCCAGAACTTTCTTGGCTTCCTTGATGTTGATGTCGTCCTTGGAGGATTTGCTCCAGGGCATTTCCACCAGCCAGTCCAGGTAGGTCCGGACAATCGAGGATTCCGCGGAATCCGGATGCATCTGCTCCAGCCGCTTGAGCTGCTTTGAGGCTTCGGTCTCCGCCTCTTTGCTCATTTTGGCGCGCTTTATTTTTTTCTGATACTCTTCGATTTCCAGGGCCTTTTCATCGCTTTCCCCCAGTTCCTTGTGGATGGCCCGGACCTGTTCCCTCAGGAAATAATCCCGCTGGCTTTTGGCGATTTCGTCCCGGACATTGGACTGGATCTTGGCCTGCATGGAGGACAGGTCCACTTCCCGGGACAGCAGGTCATTGACTTTTTGCAGCCGTTCAACCGAATCCGTGACTTCCAGAACCATCTGCGATTCATCGATTTTCAGTCTGAGGTTGGAGGCCACCAGATCCGCCAGTTTTCCCGGATCTTCGATGCTTTCCAGAATCGCGCTGACGTCTCCGGTCATTTCTCCCCGGAATGCCAGGATTTTTTCGGAATTCTCCCGGACATTGCGCATGAGCGCCTGGATCTCAATCGTCATTTCCTTGACGGGAACCTGGGCAATGACTTCATGCCGGACGCGGTACAGGGATTTTTTTCGGGTATACTGGATGATTCTGGCTTTTGCCACGCCCTGAACCAGCGCCTTGACCCGGCCATCCGGGAGTTTGAGCATCCGCAGCACCCGGCCGATGGTGCCGATTTCATAAATCTGGTCAGGTTTGGGGTTTTCAACGCCGGTTTCCTTCTGCGTTGCCAGAAAAATAAACCCATCCTTGGAAACCGCTTCTTCAACGGCCAGAACGGATTTTTCCCGTCCCACAAAAAGAGGAAGAAGCATATCGGTGAAAATCACGATATCCCGCACCGGCATCAGCGGAAGGATATCCGGGATCGCGGATCCTTTTTCGTCTTCTTCAATAATACTGATCAAATCGTCTTTATCGGTTTCTGCCATTGTGACTCCAGAACTGATGGTCTATGGTGATCTGTCGGACTGTTTGCCGATTGAGTGGACAAAGCAGCTTTCAGATGTTAGTGTTAATGTTCGTGTAAATGAAATACAATAATACATCTTTTCCCATTAACAATGTTTTTCTTGTTTTTTATGACATGACAGGCGCGAATGCAACCGGTTTTCCAAAGGGGAAGGCCAAAGGAGGCTTTGATATGTCACCGATATCCACGGAGGATAAGCGTTATCTGCTCCAGCTTGCCAGAACGGTTATCCTGGATCACCTGGGAGAAAAAACATCCGGTCCGCTGCCGGAAAGAAGCACGCCCGAATTCATGGAGAAAAGAGGCTGTTTTGTCACCCTGCATGCAAACGGTCGGCTAAGAGGGTGCATCGGCATTATTGAGCCCATAAAATCGCTGATTGCCGCTGTAAAAGAAAACGCCGTTCATGCAGGGTTTCATGATCCAAGATTTTCTCCTGTCACCCTGCAGGAAATGGAGCAGATCACAATTGAAATCAGTATATTGACCAGACCCGTGCCGCTGATTTTTCAGAATGCGGATGACTTGAAAAAACAGCTGAAACCCGGCGTGCATGGCGTAATCCTTACGCATGGCTATCACCGGGCAACTTTTCTTCCCCAGGTCTGGGAACAGCTTCCCGGAACAGAAGACTTTCTGGGGCATTTATGCCAGAAAGCCGGAATGGAAAAAACATGCTGGAAGGACACGAAAACCGCTGTCGAGGTGTATGAGGTATCCGTTTTTTCAGAAAAAGACATGAACCGGAAACTTTAAGCACGGCGATGAATTGGGTCTGGCAATCCGGGATGGATGCTATCTGGCCAGCATGGCCCGCATGATATCCCCTGCATTTTCAGCATGATCCGCAATCGCGCCAATGGATTCCGCCAGCCGGATAACATGAAATAAAGATATCGGGTCTGTCACGGATGCAAATGCTTTCTGGATAATCATCTCTTCTACCTTATCCGCCTCGTGTTCCTGGTGACGGATGGCCCGGATGATTTCTTTGACCTTGTTCCGCCGGTTTTCTGAAAATCGTTGAAAATATTTTCTGGCCTCTGTCACCATTCTGGTGATTTCTTCAAACGGATCCATCACGGCATCCACCAGAAGAAAAAAATCCTTGTGCAGATCCGCGGGAATGGATTCCCGGTTTCGGTATGAAATCCATGCCAAAGCGCCAACCACGGCATCCAGAACCCCGTCCTGCTCCTTGACATATTTCAGCAGGAGCACTTTGTTCACCGGCATCAGCCTCTCGCGGGCAGATAGGCCCGAATACGATTCTTGATGATATCGGCTTCACTTTCCAGTCCGGATGACTTCATTTTCTGTGTGCTTCAAATAAGTTACAGTGAGAATTCACATGGCACTCGACAGCCTGCTGAAAGATCCAGGCGCATTCTTTCACTTTTTCAGCATGTTCCTGAATTCCGCAAAAAGTGGGCGCCATGATAAATGACAGAAACGGCAACCGCATGATAATCTCCTGCAAGTCTGTCTTTAGGAAAATATGAACCGTTCATTACCAATGATTTGAATCGTTCCTCTGGAATGACTCAAACAATAACCTAATAATCATATCAACAGATGTTGCAATGTTCAATGAAATTTATATGGAAGGCCGGAGTTCGGCAGGTCGGATTTCATTACCCGACAAAACGTGCGATGTGCCCGTTATCGACTTTTCTGTCTCCCGGATCACCATTGCCAATCCGGAATACATGTTTAATTTTCAAATATATTTTTGACAAAGCTGTCATTTCCAGCTTGATGTCATTTGCTAACCATCCTTATAAAGTTGGAGTTGTCGATGAAACAGTCGCCGCATGATCCTGTCAGGATTTCGTTCCGGGCAGGAATTATCGGATGGGTTATGGCAATCTTTGTTGCCCTGATGCCCATAACGGAAAGATTTTCCTTGATTTTTCAGGGAAAACTTCTTTTGAGTGGAATTGGCCTGGCTTCAGCAGCGGAAGTCAATATTCCCCTCTGGCCGCATGAACAGAGCGACCTTGCTCCGGATTCCAATCTTGTCTTTGGAAAACTTCCCAATGGATTCCGCTATGTCCTGATGAAAAACAAAACCCCGCTTGACAGGGTCAGCATGCATCTGATGGTTCAGGCCGGCTCCCTGAATGAAGCCGATGATCAGCAGGGATACGCCCATTTTCTGGAGCACCTGCTGTTTTGCGGAACCACCCATTTCAAGCCCGGTGAGCTGATCCGCTATTTCCAGAGCATCGGGATGGATTTCGGGGCCGATGCCAATGCCCGGACAGGCTTCACGGATACGGTTTATGATGTGCTGCTTCCCAATGGATCGCGGCAAAGCCTTGCAGACGGCCTTAAAGTGATGCGCGATTTTGCCGGTGGCGCCCTTCTGCTGCCGGATGAGATCGACAGGGAACGAAAAGTCGTTCTGGCTGAAAAACTGACGCGGGACTCATCCAGTTACCGGACTTTTGAGTCGTCCCTGAAGTTTTCATTTCCGGATTCTTTGATTTCAAGGCGTCTTCCCATCGGGGACGAAAGCGTTTTAAAGAAAGCGGATCATGCCGCCCTGAAACGGTTTTATGATACCTGGTACCGGCCGGAAACCATGATTCTGGTCGCTGTCGGCGATCTGGATCCGGCGGTCGGCGCCGGTCTGATCGAAGAGGCGTTTGCCTCATTGTCTTCCGGATCAGAAGGGATGCCGGCGCCGGATATCGGAAAAATCGATCATCAAGGGGTAAAGGCTTTTTATCATTATGAGGCGGAATCCGGAACCGCTGCTGTCAGCATCGGAACCCTTTATCGGGGAAAAGATGCTGCCGGACTCGATTCAGTTTCAAAAAGAAGAGGCATTAAAAGATCTGACGGATAAAATCATGCAAAACCGGCTGGACGCGTTGATCCGGAAACCGGGTACGCCATTTACATCGGCCAGTGTTCATTCGGGGCGCTTTTTAAAAGACGTTTATATGGCGGAAATTTCGGCGGAGAGTGATCCCGAAAACTGGCAAAAATCCCTTTCCGCAATGGAACAGCAACTGCGAAGCGCGCTGGAATACGGATTTTCCGATTCCGAAGTTGTCCGGGTCAAAGGCTGATTTTCTGTCCGGCCTCGAGGATCAGGAGAAAAAAGCTTCCACCCGAAACAGCCAGGCAATCGCCCGGCAAATCATCCAGGCCCTGGATCAGAACCAGGTCATGCAGTCCCCGGCGCAGAGAAAGGCGCTGCTTGCCCCCTTTGTTCAGTCGCTGACGGCCAGAGGATCTCCATGAAACGTTAAAATCGGTCTGGTCCAGGGACCATCGCCTGGTCGAGCTGACCGGAAATGTCAAACTGGCCGATTCCGACGGGGTGTCGCCGGAAAATCAGATCCTGGCCGTCTGGAATCAGAGCCAAGGGGTTGCCGTGTTTCCCCCGGTGGAATATCGTCCCGTCATCGTTTCCTTATCTTGCCGTGCCGGATGTGCCGGGTCCGATTCGCGACCGCCGTGAAATCGCCGATCTGGGAATCATTCAGGTGGATTTTGAAAACGGCATTCGCCTGAATCTGAAAAAAACCGATTTCAAACAGAATCAGGTGATGGCCAATCTGGTTTTTGGATCCGGATCCGCCTCGGAACCTTTGGATAAACCCGGGTTGTCACAATTGACCGCGGAAGTGGTCCAGGAAAGCGGGCTGGCAGGACTGACCCGTGAAGAGCTGGACCGGGCCCTTGCCGGTAAAAATACCCGTGTCCGTTTCAGCGTTGGCGAAGATCGGTTTATGTTCAAGGCGAGCTCGGTTTCAGACGAAATTCCGTTGCTGTTTCAGCTCCTTCATGCCCATATTCTGGATGCGGGATTCCGGCAGGACGCCTATGCCCTGTGCATGGAAAAATTTGCTCAGCAGTATCAGGAACTTTCCCGGACGGTTGACGGCATGGCAAGGCTCCATGCCCGCCGGTTTCTTGCGGGCGGAGATTCCCGCTTTGGCCTTCCGTCATACGAAGTGTTCCGGACACTGAAGCTGGAGGATGTCAGGGCCTGGTTGATGCCCGCTCTCGAACACGACGCCCTTGAGATCTCCATGGCAGGGGACGTGGATGTAAATGCCGTCATTAACTTGGCGTCAACATATCTGGGGCATCTTCCGGAAAGATCGATCCGTTTTTTGCAGCCCCCGGCCAAAAGCCCGAAATTTCCCGCCGAAGGCGCCTATTAAACCTTCAGTTCGTAACCGATATTCCCAAAACCCTTGTGGTGATGGCGTATCCGACCGAAGACTTCTGGGACATTCAAAGAACCCGCCGGCTTTCCATGCTGGCGGAGGTGTTTTCGGACCGGCTTCGTGAAAGCGTTCGGGAGAAGCTCGGGGCTGCCTATTCGCCAATGGCGTTTAATCATCCCAGCCGGGCATATCCGGATTATGGCGTGTTTCAAACCATGATCACGGTTGAGCCCGGGGATGTGAACCGGGTGATCCAGGAGGTCCAATCCATTGCGGCCGTGCTTTCTGAAAAACCCGTGCCGGATGATGAATTGCACCGTTCTCTGGACCCGGTTCTGACAGGCATCAAGGATTTGATACGAACCAACGATTACTGGGTGAATTCCGTTCTGACCGGTTCTGCCGGACATCCTCAGCAGATTGACTGGAGCCGGATGATCCAGAAAGACTATGCAGCGGTTTCATCAGCAGAGGTACACCAACTGGCTCAAAAATACCTGGATCAGACCAAATCCGCGGTTATTGTCATTCAGCCGGAGAAAACAACAAAACAGGAATGATGAACTCCATAAAGTCAAAATCGGGATTCTGCCTTGTTTCCGCTTATGTATTTTGATATTAACCTCATAATCTCTCCCCTCTTGTCACAAAGACAAGGCCTCTATCGCAATGGGTCAGAATGCTTGTTGCGCCCATTGTCTTTACCCGATAACCCATTGCTCCCCGTATTGGAGAAAGAATGAATTCCAGGCAGCATTCCCCGATATTTAAATTTTTCGCGTCGGTCCGAGTGACCGTTACGGTCCTTCTGACGTTGGCTGCGACCTCCGTCATCGGAACGGTGATTCCCCAGAATCAGAATATGGACGCTTATCTGCATACTTACGGGCAGAATATGTTCCGCCTGTTTTCCGTCCTCGACATGTTTGACATGTATCATTCCTGGTGGTTTCGTCTTTTGCTGGTGCTTTTGACCATCAACATCCTTGTCTGCTCCCTGGACCGCATGCCCGCAGTATGGAAGATCGTTGTCAAACCGCCGGATTTTAAGCCCTCACGGTTTCAGAACGCCGCTATCCAGCGACAGGTTGCGGTCTCTTCCCCTGGCCAGGTTCAATCCCTACTTGAAAAGGCATTGTCCCGGAGCGTCGGAAGTGTCCGGCTTGAGCAAGCCCAGCACGGTTACTACTTGTGTGGCGAAAAGGGCCGCTGGACCCGCATGGGGGTATATATCGTTCACCTGAGCGTCATATTTTTGCTGGCAGGCGGCCTGATCGGCTCTTTCTGGGGATTTGACGGGGCTGTCAACATTCCGGAAGGCGAAATTGCCAAAACGATCCGGTTGAGCAATTCCGGCAAGTCGATCCCCCTTGATTTTGAGATCCGGTGCGACAAATTCTCGGTCAGCTTTTATGATTCGGGCGCGCCCAGCGAATACCGGTCTACCTTAACGATTCTGGAAAAAGGAATGCCGGTTCTAACCCGCGATGTCATCGTCAATGATCCCCTACGATACAAGGGCATCAACCTGTTCCAGTCCAGCTACGGAAACCTGCCTTCCCAGAATCTGGTATTAAGCTTCACGAGTCGGGCAACCGGAATGGAATACATGGAAAAAATTGCGCCGGGCCAGACCGTGACAATCCCGGAAGGATTGGGAACGTTCACGATTACGGCGTTTAACCGGGACCATCAGTTTAAGGGCCATGCGATCGGGGATGCCTTTGTCGGCGTGCTGACGCCCCCAGGCGGAAATCCTGTTGAAGTGGTGCTTCCGGTAAAATTCCCCAGTTTCGACAGGATGAGAAAAGGCGAGGTGGTTGTCGCGATCGCTGAAACTGAAACCCGGTTTTATACCGGCCTTCAGGTCACCAGCGATCCGGGCGTCTGGGTGGTTTACACCGGGTTTCTTCTCATGATCGCCGGGTGCGTCGTTTCATTTTTCATGTCCCATCAGCAGATTTGCATTGAAGCGCACACCGATGGAAAAATCGGCAGCGTCACGATCCGGGGAATTGCCAACAAAAACAAATTCGACATTCAGAAAAAGATTGATTCGATCGCCGCGGAGATACCGCATGCAAAGAATCAATCATAGCCGCCAGTTCTGTCTTAACTTTTAATTATTGATCCGAAAACGATAAGGGAAATACGATGAACAGTTCCGGAATCCTTTCAGTGGTTACATTTGTGTATGGTTTTGCCGCATTCCTGTATGTGGCGTCATGGATTTTCAAGAAGCCGGAGCCCGGAAGGCTGGGCACCTGGGTTGTTTGTGCCGGTTTGACGGGAAATTTCACCGGCATTGCGATGCGGTGGATCGAATCCTATAATCTTGGATATGGGCATGCCCCCCTTTCCAATCTATATGAGTCCCTGGTGTTCTTCGCCGGAACCATTGCCGCGGTATATCTGGTGATTGAAAAAAAATATCACAACCGGATTATCGGCGCATTTTCCATGCCCTTTCCTTTTCTGGCAATGGCCTACGCATCGCTTTCTCCGAACATCAGCGACCGGATCCAGCCCCTTTTGCCGGCACTGAAAAGCAACTGGCTGATCGCTCACGTGGTTGCCTGTTTTATCGGCTACGCCGCCTTTGCCATTGCCTTTGGTCTCAGCATCATGTACCTGATCAAGGATAGGGATTCGGAAGGAAAAAGCCTGCTGCTGGAGCGCTTCCCGAAAACCGGGGTGCTGGACGAGTTGAACCATCAGATGGTCATGTTCGGTTTTCTGTTTCTGACAGTGGGAATCATCACCGGCGCCGTCTGGGCCAATTCGGCCTGGGGCAGATACTGGGGGTGGGATCCCAAGGAAACCTGGTCTCTGATCACCTGGTTTATTTATGCCACGCTGCTCCATGCCAGATTGACCCGCGGATGGCATGGCAGGCGTCTTGCCTACCTTTCCGTGGCGGGTTTTGCCGCAGTCCTGTTTACGTATTTCGGCGTGAATCTTTTGCCAGGGCTTCACAGTTACGGCGCGATGGGACAATGATTTTTTCTTGACAAAAAAACCTCCCCTATATACAGAATATCAGATTTAATACAGAAATAACGTGTTTTGATGGTTAATATGATTAATTTTTATTCAATTATCCGTATTTCATACCCACATAATTCGCAACGACAGACGGGGTTTCCATGCGTAAACTAGATGACAAGGCTCAATCGGTTTCGGAGAAGGCAGCTTCCTCAGCACATGGGCAATGCGCAGACGATGAGGGATCAGGAGGCGTCATCATTTTGTTCTTCTTTATCGGGCTTGTGGCGAGTCTGATCGTTGGGTGGGTCCTCTTCCCGAAAGTGCTGTATTCTCAGAAAAAACAGCCCATTGATTTTAATCATACCCTGCACAATGGCCTTGTGAGCGATGGCTGCGAAAGCTGCCACTTTTTCCGTGAAGACGGCAGTTATTCCGGAGTGCCCAAGCTCGCTCAGTGCATCGAATGCCATGAAGAGGCGCAGGGCAGTGATCCTGAAGAAACCAAGTTTGTGGAACAATATGTAAAAAAAGGGATTGAAGTGCCCTGGCTGGTTTATGCCAGACAGCCGGACTGCGTATTTTTCTCTCATGCCGCCCATGTGAAATCGGCTAAGATGGACTGCGCGACCTGTCATGGACCGATCGGCGAATCCGAGCATATGCGGGCGTACCAGCAGAACCGGATCACGGGCTACAGCCGGGACATCTGGGGAGAGAATATCGGCGGGTTCAAGAAAAACACCTGGGATCGCATGAAAATGGATGACTGCTCCGAATGCCACCAGAAGAAAAAAGTGATGCTGGGCAGCGTTCAGACGCAGAAAGAAGGGTGTTTTGTCTGTCATAAATAAAAGACAGGGCCTTTGGCTCTATCCGACATATTACGTGATGCGGGATGTTTTTATTAATGGTTAAGGGGAAGATTCCATGAAAATAGACCGAAGAAGCTTTTTATCGCTGGGCATTGGCGTTGCGGCAGGTACGGCCCTTTCACCGCTACCCTGGAAGCTGACGGATGACCTGTCCATCTGGACTCAGAACTGGCCCTGGACGCCGGTGCCTGAAATCGGTGAGACCAGCTATGTCAATTCCGTTTGCACGCTTTGTCCGGGGGGATGCGGCATCAGCGTGCGAAAGGTTGAAGACCGGGGGGTAAAAATCGAGGGCATGAAAGGGCATCCCGTCAATCAGGGGGGGATTTGCGCACTTGGACTTTCCGGACTGCAGCTCCTGTATGGGCCCACACGGATAAAAACACCGATAAAACGGGTCGGGAAAAGGGGAGAGGGGCAGTGGGCGAAAATTTCCTGGGAACAGGCAATCGCTGAAATTGCTGAAAAACTGGATGGGATCAGAACCAGCGGAAACGCCCATACCATCGCCGGAATCGCCGGGTCCCGTCAGGGAACCGTGTCCCGGCTCTTCAAGCGGTTTCTGACAGCCTATGGCTCTCCCAACTTCTTTTATACCCCTTCCAGCGCGGATACGTATCAACTTGCCTTGCAGCAGATGAACGGCGGTTCCGCCGCTCCGGTTTTTGATCTGGAAAACGCCGACTTTATCCTGAGTTTTGGCTGTGGACTCCTGGACGGATGGGGGTCGCCGGTCCGAATGTTCAAAGCCAACTCCGGCTGGAAAAAAGCCAAGGCGCGGGTGATTCAAATCGAACCGCGCCTGTCCCGCACCGCCGCAAAAGCGGATCGCTGGATCGCCATCATTCCCGGCACCGAAGCGGCCCTGGCACTGGGGGTTGCCCATGTCCTGATCAAGGAAATGCTTTATAACAAGGATTTTGTGGATAACTACGCCTTCGGGTTTGAAAGCTTTGTCACGGATAAGGGGGAGATGAAAAAAGGATTCAAGCAAACGGTTCTGGATGACTATAGTCCTGAAACCGTAGCCAGGGTTACCGGCATGGATCCTTCCGCGATCATTCTTCTGGCGCGTGAATTCGCCAAGGCGAAAGCGCCGCTGGCTCTCTTCGGAAGAGGCCAGGGAAAGATCCCCGGAAGTTTGAGCGAAGCCATGGCCATCCACGCCCTGAACGCGATGGTGGGAAGCGTTAACCGGAAAGGCGGCGTTTGTTGCCTGCCGCTGACGGACAATCCGGGATGGGCCGAAGTTTCCTTGGACTCAATTGCCACGGCCGGCATGAATCAGCCGCGTATGGATGGCGCCCTGCCCGATTCCCCGGGCTGCATCAATCAGCTTTCTTCCGCGATACTTTCCGGCAAGGGGTATCCGCTGAATGCACTGTTTGTGCTTGAGTCCAATCCCCTATATACGCTGGCGGATTCCAAAACCGTAAAGGCGGCATTTGATAAAATCCCCTTTGTGGTCAGTCTGTCTTCTTTCATGGATGAGACCGCCCAGTACGCGGATCTTGTTCTGCCCAATCACATCTATCTGGAACGACTGGATGATGTGCCAACGCCGACGGGTTTTCCCAAACCGGTTGTCAGTCTGTCAAAACCGGTCTTTAAGCCCCAGTTTAATACCAGGCATGCCGGCGATACCCTGATTCTTCTGGCAAAAGAGATGGGCGAAGGGGTTGCCGAGGCTTTCCCGTGGGATAATTTTGAAGCCTGCTTTGAAGAGACAATGGGCGAGAAGATAAAGATCCTTCAGAAAAAGGGTTTCTGGGTTGATTCAGATGCTGCGCTGCCGGAATGGAAGGCCTCCTTTAAAACACCTTCCGGAAAATTTGAATTTGCCGCCGCATCCGCCGGATTTGCGCCGGTCAAGATTGAAGGCGATGCTTCTTTTCCGCTGCTGCTCATTCCTTACGAAACCATGCGCCTGTCCGGCGGGTACATCGCCAATCCGCCGTTTTTGACCAAGACCGTCGAAGCGACGATCCTGAAGCATAACGACTGTTTTATTGAAATCAATCCCAAAACAGCGCAGTCAAACCAGTTGTCTGAAGGCGATGCCGTGGTGCTGCAAACACCCCGGGGGCAGGCCAGGGTCAGGGTGCATCTGGAGGAAGGCATCATGCCGGGCGTGGTGGCGTTTCCCAGGGGACTAGGCCATACCGCTTACGACGGGTATATCGCGGACAAGGGAATTAATGTGAATCAAGTGATCGGCCCGGTTCAGGACCCTGTTTCCGGTCTGGATGCCGCCTGGGGAATCAGGGCAAAACTGAGTAAAGCCTAAATCATAGCAAGAGGTTTCCGATGAAACAAGAACATGGTGGTAGTGTTGCCCAGAAATATGGAATGGTCATTGATCTGGATCTGTGCACCGGGTGCGGCGCCTGCATGGTCGCCTGCATGGCGGAAAACAATGTGCCGTTCCGGGAAGACGAAACCGACAAGCTTAAAAGCATCACCTGGATGCGCGTGTATAAATTGACAAACGGCAAGCCCTATCCGGAAACGGACATCTGCTATCTGCCAAGGCCCTGTCAGCACTGCGAAGGGCAGCACGGTCATTCTCCGTGCGTCTCGGTCTGTCCGGCAACGGCAACCGATTACGACAATCAGACCGGAATCGTCAGCCAGATATATACCCGGTGTTTCGGATGCCGGTACTGCATGGCCGCCTGCCCCTATCATGCCCGGTATTTCAACTGGTTTGATCCGATCTGGCCGGAAGGCATGGAAAAATATCTGAATCCGGGCGTTTCCCCCCGGATGCGGGGCGTGGTCGAAAAATGCAGCTTCTGTATTCACCGGTATCAGGCGGCAAAAGACAAGGCCCATCTGGACGGACAAAAGGAAATCGAGGAAGATGCCTACCAGACCGCCTGCACCCAGGCATGTCCCGCCGGCGCCATCACCTTCGGGGATCTCAACAACCCCGGTCATGCGGTCCATGAGCTCAAACAACAGCCGGGCGCTTTCCGGCTTCTTGAAAGGCTGGGAACCAACACCAAGGTCTATTATGTATCCAGCCGTGAATGGGTCCGGCGCGCCGGAGATAATTATCTGAAAACCGAAGGGCCCAAAAAAGCCGTTTAGACAAAGGTCAGGGGTTTTCTGGACGAATGCCGAAAGATCTTTATGGCATTTCAAATCAACGAAGGGGTAAGAAAGTTATGGATTCTGCGTTAATACCCAACGGAGTCAGGCGCTGTTCTCTTGACAAGTTTCTGGTTGCGCTGGCCATTGCCGGTGCCGTTCTGTTATGGGGCGTATATGCCATGCTGCTTTGCTGGTTCAAGGGCCTCAATCAGACCAACATGAACGACAACTACGGATTTGCCCTGTGGATATGGGCGGATCTGGCGGTGATCGCTTTAGGAGGCGGCGCGTTTTTTACCGGCTTTCTCAAATACATTATCGGAAAAGACGAGCTGAAGAACATCATCAACTATGCGGTCCTGATCGGCTTTATCTGTTACAGCTCGGCCCTTCTGATTCTGGCCATCGATATCGGGCAGCCGCTACGGGGCTGGTTCATTTTCTGGCACGCCAATGTGCATTCCATGCTGACGGAAGTGGCCTTCTGCCTGTCCTGTTATTTCATGGTTCTGACCATCGAGTACATTCCGCTGATCCTGGAAAACCGGCAGGTCGATAAAGTGCCGTTCTTCCATCACCTCAGCCACAACATGCACGGTACGATGGCGGTGTTCGCCGCGACCGGCGCATTCCTGTCCTTTTTCCACCAGGGGTCTCTGGGGGGCGTTGCCGGAGTCCTGTTCGGCCGGCCGTTTGCCTACCGGGAAGGCCTGTTTATCTGGCCGTGGACGTTTTTTCTGTTCACCTGGTCGGCGGCGGCCTATGGCCCCTGCTTTACCCTGCTGATCACCCGGATCACCGAGGCCGTTTCCGGCAAAAAGCTGGTCAAGGACAATGTGGTGGAGCTTCTGGCCAAAATATCGGGCTGGATGATGACTTCCTACATCATCGCGAAAATTATCGAAACCTCTTACTGGGCCAGTGTCACCGCGCCTGCCAGGGGCTTCAACCTGATCGATTTTTACAGCAACAACGGTTTTTACGGCATCTGGATCCTGGTGCTGGAAATCGTTCTTGGCGGCATCGTCCCGGCGGCGATTCTGATCACGGACAAAGGCCGCAAAAGTCCGGTCGCCAGAACAGCCGCCTTTGTCCTGGCTGTGATCGGCGTCAGCGTCAACCGCTGGGTGATGGTCCTTCAGGTCATGGCCGTTCCTGTCATGCCCTTTGATACATGGGCCCTTTACTTTCCGAGCTGGCAGGAAGTCGCCACCACGATTCTTCCGGTTGCCTACGGCGTCATCTTGATCATGATTTCTTACCGGTATCTGCCGATTTTCCCGCAAGAGGCCGAGCTGAATCCGGCCGAATAAACAAGGGAGGTAACAATGTTTCCTTTTAATTTTGAATGGATTTGGGATATGTCTCACATGGTGTTCATGGGCGGGCTCTGGTACGCCCTGACCATTCTGGGCATCGGCATGACCTACTGCATTGTCAAGGCAGCCGTCGATACCGCAAAAGGGGATCAGGGACAAGGGCACGGCCATCATTAATCTTTCATGCGGTCGGCGGTGAACCCATCACCCTGACCGACTTTTTCTTGCATTCAAAAGCGCTTTTCCATATCATGACATGGAAAAGCGCTTTTGTTTTAACAAACCAGCATTGTATATCCGCAGGGGAGTTTATGGATAAAATCATAGTCGATGGCGGCCGCAGGCTTGCAGGAAACGTTGTCATCAGCGGCGCCAAAAATGCAGCCTTGCCCATTCTGGTATCCGCGCTGCTGACGGACGGGAAAAATACCTTTACCAATGTCCCGAATCTGAAGGACATTCAAAGCACCTGCATTCTTTTGCAGAATCACGGCGCCCGGGTGGAGGCCGCTGAAAATTGTGTCACCATTGATGCCGGAAATCTCAATAACACCGAAGCCCCTTATGATCTGGTCCGGAAGATGCGGGCCTCGATTCTGGTGCTGGGCCCCCTGGTTGCGCGGCTGAAAAAAGCCCGCGTATCCCTTCCCGGCGGTTGCGCCATCGGTGCAAGGCCCATCAACCTTCACCTGAAGGCCCTTGCCAGCCTTGGGGCAAAAATCGAGCTGAAGCATGGGTATGTCGAAGCCGAAGCTGACAGGCTGATTGGCGCGGATATTTATTTTGATATCGTGACGGTTACCGGCACGGAAAACATCATGATGGCGGCCGCTCTGGCCGACGGCGTGACCGTCCTCAGAAACGCGGCCCGCGAGCCGGAAGTGGTCGCCCTGGCCGATGTCCTGAATCAGATGGGCGCGGATGTCCGCGGCGCAGGCACCTCCGTGATCACCATTACGGGTGTTGAAGCCCTCTGCCCGGTGTCGGTCTCCATCATCCCCGATCGCATCGAGGCCGGGACGTTCATGGTGGCCGCGGCGCTGACCCGCGGCGACATTACCCTGGAAAACTGTGAACCGGATCATCTGGATGCCCTGATTCATAAACTGCGGCTGGCGGGCGCAGGGATTCAGGTGTCCGGGAAAACCATCCGCGTTGAAGGCCCGGAGATGATATCCAGCGTCGATGTCAAAACCCATCCCTATCCGGGGTTTCCCACCGATATGCAGGCCCAGTTTATGGTCTTGATGTCCGTGGCGTCTGGCCTTAGCATCATTTCGGAAACGATTTTTGAAAACCGGTTCATCCATGTGGGCGAACTCAGGCGAATGGGCGCGGACATCACCATTTCCGGTAATGCGGCGGTGATCAAGGGAGTGCCATTTCTTTCCGGAGCGCCGGTGATGGCCTCGGACCTTCGCGCCAGCGCCTCGCTGATCCTGGCCGGTCTGGTTGCGCTGGGGCAGACCGAGGTCAATCGGGTCTATCATCTGGACAGAGGCTATGAAGCCATGGAAAAGAAATTTGAAAAATTGGGGGCTGCGGTGTTGCGCGTGAAGTCTTAGATAATCCAGCCATCCATAAAATCGCTTGACTTGCCTGCCGCGGTTCATTAATGATGATCCTGGAAAGAAATTGATAAATCCTGTTCTCTGATTTATTGTCGTTGCCGTTGCGGATACCGCCATCCCGAGGTCGGCTTGATGTTTTTCTGCCGACCTCTTTCAGATTTCCTTGCCAATATTGGGACGGAAAAGGGAGTGTTCATCACCTTAACAACATCGAAAGGAGGGATTTATGGCTGCAGAGAGTGTATACAAGATCGTTGAACTCGTCGGAACCAGCGAAGTCTCATGGGAAGATGCCGCAAAAAAAGCCGTTGAAACCGCATCCAAAAGCCTGAGAGAATTACGGATTGCCGAAATCACCCAGCAGGATCTGAAGGTGGAAAACGGCAAGATCACAGCCTTCCGCGTCCGAATCAAACTTTCATTCAAATACGAAAGCTGATCCATCAGCCTTACCGCCGGGGAAAGGATCGGCGAATCTTCTTTTTCCCGGCGTTTTTCGGTTTAATGGCAAAAATCGCCTGTGCGGCTGGCGGGGCAAGAATTTGAAGCCGGCTTCCATGGCGGCTATCGTCAATCCGAAAATTACGGATCCCAGAGCCGGATCAGCCGTTTGCCTTCCTTGAGCTCTCCCCGCAATTTTTCCATATGGCGCAAGGTGGCGATTTCACGTTCCAGAACCGATTCCGTGATTTGAAATCGCGTCAATATTTTTTCGGGCTCCGTGGGGCCCTCCTTGCGGAGCACGGCAAGAATGTCCTGTTGCAGCGGGGTCAACTGGGATTCATAATCCTGATTCTTGGCAAATGACTTTGCGCTGTAAACGGCCCAGGGTTCGCATGCCTTTGCCGGAGAAAGACGTTCCATGTAACAGTCTTCGCAAAGGATCTGACCGTGAAGCTGCCTGTCTTCTCCCGCGGCAATATCGATGTTGCATTTTTCACATTGCATGCTGCCTCTCCATCCAAGATGTTTGTCCTACACCCCCAGATGCCGGGCCAGATCTTCCCAGATCTTTTTGACTGCCACCGCGCCTATCGGAACTGGGGTCAAATTCAATTATCGTTTTACCCTGAACCATTGCCTTTGTAAAGACGGAATCAAAAGGGATCCGGTCCATGACGGTGATGTTTTTTTCTTTCGCATAGGCCTCAATGGCCTGTCCCATCTCGGGATTGAGATCATACTTGTTGACGCAGACCATGGCCGGGACCCTGAAGAAGGCGGCAAGCTCCGCCACCCGCTCCATGTCGTGCTTGCCCGAAACCGTGGGCTCGGTGACGATGAGCGCTGCCGTGGCCCCGCCAAGGGAGGCAATGACCGGGCAGCCGATACCCGGAGGGCCGTCCGTTAACAGCAGATCCAGGTTTTTCTTTTCGGCAAGCAATTTGCCCTGCTGCCGGACAAGGCTTACAAGCTTGCCCGAATTTTCCTCGGCGATGCCCAGTCTTGCATGCGCCATGGGCCCGAACCGCGTATCGGAAAGAAACCACTCGCCGCAGGTGTCCAAAGGAAAATCGATGGCCTTTTCCGGGCAGAAATAATAGCAGACCCCGCACCCTTCGCATGCAATGGGATCCACAACAAACTCTTCGCTGATGGCGTTCCATTTGCACAATTCCCGGCACAGGCCGCATTGCGGTGCACGGTTCCGGGTTGATTACGGCCGAATGGCCGGACTCAAAATCATGGCGCTCCACAATCCGGGGATCCATAATGAGATGAAGGTCCGCTGCGTCCACATCCGCGTCACAAAGCACCATCCCCTTTGCCAGGGAAGCAAAAGCGGCAAGCAGGCTGGTTTTCCCGGTTCCGCCTTTTCCGCTGATAACGATCAGTTCTTTCATAAGACGTCTCTTTTCCTTGATTCCTGGGGGTTATTCGCGAGTCGGTGTTTGAGAGATGATTTCTTCAATCCGGTGGTGCAGGTTCAGGAATTTCTCTTTCCATTCGGGCATCACTTCCACGAGCATTTCGCCCCGCGAATAGGCCTCCGCGATTTTTCGATCAAACGGGATCTCCATTAAAATGGGCATTCCCTGGCTCTTTGCATACTCCCGGACGCGATCATCGCCCATGTCCGAGCGGTTGATGACCAGGCCGCAGGGAATATCGAGGATGTTCACGGCCCCTGCGGCAAGCTTCAGGTCGTGCAGGCCAAACGGCGTGGGTTCGGTCACCAGCAGAACAAAGTCCGCCCCTTTCATGGCGGCGATGACAGGGCATGAAGTTCCGGGAGGGGCATCGATCAGGGTCAATGCCCCGGGCCTGGCATATTCCCGGACTTTTCGGATCAGCGGGGGAGACATGGCCTCGCCGACCCGCAGTTTCCCGTGAACGAATTCCAGCCCGTTTCGGCTGCCGCGTTCGATGACGCCGATTTCACGGCCCGTCTCCGTGATGGCATTTTCCGGACAGACGCGCATGCAGCCGCCGCAACTATGGCACAGTTCATGAAAAGGCAGCACGGTTTTACTCATGACCACAATCGCCTTGAACTGGCAGATATCCTGGCACTTGCCGCAAAGGGTGCACTTTTCCATATCCACTTCGGGAACCGGGGTGTTTATGATCCGGGTTTCATGAATTTCGGGCCGGATAAAGAGATAGGCATTCGGCTCCTCCACATCGCAGTCAAAAAGCTGAACATCGCCCCCAAGAGAAATGGCCAGGTTCGTGGCGATCGTTGTCTTGCCCGTACCGCCTTTTCCGCTCGCTATACTGATAATCATCATAACTCCTTGTATTGATATATGGATACATGGCTGTAAAGTCCGAAGCATTCAATCGGTCGCGAGTTTCCTAAGCAAAAATATTTTCCGGTTTATACGGATGGGCGCCTTCCACGACTTCCACCCCGGCCTTGGCCTTGATTTTGCCAATCAGCGTTTCTTTATAGGGGCAATGGTCGGTGATGCAGGGTCCGATATGAACCTTGGTCACTTTTTCCTGCAGCGGCTGATTCCATAATTTTACCTGCGCCAGGCGCGTAACGATCGTTGCGCCAGGACAGTCTCCGCAGTTGAGAAGACCGATCATTTCGGCATCCTGACCGGCATAACGCTGAAACGCGCCTTCCCGGCGATTGAATCCCACCATGCAGCGTGAACAACCGATACAGACATCATCCATTGCTTTTTTACAGCCGACAATCAAAATTTTTTCCACTGAACCCTCCTTTTCACACCTGCTCCAAACGAATCGGATGGGCTCGTAATGGCGTTTCTTATTGACGGCAATGCTTGTTTTATTTATCCGTGCGTATTTTGCTTACCTGTCCCCTGGCCGCGGCCCATGCCTCTGCCGCGACCGGACCCGGAGCCAGCCCCGCCGCCTTTAGACCCTTTTCGACAACCGGGGCCGTTTTGTTTCTGCCCTTTTCCGCGTCCCTGTCCTGATCCCTGACCTGATTGCGGCCCCTGGTTCTTTGGGCCGGTTCCGTCTCTATTTGGCATAATAATATCCTCCTTTTGTCCATGGGCGAATTTACGCCGCAGTATGATTGTGATCCAACTTGTGGTTTCGCAAAAATCCATATCTGCATTGCCTTCATCCTGCGCCATTGCGGGACTGATCAGTATGGCATAAACGCCGGAAAGATCTCCGGTTCGGCAATGGCGGCATGCAAATGAGCCTGCTGGCTTTTGTGATCAAGCATTTATCATGCCAGAACCGAATATAGTTTATAACACTCTTGGATTATTAATGATATTTAGATATATCGAAAATCGACAGCCGTTATATCGTCGCAACTTTGCAACTATGCTGGAACAACTGGTTTTGATATTGCGACTCAAGGCGATTCAAAAAAGCCGCGCATTGTTTTGCCTGACTTGTCCGGCAACTGCTTGCACCAGGGGTTTTGCCCGTGTAATATGACAGTCGCATTAACGCTACTTATCTAACCTGAAAGAGTAGCGGAATAGCTACTGATCTGTAATTTCCAGCCTGTGGGGCCATATCACTGTATATCAATGAATATCATATGGTTATTTTTATATTTCAGTTTTATGATTATTTGGCACTATATTTGCTGTTCCCTTCACAGACCCATAACTCAGGTGGATGCAGATGAAAGCGGCTTTTGCAGTTTGGAACAATCGAATCGCCCCGGTATTTGATGTGGCCAGAGAGATCCGGCTGGTTGAGGCCGAATCCGGGCGTATCATCCGTGAAAGGGATGAAAAACTGCCCGCGGATTCGGGTCCTGAAAAAGGACGCCGCCTGATTGAGCTCGGCGTTGATACGCTGGTTTGCGGGGCCATTTCCCGGCTCATGCTGTCCCAGATTGCGGCTTATGATATTCGCGTGGTCTCTTTCGTCGCCGGAGACATTGGCGAAGTCATGCGGGCATGGCTCTCCGGCGATTTTATAAAAGAGGCATTTACCATGCCGGGATGCCGCAGAGGGGGAGGCCGGTTATCCAAAATGGATTCAATTGAAAAGAAGGAACATCGTATAAAACAGACATGGCGGTTGCATGAATCCGCGCGGCGGCCAGGGCGCCGGCCGCGCAGACGAGCACCGCTTTCGGACAGAAAAAGGAGCATAGTTATGGGAAAAATTGCAGTTAGTTGCGAAGAACCCGGTCTGGATTCACAGGTCGATCCCCGGTTTGGCCGTGCCGCCGGATTTTGTATTGTTGATCCGGACACCCTTGAATTCAAGTTTGTCGATAACGGATCTTCACAGGCCATGGCCCAGGGAGCCGGCATACAGGCGGCTGAGACAGTTTGCCGATCCGGAGCCAACGTGGTTCTGACCGGATCTGTCGGCCCCAAGGCATTTCGGGCGCTGTCCGCCGCAGGCATTCAAGTCGGTCAGAATCTGGAGAACATGACGGTCCGTCAGGCCATTGCCAAATTCAAGGCAGGTGAGGTGGAGATGGCTTCAAAGCCCAACAGCATGGGTCATGGCGCTTAATAAAAGATCTTTGCTAGATTAATCTGATTACGAAGCTATTGCATAGTTTTATGCTTTAAACAAAGTACGTTTATTATTTCATGCAGGCCGAACTGGCCTGTAAAACAAAGACAACTGAAACGCATAATAAAAGGAGAATGAATTGTGAATACTTTAATCGCTATCCCTTCCTCGGCACCGGGTGGACTTGACGCGCCGCTGGGCGCACATTTTGGCCACTGTGACCTCTATACGCTGGTAACCGTGGAAGACAACACCGTCAAAAAAGTGGACGTGATTCCCAATGTTCCGCATCAACAAGGCGGGTGTATGGCGCCTGTCCAGTATCTGGCTTCGAAAGGCGCCGCCAAACTGATCGCCGGCGGCATGGGGTTTCGCCCGCTCATGGGGTTCAACCAGGTGGGAATTCAGGTTTATTTCGGCGGAAACTTTCTGACCGTTGGAAATGCCGTGCAGGCGCTGCTTGATGGAACAACTTCCGGAATTTTCCCAGGAACATACCTGCGGCGGCGGTGCGCATTAACAGCGAGGCGCGATGATGGATAGAGAGAATGAGACTTCCTGAAGGAGAGCATGACCATCCGCCCCATCTGCTCGATGAACGTTTTTTCCAGCATGCCAATCAGCCCCGGAATATGGGGGCCATACCGAAAGCAGAAGGAAAGGCAACCGGAGTAGGCGTCTGCGGGGATTCCATTGAAATCTACCTGTCTATTCAAAATCAGGAGATTGTCAATATCGGGCAGATTCCCCATGGATGCACGTATACTGTTGCCTGCGGCAGCGCCGTGAGCCAACTGGTCAGCGCAAAAAGTCTGGATGATGCTTTAAAGGTGACACCCGAAGACGTGGCGGCGGAACTGGGCGGCCTGCCCGAAGACCACATGCATTGCGCATCCCTGGCGGTGAATACGCTGGGAGAAGCCATCGACGATTATTACCGGAAAATATGGGGAGATCGTGTAAAAAACGTTCAATGATCCGTTCCGGATTCTGACAAAATCACGGCCGGGAATCGGAATTTTTCCGATTATCCCGCCATGATTCAGGAGAAATATCCATGCCGATTTATGATATTGCATGCCGCTCATGCGGCAAAAACAGCGAAGTGCTGGCTGATCAGCAGCAACGGTCCGCTGATCTGCCCGGATTGCGGCAGTGCGCTGACAACCCGGCTGATGTCCACCACGAGTTCCTTGACCGGCCGAAACGCCAAGGATTTTCCAGGGCCCAAAGATACAGCCTGCTGCGGGAGCAATCCTTCCCAGGCGCATTGCGCCGGGCCGGGTTCATGCTGTGGTAAAATGGGATGATCACAGCGCTCCGGCAGCCGTCCGTCAAGCAAACATCCCATGGAGAAACAATGAAAAAAATATTGATTATTACCCGGCAACCCGATAAATTTACCAAACTGGCCGATGGATTAAGCGCTGTAAAAACAAATGATATTGTCTGGGCCGATTCCGTGGCAACCGCGCGTCCCGCCGCGTTCGGCTTGGTGGACCTGATCATTATCGATGAAGCCCTGGACGGGCAATCGGGCCTGAGTATCGCCAAGGACATGATTCGCGTCAACGCCCTGGCCCATCTTGCCCTGGTTACCACGCTTTCTTCGGAAGAATTTCATGAAGCATCGGAAGGCCTGGGGGTATTGGCCAGTTTGCCACCCCATCCAGACGAAACGGACGCCGAGCGACTGCTGGATGCTTTGTCAGCCTTGTCGTAACGCTCAGTTTCTTGGCTCATGAACCAGGGCGGGTGTCTTTTCCTGCGTGCTATCTGATTTTGTACCTGTTCACCACTGCCGTTTCTGTTTATTTCGTTTATTCCACAGACATTGACGTAAAGATTAATTTTAAAAAACTTACCGTGAAAATGCATTCCCTTTTCATAAAAGATGTCTGACAACCCAAAACCATTGAAAGGAGGGCCTGATGGCAAAAGAGATCAAAATCGGCTGCGCCCGACCCACCGGCGGGCTTGTTGGCGACCCTGCTAAACCGAAACAAGAATCCTCATCCCAGAGCATCGAAAAGGAGGTACGCAACATGATTCAGGTTGGAAGAAAAGCGCCGGACTTCACGGCACCAGGCTATCAGAAAGGAAACTTCATTTCCGTGAAACTTTCCGAATATCTGGGGAAATGGGTCGTACTCTGTTTCTATCCCGGCGATTTCACGTTTGTCTGAGCCACGGAGATTTCGGCAGTTGCCGAAAAGCACGCAGAATTTGAAAAACTGGGCGTTCAAGTATTGTCCATGAGCATCGACAGCGTATTTGTGCACAAAATGTGGGATGATCATGAACTGTCCAAAATGGTCGATGGCGGCGTCCCGTTTCCCATGCTGTCGGATGCCGGCGGAAAAGTGGGAACGGCCTTCGGGGTATACGACGATAATGCCGGAGTGGAAACCCGCGGCCGCTTCATCATCGATCCGGATGGCGTTGTTCAGGGTTTTGAGGTGCTGACCCCGCCGGTTGGAAGAAACGTCGGGGAAAGCCTGCGCCAGATCCAGGCCTTCCAACTGGTGAGGGAGAGCCAGGGAACGCAGGCAACGCCCTCAGGCTGGCGTCCCGGCAAGACCGTGCTGAATCCCGGACCGGATCTGGTCGGCAATGTCTGGAAAGTATGGAAAACAAATATGGCGTTTGATTGATCGTGGTTTTAGGGGGAATTTCCAAGCGATTGCACGAAATTCCCCCTGGTCCCGCTTTCCATAGGGGGACTTTATGCCTTAGGTCATTGCCATTGAGGCCGGGACCGGATCAAAATCGACGGAAAAAATGGAGGGCTGGGAATGTATTTCAAGCAGATCACCGTTGAAGGAATGGGGTGTCTTTCTTACCTTATCGGCTGTCCTCAGGCCAAAGTCGCCTGCGTTGTGGACCCCAAACGCGATGTGCAGGACTATATCAACCTTGCCCGCGACAATGGGATGAAAATCACGCATATCTTTGAAACCCATGTTCATGCCGATCATGTCAGCGGGAACCAGGAACTGCGTTCGCGAACGGGCGCCAAAATCTGTTTCATGGAAAATTCTCCGGTTGCGTTTGATCACATTGAACTGAAAGAAGGGCAGCAGATGGCTTTTGGCAATGCCTTGCTCGAATTTCTGAAAACCCCTGGCCACACCCCGCATTCCATGTCGATTCTGGTCACGGATACGCTCCGCAGCAAGGATCCCTGGTTGGTGCTGACCGGGGACTGCCTTTTTGTCGGGGATATCGGCCGCCCGGATCTGGCCGGAGAAGAGCTGATCGATGAACAGACGCGCAACCTGTACGACTCCCTTTATCACAAATTGGGCAAAATGCCTGCCAATCTCGAGATCTTCCCCGCGCATGGCGAAGGATCACTCTGCGGCAAGGGGATGAGCTCCAAATCAAGCTCAACCATCGGGTTTGAGAAGATCAACAACCCCGTTTTAAGCCTTGCGGCCGAAACTTTTGAAAAACAGATGAAGCAAAGCTTTCCGGAACGGCCCAAGAGCTTCTCCCATATTATCCAGACGAACAAAAACGGAGCGCCCCTTCTGGATCGCTGCCCCATCACCCGGGACATGAGCCCCTGGCAGGTCAAGGAACAGATCGAACGCGGCGCGCTGGTTCTGGACACCCGGGATACGGCCGCCTTCGGCGGGGTGCACATTCCCGGTTCCATCAATATCGGCTTTGCCAAGCAGACCGCCAACTGGATCGGCATGGTCATCGACCCGAACGCCGAGCTGATTTTGATTGTTTCGGACGAAGAAGCCTATGCCAACATGACCGTGCACCTTCACAGGATCGGCTATGATAATATCATCGGCTATCTCTATGGCGGCATGGCGGCGTGGCAGGAAGCAGGATACCCGATTCATCAGCTCTGGCAGATTTCAACGGAAAAGCTGAGCAATAAACTTGAAACCGGCAAATACGATTATTTGTATGATGTCAGAACGCCGTCGGAATGGTCAACCGGCCACATCCGGCAGGCGGTGCACCTGCCGCTGACAGCCCTGCTTAAAAATGCGCCGGAAATCCCCAAAGACAAGGAGATCATCGTTACCTGCGGCATCGGCTACCGGGGAAATATCGCGGCAAGCTTTCTGCAGAGCCAGGGGTTTCAGCACGTACACAGTCTGGCGGGCGGCATGAAGGCGTGGATCAACAGCGGTCAATCCATATCGGTTTAGAACATTAACTTCTATCGTTGACGGAACATCCTTGTGTCCTGTTCGACCGGAATGCAGCGCTGCTCCATAAAACACGACAACTTTCAGCACGGCACCAACCCAACGCGTATGAATCGGAGTGCCATGGTATATCTTGCAGAGATTGTTCTCACGATTCAGTTGAAACGGCAGAAGAGAGCAAGTCCGTGAGGTGCTCGATCTCTTTTAATTTGTCATATTTGTTCTCCTTATCGATAATCAGCCAGCGCAATGCCATATGGCTGAAAGCGCCCAGGAACATGTTTCTGAAAACGCGCGGATTGATATCTGCACGGAAGCTTCCGTCTGACTTGCCTTCAGCAATGATATCCTCGAACGTTTTAAGGTAGGTTTGAAAAAGATAAAATGCTTTGGAGTCATAAAACCGTTTGTTGAGCTGTACATCGAGCAGAAACATCTTGAGAAAATTGCGATCATGAAGGACAAGATGAATCCCTTGAGCCCCAATGACGGCGCTACAGCGCCCTCTGACGCACGAAGCGCATTATTGACAAGAGTTGTCTGTGCTGATACTCTTCAATACAGAATACAAGGAGGGTGCCATGCCGACAATCAGCATGTTTTACGGGATTTTGGTGTCAATCCTGTATGAGGACAACGAACGTCACCATCTGCCTCATATCCATGTCAGGTATGCAGGTGAAAAGCTTCTATATCAATCGAAGAGGGCATTGTTCTGGCAGGCAGCTTTCCATCTCGTCAGTTGAAGATGGTTCAGGCATGGATTGAAATCCATAAAGATGAGCTGTATGCCGATTGGGAATTGACTGTTTCCGGAGAAGAATTTTTTCCGGATTGAACCGCTTCGATAAGGGGGATAGAAAATGGCTGCTTTGCTGGATGTTGTTTCGGTTCATGCCACACGGGACTATCTGCTCTATCTTGAATTTGAGAATGGTGAAAAAAAATGTTCGACATGACCTGCCTGATGGACAAGCGTCCTTTTGTGCAACTGAAGGGCTCCCCTCTTTTTCTTGCAGCACGGGTTGATTATGGAACTGTCTTTTGGCCTGGGAATATTGATATTGTCCCAGAAACACTATACGACCGATCGGTCCCTCTTATCGGGGATATGCCCGTCATTTGCGCTTTGCGCGTCAGCCCCCACTGCTGAATCCTTTGCAGATCCATACGATACAACCGACCTGCTGGAATACATTCGACTGCTTGCGCCATCAGTTCACGTCAGTTTGCAGATCCTTCATTTTTCTTATGTCTGCTGCAATAAACAGCAAAGCACGGAGAAAGTCAGTATAACGCCACTGGTTCTGGAGAAATAAAAACATTAATTATCAAGGAGGGGCAACTATGAGCATGATACAAGAATTCAAACAATTTGCAATGAGAGGCAATGTAGTAGACATGGCGGTCGGTATTATCTTGGGAGCTGCCTTCGGAAAAATTGTCGCCTCATTTGTCGGAGATGTGATTATGCCTCCGATAGGGCTTCTTATTGGCGGTGTTGATTTCACAAATCTTGCAATCACCCTTAAAGATGCTGTGGGTCAAACCGCCGCGGTCACGCTTAATTACGGTAAATTCATTCAAAACATTTTTGATTTTCTTATTATCGCCCTTTCCATCTTCATGGCGATTAAAGCCATGAACACATTAAAGAAAAAAGAAGAGGAGGCGCCGGCACAACCCCCCGCTCCCTCAAAGGAAGAAATGCTTTTAACGGAGATTCGGGACATACTTAAACAGAAATAAACGGCAAAATCTTGAATTCGATGTTCGAACAGGTACAAATCAAGGGTTGCCCCCAATCTAATTATCAAGGGGTTCCAATTTTAGCATGAATCGAGAAAAAACATACCTTCAACTATTTATTGATGTGACCCAGGCGATCACCTCCAAACTGAATATGAATGAAGTTTTCAGCCTTATCGCCCAGAAAATTCCTGAAGTCATCGGTGTGGATGCGGCAACCATCCGGTTGCTGGATGCCAGCGGCAAAAAGCTGGTGCTGCACGCCGCATCCGGCCTCAGCGACACGTACCTGCAGCGAGGGCCGGTGGATATGGAAAGCAGTGTGATGAAGGCCCTGAAAGGGACGCCGATTGCCATTTTCGATGTGCCCAATGATCCCCGCATCCAGTATCCGGAGGATGCCCGGAAGGAGGGGATAAAAAGTATTCTGGTGGTGCCGATTCCCATTCGCGGACGAAATTAGCGGCGTTCTCAGGCTGTTGAGCCGAAGCCCCCGGGTCTTTGACCAGCAGGAGAAAAAATTCGTGGCGGCTCTGGCCGAACAATGCGGCATCGCCATCGAAAACGCTCGAGTTTATGAGGAGCAGAACCGCCAGTTGAGTTATTTTAAGGCGGTTTATGAAATCGGAAAAACGATCAACTCCACACGGAAGCTGGATGAAATTTTGAATTTGATTGTAACGCGGTTGACTGAAGTCATGAAATTAAAGGCCTATACCATCCGGCTGATTGAATCGACCAAGGGCCGCCTGGAACTGAGAGCCGCCTATGGCCTGAGCAATTCCTATCTGGAACGCGGTCCGCTCGATGACGAACTGGCAACATATTATATCCTCAAGGGTGAACCGGTGGTGATTCCCGATGCCACCGTCGACTTGCACACAATCTATCACAAAGAGGCTGCCGCCGAAGTGGTCAGCAGCATTCTGGCGGTTCCCATCACGGTTCAGGACGAGACCATTGGCATGATACGGCTGCTGACATCTGAAGTCCGGTATTTCTCCCCTGCCGATATCAACTTCGCCATGGCCGTTGCCGAACAGGGCGGAATTGCGATCCAGACTGCCGTCACTTACCAGAAGTTGCAAAGCAGTAATCATTGATCGAATCTCCAATCGCCTGCGCCATAAATCCATATAGGTTTTACGTTCTTTCTGCGCAAATCGGTCCCCTGAAAATGGGTTTGGGACCGATTTGCCTTCCTTCCATTTGTGATTGAAATGTCCTGAATCTGCCTTCTTCAGGCTTTCCGGTCCTTAGCCTCAGAGCCTTCCCCGTTCATAGATCGTATTGTTTCCTCTTTCCCCGCCATGCGGATTTTTCGTCGAATCTCATGATGCATGTCATATAAATTACAAATATGTATTATATGTGTTTAATAAAACATTAATGTAACGTCATGTATATCAATGTTATTGATATATTGTTTATATACAATAAGTTATATTATGGCACTATAATTGCTTATCTCAGAGTCAACAAGGAATATGTTCTTACATTAATCATAAAAGGAGATTCGCATGAAAAGAAGAAATGGTTTTAAAACGGCGTTTATCATGATTTTACTTGTTTTTGCCGGTTTTTGCAGCACCCCGTCATTTCTGTTTGCGGAAGAGGCTGCCCAGACGGTTCAGGCCCCGGAGCCGGTGCCGGACCCGTCGGGCACAAGCACCGGAGGCGCAGCCGATGTGATCGGCGCAACCGCGGGCGCCCCAACCGCCGATGACATGAAAAATATGGCGGCGGCCGAGCCCCTTGCCGCCAAACTGGCGGATGTTGTCGGTCACAACAGAATCGCCACCAATATCGTCTGGATGCTCGTCTGCGGCTTTCTGGTCATGTTCATGCAATTGGGTTTCGCCTTTGCGGAAACGGGCTTTACACAGGCAAAAAACGCCGGCCATACCATGGGTATGAATTTCATGGTCTATGCCCTCGGTATGCTGGGATACTGGATCTGCGGATTTGCCATCCAGATGGGAGGGGGTGGTGGTGCTGCCTCTCTTGGCGGGGGAACGGTTTTAAACGGTGAGTTTGTGATCAATCTTTTCGGAAAGGAATTCGGACTGTTCGGTACAAAGGGTTTTTTCCTTTCCGGCGGTACTTACGATGTTGTGGTTTTTACCATATTTCTCTTCCAGATGGTGTTTATGGATACCACGGCCACGATACCGACCGGGTCCATGGCGGAGCGCTGGACATTCAAGTCATTTTGTATCTATGCGCTGTTTATCTCCGGCATCGTCTATCCCTTATACGCCAACTGGGTATGGGGCGGCGGCTGGTTGTCACAGCTTGGTAAAATGTTTGCGCTCGGTCATGGACATGTGGATTTTGCCGGTTCATCGGTCGTTCACATGACCGGCGGCGTGGCTGCGCTTGCCGGTGCCATGGTCCTGGGGCCCCGACTGGGCAAGTTCAAGGCCGACGGAACCCCCAACGCCCTGCCGGGGCATCACATCCCCATGGCGCTTGCCGGGTGTTTCATCCTGGCTTTCGGCTGGTTCGGATTCAATGCGGGCTCCTCTCTTGCCGGAGGTGACTTAAGAATCGGCGTTGTCGCCGTCAACACCATGCTCGCATCCGCGGCCGCGGCTTTTTCATCCATGGCTTATATGTGGATGCGCTACGGCAAACCGGACATATCCATGATTGCCAACGGCTTTCTGGCAGGCCTTGTCGCGATCACCGCTCCCTGTGCATTTGTGAATTCGGTTTCGGCGGTGATTATCGGCGCTATCGCCGGCATCATTCTCTGCATCAGCGTGTTTTTTGTGGAACGGGTGATGAAGGTTGATGATCCGGTCGGTGCCATATCCGTTCACGGCGTCAATGGAACCTGGGGCGTGCTGGCACTGGGGCTTTTTGCGGACGGAACGTACGGCGAAGGTTTAAACGGCGTGACCGGCACGGTCAAGGGATTGTTTTATGGAGACGCGTCCCAGTTTTTCGCCCAACTTATCGGTACGGTCACCAACATCATCTTTGTCTTTATCGTCATGTATGCATTCTTTAAAATTCTTGACAAGATCGTTCCTCTGAGGGTTCCCGAAGAAATGGAACTGGCAGGGCTTGATCAGAGCGAAGTGGCGGTTACCGCATATCCGGATTTCACCATCCGCAACAAGGCGCATCAGATAAAAGCAGTTGGAGGTATGATCCATAGCATCGATGATTCGGTCCGGAAACATGTCCGCTAACGGACCGAATCATCGCTCTTTATTGGGTAATAATCGACGAAATTTGAAGGTGTTAAACAGAATGGTTTCAGAGGATTTGTATCATTTATTTTTCATCAGGGATAATTAAAAAGGAGGAATGAAGCATGAAGAAGAATCGGCGTATCTTAGCTTGTATTGCGGCGGCTACAGTCATTTTTGCCAGCCAGGTTGTCGCACTTGCAGGTGATGAAGACAAACCAGCGGAAGCAGAGGCTTCCAAACCGACGGCAGCATTGGATTTGGGTGTTTTCAGCCAGTACATCTGGCGAGGGTTTGAGCTGAGCCATAACAGTGTAGTAATTCAGCCGTCCGCGACTTTGGGCTATGAGGGATTCAGTTTTAATATGTGGGGAAATATGGATACAGATCTGCATACCCGCGACTCAGACGAGTCCACGTCCAAATACACGGAAACGGATTTGACTTTTTCATATGCAAAGACTTTGGGCCGGTTAAGTTAACCGGAGGGTATATCTACTATGCGCTGGATGGCACTGATGATACACAGGAATTGTTTGTATCCGCAACCCTTAATACAATTTTGAATCCGACCCTGTCTGTTTACCGGGACATCGCCAGTTCGCCGGCATGGTACATCAATTTCGGTATCTCGCATTCACAGCCGATCGTTGATAAAATCACCCTGGATCTGGCAGCCTCGGCAGGGTATTATTATTCCGACGACGATGATATTACTGAAGTCAATGATCCCGAAAGCAAATATAGAGAGTTTCACAACGGACTGGTAACGGCCGGACTGACGATACCCTTTGGTGAATATTTTTCCGTAAAACCATTGATTGGCTATTCGTTTCCGCTTTCCGGAAATGCCGATGATTTCATTACCGCAACCAGCATCAGCGATAATTCCAGTTTTTTTTATGGCGGCCTAACTTTGTCCATGGCATTTTAAATGCATTATTTGAATCGGTTTGACATGCAATGTGATTTATAGAGGCTGAGTCCCCTCTCAATCATAGGGCAATGTAGAAACGCAAAGCGGGAAATTTCCCCGCTTTGCGTTTGTTTTTTCGGCTTTGAATAACCTTGTTCTGCAATCTCCCCTGGCTTCCTCGGGCTTTTAAATAAAATCACCCCGCATATCGTTTTCTGAAGTCCATATCCGCAATGCTCTCACTGAAATATGTGGCAGAATCGGTGAATATTTCCATGCTCCATAATAATACATATATGTTATATATTAAAATTTGATTACATATATGTATTATTATAATTATTACTCGTATTTTAATAATTGTTATTATATTAGCATGTTATATTTATTATTTAGTTTGGCACTATTATTGCTTATAGATAATATCAATTGCTTTTGATGGTTAATGAACAACAACAAGGAGAAACGACATGAGAAAAATCGCCATTTATGGAAAAGGCGGAATCGGCAAATCGACGACCACGCAGAACACCGTTGCCGGGCTTGCGGAAATGGGCAGAAAGGTCATGGTTGTGGGATGCGATCCCAAAGCGGACTCTACCCGGCTGCTTCTGGGCGGATTGGCCCAGAGAACGGTTCTGGATACGTTAAGGGAAGAAGGTGAAGACGTGGAGCTTGAGGATGTTCGAAAAATCGGATTCAGCGGCGTCTTGTGCACCGAATCCGGCGGACCGGAGCCGGGCGTCGGCTGTGCGGGCCGGGGAATCATCACCTCGATCAATCTGCTGGAACAGCTCGGCGCTTATGCGGAAAGCGAAAAGCTGGATTATGCTTTTTATGATGTTCTGGGAGACGTGGTCTGCGGCGGGTTTGCCATGCCCATTCGCGAGGGCAAGGCCCAGGAGATCTATATCGTGGTTTCCGGCGAAATGATGGCCATGTACGCAGCCAACAACATCAGCAAGGGCATCGTAAAATTTGCGGAAGCCGGCGGGGTCCGGCTGGGGGGGCTCATCTGCAACAGCCGCAATGTGGACAATGAAAAGGAAATGATTGAAGCTTTTGCGGAAAAGCTTGGAACGCAGATGATTCACTTTGTTCCCAGAGACAACATGGTGCAGCGGGCGGAAATCAATCGGAAAACCGTGATCGAATATCGATCCCGGACATTCTCAGGCGGATGAATACCGCACCCTTGCCAAAAAGATTGAAAACAACCAGATGTTTATCGTTCCCAAACCTCTGGAAATCGACCAATTGGAAAAAATGCTGATTGAGCATGGCCTTGCGGCTTAGAAAAGCAGTCTGAAGGCAGAGACGGAAGGTTGAAGATGGAAAATTCCTTCGGTCTTCAGCCGGTCTTTATGAACTTTCATACAAAAAAGGAGCAATTCACATGTTGATGATACGATCAATCGTAAGGCCTGAAAAAGTGGACAATGTTCTGGCTGCGCTGATGGAAGCCGGGTTCCCCGGTATTACAAAAATGTCCGTGGTGGGTCGCGGCAAACAGCGCGGCATCAAAATCGGAGAGATCACCTATGATGAAATCCCCAAGGAAATGATCCTGGCGGTTATCAAAAATCAGGACAAGGACTTTGTGATCAAAACGATTATTCAGGCGGCAAGAACCGGAGACAAAGGCGCTTATGGGGACGGAAAGATTTTTGTGATTCCGGTGGAGGAAGCTTACACCATCAGCTCGGGAATCAAGGAGACATCCGCCGGGGAAATGACAGAGGTGAAGATATGAAGGAAATCACCGCCATCATTCGCATGAACAAGATGAACGAAACCAAACGGGCGTTGTCGGAGGCGGGCATTTCTTCCGTCACCGCCAGAGACGCCCTGGGCAGAGGAAAAGGGCTTGTGGACATGCAGCTTCTGAAAGGTGCGGAACTGGGTTATGAAGAGGCCATTTCTCAGCTCGGCCAAAGCGGACGGCTGATTCCCAAACGGATCCTTCTGGTTATTGTGCCGGATAAACTGGTGGAGAAAACCGTTAAAACCATTATCCGGGTCAATCAGACCGGAAAATCCGGAGATGGCAAGATTTATGTCATGCCGTGCCTGGATGCCGTTCGCGTCCGGACCGGCGAGTTCGGCGATGAAGTTCTGGATGACGCGTGAAAGACGACAGAGGAGAAAAAGCAATGGAGACTATCGAAGATATCATGGAAGAGGACGCGTGTTTGGACCCTGAAAAAGTGAAACTGGAACTCATCGCAAAGTATCCGACCAAGGTGGCGCGAAAGCGCGCCAAACAGATCGTGATCAACAAGGTCGGCGAAAGCGGCGATGTTCCGGAAATCCAGTCGAACGTACGAACCACCCCCGGATTGATCGGTCAGCGGGGGTGCTGTTACGCGGGCTGCAAGGGCGTGATACTCGGGCCTACCCGCGACATCGTCAACATCACGCACGGCCCGATCGGCTGCGGGTATTACAGTTGGCTGACCCGAAGAAATCAGACCGATCCGGATGCATCACCCGGTACATCAACGGACGGCCACAATTTTATGCCGTATTGTTTTTCAACGGACATGCAGGAAGAGCAGATCATTTTTGGCGGCGAAAAAAAGCTGAAGCAGGCCATTCAGGAAGCCTATGACCTGTTCAAGCCCAAGGCCATCGGCGTATTCGCCACCTGTCCGGTAGGACTGATCGGCGATGACGTGCATTCGGTCTGCAAGGAAATGAAGGAAAAGCTGGACATCAATGTTTTTGGCTTCAGTTGCGAAGGCTACAAGGGGGTCAGCCAGTCCGCGGGACATCATATCGCAAACAACGGCGTTTTTACCCATGTGGTGGGAACCGACGATACCGTCCGGGAAGGCGATTTCAAGATCAATCTTCTGGGGGAATACAATATCGGCGGAGACTCCTTTGAAATCGAGCGGATTTTTGAAAAATGCGGCATCACGCTGGTGTCGACATTCAGCGGCAACTCCACCATAGACGGCTTTGCCAATTCGCACACGGCGGATTTGAACCTGATCATGTGCCATCGCTCGATCAATTATGTCGCGGAGATGATGGAGAAAAAATATGGCGTCCCCTGGATCAAGGTCAATTTTATCAGCGCTGAAGCCACGGCCAAGTCCCTTCGGAAAATTGCCGCCTATTTTGAAGATCCGAAGCTCACCGAACGGGTTGAGGCGGTGATTGCCGAAGAAATGCCCGCAGTGGTGGAAGCCAGAAACGCCGTTTATCCCCGCACCAAAGGCAAGCGGGTCATGCTGTTTGTGGGCGGGTCCCGGGCGCACCATTATCAGGACCTCTTTAATGAACTGGGGATGGTCACCCTTTCCGCCGGATATGAATTCGGTCACAGGGACGATTATGAAGGCCGCAAGGTGTTGCCCGATATCCGGGTGGATGCGGACAGCCGGAACATCCAGGAACTGAAAGTTGAACCGGACCCGGATAATTTCAGGCCCCGAAAGCGGCCGGAAGAAGTTGAAAAGCTGAAAAAACACGGCGTGGTTTTCAGCGAATACGACGGCATGATGCCGGACATGCCGAACAACACCATGATCATCGATGACATCAGCCAGTATGAGACGGACCAGCTCATCGAAATTTACAAGCCCGATATGTTCTGTGCGGGGATCAAGGAAAAATACGCGATCCAGAAGCACGGAATTCCCATGAAACAGCTTCACAGCTACGATTACGGCGGGCCCTATGCCGGGTTTGCGGGAGCCGTCAATTTTTACAAGGAGATTGACCGGATGGTAAACAGCAAAATCTGGAGCTACATGAAGGCGCCCTGGCAGACAAATCCGGAACTCATGGCAACCTATGCGTGGGAATAAGATGGAAGGGGGCGGTCAAAGGAATTAAGGTCTTAATACAAACCGAATTGGAGATAGAGAATTATGCTGCTCAGACATACGCCAAAAGAAATTACGGAACGCAGTGCGTTAACGATCAATCCGGCAAAAACCTGTCAGCCCATTGGCGCAATGTATGCAGCTCTGGGCATTCACGGGTGTCTTCCGCACAGTCACGGCTCTCAGGGATGTTATGCCTATCATCGAAGCGCCCTGACCCGTCATTACAAAGAGCCGGTCATGGCGGCGACCAGCGCATTTACCGAGGGCGCTTCGGTTTTCGGGGGGCAGGCCAACCTGCTTCAGGCCATCGACAATATTTTCTCCGTGTATCATCCGGATATCATCGCCGTGCATACCACCTGCCTGTCGGAGACCATCGGGGATGATATTCCCCAGATCGTCAATAAAGCCAGGGCCGAGGGCAAAATTCCCGGACGGCAAATATGTCATTCATGCCAATACGCCCAGTTATGTGGGATCGCATGTTACCGGATTCGCCAGCATGACCCGGGCCATGGTGGATTATTTTTCCGAATCAAACGGCCATAAAAACAAGACCATCAATTTGATTCCGGGATATTCGGAGCCATCGGACATGGAAGAGATCCGGCGCATTGCTTCTCTCATGGGCGTTCATACGATCATGTTCCCGGACACGTCCAACGTGTTGAACGGCCCGCTGACCGGAAAATTCCGCATGTATCCGGAAGGCGGGGTAACGATTCCGGAACTGAAACTGACCGGGTCCAGCATGGGGACCCTGGCCCTGGGAAAGCTGGCCTCGGGTCCCGCGGCCAGAGCCCTGGATGCCAAATGCAAGGTGCCCTGCCAACTGCTCGATTTGCCGATGGGCCTTCAGGGTACGGACACGTTTGTCGATAACCTCCGGCGCATTGCGGGCGTGAACGTGCCGGATGCCCTCACCCTGGAGCGGGGCCAGCTCGTGGATGTGATCTCGGACATGCATCAGTATTTTTACGGCAAAAAAGTGGCCCTGGCCGGTGATCCGGATCAGCTTATGGCAATCGCCAAATTTCTGGTCTCCATCGACATGATCCCGGTCTATATGGTGAGCGGAACGCCGGCGGGAAAGAAATTCGAAAAATCGCTTCGGGAAGTGGTGAAGGATGCCCCCTGTGAAGTCAAAATCAAAATCCCGGGGGATATGTTTCTGCTGCATCAATGGATCAAGCAGGAGCCCGTGGATTTAATGATCGGGAACACATACATGAAATACATCGCCAAGGACGAGGACATTCCGCTGGTGCGCTACGGCTTTCCGATTTTTGACCGGATCGGACACAGCTATTTTTCGACGATGGGCTATAAAGGCGGCATCCGCTTTCTGGAAAAAATACTGGATGCGCTCCTGGATCGAAAAGATCGCGACGCAACCGACATCAACATGGAACTGGTGATGTAGGCGGCAGGGGCGAAGGGTGATTCGCCCCCTGCAGAGGGAGACACCATGACAAGCATATCCATTCTCAAAGAGCGGGAAAACCACATCTGGGAAAAAGGCGATACGCCTTATCAGATGACTTGCGACAAACACAGCCTGGCGGGCTCCATCAGCCAGAGAGCCTGCGTGTTCTGCGGGTCCCGCGTGGTGCTGTATCCGATCGCCGATGCGGTGCATCTGGTTCACGGACCCGTCGGCTGCGCCGCCTACACCTGGGATATCCGCGGATCGCTGTCTTCGGGGCCGGAGCTGCATCGGCTCAGTTTTTCCACGGACTTGCAGGAAAAGGACGTCATTTTCGGGGGCGAGAAAAAGCTTTACGCGATTTTGACCGGACTCATCGACCGGTATGCTCCCAAGGCGGCTTTTGTGTACTCCACCTGCATCGTGGGGATTATCGGCGATGACGTGGATGCCGTGTGCCGGAAAGTGGCCGGGGAAAAAGGGATTCCCGTTCTTCCCGTAAACTCGGAAGGATTCAAGGGAACCAAAAAAGACGGCTACAAGGCTGCCTGCGAAGCCCTGTTCAAACTGATCGGGCAGGGCAAGACCGATGATATCGGAAAAACCAGCATCAACATCCTGGGCGAATTCAACATCGGCGGAGAGGCCTGGATCATCAGGGACTATTACGAGCGGATGGGCGTTCAGGTGGTGTCGGTAATGACCGGAGACGGACGGGTGGCGGACGTACAGCGGGCCCATGGGGCATCCCTGAACGTGGTTCAATGCTCCGGCTCCATGACGTATCTGGCCAAAATGATGGAAGAGACCTACGGCATTCCCTATATCCGGGTTTCCTATTTCGGCGTCGAGGACATGTCCAAGGCCCTTTACGATGTGGCCGAGCATTTCAGCGACCAGCCGGAAATCCTCAGCCGCACGCAAACTATGGTCAAGGAAGAGATCAGCCGGATATATCCCCGGCTTCAGGCGTACAAAAAAGCGCTGACGGGCAAAAAAGCGGCCATCTATGTGGGCGGCGCATTCAAGGCATTTTCACTCATCAAGGCCCTGCGGCTTCTGGGGATGGATGTGGTGCTTGCCGGCTCTCAGACCGGAAATCCGGAGGATTACGCCGAACTGAGGGAGTTGTGCGATGACGGGACGGTGATCGTGGATGACGCCAATCCGCTGGAGCTTTCCAAGTATATCATCGAAAAAGGCGCGGATCTGGTGATCGGCGGCGTCAAGGAGCGGCCGATCGCATACAAGATGGGCGTTGGCTTTTGCGATCACAATCATGAGCGCAAGATTCCCTTGGCCGGATATGTGGGAATGCTCAATTTCGCCAAGGGAAGTGTATGAAAGCGTGACCAGTCCGGTATGGGGATTTGCCAGAGAAAATGCGGATACTGCTTTGGCGGCCCGGTCATCATTCAGCGAAAAATCGAAAAAACCGATGCCGGCACCCAGAACGCCTGCAACGTCTGCACGCCGCTGGGCGCATCCCTTGCCTTTAAAGGGATCAAAGGCGCGGTCCCCCTGATTCACGGCTCTCAGGGATGCTCCACCTATATGCGCCGGTATCTGATCAGCCATTATAAAGAGCCGGTGGATATCGCCTGCTCCAATTTCGGAGAGCAGACCGCCATATTCGGGGGCGGCGTGAATCTGATGACAGCCCTGGATAACCTTGAAAAGCAGTATCACCCGGATCTGATCGGGATCGCCACAACCTGCCTGTCGGAGACCATCGGCGATGACGTGCCGATGTTTATCCGGCAATACCGGGAAGCGAACAAGGAAAAGGAAACACCGGCGCTGGTGCACGTATCCACGCCAAGCTACAAGGGAACCCATATTGACGGATTTCACGGCGCGCTGAAGGCGGTGGTGTCCGAGCTCTGGCGACATCTCAAAACGAAAAAAGCGATCGGGTGAATCTTTTTCCGGGCATGCTTTCTCCGGCGGACCTTCGCCTGCTGAAGGAAATTTTCAGGGACATGGAGCTGCCCTGTCTGATGCTCCCGGATTATTCCAGGACCCTGGACGGCGCGCCCTGGAAGGAATACCACAAGATTCCGGAAGGCGGAACCCCTGTCGGCGAAATCCGGAAAATGGGAAATGCCAAGGCCAGCATGGAATTCGGCAGGATTCTGTCCAGGCAAAGCAGCGCCGGAAAACACCTGCGGGATAAATTTGACATTCCCCTTTACAGCCCGGGCCTTCCCGTCGGCATCCATGAGACGGACCGGTTTTTTGAAGCGCTGGAGGATATCACCGGAAAACGCATGCCGGAAAAATACCGGGAAGAACGGGGCCGCCTCATCGACGCATACATCGACGGCCACAAATATGTTTCCGGCGCCAGGGCCGTGGTTTACGGCGAGGAAGACCTGGTGGTGGGCCTGGCATCCTTTTTATCCGAAATCGGCGTGATTCCGGTGCTGTGCGCATCCAGCGGGAAAAGCGGGTATTTGAAGGAAAAAATTGCCGAAGTGGTTGTTGGATCCGCAGGGCAGGAGATTTACGTCTATGACAATGTCGATTTTATTGAAATCGCGGAAGAAGCCGACAAATTGAAGCCGGATTTTCTGATCGGAAGCAGCAAGGGCTATTCCGTGGCCCGGAAAATCCCGGTCCCGCTGGTGCGGGTCGGTTTTCCGATCCATGACCGGATCAATGGCGCAAGAATCCTGCATATCGGCTACCAGGGTGCGCAGAGCCTTTTTGACAGCATTGTCAATACCCTGCTGGATCAACGGCAAAAATCATCCGATATCGGATATTCCTATATGTGACGGTTTCGAAAAACTCGGGAATCGGCTTTTCCCGTCATTCCGTCGGAAGCCGGAATCCAGTACGTTAAATGGTTATGGACTCCGTATTCCGACGGAGTGACGATAGTTGAAACTACTTCCGAGAAATCCTATTTGAAAAGGCGAAAATCATGAACCTGTCAAATCACCCCTGCTTTAATGACAAGGTGCGGCATACCTTCGGAAGAGTCCATCTTCCGGTTGCGCCCCGGTGCAACATTCAGTGTAAATTCTGTAACCGCAAATTCGACTGTATCAACGAAAGCCGGCCAGGCGTCACTTCCGGCGTGCTGTCGCCGGCTCAGGCCATGGTCTATCTGGATTCGGTGTTTGAAAAAAAGAAAAACATCTCCGTGGTCGGCCTTGCCGGGCCTGGAGATCCTTTTGCCAATCCGGAAGAAACCATGGAAACCCTGCAGGAGGGTTCGAAAAAGCTATCCGGAGATGCTTCTGTGCGTGGCCACGAACGGTCTGGGTATCGGCCCGTATATTGACGAGCTGGCGCAGATCCAGGTCAGCCATGTTACCGTTACCGTCAACGCCATCGATCCGGCCGTGGCAGAAAAAATATATGCCTGGGTGCGCCATGGCAAACGGGTATTTCATCCAACTGAAGGGGTGAAATTGTTGCTGGAAAAGCAACTCGATGCCATCACGAGACTCAAGGAAAAAGGGATCGTGGTCAAGGTCAATTCGATCATCATCCCCGGCATCAATGATGCGCATATACCGGAGGTTGCCAGAAAGATGGGGGAAATGCACGTGGATATTTTAAACTGCGTTCCCTATTATCCGAACCAGGGCTCAACCTTTGAACATATCCCGGAGCCTTCCAAAGAGATGATCGCCCATATCCGGAAAGAGGCCGGAAAATTCATTCCCCAGATGCACCATTGCACCCGCTGCAGGGCGGACGCCGTGGGGCTTCTGGGAGAGGAAATGCCGCAGGAACTGCTGAAAAGCTTGAAAACCTGCGAAAGCATGCCGGAACCGCAAACCCTTAAGATAAACGCTTCCCGGTCCTTTGTGGCGGTGGCCAGCAGGGAAGGCGTGCTGGTGAATCAGCATCTGGGGGAGGCGGAACACCTACTGATATATGGCAAAAAGAACGGCGCCGTATCGCTGATAGAGTCGCGCCGGACGCCGGAATCCGGCGGCGGAATGCGCCGGTGGGATGAACTGGCGGACAGCATCAACGACTGCAGTCTGCTTCTGGTCAGCGGTGTTGGCGCGAATCCCCGCCAGGCTCTGACCCGCAAAGGTATCGAAGTCGTGGAAATCGAAGGCCTGATCAATGAAGCCGTGCAGACGGTTTTTGACGGCGGCAGCCTCAGGCATCTGACAAAACGTAAAATGACGGCCTGCGGGGCGGAGTGCTCCGGAACAGGAGCAGGGTGTGGATGATAATATCGCGCGTTAACAGACAAGCTGTTTTAAATTGACAAATTCGAAATTCAAAGCACGAAATTCGAAACAATGACCAAAATCATAATGACCAAAACTGGTTATTTTAAGACGGATAGATTTAGTCATTTTGGCATTGGAATTTTGAATTTGTTTCGGATTTCGGATTTGATATTCGAATTTTACCTGAAAGGAGCTGCAAATGGACAAGCCCGAACATCATATTTTTGTGTGCGCCAGCTTCAGAGCCGGCGGCGATTCCAAGGGAACCTGCAACAAAAAAGGGTCTCTCAATTTTTTGCCCTATATTGAAAACGAAATTCTGGACCGGGGGCTGAATGCCGCCGTCACCAGCACGGGCTGTATGAAAGCCTGCGATTTCGGACCGGTGATCGTCATTTATCCCGAAGGGCTGTGGTACGGCAACGTTACGAGTGAAGGCATCATCGATGAAATTCTGGACGGGCTGGAAGATGGCAAGCCGGCCACGGAATACCTCATCGCATGATTCCGGAAGTTCATATCCGTGAGGCTGTGTTGGGTGACATTGACGGCATGATTCCCTTGCTGAAGGAGCTTTTTTCCCTGGAAGCGGATCTCTTGTTTTCAGTCTGCGATTTTGATGAAGCCTTTCATCACCAGTTGACGCAAAGCCAGGCGATGGAAACGGCGGAACAACTGAAAGAATTCAAGTTGTGGTGGGATCTTCTGTTTCGAACCTTGGAACCTGTCGCACGTGAAACCCGGTGCAGCGGTTGCTGTACGTGAAGTCGTCAAATGAAGATAAAATAAAGGGAATGAATCGAAAATGCAAAGCATTATGAACAAACATAATCTGAACTGGCAGACATGGCTGAAGAACGGGGATCAATACCTGAAAGCGGCAACGCCCAAGGGAATCAAAAGCCGTTTTGGCGCGGATATACGATACAATTTGCTCTCCATGTCTTTGGAAGGCTACATTATGGCAATATTGGATTTTCACCATAACCTGCCGGACAATCATACATATTTCGATCTTGTTTCCGGCCTTGAGCGGGTGATGCCGATTGATGAAACGCTCAAAAAACGTATTCTGCAATACGAAAATATCCAATCGATTTGTTCAATCGAGAAATATTACCGGTGCGACCCGACGGAAGAAGCGCTGAAAGACTTAAAAGGCGCGATTACGGAGATAAGCCAGATGGCACATAAAGCCTGTGATCCAATCTTTTCCCTGGCGGATAATTGAAAGGTGCTTCTTCTGATGAAAACGCATGGACGTGATCCGATATGGCTGATTGATACAACCCTTAGAGACGGAGAGCAGTCTCCGGGCGTTGCCTTCAGCCGCAAAACCAAGGAAACCATCGCAACCATGCTGGCGGAAGCGGGGATCGACGAACTGGAAGTCGGAACGCCTGCCATGGGGAAAACCGAGCAGGAAGACATCCGGGCGATCGCCCGCCTGAACCTGCCCTGCCGCCTGACCTGCTGGTGCCGGGCCAGGCAAGAGGATATCGAGGATGCCGCAAAATGTGGCACGGGAAGCATTCACATCAGCTTTCCCGTATCATCCATTCTCATGAACGCCATGAAGAAAGACGAATCCTGGGTGCTCGCGCAGCTCCGGGAGCTTCTTGCCTTTGCCTGCAAAAGATTCCAATTCGTGTCTGTCGGCGCTCAGGATGCAACCCGCGCGGAGTTGTCATTTCTGAAAATATTTGCCGAACATGCGCTGTTATTTGGGGCATACCGGATGCGGATCGCGGATACCGTGGGCATTGCAACGCCTTTTTCACTCACTGCCATCCTGACGGAACTGCTCGCATCAAGTGGCATGGCGCTTGAGTTTCATGGCCACAACGATCTGGGGATGGCAACCGCCAATGCGATCTGCGCGGCACAGGCTGGCGCGGATGCTTTAAGCGTTACCGTAAATGGTTTGGGCGAGCGGGCGGGAAATGCGGCGCTGGAAGAAGTGGCGATGGCCATGATACTTTCCGGGGAGAAAAAATGCGGCATCCGGCCTGCCAGTTTGATGCCGTTGTGCGCCTATGTCTCCCAGGCGTCCCAGCGCCCCATTCCTCCCGACAAGCCGATCACCGGCTCACTTGTCTTTACCCATGAATCGGGAATTCACTGCAATGGCATGTTCAAGGATTCGCGAACTTACGAACCTTTTTCAGGCAGCCTTCTGGGGCGAAGCAGCGAATTCGTGACTGGGAAAACATTCCGGAACAGCGCTGCTTCGGCATGGCCTGAATCAAAGGGGAATTTCAGAGCTAACACCGCGTCCGTAAGGGTATCGACTTTTTGCGCCCGTTTGACTGATCCATCACCGGCAATGGAATGGATTTAATCGAACCCTTCACAGACACTTTCCACGACCGGAAGTTTAAAGGGCTCCAGTGCATCGTGAATCGCCCGGGCAAAACGGTTCAAATCTTCTGTGGGTTGATTTCTTCCCTGCGGCGTCAGGTCTTTAAAAAGTCGCTCACGCAATCCTCTGCTGACCTCCAATTGAATTCCCATCCCGCGGCCGCAGATATTGCAGATGTTGGCCGGATTTCTTCCCGGAAAATTTGCTCCGGCATTGTTAACTGCGTTGAACCCGGCACTGTCAAGGCGCTGCTGAATGCATTCCCGTAATTCATGGTCCAATCCCCCAAGGTAAACAATGGCCTCTGTTTCATGGCAGCCGTGAATCGAGAGAATGATTTCCGACAGACACACGATCTCCAGGCCGATGGGCTCGTTAAAAACCGAGCTGGTGATGTGAAGCGCCCGATTGCCCGCACGCTTGATGCCTTGAAAAGCATAAAAGGTGTAATCGCAGCCGGCGACGGCATCGGCAATTTCCGAAGTCCCAGGTTCGATGTCGCCGCCATGTATGCTCATAATGGCGATGCCGGAATCTGCAACACGCCACCGAACGCGATAATCCACGCCTTCTTTTTCAAATTCTCTTAAGTGCTCAAAGTGGCGATAGTTATCCATTCAATCCCTCTGTGCCGGAATGTTCAGCAGTAAATCACGGCCATCATGTGCGGATCCGGCAGCCCCCTAGCATGATAGTATCGCTGGAAGCGCGAAGGGGGGGCGCCGACGCTCCCTGTATTTTTAACGCAATAAACGACAGGAACCTGTATTTCACAATAAAATGGGAGGTTAATGCGTTCGGGATGGTTGGGAGGATGGGACAGAATCGTCATAATAAAAAAACCTCCAAGCGATTTCACCGGCAGGAGGTATTGACAGGACATCCATCCGTTGGCACTCCTACCAAAAGCAATCACTCTCAGCAGGAGTCATCCGCATTTTGAAAAGCAGTTGTCGGTGGACTCCATCACCTTCTATTTAGAATAGATATTTTATTATCCGACGATCCGTTTTTGCTTGTCAAGGAAAAATTGATTGACAAATAGTCTTGAATTCACGTTCTCTATCAATTTGAAGTTTGATGGCTTTATGAGGAATACCCATGATGCCCATTACTTTTATTAAAGAATCCATCACGGCAAAACCGATTTCTCTTTTTCAAGCCGCGCTGAACTGCGGGTGGTGCTGATTGTCCGTTCCAATTACGCCGCCTGGGTCCGAAACGACCATACCGGCTTTGAACTCATGCTGGGGGATATGGCCCCCTTTACGCTTCCGGAAGATACGGCGGCACTGGCACGGCCATTCTGGGCATCAACGCAACAGCGTTTTTGATATGTCTGATCTCAAAAAAAGCCATTCACTTACGAGATATTGCCGGATATTTCGTAAGTGAATGGCTCAGTGTAAGGCCGCGGATATGCTGCCGGCAATTTAGAGACCGGCGGCCTGCAGGATATCGGGCACCGCGGTTTCCTTGCCGATGGCCATGATGTGGACGCCGTGGGCAATGCCTTCTTCCTTGATTTTGCGGATCATCCGGCCGGCGATTTCGATCCCCTTCTGCAAGGCCCCGCCCTTGGGCGCGCCGGCCATTTCCGCAACCAGGCTGTCCGGCACATAGATGCCCGCCACGTGCTGGTTCATGTAGGTCGCCATGCGCGCGGAAGTCAGCAGCACGATGCCTGCCAGGATCTTCACGTCGAATTTTCCGGCATAGTCCATGAAGCGTTTAAAGCTGTCCAGGTCGTAGACCGCCTGGGTCTGGAAGAATTCCGCGCCTGCCCGGACTTTCTTTTCAAACTTCATCAGTTGCGGCTCGATGGGGTCGGCCTCGGGGGTGACCACGGCCCCGGCGCAGAAATGCGGCGCGCCTTTCAGGGCGTTTCCCGCCAGGTCCTTTCCGGATTCCAGGGTCCGGACGGCTTTCAGAATCTGGAGCGATTCCAGGTCATGCACCGGCTTGGCCTCCTTGTGGTCCCCCAGGGTGATGTGATCCCCGGTCAGGCACAGCACCGTATCGATCCCCAGCACGCTGGCGCTCAAAAGGTCCGACTGAAGCGCCATGCGGTTGCGGTCCCTTCCGGTCATCTGCAGGATGGGCACGCCGCCCATTTCCTTGATGATATGGCAGCCCACCAGCGAGGACAGGCGCATCACCGAGCTCTGGTTGTCCGTCATGTTCAGGCCGTGGACCTTGTCTTTCAGCAGCGAAATATGCTGCTTTCATCTCCGCGATGTCGGTGCCCTTGGGCGGGCCGACTTCCGCGGTGACAATGAAATCTCCGGATTGAAGTGCGTCTTTGAACGAAACAGCCATCTCTTATTCTCCTTTGTAAACTTCGTGCACCTGCTTTGCCGGATGACACTGGACCAGGTGGTTGCGCGGCGGAAAAGCCTTTCGAATGTTGTCGAGTTTGCCCATTTTCTCAAGGCGCCGGTAGATCAGGGTCCAGGCGCAGTCTTTTTCCTTGTCCACTTCGCACTTGCCGTGATCGGTGCCGCCGCAGGGGCCGTTCAAAATCCCCTTGGCGCAGACCGTCACCGGGCAGATGCCGCCGGTTTCCCCCAGAACGCAGTCCCCGCAGGCCCTGCATCGCTCTTCCCAGGTGCCGTCCTGGGGCGTCATGCCGATAAAGCGCGTATTGACGCCCGGAAGAATCTGCAGCGGCTCCGAGAGGTCCGCCAGAAGCTGGACCCCGGCGCCGCAGGCCATCGAAACCACGAGGTCATAATCCTGAAGCTTGTTCAGGACAAGCTCCATGTATTCGCGGTTGCACTGGCGCTCCACCGTGTCTTCATCGATCTGAATGTCCCTGCCGTCTTTTTTGAAACTCATGCGAAGCTGGGATGCCAGAAGCCCCACTTCTTTTTTCCCGCCCGCCATGCAAACGCTCACGCAGGTATCGCAGCCCAGGATGAAGACCTTCTGGCAGCCGGCGAGCATGGTTTTGATTTCATCAAATGGTTTTCGTTCCGCTACGATCATTTCAACACCTCGTATGAATGATTAGGCTGAAGACCGATTGCATAAACGCCTATGACTTATCGGCCTGTCTTCATATATCGGCTGCCATTTCCAGCGCCGGATCGGACTTTTTCTGAACTCCGGTAAGCACCGTGAGCTGCACGGCCTTGACCCTGCGATAGACTTCCGACGGCTTTCCGCAATTTGCCGTCAACGGACAGAATATCCTTTTCAATGGAAATCCCGAAAAGCCGCTCGTTCTCTTCCAGGTAAGGCAGGATCAGGTTCCAGTCCGCATCCGTGAATTCCGCGAACTCCCCGCCGTTGAGCTGATCCTCCAGAAGCCTGCGGTGCGGGTCGCGCGCGAAAATGGCGCCGCCCGAGGCCAGAGAAAAGAGATTGGAACCCGGATAGGGCGTGGGCAGTTCCTTCAGGACGCCGTCGTCCGTAAATGTCATGCCGTTGAGGATCACGAACCCGCCGCCGTTATGGGGGTCTCCGGCCATGAAGGATTCCGCCAGGTAGTCGAGGGCCGTGCCGTTGATCACCACGCGCGGCCGGCCCACGGCATTGATGAGGGGCCGGCCCGCGGCGTTTCCCATGACATAGACATCGCCGCCCTTGGCGCCGTACATGAAGGTCTGGCCCACATCGCCGAACACCGCCAGTTTCCCGTCCTTCATGATCTGGCCGAGCTGATCCTGGGCATTGCCGTGAACATGGATTTCCATGCCGTCGATGCCGGAGGCCAGATAGTCTCCGGAGCTTCCGTAGACATCGATGCGGACATCCCGGGTGTTTGGACCGAATGCGTTTCCGGTAAAGCGCTGGCCGCGGTAGCCGTAAACGATGAAGCGTTTCCAGCCCTTGAAATAGGCTTCGCAGAGCAGGCGCGCATCACAGTCATCGCCTTCGGGCTCAAATTCCCGGGTGTAGACCACAAGGATTTCCTCCCCGGCCTGGGGCGCCCGCAAGGATTCCCGGGTCTTGAAATCGATGTAACGGTAACGGCCGCCCGCCGGCTGATCAAAGCCCGGGGTGGCGGCAAAAATTTCGCGCAGACTGCCGCGAACGATCCATAGTATCCAGGCGCGTTTCTTGTCGCCGGTGGCATACCGGCGGTCATTCAGAAGCGTCAGGACTTCGATCGCCGTAGCCTTGTTGGCATCGCCGGCGCCGGCGGAACCGGACGAGCTCCGCGCAGGCCCAGCGGAAAGCGTTGTAGTCCCAGGCCGGAATCGCCGCCTGACAGATACGCGAACATCTCCTCGACCCGGCACTGGCTGAACATCGCCTCCAGGGTGCGGGTGATTTCCGAAGCTTCCGGCGGCGCGGTGATGGCCGCGGTCGCATCGCAGTTTTTCCGGTTTTTGGAGGAAAGCGTCTGCACGTTTCCGAACTTGTCGGAGCAGGTCAGGCGCATGGCGCCGTTTTCCGGCTTGACGGTAAAGACAAAGGTGCCGCCGTCCGTGTGGCTGCCGCCGCGGGCGTTCCAGTATTTGTCGCACACCGGGCAAAAGCGCGGATCTTCCTTGGCCAGGCTGTCGAGGGTGGCGTCGATGGCCTGTTTTTCCGAGCACACCAGCCCGATCTGGACCTCCCCGTCCTGAAGCGCGAACACCTGGGGCCGCAGCATGGCCGTATCGGTGATGCCGATCAACTGGAACATTTTCTGGTATGGGTCGTTTCGGGCGATGATGAAAAACCAGGGCCCGTCCGGCGATCCGTGAATGTGGGCCGCCTGGATGGCCCGGTAAATCTGCTGCTTGTCCGGCGGGAGCTGATCGAAATCGGCTTCCGTTGTGGGCGCCAGGGCCTCGATGATGTATTCCAGGGGATACTCGTACACCCGGTTCAACAGATCCAGCATCAGCACGGAGGCTTCCGTGTCCGTGTGAAACAAAGGGAAAAAATTGCGCTGCTTGAGGTATTCGCAGACCGAGTGGTAATTGGCGAAATCCCCGTTGTGAACCAGGGCTTCGTGCATGCCGCTGAACGGGTGGGCGCCGCCCGGATGCCAGACCCGGCCCTTGGTCGGGTAGCGCTGATGGGCGATCCAGATGTGGGACTTGAATTCCTCAAGCTTGTAATAGCTGGCCACCAGCTCGGCATAGCCCACGATCTTTAAAATCATCATGTCCTTGCCGTGGGACATGACAAAGGCTTTTTTGTCGCCCAGGGTGGAATAGAACCGGGTATTGAGCTTGAATGCGTTCTGGCACATGAACTCGTCTTCGGCCCGGTCCGGCTTCAGGTTCTCGAAGTGGTTTTTTGCCGTGAAGTCCCGCAGCACATCTTTTTTCACGCGGACGAAATAGCGCATCACATCCGGCGGCCGTACGTCCAGACCCGGAATGTCGCGGTAATCCGCCACCGTGGGAATTCTTTCCGACTCTGGCGATGTCCAGCCAGGGCAGGATGAATTCTTCTTCAACCGCCCTGGCTGCGGCCTTGTCCTCGGGGTCGATCAGCGCGACCTGAAGCATGTAGTGGCTGTCCAGGATTTCCCGGGAAACCCCCAGGGCTTCGGGCACGAAACCCACGGCGGCGATGCCGCCGCCCTTGCCGTTGCCGCGGTTGTGCATCTGCCGGGAAGGCTCGAAAATGTGCTTGCCGCCCACGGGAATGGAACAGGCAAACCCCGTGACCCCGCAGCCCCCTTCTTCCTCCACCTTGACGCCGGAAAGCGGGGGATATTCCGCGAGCATCCGCCCCCGGGAAGCCAGTATCTTTTCGGCAGCAGAAAGTGCTTTGCTGGTTGTACTCATAAAACCTCTCCTATAGTAGACTGAAGACCGAAGGCAAAATATGTATTGCGACATCGAACCCCTTCAGCCTGTTTTAATTATAATCCAGATGGCGCAGGCAATCGGTTCTGCCGACCAGTTCGCGGATGCTGCGCATGCCAAGCTGCTGAAGGACGCCGACGATCTGCTTGCGCCAGGACGCATACAGGTTGTAAACCCGCTGGGCGCCCCAGTCCACCGTGATCAGCTCGGCCAGCTCCGGATCGGTGGTGGCGATGCCGCGCGGGCAGCCGCGCCCGCTTTCGCAGGAGCTGCAGCGCGTGCATTCCAGCGCCACCATGCCGGCGGTCCCTTCCACCACGCCGTCCGCGCCCAGGGCGATGGCCTTGAGGACATCATGGGCCGTTCGAATGCCGCCGCTGGCGATCAGCGTCACCTTGTCGCGCACGCCTTCTTCCACCAGAAAGCGATGGACCTTGGGAATGGCGTATTCAATGGGCATGGCGATGTTCTTTTTCGCGATGTCCGGAGCAGCTCCCGTGCCGCCGTAGCTGCCGTCCATATGCACGATGTGGGCGCCGGCGTAGTAGCTGCCGATGGCCACCATGTCCACGTCCGCCGGGGTTGACACCTTGACCGACACCAGGGCCTTGGGATTCATGGCCTTGATCCAGTCCACGTGCTTCTTGTGGTCTTCCACCGAATAGACGCTGTGAAACGGAAACGGGGAAAACAGGGCGCTGCCCTGGACCGCCTCGCGCATCTTGGCCACCCGCTCGGTCACCTTGTCGCCCAGGAGATGCCCGCCCAGGCCGGGCTTGGCGCCCTGGGCGTACTTGAACTCGACGATGCGCACCCGCTGGATGGTCTCTTCCTTGACGCCGAAAAGTCCGGTGGCCACCTGGGTGATCATGTATGTGATCAAAGGGATAGAGAAACTCCGGATATCCCCCTTCCCCGGTGCAGCCGAAAGTGCCCCAGAGCATGGCGGCCTTGGCTCGGGACACCATGGTGCTGTCGCTGACCGACCCGAAAGACATGCCGCCCTGATACAGGGGCAGGGCGATGGTGATGCGATGGCTGTTGTCCCCGCGCTTGTTGAGCTCGATGCTGGTATCGATTTCATCGGCCGGGATGGCCGCAAGCGGTTTTTCGGGAAACCGGAACCGCAGTTTGTCAAACCCGCCCCCGGAATTGCCGATCCGGTATTCCAGGTCCACATCGGGAAGCTCTCCGGTCTCGGCCTGATACCAGGTGCTCATGAGCAGGTCCGCTGTCCAGCGGAAATCGCCCAAGAGCCTTTATCTGGGGGTTGATCACGACATTCAGTGCCTGGTTGGGGCATTTTTCCACGCAGAAGCAGTCCTGGCTCTTGCACTTGTCCGGGCCGACGCAGAGATAATCCCTGGGCGTTCCCATGCGCGTGCCCGCCTTGAAATGCACCCCATGCGGACAGGTAACCACGCAACCGGAGCAGCTTTTGCACTGTTTTCCGCGCTGAACCCTGTATTTGCCGATGGTATGACGAAATCGTGAAGCTGTTTTTTTGATCTCTGCTTTCACGGTCTGAATACTCCTTTAAAAAATGGGTAATGGGTTATGGGTAATGGGTAGGCGATAGGCAAGGATGGGGCATAGTTTTTACCTATTACCCATGACCCATGACCTATTACCTGCATTACCTGTTAGAAAAATGGCGCCGAAGGTGTCTCGTTCCAGGTCTTCAAAGAACATGGCCCGGCCGGCTTCGCCCCGCACCCGTCGGACGTCGCGGATGCCCATGGCGCCCATCAGCTCGATCAGTTGGCTCCACCAACTGCACATCAGGTTCACGATGCGCTTGCCGCCGAATTCGGGATCGATATTCTGCAGCTCCACGGGCAGGATTTTCCGGACACGCAGCGTTTGCACACGCGGCATTCCAGGGCGATCAGCAGCGGCAGGTCAACGGCCACCGCATCCGCGCCGCAGATGATGACCTTGGGCAAATGCTCCGCCAGGGCGATGCCGCCGCTGACGATCAAGGTGACCTCATCCCGGACGGACGCGTCCACCAGATGGGTATGGATGTCCCGCAGGGCGTCCTTGACAAAGCGCGGCGCATCGCCTTCCACGAATTCATTTCCCCGATAATCGGCAAACAGATGAATCACTTCCGCGCCCGCGGCCGCCAGATCCGCTGCAATGGCCCTGGCTTCGGGGTTGATGGGAAGACGGACGGAAACCACAGATCTGCGGATAGCGGTCTTTCAACTGCTGAACGCGCTCGCAGGACATCGGGAGCATAATACAGCTCGGCCATACTGACGCCCTCGAGGATTTCCGCAGTCACGTCGAATCCTTCCGCCGGCAGCAGGGGAATGAGCTGGGCCTTGAAGGGCTTCAGAAACGCGCCGTAAGTTTCCGGGGTCACGTACATCAGGCTGCCGATCTGCCGTGCCGCCTGGGCCATGGACAGAATGATTCCCTTTCCCAGGTTGCCGAACGGGCAGCACGTTGAAGATCACCGGAAGGGGAACTTCCACCAGGGGCGGCATTTCCAGGCGGACCCTGCCGTCTGCGTCGAATTCCAGGTGGTGCTGTTTTCTTCCCACATCGATGGCGGTGCTGATGTACTCGCGGCCATGAATGCCGTCCCGGGTGGGCCGGACGATTTCCGACATGTCCGTCCACATGGCGTCAAACCCCGGACCGCTGAAAGGGCCGCGGTAACCGGCGCCGGACACCGGAATCTTGCCGGTCTCGGCCTGAAACCAGGTGTTGTGGATGATATCCGGTTTCCAGTAGGCATCGCCCATCCTGAGGAATTCGGGGTTCATCGTCTTGGAGAGAACCCCGCGGGGGCAGTTCTGAATGCAACTGAAACAGTTCTTGCACTGGTAATCGATGGAATCCACCAGGGTTCGGGCGTCATAGGCGCGGTTCTTGTACACGTCATAGAGGCAGCGCTTTTTGACGCAGGTCGTGCATTTCAGGCAGTCTTCTTCAAAATCGATGATTCCGGACCGGCCCACGGGAATAAAACGCGGCGCGGTGGGTGTCGGTTTGATATGATATTTCTTGGGCATCTGTCTACCTCGTTTTCAATGCATCATCGGGAAAGCAGGCACGGAATAAACGCAGCCTTCCCGAATGAACTTTTTGAAACCATTGCGGGCCGCATGCGCATCACGCTGCCGCGGACACCCACGAACCGATTTCGTGAGCTTTTGCAACGGCGCTGCGAAGCGCCGCGGCAAAGGCGGATTCATCACCGGGAGCGATATTGACCATTTGAATTCGCTCTGTCCCCCAGCCCCGCTTCAGCCAGCAACCGGTTGGCGTAACGCACCCGCATTGCCGGCCCGCAGATTTCCTTCCAGAAACTGGCACTGGCCTTCCGGGCAGCCCACGATCAACGTCAGGGTCGCCCCGGTCTCGATGGTCCGCAGCAGATAGAGCACATCCGTGCGTCCGGAACAGGGCAGCCGGGAAATCCGAAGCACGGCCTGATCTTCGGGAATGATTTCCTCCAGATCCCCTTCGGAGACCGCCGTGGAATTGGCGCAACAATAAATCACAATCTCAGGTTTCATCGATACTCCTTGCCACTGAACAAAAAAGGCAAAAACCCCGCTGTCTCCAGACAAGAGGGTGTTTTTCCTTGGCAAAATGGCCTTCGGATAATTTAAATAAACAATCGTGCAGCCTTGCCCACAGTACGTGAACAGGGCAAAGCAGCAGCAGGTTATGCGTTTTCGAATAAATTTCGTCGGTGAATGGAATCGGGCAGGATCAGCGTTGGTCCAGGAACTGAACAGGTCGGGGGTTTTTCGATATGCCGGGAAGGGTCATTGAGGAGGTGCTGGAAGGTGAAACCTTCAACAGACCTGTCATGATTATCCAGCAAACCCGCAGCATCTCGTCATTGAGACGTCGACCCGGTTTCAGCGGAAGTCGGCAGTGACTTCATTTTTGTAATATAAGGAATAAAATTTCAAAAAGCAAGCGGTTTTTAGAAGGCTTCAAAAATGCAGAGATTTTCTGAAATTCTATTCCGGGCAGTCAACCAGCATTTCCGCAATGGTCATCTTCATTTTGACGCTCATCCCCGTCTCCTGCCGAAAAGATTTTCTCCAGATCGGCCAGTTCCCGGTAAGCGGGGTCCGGTCAAAAGGGATATAGGGTTTTTCGCCGCACTGGAGGACAAATTCGTGGCAGCCCGGGCCTATGGCCCTGCCCTTTATGGGATGGTTCAGTTCATGGGGAATGCCGTGAAGCCTGCAGATCATGGGGCGATGCGCATACAGACGGCATCGTCCCGCCTCATTCAGCGGGCACAGGGTGTCAGGCGCGGGCGCAGCATGTTCGTCTTCCATTGGGAATTCACATCCAGCGCCCTGGAATGAATCACTCTCCGATCGGTTGAATTCAGGGATTCCAGTCCGCTCATCAAATGGAAATATTCTATCAGGGTGTGGTGATAAAATCGTGTTCTGCAGCAACTGTTCTCACACCCGGAACAGACAAATCCATACTTTCGGCTGTTTCTTCATAGCCTTCATCCATTTTCCGGAATATGGCCGCCAATCTGTCCAGATACGGCTTGTACTTGTCCGTTTGTTCCCGGAGGCTTTTAAAATCCATGGGTCTCCGTCAGATCAGCGGTAATGGAAAAAAGATTTTTTCATATAAATTCAGGGCGCACCGATCGGTCATGCTGGCGATAAAATCGCAGACCGACCGCTCATGGGACAGATCGTTGTAATTAAACCAGGACATTTCCACGGCGCAGAGCTCTTTTTTGAATATATCCGGCCGGTTTAACAAACAGGCATAGAGTTCGGTCAGTATTTTCTTTGCCTTGACGAATTCATTGTGAACCCGGGGGGAGCGGTAGACATTATCATACAAAAATGTCCGCAGCGTGTTCATGGCCGAGCTGACTTCCTCGCTCATTTTCAATATCAGGTCCCCATTACGAACCTCGCTGGAAAACACGATGTCCCGAATCATGGTTGTTGCCCGCTGGGAATGGGTTCGGCCGATAATCCGCGTACAGGATTCGGGAACCTGCTCGACCGTAATGACGCCGCTTCGGATGGCATCATCCAGATCGTGATTCAGATAGGCGATAATATCTGCAATCCGGACGATTCTTCCTTCAAACGTTGAGGCAAGCTCTGCGGGATCATCCGGAATAATCTTGCCGAATCCCTTGGAATGCTTGAGAATACCGTTTCGAACCTCATGGGTCAGATTCAGCCCCAGCCCCTTGTTTTCAAGCACTTCCACGACCCGGACGCTTTGTTCGTTATGACAGAAATCCGGTGAATATATTTCCTGAAGGGTTTTTTCTCCGCTATGCCCGAAAGGCGGGTGCCCCAGATCATGGCCCAGGGCAATGGCTTCGGTCAAATCTTCATTCAGCAGCATGGCGCGGGAAATGTTCCGGGCGATCTGGGCCACTTCAAGCGTATGCGTCAGGCGGGTCCGGTAATAATCCCCCAGCGGCGCCAGAAAAACCTGGGTTTTGTATTTCAGCCGCCGGAAGGCATTGGAATAGACGATCCGGTCCCGATCCACCTGAAACGCCGTACGAATGGGACAAGGGTCTTCAACCCGCTCCCTGCCCCGGGATTCTGAACTCAAACATCCATAAGGAGATAAAAAACTCTTCTCCCGTTTTTCGAATTTCTCACGAATGGTCATGGATTTCGCCTGCTCACATTTACACAATAAAGCTGCTGTTTCAAAAGCGCACAATCATTGGATCATAATTTGCACCCTTTATAAAATCAAGCAAAGATATTCATTCAGCGATGCCTTGATCCATCAATTATTGCATTATTGTGTTCTGTAATAATTAACGGTTTGCTTCAGCATATCATATTTTAATACATATATGCATTTATGTCGTCATTTATTACATTATTGTATGTTAAATAAATGGTCGAATAATTTCAACATACTGTTATTATATGATATATCGTTATATTCATGAGTGGCATGCATATTGCTTTTATGACAGGTATCTTTTAAGAGATCAGAACAATCAACTTCATTATTTACCGAAAAACAAAGGAGATCACAAGTGAAACTGAATGAGAAATTAACCGCGTTGACCCTGATGCTGTCCCTGTCCCCGGTATCTTCAGCCTTTGCTGAAGAAGCCACTTTAAATTCCGGCGACACCGCGTGGATGATCGTATCCACGGCGCTGGTCATGATGATGACCCCGGCGGGACTTGCGCTGTTCTACGGCGGAATGTCGCGATATAAAAATTTGCTGAACACCTTTGCAATGACATTTATGTCTTATTGTCTGGCCAGCGTGATCTGGGTGGTCATTGGGTATACCCTGGCATTTGGACCGGACATCGGCGGGCTGATCGGCGGGCTGGACTTTACATTTTTGAACAACATTACCGTAAAAAGCCTGTCCGGAACGATTCCCACATATGTATATGTTCTGTTTCAGATGACATTTGCCGGAATCACCGTTGCGCTGGTGCTGGGTTCCATTGTGGACCGGATGAAATTTTCTTCCTGGCTCCTGTTTACGACATTGTGGATTGTCTTCATTTACTGTCCGATAGCTCACTGGGTATGGGGCGGCGGATGGATGGCCAAAATGGGCGCTCTGGACTTTGCCGGCGGAAATGTGGTACATATTAATGCAGGTGTTGCCGGACTGGTTCTGTCGCTTGTGCTCGGAAAGCGCATCGGATATGGCAAGGAAACCATGTTCCCCTCCAGCATCGCCCTGACGGGACTGGGCGCCGCGCTTCTGTGGTTTGGATGGTTCGGATTCAATGCCGGCAGTCAACTGGCCGCGGACGGTCTGGCCGGGTCCGCATTTCTGGTCACCAACACATCGGCTGCAATGGGCGCCATTTCATGGATGTTCACGGAATGGTACATCACCCGAAAGCCGACGGTATTGGGAATTGCATCGGGAATTGTGGCCGGCCTGGTTTCCATTACGCCTGCGGCAGGATTCGTGGATTTGTCGGCTGCACTGGTCATCGGCCTGGTCGCCGGCGTTTTGGGATTTATCTGCGTATCCAAATTAAAGCATAAAATGGGGTATGACGATTCCCTGGATGCTTTTGGGGTTCACGGCATGTGCGGTCTCTGGGGGGCCCTGGCAACCGGCATTTTTGCCAATCCGGCCGTCAATCCCAACGGAACCGGCCTTCTTTACGGCAATCCCAGACAGCTTTTGATCCAGATCATTTCCATTGCTGCAACAGCCGCATTTACCGCGGTCGGCACATTGATCGTCATCTCAATTACCCGCCTGGCAACCAATGGGTTGCGGGTTGAGAGAGATGATGAAATCCTGGGCCTGGACAACTCCCAGCATGGAGAAAGAGCTTTTGAAATTCTGAATTCATAGGAAATGGAAAGCGAAGCTTACAATTTATATACTTTAAAGTCATTTAATAGCTATTGACTTAACAATTTCATACAAACGGAGGACGAAATGAAGAAAATCGAAGCAATCATCAAACCATTCAAGCTGGATGATGTCAAAGAAGCATTAAACGAGCTTGGGCATTCAGGGAATGACCATATCCGAAGTCAAAGGATACGGTCGCCAGAAAGGGCATAAGGAAATATACCGGGGCGCGGAATACGTCGTTGATTTTATTCCAAAGATTAAAATTGAAGTCGTTGTTGCCGCTGCAATGGTGGATCAGGTTATTGAAAAGATCCGAAATTCCGCCAATTCAGGAAAAATCGGAGACGGGAAAATCTTTGTGATTCCCGTTGAACAGGCGATCCGTGTCAGAACCGGAGAAAAGAACATGGATGCCCTGTAGGCCGTCGTTCTGAATTCCTGCAGTCGCCATTCAAAAGCGGTGATTGCAGGAACATCCATACGATTTATGACGGGAAAAGGAAGATGCAGGGGGTCAGACCGGCATTTGCGGGCGACGCGATTTCATAAACGGCATCACACAACAGAGCTGATAAAAATTTTTCCATCTCCGATTTTCCCGCTATTGGCCGTATTCCGAATTTTTTCGATGACCAGGTTCACCAGGTTCGGATCGACAATGACTTCAAGCCTGACTTTGGGTACAAAATCCACGATATATTTCGCACCCCGGTGGATTTCCTTATGACCTTTCTGGCGGCCGTGACCATTTATCCTGGAAGTGGAAATTTCGTGAATGCCCATATCGTTCAACGCTTTTTTTACATCGTCCAGTTTGAATGGATTTATAATAGCCTCTATTCTTTTCATTACATCCCCCGCTCCCACTGTCATACCCGCAAACAGGAAACCTCTTTTCAGTCTGTCTTTATGGGACAGACTCAAAAGAGGTTTAAAGGCGATGGGTTGAGCTAAAGCGCATCCCTTCCTTTTTCTCCTGTTCTGATCCGAACAACCTGCTCAATAGGACTTACAAAAATTTTTCCATCTCCGATTTTCCCGCTATTTGCGGAATCTCGAATTTTTTCGATAACCAGGTCCGCCTGCTCGGACATGACGATGACCTCAACCCTTATTTTAGGTACAAAATCCACCACGTATTCTGCGCCCCGGTAGATTTCCTTATGACCTTTCTGACGACCGTATCCTTTTACCTCTGATATGGTCATCCCTTGAATACCCATGTCGTTCAGCGCTTTTTTGACATCATCCAATTTGAATGGCTTTATGATGGCCTCTACTTTTTTCATTAAATCCTCCCCTTACCTCATGTTCTTATTTGATAAATCATTGATGAATTATCCCTCTTGACGATATTTACGACCTGACCATAGCAACCCAAAACAATTACGCCATAACAGAAAGTCCCAGATTGATAAGACACTGCCCCTTTTCGCATGCTCCGAGTGTAAAACATACTTCCAAGCAATCTGAAGTTATCCTTGATTCTGCGATTACGCTCATATACTTATAAGCAATATATATGCCATATATAAATAATAACTATAACTATATTGTAAATAATAATAAATTTAAATATTTGTCAATATTGATTATGGTACATATTTGTTATTATATAGCTATTATATACATATTTGTATGATATGGGATATTAAAGGAGGGATGAACATGGGGCTGTTCAAACAGAAAAAACCCGAGTGCGGGAAGTATTGACAGATAAGTGCGATAGACGCTGTGAAACTGATAACCGTATTGGCGGCTCATGACGTACCCCGCTGAAGACCATATTCAGCGTTGTCGTTCTGAGAACAGTGGTCATTTATAAAAGCGTTTAAACCCGACGATTTATAGTTTTATATTTTCTTTCAGATGATACTAAATCCAGTTAAACAGAGGAGCTTAATCATGCCGGTTTTATCGTGGCGTTTTCTGGCTGATCAGTGCCATTTTCCTGGTTGGCCGCGTGCTGTTATCTGCTCGGTGTCGCCCTTCCGGTCCCGGCTGCTGTTCTGCCGCCAGTGGAGATTCCACCGGAACTGTCCCGCTGGAAACCCTGGGTTCTCTATGGCATGGAAGAAAAACTCTGTCCTGCCCGCTATAACGATGCGGATATGTCCGCATGCCGGTGGCCTTCCCGGTTGAATTTGACCATCGAAGAAAACTGCCGGCAGATTTGAACAGCAGTGGCTGGTGTTCCGTGATGTCTGGGCCGCCCTTCCCGGAAGTCCGGAACTCTATCCGGATAATGTCAAGATCGATGGGAAACCGGAACCCGTCCTGATGCGGGGCCAGGTTCCTTCCGTCCGGCTTTCCAAAGGTGAACACCGGATAAGCGGATCCTTTTCCTGGAAGGAACTGCCGGAGACACTGACGATTCCTCCGGAATCCGGCATTGTGACGCTTGCGGTGAAAGGCCAGACGGTGGAACAGCCGGTAATCGACAGTTCCGCAAGACTCTGGATTCAGAAACGGAATTCCGGACCTGTAATGGAAAACCGGCTGGAAATTCGGATTTTCAGGCTCCTCAAAGACACCATTCCCATGACGGTCACGCATCATCTGCAATTGAATGTCTCCGGACAGGCCAGGGAAATCCTTCTCAAAGATGTGCTTCTGAAAGATGCCATCCCCCTTCAACTGACATCGGCCCTTCCGGCGAGAATCGGCCCGGATAGCGAATTGACGATCCAGGCCCGGCCGGGAAACTGGATACTGGAAATTGAAACCCGGTTCGAGCATCCCATGGACTTGATTGCGGCAGGCGCCTGCGTTTACGGCGAGGAAATCTGGTCCTTTGAATCCCGGAATCAACTCCGGATGGTGACCATTTCAGGGGCTCCGGCAATCGATCCGGGACAGACCGATGTTCCGCCGTCGTGGAAAGAATTTCCCGCCTATCTGATCAAACCGGAAACCGTTATCCGCTTCAATGTGCTGCGACGGGGGGACAGCGACCCGGCGCCGGACCAGCTTCGATTATTTCGAACCTGGTGGCTGGACTTTGATGGAATGGGATTTACCCAAAAGGACAGGATCACCGGAACCCTGAGCCGCCAATGGTTTCTTGCCATGAATCCGCCGGGCGTCCTGGGAAAGGTTGCGGTTGACGGAACCGATCAGCTCATTACGGCGCATGGCCCGGAAGGCAAGGCCGGCGTTGAGCTCAGACAGGGACAGATCATGCTGGATGCGGATTCCAGGATCAACGCGCCGCTTCGTCTGATACCGGCCGCGGGATGGGATCACGGGTTCCAGAATGTTTCCGGCGTGTTGAACCTTCCCCCCGGCTGGCATCTTTTTGCCGCAAGAAGCGTGGATGTGACACCTGCCTCGTGGGTGGAACGCTGGTCCCTTCTGGATTTTTTTCTGGTTCTAATTACGGCCATGGCCGTTGCCAGGCTCAAATCCTTTGCCTGGGGCGCTTTATCGCTGGTCGCCCTGACCCTGATCTACCATGAGCCCGGTGCTCCCCGGGCCGTCTGGCTGAGCCTTCTGGCAGCCATCGCCCTGGTCAGGGTGCTTCCGGAGGGGTGGGTGAAGAAAGTCGCAACCCTGTGGCGTGTCGGCAGTATTGTCATTCTGCTGACCATCGCCATTCCGTTCTCGATTCAGGAAATACGGCAGGGGCTTTATCCGCAGCTGGAAAAAATCCCTGCCCATCCGATGCAGACCGGCCGGCCCTTCTCTGAATGTATTGTCTTCAGCACCGCAGATGGCGCCGCAGCGGGAAGGACTGATGCAAAAATCAGACGCCTCGCTGCCGGCAGCGCCCAGAAAGGCCAAGGACGAGGCAATCCGCATCCATCAGTCACAATCCCAATCCCCGGCCCAGGATCCTCAAGCCCTGATTCAAACCGGGCCTGGCCTTCCCACGTGGAAATGGCGATCTTTAACACTCAGGTGGAATGGACCCGTGGACAAGGATCAAACCTTCCGGATCTGGCTGATCCCGCCAGGGATCAACCTGGTTCTTGCCATCCTCCGGGTCTTGCTGCTTGCCGTATTGACGGCGGGACTCTGCGCCGGTAGCTCTTTCGGCAGTTACTGGCGGAACGGGATTCAATTCCGGCATTCAGTCCTGACCGCATTGGTGCTGTTCCTTGGGACAATGGGGTTATCCGCAGATGTTCAGGCAGAAGTTTTGCCGGCTTCGTATCCGCCCGCTGCACTTCTTGAAGAACTTCAGCAACGGCTGATAAAACCCCCCGATTGCTTTCCGGTCTGCGCCGATATTTCCCGAATGGAAATTCAGATTGACGCAACCGATCTAGAATATTCAGATGGATGTTCAGGCCGCCATTGAAACCGCCATCCCCTTGCCGGGAGATGCCGACAACTGGTCGCCGGATGCCGTGCTGATGGATCAGCAGCCACTGAAAGCACTCATGAAGGATGCGGACGGCCAGTTATGGGCACTGGTTCCTCAAGGCATTCACCGTCTGTGTGATCAGCGGAAAAACCGCCCGGATAAATGCCATTCAGATCCGCCTGCCCATCAAACCCCGCCAGGTAACGGCTGTCGTCAGCGGATGGTCTGTTCAGGGCATGGGTCCGGACGGCCGGGTGTCTGCCGGAATCCAGCTTCAACGGATTGAAAAACAGGACCCGTCCGGAACCCCTGCCGGAACCAGCGCGCTTTCTCCGTTTTTTCACGTTGAGCGGGAGATTTTTCTTGGCCTGACCTGGGAGATTCGGACCACGCATCACCCGGATGACCCCTGCCGGTGCTCCCGTGTCCCTTCAGATTCCCCTTCTGGCCGGAGAGTCGGTGACCACTGCCGCAATCCATGTGGAACAGGGAAAAGCCATGATCAATTTTGATCCGGGCACTCGGGAAATAACCCTGGCTTTCACACCTGGATCTCTCGGAAACGCTTCGCCTGAGCGCACCGGAAGCCGTTCCGTGGACAGAATCCTGGATTCTGGAGGCAAGCCCCGTATGGCACTGCGATTTTTCCGGAATCCCCGTGATTCATCAACAGGATTCTCAGGGAAAATGGCGGCCCGAGTGGCGGCCCTGGCCGGGAGAAAGCATCGAAATCCGCATTACCCGGCCCGGCGCGATTCCGGGCCCGATCATCACGATGGACAGCGCCGCAATAAATTGGACGCCCGGAGAGCGGCAGGACCGGGCGGAGCTGACGATACTGGTCCGCACCAGCAGGGGCGGCCAGCATCAACTGGAGCTGCCGCAAAATGCCGGCCTTCAGAAGGTCAGCATTCAGGGGCGATCGCAGCCCATTCGGCAGGAAGGCCGGAATGTCGTGGTTCCGCTGGTTCCCGGAACTCAGAAAATTACGCTGGAATGGCAGCAGCCGTCATCCGGGCTGTGGCGCTATCATCCGCCCCGGGTGTCGATTGGCGCGCCGGCAGTCAATGCGTCCGTCGTCCATTCACGTTCCGGAACACCGCTGGATACTCTGGGCGTCCGGACCCCGGCTTGGCCCTGCCGTACTGTTCTGGGGATATCTTCTGATCGTCATTCTGATCTCGATCGGCCTGGGGAAAACCACGCCATTGCCCCGTTAAAGACCCGCCATTGGCTGCTTTTGACCATGGGGCTTACCCAGATTCATCCCGGGATGGCGCTCGTCATCGTGGGATGGCTGCTGGTCCTTGGCTTCCGTAACACCACCATCCCCCGAGGCGGATGGGTTTCTTATAATTTCACGCAGTTTATTCTGGCAGGCTGGACAGCGGCAGCACTGTCCGGTCTGTACATGGCGGTTGAAAACGGGCTGATGGGAATACCCGATATGCAGATCGCCGGAAACCAGTCCACGAGCCGGGTTCTGAACTGGACCCAGGACAGAATCGCCGGCTTCATGCCGGATCCCTGGGTCATCAGCCTTCCGGAATGGGTGTTTCATGGCCTGATGCTGCTGTGGTCCCTGTGGCTGGCGTTCTCGCTGCTGAACTGGCTCAAATGGGGCTGGCAATGCTTCAGCCAGGGCGGTGCATGGAAAAAAGTCGAGCTGCGGTGGAAGCGAAAACCCGCGGAGCAATAAACCGGTTTTAAAGGATCATCTGCTGAATCATGTAATAGGCCAGGGGCATGAAGATGGCCGGAAGCATGTTGCCGACATTCATTTTTTTGATTTCAAGCAGGTTGAACCCAATGGCCATGATGAGAATTCCGCCGACCGCCGACATCTGATCCACAACCTGCGGAATCAGGTACGGTTTCATTAAAACCGCCGACAGGGTGAGAATTCCCTGATAAGCGCCCACCGATATCGCCGAGAACAACACGCCGGCGCCAAGGGTTGACGCAAAAATAATGGCGGATATGCCGTCCAGGACGGATTTGGCATATAAGGTCTGATGGTTTCCGGTAAGTCCGCTTTCCATGGAACCCACAATGGCCATGGAGCCGACGCAATAGATCAGGCTGGCGGTAACAAATCCCTTGGCGATTCCCCCTTCGGATTGCGCACATTTATTTTCCAGCCATTTTCCCAACTGATTCAGCCGTGCTTCGATCCGGAGCCATTCTCCCAGAATGCTGCCAATGGCCAGGCTGAAGATGACCACCAGAATGTCCTGGGTTTTCAGCGCGCCGGTCATGCCGATCAGAACAACGGCCAGTCCGATGGCCTGAATCACGGTCTGCTGGTAGTGGAGCGGAATTCCGCCTCTGAAAGCCAGTCCGGCAAGGCTTCCTGCAATAATGGCCAGGGTGTTGACAAGGGTTCCAAACACGGTTGATGCCTTTTATCCATGAAAAATCAAAATTGCGGGCCTTGACCAGCGTTTCGGCCATTCCGAGGAAAGATTTCATTGCGGGGGAATTTTTCTGATTGTTTTCAAAAGGGGAGTATCGGTTCGTTTTTTATTCTCTTCTTCAGCCAGTATATAAAGGCGGCCAATACGGCAATGAATAGAATTCCCAGGGCAAATACTTTTTCATACGTTTCAATATCGTTTCTGATCATGGCGCCGAATGTGTATCCCAGGACACTGAAGGATATGGCCCAGACCGTAGCGGCGATGACATTCAGTATTAAAAACTTCATCGCATGGATATTTAAAATGCCCAGTGCAAATGGCGTTATATTGCGGAATCCGTAAACGAACCGGTATGCCAGAATGATGATGTTTTCCCGTCTTTCGATGAGGCCGCTGATTCTGACCCATTTCTTCTTTAATTTGGGTCTTTTCTGTATGAATGATATTCCCTGTATCCGGCCGATATAAAAATAGGTTTGATCGCCCAGGACGGTTCCGGCTATCGCAGACAGCGTAACCAGATAGATGTTCAGCATCCCCTTGCTCGCCAGATACGCGGCGATGATCAATATGGTTTCACCTTCCAGAAATGTTCCGATAAAAAGCGCTAAATATCCGAATTCTCTTAAATATTCTTCCATCCGTATCTCTATTTCCTCGTCCGATACCGCCATTGCGATGTCACCCAATTTTATTATTATTATACAGATCGGCGGGGAATTGCAAGAAAGGATTCAACAAGGGGGGACTTCCAAGGCCCCCGCTGAGAGGGGGGCCTTGGAAACGGAAGGGTTTTTGGCTATCCGAAAGAATTAAATGTCGTAGTACAGGGAGAATTCATGGGGATGCGGCCGCAGCTTGACCGGATTGACCTCGGCGTCGGTTTTGTATTCGATCCACATATCGATGACATCCTTGGTGAACACATCGCCTTTCAGCAAAAATTCATGATCCGCCTTCAAGGCGGCCAGGGATTCTTCCAGGGATCCCGGCGCGGAAGGCACATTGGCCATTTCTTCGGGCGGCAGATCGTAAATGTTCTTATCCAGCGGATCACCCGGATCCATTTTATTCTGAATGCCGTCAATCACCGCCATGCAGATGGCGGAAAACGCCAGATAGCCGTTGCAGGAAGGATCCGGGGTGCGGAATTCAATGCGTTTGGCTTTTGGCGATGACGAGTACATGGGGATCCGGATCGCCGCGCTGCGGTTCCGGCTGGAATAGGCCAGGTTGACGGGCGCTTCAAAACCCGGAACCAGGCGTTTATAGGAATTGGTCGTGGGGTTGGAGAATGCGCACAGGGCCTTGCAGTGCTTCAGGATGCCGCCGATGGCATACAGCGCCATCTGGGAAACCCCGGCATACTGATCGCCGGCAAACAGCGGCTTTCCATCTTTCCAGATGCTGACGTGGGTGTGCATGCCGCTGCCGTTATCGCCAAAAGCGGTTTGGGCATGAAGGTCACTGTATGGCCGGCCCGGTTTGCCACATTCTTCAATACATATTTAAACCATACCAACTGATCGGCCATTTCCAGAAGGGGCTTGAACCGCATGTCGATTTCAGCCTGACCGCCGGAGGCCACTTCGTGATGCTGGGCTTCGATATCGATTCCGAGCCCTTCAAGCACCAGGAGCATTTCCGTTCTCAGGTCCTGAAATTTATCCATGGGGGGAACCGGGAAATAGGCTTCCTTGTACCGGGGTTTGTAGCCCAGGTTGGGACCTTCGTCTCTGCCGGTGTTCCAGGCGCCTTCAATGGAGTCGATTTAATAAAACGCCCGGTTCTGCGCGGAATCAAAGCGGATATCATCAAAAATAAAAAATTCGGCTTCCGGGCCGATATAAACGGTGTCGCCGATACCGGTGGATTTGAGATAATTCTCGACTTTCCGGGCGATGAAGCGGGGATCCCGGGTATAGGATTCGAAGGTGATGGGATCTTTGATGTCGCAGATCAGCACCAGGGTCGGGACTTCAAAAAACGGGTCCATTTTGGCGGTGGCTGGCATCGGGAATCACCAGCATGTCGCTGGCGTTGATGGGCTGCCATCCCCGGATGCTGGATCCGTCAAATCCGAATCCTTCTTCAAAACTGGATTCCTCCAGCTCTCTGAGGGGCACGGTAAAATGCTGCCAGACTCCGGGAAAATCCATAAACCGCAGATCAACGACCTTTGCGCCTTTTTCCTTTGCCATTGCCAATACGTCACTTGGTTTCATGCGAATACGCCTCCAATTAAATTTGTGTGATGATGATTGAATATATAACCTTAAATCGCGTCCTTTCCCCGTTCTCCGGTCCGCACGCGAATGACCTGCTCCACGGGAAGTACAAAGATTTTCCCATCGCCAAGTTTTCCGGTATTGGCCGATGATCTGATCTTTTCCACCACCTGATCCACCAAGGCGGATTCGACGATGACTTCGATTTTAATTTTGGGAATGAAATCGACGACATATTCGGCTCCGCGGTAGATTTCCTTGTGCCCTTTCTGACGGCCATATCCTTTGACTTCGGAGATGGTCATCCCCTGAATCCCGATTTCATTCAGGGCTTCCTTGACATCGTCCAGTTTGAACGGCTTGATGATTGCCTCAATTTTTTTCATGCTGCATTCTCCTTATGTTGCGATCCCTGCAGAACATCCATGATGACCGCCTGAATTGCCGATACCTGGTCCGCGGAATCCACTTTCTGCCCGTCAAAATCCCTGACATAAAACACATCCACCACCTGATCCACCTTTGTGGCGATCTTGGCAACCCACACATCCAGCTTGCACCGGAACAGGGCGTCGGTAATGCCAAACAGCAGTCCCGGAAAATCCCTGGAAAAAACTTCGATGATGGTGAAAAAGCTGGAACTCTGATTGTCGATGACAACGCGGT
>CAWJRD010000051.1:0-96029 GCA_963845015.1 uncultured delta proteobacterium
GTTGCGAACCGTTGTCCGCAAGGCCATACATGGCGATTTGGACTATGATCTTTTCAAGAAATTGGATAGAACATGCAAGCTCGGAAATAAGTCGAATCCCTTCACTCATAAAACCGGCAATAAATCAGTTGATTCCCCAAAAAATACTGCTGCATCCGACAGGTTAAAATGGATCGGCATTGATATGCCTTTCAATTACGATGAGGTGGTATCTGTGACTGGGCCGGAGTATGTTGCTCATCTAGGCACGGAGGAAGTATCCTTTGTCTCTTATGAAGAGTTAAAGGAAAATGTGGCCCGAATGATGGATAAATCCCCGGGTGAAATCGATACGGATTTGCTGTTTGGGTCCGATGAGGTAGCAGCCTCAGGCGGACCGGAATATCCTATCCATCTGGAAGGCGGAGAACGCCAGACCGATTCAACTGAAGACTTCGTGCAGCAAACTGCGCCCCTGATGGAGCCGCAGGAATCGAAAATCAAGCGTTCGTCTGTCTCTAAGCATTGTGCTCTGGTTATCGATGACGAAGTGGCTGTTAACAACAATATTCGTAAAATCCTAGAAAAAAAAGGCTACCGCGTGGACCAGGCGATCGGCCTGGAAGATGCCCTTGAAAAAATCAATGGTAGAAGCTATCCGGTAATTATGCTCGATTTGAAAATACCCGGCGTGAAAGGGTTGGAACTGCTTCAATGCATCCGTGAACGCAGGCCGGAATCAAAGGTTGTTATTATTACCGGTTATGCCAGCATTGAAACAGCCGTGGAAACTGCTAGAATGGGTGTCGTTGGCTATCTGGCTAAGCCGTTTACACCAGATGAAATCCTGGGAGCCGCTGAGAGTGCGGTTCGAATTGTATTTTGACCATTTTTTTGAGCTTTATTTAATTACTTTAATGCCGACCGATATCGCATTGTGCTCAGGTCGCTGAAATCTTGTTCCAGAGTCATTACTGTATACTTATCTGTTTTTTAAGTTAATCTTTAAATATATCAAAATCCTCTATCATTCCCCGATGATGAACCCTTCTGTTTCGATTATTTCTTTCGGAAAATCTGTTGACAAGAAAATTTTCAGAGGTTAGTTAAATACTTTGTTTCTATTTTATGAAACCAAACGTTGCTGACGTTTTTGATAATACTAAGTATAGGAGAAGCGAATCATGTCGAACGGAAACCCTGTTATCGGCTCTGTATTGGTTGTCGGTGGCGGCATTGCCGGAATGCAATCCGCCCTGGATCTGGCCAATTCAGGCTATTATGTGTATCTGCTTGAAAAATCCCCATCCATCGGCGGGGTCATGTCCCAGCTCGACAAGACGTTTCCGACAAACGACTGCGCCATGTGAATTATCTCCCCAAAACTGGTCGAGGTCGGCCGGCACCTGAACATCGAGCTTAAAACCCTTTGTGAAGTTAAAGACATCCGCGGCGAAGCTGGCAATTTCCAGGTCGAAATTGTCCAGAATCCCCGTTATATTGATGAATCCAAATGTATTGCCTGCGGTGCGTGCGCGGAAAAATGCCCCAAAAAAGTGGATGACCCTTACAACATGGGCCTTTCCAAACGAAAAGCCGCTTATGTGGAATACGCCCAGGCTGTGCCGCTGAAGTATGCGATTGATCCGGAAACCTGTATTTACCTGCAAAAGAAGAAATGCGGGGCCTGTAAGAAGATCTGCCCGACCGGCGCGGTTGACTTTGATCAAAAACCCGAAATTGTCACCCTCAATGTGGGATCGGTGATCCTCTCTCCGGGGTTTGTGCCGTTCAATCCGGAAAAATTCGACAACTACCAGTATGCAAAACTGCCCAATGTCGTCACCTCTCTGGAATTTGAGCGGATCCTTTCTGCATCCGGTCCCACCATGGGCCATGTTTCCCGGATTTCGGATCATCAGTCCCCGAAAAAAATCGCATGGTTCCAGTGCGTGGGATCACGGGACATGAACAAGTGTGATCACTCCTACTGCTCATCGGTCTGCTGCATGTATGCCATCAAGGAGGCCGTGATCGCCAAGGAGCATGAAGGCGACAGCCTGGATTGCGCCATCTTTTTCATGGATATGCGAACCCACGGCAAGGACTTCGAGCGGTTTTACGACAGCGCCCGAAACAAGCACGGAATCCGCTTTATTCGAAGCCGGGTCCATACCATCACCCAGGTTCCGGAAACCGATGACCTCGAGGTGCGCTACATTACGGAAAACGGCGAATTAAAGACGGAAGTCTTTAACATGATCGTCCTTTCCATCGGCATGGAAACCTCTCCGGAGGTGGTCTCCCTGGCGCAGCGCCTTGGCATCACCCTTACCCAGGGCAATTTCTGTGAAACCTCATCTTTTGAGCCGGTCTCCACTTCAAGGGCCGGCGTCTATGTCTGCGGTTCCTTCCAGGGTCCCAAAGACATTCCCCAGGCGGTCATTGATTCGAGCGCGGCAGCCTCTGCCTGCGGCGAAATTCTCTCTGCCGCCCGCAATACCCTGACAAAAGTTCCGGAAATCGTCCCTGAAACCGATATTGCCGGCGAGCGGCCCAGAATCGGTGTCTTTGTCTGCAGGTGCGGCATCAACATCGCCGGTGTGGTGGATGTGCCTTCGGTTGCGGAATACGCCAAAACCCTTCCCTTTGTGGAATTCACCTCGGACAATCTCTATTCCTGCTCTCAGGACAATCAGGACAGCATCACCCAGCTCATCAAGGAAAAGAACCTCAACCGGATCGTGGTGGCAGCCTGTACGCCCAAGACCCATGAGCCGCTTTTCCAGGAGACCCTGATCAGCGCGGGGCTCAATAAATACCTGTTTGAAATGGCCAATATCCGGAACCACGATTCCTGGGTGCATAAGAACACGCCGGAACTGGCCACGCAGAAAGCCAAGGACCTTGTGCGATCGGCGGTGGCCAAGGTCGCCCTGACCCAGCCCCTGAAAGAGGCGGAGCTTCAGGTCAATCAAACTGCTCTGGTCATCGGCGGGGGCATATCCGGGATGGCGGCTGCAAGCAGTCTTGCCCAGCAGGGATACCAGACCCACATCGTTGAAAAATCCGCCCAGCTCGGCGGACAGGCCCTTAATCTGTATCAGACGGCCAAAGGCGAGCGGATTCAGGAAAAGCTTTCCGGATTGATTCAATCGGTTGAACAGAACAGCCGGATCCAGGTTCATCTGAATACGACGCTCAGCCAGGTGGACGGATTTGTGGGGAATTTTAAAACCACGCTTTCAGCAACGGGTTCGGACCAGGTTGTGGAGCATGGGATTGCGGTGATTGCAACGGGCGCAGCGCCCTTTGTTCCCACGGAATATGACTATGGCAAGGATCCTCGCATCATTACCAGTCTGGAGCTGGACCGAAAACTCATGGAAAAGGATGCATCGCTTAAATCCCTGAATGTCGCGGTCTTTATCCAGTGCGTCGGATCCAGGGAGCCGGACCGGCCTTACTGCTCGAGGGTCTGCTGCACCCATTCCATCGACAATGCCCTGGAGCTTAAAGAAGGCAATCCGGACATGAACGTTTACATCCTTTACCGGGATGTCCGGACTTACGGCGAGCGGGAATACCTGTATAAAAAAGCCCGTGAAAAAGGGGTGATTTTTATCCGGTTTTCTGTGGACAATAAACCTCAGGTAGTCAGGGACAACGGAAGACTCGTGGTCAAGGTTACGGATCATATTCTGGGCCGCCCCCTGGAGCTGGAAACCGACTTGATCACCCTGGCAACCGCCATCATCCCCAACCGGGATGAAAAACTGGCCGGTTTTTTCAAGGTTCCGCTGAACGCCGATGGCTTTTTTGTGGAACGACATGCCAAGCTGGGGCCTTCGGAATTTGCAACCGACGGCGTGTTTCTGTGCGGCATGGCCCATTATCCCAAGCCAATTGACGAATCCATTGTTCAGGGAAAGGCTGCCGCCTCCCGCGCCGTAACCCTGCTGGCCCGCGAAAACATTCATACCAGCGGAACCATTGCAGAAGTCATGCCCATGGTATGCAGCAGCTGCGGGGTCTGCGTTTCGATTTGTCCGTATTCCGCGCCCTCGTTTATCGAAGAAACCGCCCGCTTCAACCCGGGCAAGGCCCAGATCAATCCCGTGCTCTGCAAGGGATGCGGGCTTTGCGTGGCTTCCTGCAGATCCGGGGCCATTCGGCTGAAAGGCTTTGACAACGATCAGATATTTGCGCAGATATTTGCGCTGAATGAAGCTGTTTAATTTATGGACCTGAATTGCCGGCAGCCGCCCAAAGGATTCCATCCTTTCAGGCGGCCGGCTTTTTGGTAAAGGAGTTAAGATAATGACCGAGTTTGAACCCAAAATCGTCAGTTTTCTATGCAACTGGTGCAGTTACGGGGCGGCGGATCTGGCCGGGGTCGGCCGGATGGAATATCCGCCCAATATCCGGGTGATCCGGATTCCCTGCACGGGCCGAATGAGTCCGAAATTTTTCCTCTCGGCCCTGAGTGAAGGGGCCGATGCGGTCTGGGTATCCGGGTGACATCCCGGCGAATGCCATTACCTGGAAGGTAATTATTATGCCCGGAGAAAATTTGGACTGTTTATGAATTTAATGGAACACATGGGAATTGAGCCGGGGCGACTTCAGTTTTCCTGGATCAGCTCTGCGGAATCCACCAAATTTGTCGAGGTGGTCAAGACCGTTACAGCATCCGTAAAAGCCCTGGGTCCAAATACAACATATAAAAAACAAGCAGTTAAGGTAGCTTAACATGTCCGGATACCAAGATAAAATCAAAGAAGCCGCCCGAGCGGCTTCTGAAGGAAGGAAGCGTTGATATGGTCATCGGGTTTCGAAAGGGAACCCTGCCGATGATGAATGAGCCCTGCTTTATCCGTCGGCCCGAAGATGTCCATCAACTGGTGTGGGACAGCAACTGCGGCATCAACCTGGCAAATTATCTGACCGATCGGAAGGAAAAGATTGCGGTTGTGGCCAAAGGATGCGATTCCCGAAACATCGTAACCCATATCATTGAGAACAAGATCAAGCGGGAAAAGCTGCATATTATCGGCGTTCCCTGCCAGGGGATGGTGGATAAGCGAAAAATCACCTCCCTGTTCGGAGACGGCATTCTGGATGTCACGGAAGACGGCGATGACCTGAAAATCAAATTCCAGGGAAGCGAAAAAAGCCTGAAGAAAAAGGATGTGCTTCAGGAAAACTGCGCGACCTGCATTCACCGCAACCCCGTGATCTATGATGAGCTGGTGGGCGAACTGGTCACAGAGCAGACGGGCGTGGACCGCTATGCCGATGTCAACCGGGTGGAAGCCATGACGCATCAGGAAAAATGGCAGTATTTTGAAGATCTGCTCTCTCCCTGTATCCGCTGCTACGCCTGCCGCAATGCCTGCCCGCTCTGCTACTGCCCGACGTGTTTCGTGGATGAATCCCGGCCCCAGTGGGTGGGAAAAAGCCAGGACCCCATCGATATCCGCACCTTTCATTTTTTAAGGGCCTATCACTGCGCCGGCCGGTGCACGGATTGCGGCGCCTGCGAGCGGGCCTGTCCGGTGGGCATCAAGGTCCGGCAGTTTACCAGCAAACTCAACAAGGATGCACTGGAAATGTTTGGCTGGGAAGCCGGCATGACCCTGGATGAGCGTCCGCCGCTGGATACGTACAAACCGAATGACCCCAATGATTTTATTAAATAAATAAGGTCTGTTACCATGAAAGTTCTCACCATCGACAAAAAAGAATGGGCCGCCGGCATTGAAAAGGCGAAATCGTCTTATCAGGTGTTTGGCCCTGTAAAAGAAAAAGAGTGGCATTGCTTTAAAGCCCTTGACAAGGGGGAACAGCCGGACATGACTTACGCCAACACCCGGCTTTCTCCGAAATTTCTGGTCCAGCCGCAGACGGAGCCGATGTTTACCTATACTCTGGATGAAAGCCGGCCGGATCATCACATTCTGAAAGAAGTCAATAAAGACGAAAGCCCCAAGGCGGTGGTCGGTATCCGGCCCTGCGATGCATCGGCGTTTTTGCTGGTGAAGCGCAATTTCGACGCCCCCCAGTATCAGGACCCTTACTGGCTGAAGGCTTACAATGCCATGACCTTTGTGGGGTTTGCCTGCAATGATCCGTGCGCCACCTGCTTCTGTACATCCGCCGGATGCGGTCCCTTTCATGAGGCCGGCCTGGATGTGCTGCTGGTGGATTGCGGAGATCGTTTTCTGGCAAAATCCCTGACCGATAAAGGCAAGGCATTTCTGGCAGCCGCCGGATGGAAAGCGCAGGCGGACGATGCCGGAAAAATGGACGCCCTGCGGACAGGCGGCCGAATCCAAGATCGGCTCGCGTGTTTCAACGGATAACCTGAAAGCCAAGGAAACCACGCAGATCTATGATGCGCCGTTCTGGGAAGATACCGCTTTTTCCTGCATCAACTGCGGCACCTGCACCTATTCCTGCCCCACCTGCTGGTGCTTCGATATCCAGGACGAAAACCGGGGAAACTCGGGAGTCAGGCTTCGGAACTGGGACAGTTGCATGTTTCCGCTCTTTACCATGCACGGCACCGGCCATAACCCCCGGGGCGCAAAAATGCAGCGGGTGAGGCAGCGGTTCATGCACAAGCTGAAATACTATGTGGACAAGTACGATAACGGAATCCAGTGCGTGGGTTGCGGTCGGTGCATCCGCCTCTGTCCGGTTAACATTGATATTCGCAAGGTCTGCAACCAGATGAATGATTATGATCCCGCAGCCTGCGTCTGCCCGGCTTAGCCAGAAAGGGGGAGTACTGTGCAAAATCCATATTTGCCTTATCCGGTTCGGATTGATGAAATCATTACCGAAACCGAAGACAAGAACTTAAAGACATTCAAATTTGTTTTTCTCGATCCAAAGGATGAAGAAAAATTCGCCTACAAAGCCGGACAGTTCGCGGAACTGTCGGTGACCGGCAAGGGGGAGATCCCCATCGGGATCGCCTCTTCTCCGACGGAGAAAGGGTTTGTGAAATTCACCGTGAACAAGGTGGGCCTGGTATCCACGTATCTGCATTCCATGAAGGTCGGCGACATCATGGGGCTTCGGGGACCGCTTGGGAAATTCCTATCCCTGGGAGATCATGGAAGGAAAGAACGTGGTGATCATCGGCGGCGGGTTTGCCTTCACCACCCTGAGATCCTCCATCGTTTACATGCTGGATCCGGCAAACCGCTCCAAATTCAAGGACATCAACGTCATCTACGGCGCCAGGTCCCCCGGCATGCTGCTGTACCGGGATGAACTGGCCGCCTGGGAACAGCGCGATGACATTCACATGCACATCACCGTGGATGCGGCCAACGATCCGAGCTGGAAATACAATGTCGGATTCGTGCCGACCATCACCGAACAGAAAGCGCCCGAGGCCGGAGACGACACCTACGCCATCATCTGCGGGCCGCCCATCATGATCAAATTTACCCAGCCGGTTCTGGACAAGATGGGGTATGCGCACGATCACATCATCATGTCGCTGGAAAACCGGATGAAATGCGGCATCGGCATGTGCGGGCGGTGCAACGTGGGGAAAGAATTCGTCTGCAAGGACGGACCGGTGTTTACGCTGGCGCAGTTGACGGCCATGCCCAAGGAATATTAATGGCTGAAGGATATTAGACTCAAGAATCGGTCTTTCTGGTTGAAGATTCTTCGGTATTCAACCAGAACATCCAGAGCGTTTCTATTTTTCATATTGACAATATCCGGTCGATGCTATAGTTAAAATAACTTATTTCAATTAAGATTGCAGGCAGAATTGCCATTAGAATAATAAAAATAAACCAAGGAGGAATGTAAATGCCAGAAATCGAATTTCAGGGATCAACGTTTGTGGTTGATGAAGATGGTTTTATTGATTCATATACAAACTGGTCAGAAGGCTGGGTACAGTATGTGAAAAAAGAAGAAGGTATCGACGAGCTGAACGAAGAACACCGCAAGGTTATTAGCATGCTCAGAGAGTACTATGAAAAGAACGGTATCGCTCCGATGGTTCGCGTACTTTCCAAGGTTACCGGCTTCAAACTGAAACACATCTACGAGCTGTTCCCGTCAGGTCCGGGCAAGGGAGCCTGTAAAATGGCCGGCCTTCCGAAACCGACCGGCTGCGTCTAATCCTTCTCTTTTTTAGGAAGACGGCCTTTATGATTTTTTAAAGGTCCTGCAAGCAATTGCAGGACCTTTTTTTTGGGCCGCTGGCCTGAGCTGTGGTCATCGGCACATTTCCGGGACAAATTACGGCCTGGCGTTTTCGGAATATAAAGCGGTCGTTCAACTCAAATCTCTTGTCTTTTTTGTCTTTTCTTTTTAAAAGATCTCTGATGTCATCGAATGACCCATTGGACCGAATGCTTCTCGTCTGTGATCACGGAGCTTCATCATGAAGATGCGTACGGCACCGAGAATGGAACGTGCATCGGCTGTTATTCCTGTTCCGGGGTTGCCTGCGCATGGCGCTATACACATATTTCCCGGATAGCGGGGTTCTTCTGCTTGTTCTGCCGTTATTGTTTTTCTCATGCGCAATTTGCCTGGCGGGGGACCGCAGGGCGCGGCCGTTTCCGGTGCAGCCTTCCTCATGCGGAATCACCTTCGGGTCCCCGGTCATTCTGTCGTCGCTCTGGACGCCCGAAGAATTGATGGGAAAGCCCGAAGATAAACAGATGATTCGTCAGAAGTATCGCAATCCGCCGCAGCGGTTGATTCCTGGAAATATCCACCCGCCGCTGAGCCCGGAATTGCAGAATTCCATCCGCCATGTAAACCCCATTGGCAACAAAAAAGTCATCGCGTTGACCTTTGACCTCTGTGAATCGGCAAATGAGAAATCCGGCTATGATGCCGATATCGTCAATTACCTGAGGGAAAATCACATCAAGGCGACGTTCTTTGCAGGCGGGAAATGGATGCTTTCGCACGCTGAAAAAACCATGCAGCTCATGGCGGATCCGCTTTTCGAGGTCGGCAATCATTCCTGGAGCCATGCCAATTTCCGGATGATTGATTCCGGTCGCATGGATGCGCAGATCCTTTGGACCCAGGCCCAGTACGAATTGCTTTGGGAAGCGCTTCGGGAAAGGGTGATCGCCAAACAGATCGACCCCTCGGAAATGAACAAAATCCCCAGAACGCCTCTGGTTTTCCGCTTCCCTTATGGCGCTTGCAGTCCCCTGGCTTTGGACAAGCTGAAGCAGTACGGTTTGCCCGCAATCCAGTGGAATATTGTTACCGGGGATCCGGCAAAGGGGCGATCCGCCAGGGAGATCGCCCAGGTGATTTTGGAGCAGGTCCGGCCGGGCGCCATCATCATTTGCCATGCGAACGGACGGGGATACGGGACGGCCGCGTCGCTGCCCCTTTTTGTGCCGAAACTGCGCGCGCTGGGATATGATTTTGTTACGGTCAGCGAACTGTTGACCCAAGGGCCTGCGGTTTCCAGCAGGGAATGTTATGAACTCACTCCGGGGGACAATCTTCGTTATGACAGAACGGCCGGAAAACCCAAAGACAGCCGCTGAAAGGCCTTTTTCAGAAAAACATTACAGCCTGGCTTCCTGCAATCTTCAGTTGATGGATGACCAGAGCGCCCGTGTGATCAGTAACATCCTGGCCTGCCAGGATCCCTGGCTGCGTCTGGGTTACACGGAAGATGGCCTGTTTCGCTATCTGACCCGAACGGATCCATCGCTGAATCGGTATGCAGTCGTCGTGTCCGAAGAGACGGCAGGCGTGATCTGTGTCCGGTATCCCTGGCTTCGGGGGCCGTATCTCGAGATGCTGGCTGTTTTTCCCCCGCATCAGGGCAAGAACCTGGGCAAAGAGCTTATTGCTTGGATGTCAGATGAATGCTGCGGCGTATCAAACAACATCTGGACAACGGTGTCCTCCTTTAACGCGCCGGCGCTATCGTTTTACAAAAATATCGGGTTCATCGAAATCGCGCAATTGCCGGATCTTGTGGCGGGCGGTTTCAGTGAAATCCTGCTTCAAAAGAAATGCCGATGACCGATTATTACGAAATCCACGCCGGCGATTACCATGCCAGGACTTTTTCGGCGGATCCGTCCATTTTTTTATCCCCCTTTGTTGAGTTTCTTCCCCCTCAGGCGCGAATTCTGGATATCGGCTGTGGTTCGGGCCGGGATTTGCTCTGGCTGAAACAGCGCGGATTTGAACCCACCGGATTTGAACGTTCCGCTTCGCTGGCAAATCTGGCCAGAAGCCACACCGGGTGTCCGGTAATTGAAGGGGATCTGGAGACCTTTGATTTTTCGATGGGGTCATGGAATGCCGTCATGCTGGTCGGGTCCCTGGTCCATATTCCCCATGAGCGATTTCTTCCCACGATTCAAAAAATTCTCTCCGGTTTTTCTTCCCCCTGTGTGCTGCTGCTGACGCTGAAAGAAGGCGATGGCAAAATTCACTGTGCGGACGGCAGAACGTTTTATCTCTGGAACGACGCAGCCCTCAGAGAAATATTTGCCGAGCCTGAACCTGGAGATGGCTTCGTTTTTCAGAAATGCATCCGCTATCGGGAGCAAGGAGACCTGGCTGGGATATGTCTTAAAAAAATAAGAATTTGAAATTTTGATCGGATTGTTTTACGATACAAGCGGATGAAAATCGGTTATGCCATGAAAATATTCAGGAAAAAATGAAAATTCTCAATGTGACGTCCAGATCCCGGGATGAATTCATCGATATCACCGAAAAGATTCAACAGGTGGTGTCATCTGCAGGAGTCATCGAAAATGGCTATTGCATGCTGTTTGTTCCCCATACCACGGCAGGCATCACCATCAATGAAAGCGCTGATCCCAGCGTCAAATCCGATATCCTGATGACGCTGAATGCCCTGATTCCGCTGGGAAGCCGGATATCGCCATCTGGAGGGAAATTCGGCGGCCCATGTCAAATCGACGCTGGTCGGCGTATCGCAACTGGTGGCGATTGAACATAACCGGCTGGTACTGGGTACCTGGCAGGGAATATTTTTCTGCGAATTCGACGGTCCCCGCAGCCGTAAGGTGCATGTGCATCTGTTCAATTCATAAATTGCACGCATGGCGCGGTTGCGCCATCTGATCGATCCGGGAGCTTGTTCTTCCCGGATCGATTTTACGCTGGAGGCTCATTTTTCATGTCCCAATTTGACGAAATGGATAAAAAAATCCTGAACCGCATACAGTCTGATTTCCCGGTCACGCCGCGACCTTTTCTGGCAATTGCGGAAGATCTGGGTTTGACGGAAGAGACGGTTATCGAAAGCGTAACCCGGCTGAAAGATTCCGGCATCATTCGAAGAATCGGCGGAAATATCGTGCCCGGAAAGATCGGTTTTGTCAGCACGCTTTGCGCTGCAAAAGTTCCGGAAGACAAAATTGACGATTTTGCCCGGCTGGTGAATCAATTTCCCGGTGTGACCCATAATTATCAGCGGGATGATGAATTCAATATCTGGTTCACTTTTATTGCGCCTTCCATGGCCGAAATCGAGGAAAACCTGAAAGCCATATCCCGGCAACCGGGATTACCGATATTTTGAACCTGCCGGCAACGAAAGTATACAAGATCAAGGCGCAGTTTGATATATGAAAGGAACCGGACGTCCGAACAGGCGGCCGGAGAGTTATAGCGCTCACTTTTTTATGGGGTAATTCAGCGGGCTATGCAGATTGAATGCCAGGACATTTCCTATCAATATCCCCAAACCGATACCCGCGTATTTGATCATCTGAACTGCCAGGTGACAGGGCCGGGGTTTCATGCCCTGTTCGGCCAGTCCGGTCTGGGAAAGACAACCCTTGCGCGAATGATCGCCCGGGAATTGACCGGGTATTCCGGACAGATTCAATCCCATCAGAATTCCGAAGTCCTTTATACCCACAACATGGAACGGTTTCCGGGGTGGGCCGGCATCGGAGAACTGATGGCATCCACCACGCCGGCTTCGGGCCGGGACAGGCTGAATGTGCTGGTGGAAGCCTTTGGCATACAGCCTGTGATGAACGCCAGATTCAGCCAGTTGTCCCTGGGCCAGAAAAACCGGGCCAATCTGATCCGCTATCTGCTTCAGGAATTTGATCTGCTGATCATGGATGAAAGCCTGGCCAATGTGGATGAAACCACCCGCGGCCGCATCATCATTACCCTGAAAACCCTGTTTCCGGAAAAATGCTTTTTGTATATCTCCCATAACATGATGGAAATCGCCAAATTCTGCAATCAGATCGTCGTGCTGAGAAGCCCGCACAAGCATCCGCAAACCCATGTGATTTCCGGACGAAACCTGATGCGTGAAAACAATTTCGTGATGAAGGAACTGGAGCAGACCATGCTGGAGATCGTTCATGCTGCATAGGCGCATTCAGCAGTTCGTTCTGGTCTATTTTCTGGGACTTCTGTCGCTGCTTCTGGTAAAATATCTTCTGAATCTCTCGGATTATGTGATTCCGGGCCCTGTCGAAATCTGGCAGACCTGTAAATCCGTCTTTGCAAGATACGTTTTCAGTGTCCTGGATACGCTCTGGATTGCGGTTCTCGGCCATATCATTTCGATCATTCTGGCGTTTCTGGTGGGAATTGTCGGGCGCCAGAATTCGTGGATCGGATCTCTGATCAAGGCGGCGGCCTATAACATTCAGGCCTATCCCATTGTGGCGGTGGCCCCGATTATTTTCATTCTTCTGGGGGACGGACTGATTACCCGGCTGCTGATTGCGGTGATGATCTGTTATTTCCCCCTGCTGCTGTCCGTGATCGGCATTCTGTCCGAACCGGTTGACAGCATTGAGCATTTTTATGTGGCAACGAAAAGAATGAACTGGCGGCTTCAGGTCCGGATCCGGGCTTATGAAAACATCAACAAGCTGACAACCGTCATTGCGGGCAGCGCCACAATGGCAATGGTTGGAACGATCGTTGCGGAATTCATTGCGGCGGATGCCGGCATCGGATACAGTATTCGAACCGCGCTGTATCAGAGCGATCTGGCGAAAATTCTGACAGCCCTGTTTCTGATCGGCATCAGTACATCGCTCTATCTGACCGGCCTGGAATGGATTGGAAGCCTGATTCAGAAGAAGTGCCAGCCTTAGGGCAGAAGGCGGAGGACAGGGTCCAGGAGTTCTGATGAAACATATCAAAACAATCGTTTGGGTGGGTGTCTGGCTTGTTCTGCTTGGGCGAACCGGGGTCTGCGATGACTTGACGCCGGTGGCCTACCGACTGAAGTGGCTTTTTAACACCAGTGTCGTGGGTGACCTCTATGCGGACGTCCATGGGGCGTTTGCCAGGCACGGCCTGAAGGTTATGGTAAAGGAAGGCGGTCCTGAACGCGATGCCATCAAGGAGCTTGAGCTGGGTTATGCCCAGTTTGGCGTGGCATCGGCGGACCAGGTGATCCGGGCTGCGGCAAAGGGATCTCCGATTGTCGTCATCGCGCAGCTCTTTCAGGTGAATCCGCTGCAATGGGTGTATCGAACCGATAAGCTGACAATTGTCAGTCCGGCGCCTGATTTTCAGAGGCAAAACCATTGGGGTCACTTTTGGCGGAAACGATGAAACCATTATGCGGACCCTTCTGGTCAAATTCGGCATCAGCGAAGCATCGGTCGATTTGTACAGTGTTCGCTACGATTACACGCCGTTTTATGAGGGAAAGGTCGATTTGTGGCCGGTTTATGTCAATGCCCAGGGCATTATTATTCAGGACAAACTGGAGAAGGCCGGAGAAAGGGTCGGCTTCTTCAATCCCGATGCATTCGGGGTGAAATTTGTGGCAAATTCCGTGGTTTCATCCCAAAAGATGTTCAGCGAACAGCCGGACATCGTGAACAAATTTCGAAAAGCGCTGATCGAAGGCTGGCAGGAAGCGGTATCTCCGGAAAACAACGAGAAGGCGGTTTCGGTGCTCCGGCAGTTCGACAAGGACACGCCCGTGGAGATCATCCGCAAGCAGTTGGCGGCAACACGTGGCCTCATCAAGCCGGGGCCGGAGAGCGTTATCGGAAGCATCGATATTCCCGCCTGGAAGCAGACTGAGCAGATCATGCTGGATCAAAAACTGATTTCAGGGCCGGTTCACCTGGACAAGATATTAAAGCTGCCTTGAGGTGAGAAAAAGGGTGGAAATTGCATTTTAATGCGTCATTGTGCTGACAAAGCATGGTGTTTAGATTGAAAACCGATTGACAGTATTCAATAAAATAGATTATTAATAAAATTTTATTAATGCGGAGGCAAAAGAAGATTGCCTCCGCTTGTGCTTTTAACCTGGAAAAGGAGAACGAGTTGTTATGGGAGGCAGCAAAAAGAAGGCCGTAAAAGAAAAACCTCTTGATAAAATGACGGTAAAAGAGCTTAGGGATCTGGCCAAGGAATCCACGGATCTGACGGGAGTTTATGGGATGAACAAGCCGGAGCTCGTCACTGAAATAAAAAAAGCCCGTGGAATTGTGGAGGAAGTTTCCGGAAAAACCAACTCAACGGTTCGTGAAATCAAGAAAAAGATGCGGGAACTGAAGGTGGTTCAGGCAGCCGCCGTGAGTGAAGAGAATCTGCGGATGGCCAGGATTTACAAGAAAAAAATCATTCGCCTGAAAAAGCAGACCCGAAAAGCCTAAGCAGGCCGGGAACCATAATTTTTCGCAAAGGCGCAAAGGTACCAGGAAAACGTGTCGCGTCTTTTTCGGACTTTGCGGCTTTGCGTATGGATTGAGGCACGATGATTAATCCGGATTCCATTGCATTCGACTTTGACGGCGTTCTGGCGGATACCATGACGCTGTTTCTCGACATTGCCAGAAAAGACTATCAGGTTCGGAATCTTCGGTATGAAGACATCACCTGTTATATGCTCAAAGACTGTCTTGAAATGGACGCGGATCTGATCGAGACGATTATTCAACGCATACAGGACGGCAGTTATACGGTGCCGCTGAAACCGATGGCAGGCGCCGTGGAGGTGCTGACCCGGCTTGAAAAAATCAGCAGCCCGATCCTGTTTGTAACGGCCCGGCCTTATACCGGTCCGATTCTGGACTGGATTCAAAGCATTCTGCCGCTGAATGCCGATGCGATCAACGTGATACCAACGGGATCATTTGACGCCAAAGCGGAAATACTGCGGGATCACCGGGTGGCTTATTTTGTCGAGGATCGGCTGGAGACCTGTTTTCAGTTAAAAGAGGCCGGCGTTGAACCGCTCGTTTTCAGACAGCCCTGGAACCGGCAAATCCATCCGTTTCATGAAGTCGGTTCCTGGAAGGACATCCATTCACTGATCGATTGGAAAGAGGAAACTCCGTGAATTGAGTTCGGTAATTTCGCTGGTTCGGCATTTCATCGAAGCCCTTTCTTCTGAAAAAGGTTATTCGGCCAATACCTGCCGGGCGTATGCACACGATCTTGAGGAATTTGTTTCGCTCGGCGCGGTGTTTCTGGAAAAGGATCTTCAGGATGTTCCCCTGGAACTCCTGGATGCACTGGCGATCCGGCGGCATATCGGCTATCTGTATAAAACGAACACCAAGACGTCGATTGGCAGGAAGCTTTCCGCCATCCGGTCATTTTTCAGGTTTCTCGTCAGGCAGGGCATACTGGAAGCTAGTCCGGCAGAGATGATTCCAAATCCCCGAACCGAAAGCCCTATCCCGGTATTTCTTCCCATCGATGAGATGTTCAGGCTTCTGGATTCAGTTTCCGCGAATTCACTTTCCGATCTGAGAGATCGCGCCATACTGGAAATGCTTTATTCCGCCGGGCTTCGCGTTTCAGAGCTTACGGCCATGAATGTTCATGATGTGCATTTTGACCAGTCCGTCATTCGGGTTTGCGGAAAGGGAAACAAGGAGCGGCTGACACCGGTTGGGAAAAAGGCATTGGCCGCGCTGACGGCCTACCGGGAGTGTCTGGCACGTCAGGCCGGCATCGGGTTTCATGAAAACGGGCCGCTGTTTCTGAATCATCGCAACGGCCGGCTGACATCCCGGTCGGTTGCGCGCGTACTGGATAAATGGGCCCTGAAATGCAGCCTTTCCATGCCGGTGTTCCCCCATGCCATGCGGCACAGCTTTGCGACGCACCTGCTGGATTCCGGCGCGGATTTAAGGGTCGTGCAGGAGCTTCTAGGGCACAAACGGCTGTCCACGACCCAGAAATATACCCATGTGAGCATGGATAAACTGATGGAAACCTACGACAAGGCCCATCCCAGAAAGTGAGGTGACCTTTGGTATTTCACGGAACGACCATACTGGCGCTTCGACACAAGGGAAAGGTGATGGTTGCCGGTGATGGCCAGGTGACGCTGAATACCACCATTGTCAAGCACAGGGCCAAAAAAGTCAGGCGGATCTATAACGAAAAGATCATCGTGGGGTTTGCCGGCGCAACGGCGGATGCCCTGCATCTTTCCGAACGGCTTGAAGGCAAGCTGGAGCGGTTCAACGGCAACCTTACCCGGGCTGCGGTCGAACTGGCCAGAGAGTGGCGGACCGATAAATATCTGAGGCGGCTTGAGGCCATGATGATTGCCGTTGATGAGAGCCGGACGTTTCTGCTCTCCGGAAACGGCGATATCATTGAGCCGGATGAGGGCGTGATCGGCATCGGCTCCGGAGGCGCAATCGCTCAGGCGGCCGCCACGGCGCTGGTGCGGCATTCGTCCCTTGAGCCCCGGGAAATTGTCGAAAAATCCATGGCCATTGCCGCCTCTCTTTGTATTTACACCAATACGGATATCACCATTGAAGAATTATGCGATAACCCATGAATTCCCTGAAACCGTCTGAAATTGTAACAGCGCTGGATAAATACATTGTCGGCCAGCATCGCGCCAAGCGCTCCGTGGCCATTGCCCTGCGAAACCGCTGGCGCAGGCAGCAGGTTGCCGAAGACCTCCGCGATGAAATCGCTCCGAAAAACATTATCCTGATCGGGCCCACCGGCGTGGGGAAAACGGAAATCGCCCGCCGGCTTTCCAAACTGACGGATTCCCCGTTTTACAAGGTTGAAGCTTCCAAGTTTACCGAGGTCGGCTACGTGGGCCGGGATGTTGAATCCATGATCCGGGATCTGCTGGAGCTGACCATCAACCTGCTGAAAACCCGGGAACAGGAAGCCATCAAACCCAAAGCCGGAGCCATCGCCGAAGAAAGAATGCTGGATCTGCTGCTGCCCCCCAAACCCAGGCTTCAACAGGGGGAAGCCGCCAAGGAAACCCAGCTTGAGGTGGTGACAACGGGGGTGGACGAATCGTTTTCAACCCGTGAAAAACTCCGCGGCATGCTGCGTGCCGGAAAGCTGGACAGCCGTTATGTGGATCTGGATGTTCCCGACAGGTCCATGCCCACCGTGGAAATTTTTTCCAATGTCGGCATGGAGGAAATGGGCATCAATTTCAAGGATATGCTGGGCGGGCTTTTGCCGAAGAATACGCGGCGCAGAAAGATCAAGGTTCCGGAAGCCATGGACCTTCTTTCCCAGGAAGAAGCCCAGAATCTGATCGATATGGACAAGGTGATCCGGCAGGCCAGGGAAAAAGTGGAACAGTCCGGGATCATTTTCCTGGACGAAATCGACAAGATCGTCGGAAAAAGCGGCGGCCACGGCCCGGATGTTTCCCGGGAAGGGGTGCAGCGGGATCTGCTGCCCATTGTGGAAGGCTCCACCGTTACCACCAAGTACGGTCCGGTCAAAACCGACCATATCCTGTTTATCGCATCCGGCGCCTTTCATACCATCAAGCCTTCGGATCTGATTCCGGAGCTTCAGGGCCGTTTTCCCATCCGGGTGGAACTGGACTCTCTGAACCGGCAGGATTTTTTCAGGATTCTGACCGAACCCCAGAACGCCCTGGTCCTTCAGTACACGGAGCTGCTGAAAACCGAAGGCGTTGATGTGACATTTGAAACCAGCGCCATCGAACGCATTGCCGCAATTGCCGAAGAAGTCAATACCATGACTGAAAACATCGGCGCCAGACGGCTGCACACCTTGATGGAGTGCCTTCTGGACGACATTCTCTTCGATGCGCCGGATCTGCAGGAAAAAAAGATCGTCATCGACGGCGATCGCGTGGACTTGCCAAGCTGAAAGCCATTAAGAGCAACGAGGATCTGAGCCGGTATATTTTATAGAGGAAACTTGCCATGACCCCGAATGTCGCAGACATCCTGGTTGAATCCCTGCCCTACATCCGCCGGTTTTCCGGAATGACCCTGGTGGTCAAATACGGCGGCCATGCCATGGTGGACGAACAGCTCAAAGCGGATTTCGCCCAGGATATCACGCTGCTGAAATTTATCGGCCTGAATCCGGTCATCGTTCATGGCGGCGGGCCCCAGATCAACTCGGTGCTGAAACGCATGGGCATCAGCCCGCAGTTTGTCCGCGGCATGCGGCTGACCGATGAGCCCACAATGGATGTGGTGGAAATGGTTCTGGGCGGAAAGCTGAACAAGGCCATTGTGGCCCAGATCAACCGGCATGGCGGCAAGGCCGTGGGACTGAGCGGCAAGGACGGCGGGCTGATCACGGCTGAAAAACTGCACATCGTCTATCAGCCGGATGAAAACAGTCCGCCGGAAATCATTGATCCGGGCCTGGTGGGGCAGGTGACCCGGATCAATCCGGAAATCATTCATACCCTGACCGAGCACGGGTTTATTCCGGTGATCGCGCCGGTCGGCGCCGGGGCTGAAGGCGAAACTTACAACATCAACGCGGATCTGGTGGCCAGTCATGTGGCCATGGCGCTGACCGCCGGCCGGCTCATTCTGCTGACCGATGTGGACGGCATTCTGGATGCTTCCGGAACCCTGATTTCCTCGCTGAACGCGGAAATCGCCCAGCGCATGATTCAGGAAAAAACCATTTCCGGCGGCATGATCCCCAAGGTGGAATATGCCCTGGAGGCGGTGGAACGCGGGGTCCAGAAAGTGCATATCATCAACGGCACCCGGCGGCATGCGCTGCTGCTGGAGCTCTTTACGGACAAAGGCATCGGAACAGAGGTTACGTTATGACAGCGGAACAGGCGGAAATGGATACCCGGAAATGGATGTCGCAGGCCGACAGGGTGATGGCCACAACTTACAAGCGGACACCGGTCGTGTTTTCAAGGGGCAGCGGCTGTACCCTGTGGGATACCGAAGGCAGGTCTTATCTGGATTTTGTCGCGGGCATTGCGGTGTGCAATCTTGGCCATGCCCATCCCGCGGTTGCAAAGGCCCTGTGCGAACAGGCCAAAACCCTGGTTCATGTGTCCAATCTCTATTATACGATGCCGCAGACGGAACTGGCGGCCTGGCTGGTGGATCACAGCTTTGCCGACCGGGTCTTTTTCTGCAACAGCGGGGCCGAAGCCAACGAGGCCGCCATCAAGCTGGCCCGGAAATATTTCAAGGACAAGGGAGAGCCGGACCGGTACCGGATTATTTCCATGATCCAGTCCTTTCATGGCAGAACCCTGGGGACCCTTTCGGCGACCGGCCAGGATAAAATCAAGCAGGGGTTTTCACCCATTCTGGAAGGGTTTGACTTTGTGCCGTTTAACGATTTTCAGGCCATCCGAGAGAAAATCAGCGCATCGACCTGCGCCATTTTGCTGGAGCCGGTTCAGGGAGAAGGCGGCATCCGCGGCGCTGATCCGGAATTTCTTCAAGAATATTCGCAGGCTCTGCGATGAAACCGGAACCCTGCTTGATTTTTGACGAGATTCAAACCGGCATCGGCCGGACCGGAAAACTCTTTGCTTACGAGCATTTCGGGGTTCGAGCCCGATATCATGACCCTTGCCAAGGCCCTTGCCAACGGCCTTCCCATCGGAGCCATGCTGGCGAAAGAATCCGTGGCCGCGGCATTTGTTCCCGGATCCCACGCTTCGACGTTCGGCGGAACGCCGCTGGTGACCGCGGCATCCCTCTGCGTTCTGAAAACCCTGGACCAGGAGAACATCATCGGACATTGCGCGGAAGTGGGGCGGTATTTTAAAGAGCGGCTCCTGGAACTTAAAAGCCGGCATGATTCCGTTGTGGATGTTCGCGGACTGGGGTTGCTGCTGGGAATGGAACTGAACACCGACGGCCTTCCGCTGGTTCAGGCCTGCCTGGAAAAAGGATTTGTGATCAATTGCGTTCAGGGCAATACCCTGCGGTTTGTCCCGCCGCTGATTGTTCAGAAGGCGGAAATCGACCGGCTGATCCATTGCCTGGATGAAATTTTGTAATAAATCATAGGTGGCATATATTGAAAGAAAGACTTGCTGACACTGCTGGATCTGACAAATCGGATTGCGATATCCTGTTTAAACGCGCCATTGATTAAAGGAACGGCGAAAAAAAGGACGTCCGGGAAACCCTGCTTTCCGGCAAATCGCTGGGGCTGATATTTGATAAACCCTCCACGCGAACGCGGGTTTCATTTGAAGCCGCCATGATTCAACTGGGAGGGACGCCGATTTTTATCAGCTCCAAGGATACCCAGATTTCCCGGGATGAGCCGGTCATGGACACGGCCAGAGTGCTTTCCCGTTATCTGGACTGCCTTGCCATCCGGACGTTCTCTCAGGATCTTCTGGAAGGCTTTGCCGCCTATGCAACGATTCCGGTCATCAATGCGCTGACGGACTTTTATCATCCGACCCAGGTGCTGAGCGATCTGATGACCATCATCGAATACAAGGGCGGATACGAGGGGCTCAAGATCGCCTGGGTCGGGGACGGCAACAACGTGTCTCATTCCTGGATCAATGCCGCGGCCACCCTGGGGCTGAATCTGGTCCTGGCCTGTCCCGAAGGATATTATCCGAATGCCGCCATTTTGAAGCGGGCGCTGGATATCGGAATCGGCAGCATCCGCGTGATTTCCGATCCCATCGCGGCCGTGACCGAGGCGGATGTGGTCTATACCGATGTGTGGGCCAGCATGGGTCAGGAAAGCGAGCATATTGCACGAAAAAAAGTATTCAAGGCCTACCAGGTGAACCGGGAACTGGTCCGTCATGCGCGAAACGATGCCATTGTCATGCACTGTCTGCCGGCGCACCGGGGCGAGGAAATCAGCGAGGAGCTGATGGACTGCCCCCTTCCGGTGATCTGGGATCAGTCAGAAAACAAAATGCACATGAACAAGGCCATTCTCGAAGCGCTTATGACAAACAATGTGATAGCAAACGAATATACGAAGCCGATCGAAAGATGACTTCAATGGATTATGCTAACCTGTTGCAAACTGACAATTAGTCATTTTGACATTGAATGATGTCGATTCGGATTCGATATTCGAATAAGGAGATCTAACCAATGTCTGATCAGATAAAAAAAGTCGTGCTGGCCTATTCGGGCGGCCTGGATACATCGGTCATTCTAAAATGGCTCATTGAAACCTATCACTGCGAAGTGGTGACATTTTCCGCAAACATCGGTCAGGATGAAGATCTGGATCAGATCCGGGAAAACGCCTTCAACACGGGCGCTTCCAAAGCGTATGTGGAAGATCTGTCCGAAACCTTTGTAAAGGATTATGTGTTTCCGGCATTCCGGGCAAACGCCATCTATGAAGGCCAGTATCTTCTCGGGACATCCCTGGCAAGGCCCCTGATCGCCAAAAGACAGATGGAAATCGCCAAGATTGAAGCCGCGGATGCGGTCAGCCACGGGGCAACCGGAAAAGGCAATGATCAGGTGCGCTTCGAGCTGACCTATTTTGCGATGGATCCGCACATCCGCATCATTGCTCCCTGGCGGGAATGGCGGCTGACTTCCCGGACCGCCCTGATGGAATTTGCCAGCCAGCACGGCATCAAGGTTCCCACAACCCCTTCAAAGCCTTACAGCTCGGATGCGAACCTGCTGCATATCAGCTATGAAGGCGGCATTCTGGAAGATCCCTGGGCCGCGCCGCCCGATGATATCTTTACGATGTCGGTATCCCCCAAGGATGCGCCGGATGCGCACGAAATTATCGAGATTACATTTGATCAGGGAAATCCGGTGGCCGTCAATGGCCAGGATCTGTCTCCGGCGGCCCTGCTCCGGGAGTTGAACCGGCTGGGCGGCCGCAACGGCATTGGCCGGGCGGACATCGTTGAAAACCGGTTTGTGGGCATGAAATCCCGCGGCGTATATGAAACGCCGGGCGGAACCATTTTAAGGGCCGCCCATATGGCCATGGAATCCATTACCCTCGATCGGGAAGTCATGCATCTGCGGGATTCCCTGATTCCCAAATATGCGGAAATGGTGTATTATGGATTCTGGTTTTCTCCGGAAATGCGCCTGCTGCAGAACCTGGTTGACGACACGCAGAAGAATGTCTGCGGCGTGGTGCGCCTTGAACTCTACAAGGGCAACTGCCGGGTTCTGGGAAGAAAATCGGACCGGTCTTTGTACAGTGTCGATTTTGCAACCTTTGAAGATGATTCGGTGTATCGCCAGAAAGATGCGGAAGGATTTATCCGGCTCAATGCACTCAGGTTAAGAATCCAGAACATGCTTAAATTGGGATAACGACTACAGAAGATCATTCGTTTTGTTTCAAAGAGGAGATTCATGATCGACAAGCCCTGGGAAGGAAGATTTACGGAAAAAACCGATAGAAGCGTTGAGCTCTTCACCTCGTCAATCGATGTGGACAAGCGGCTGTACGCATATGACATCGACGGCAGCATCGCCCACTGCCGGATGCTGGCCCATGCCGCCATCATTACGCACGAAGAGGCCGAAAAGCTGATCGAAGGGCTCGGCGCCATCAAACGGGAAATCCAGCGGGGCAAATTCCTGTTTGATCACGGCCTGGAAGATATCCACATGCACATCGAAACCCGGCTCTTTCAGGAAGTCGGCAAGGTCGCACAGAAGCTGCATACGGCCAGAAGCCGCAATGACCAGGTGGCGCTGGATTCCCGAATGTATCTCCGGGAGGAAACCCGCAGCATCATCCGGCTTCTGGACGGCTTGAATACGGTGATCGTGTCTCTGGCGGAGGAGAACCTGGAGGTGATCATGCCCGGGTATACCCATCTCCAGCGGGCCCAGCCGGTGCTGCTGTCGCATCATCTGATGGCCTATTTCGAGATGTTTTCACGGGACCGGGCGCGGTTCTGCGATGCCATAAAGCGGATAAATGTACTGCCGCTGGGAAGCGCCGCCCTTGCCGGAACAACATACCCGATTGACCGGCAGTATACGGCCGGCCTGCTTCAGTTTCCGGAGGTTTCCGCCAACAGCATCGATTCGGTTTCGGACAGGGATTTCATGCTGGAGTTTCTTTCCTGCGCCAGCATTGCCATGGTTCATTTCAGCAGGCTTTCCGAGGAGATGATTCTGTGGTCTTCCGCCGAGTTCGGCTTTATCGAGCTTCCGGATGCGTTTTCAACCGGCAGCAGCATCATGCCGCAGAAAAAAAACCCGGATGTGCCGGAGCTGGTCCGCGGAAAAGCCGGAAGGGTTTTCGGCGATCTGTTTGCGCTGCTCACCCTCATGAAGTCTCTTCCCCTGGCTTACAACCGGGATATGCAGGAAGACAAGCCCGCCGTGTTTGATGCCGTGGATACCTTGAAAGCCTGCATCGAGATCTACACGGCCATGCTGCCCAAGCTCAAGATCAACAAGGAAATCCTGTATCAGGCAACCACAACGGGGTTTTTGAATGCAACGGATCTGGCGGACTATCTGGTTACCAAAGGGAATGACTTTCCGCGAATCGCACAGTTGCGTGGGAAAGGCCGTGGGATATGCATCCAGCCGGAAAAAAGAACTCCATGAGCTGACGCTTGAGGAGATGAAGTCTTTCTCGACGCTGATTGCAGAAGACATATTCGGCATCCTGACGCCGGAAGAGATGATCAATCGAAGAACCTCTTTCGGGGGGACGGCTCAGGAGAATGTCAAGGCTGCCATTCAAGCGGCCAGGCAGCGCCTGGCGGAGGCCGTGTGTCCATGATCGCGGGGAAGATGCCGGAAGACAGCCGCTTTTCAATAAAGCGTCCTGATTGTGGCAATCCTGCTATGTCTGTGCATCCTTGGCTGCGGCAAAAAAGAATTGCCGTCCGCGCCCCGGCAGGTTCCGCCGCAACCGGTTGCGGATCTGCGCGCTCAATTGACCGGGAGCCAGATTGAACTGACCTGGTCTTTTTCGAAAGCCCTTTCCGGGTCGGAGCCCATCACCGGGTTCGGCGTGTATCGCGCGTCAGAGTCGGTTTCCGAAAGCTGCGACCATTGTCCGTTTCTGTTTCAGCGGGTGGCGGATATTCCCTTTCGTGGAAGGACGGGACGGGGCATCCGTCATGACATATCGGGATACGCTTGAAAGAGGATACCGTTACCGGTATAAGGTTATCTGCTATTCAAAGGGGCTTGGCAGCAAGGATTCGAATGTGGTGGTGGTGGAAGGGGAGTAGTCATGCATTATTTTCAATATCGCAATAACGAAATGTATTGTGAGGATGTTCCGGTCAGGGAGATTGCCCGGCAGGTGGGAACGCCTTTTTATCTTTACAGCCACGCCACGCTGACACGGCATTTCAATGCGTTTAACGATGCGTTTGAAGGGCTTGACCGGCTGGTATGTTTTTCAGCCAAGGCCAACACCAGCATGGCCGTCCTTAAACTTCTGGCGAATCTGGGAAGCGGGCTGGATATCGTGTCGGGCGGAGAGCTTTTCCGGGGCCTGACGGCCGGGTTTTCTCCCGATCGTATCGTGTATTCGGGTGTGGGAAAACGGGTGGATGAAATTGATTTTGCCCTGGAAACCGGCATCCTGATGTTCAATATCGAATCCCTGGAGGAGCTGGAGCTGATCCAGCAGCGGGCCGCCGCTTTGCACAAAAAGGCCTTTGTTTCCATTCGGGTGAATCCGGACGTGGACCCCAAGACCCATCCGTATATTTCAACCGGCCTGAAGAAGAACAAATTCGGGATCGACACCGAAGGCGCGCTTTCGGCCTATCAACGCGCCAGCCAAATGTCCCATATTTCGGTTGTGGGAATCGACTGCCATATCGGCTCCCAGATTACCGAAATTCAGCCGTTCGAAGACGCGCTGAAAAGCCTCAAAAGCCTGATTCAGAGGCTCGGGACAATGGGAATTCACATCCAATATCTGGACATGGGCGGCGGCCTGGGGATCACCTACCGGGAAGAATCCCCGCCCCCGCCGGCCGAGTATGCCCGGGCCATTTCAAATGTCCTCGGAGATCTGAAAATCAAGCTCATTCTGGAACCCGGCCGGGTCATCGTGGGAAATGCCGGCATTCTGGTCACGCAGGTGCTGTACCGGAAAAAAGGCCTTGTCAAGGAATTCGTCATTACCGATGCGGGCATGAATGATCTGATGCGGCCCATTCTGTATAATGCCTACCATGAAGTGCTGCCGGTGGTTCAGTCAAACGGGGAACCCTTTACCGCGGACATTGTCGGCCCCATCTGCGAAACCGGAGATTTTCTGGCGCAGGACCGGCAAATGGCCCCGGTTAAAAGCGGCGATTTGCTGGCCTTGATGAGCGCGGGCGCATACGGGTTTGTGATGTCGTCCAATTACTGCTCCAGGCTCAGGGCCGCCGAGGTCATGGTCAAAGGGGACCGGTTCGCGGTGATCAAGGACCGGGAAACCTATGCGGATCTGATTGCCGGGGAGTCTGTGCCGGAGTTTTTATAAAAAAAGGCAAACCATGAACCCAATTCAATTTTACAAGATGAGCGGCTGCGGCAATGATTTTATCATCATCGACAACCGGAGCCCCGTGATTGACGAAAAAGATCTCACTGCATTTATTGTTGGCGTCTGCCGCAGAAAAATGTCGGTGGGCGCCGACGGCATCATCCTGATCGAGAATTCGGATACCGTGGATTTCAAGTGGCGGTTTTACAATTCAGACGGCAGCCTTGCGGAAATGTGCGGAAACGGCGCCAGGTGCGTGGCCCGTTTTGCATACATGAATGGCATCACCGGTCCGGACATGGCCTTTGAAACCCTGGCGGGGGTCGTATCCGCGTCGGTTTCCGAAACGGGTCTGGTCAAGATCAAGATGACAGATCCCTTGAATCTGGTGCTGGATCGGCCGCTTGTCCTGAAAAGCGGAAAGTATGCGGTCGGCAGCGTCAATACCGGCGTTCCCCATGTCGTCATGGTCGTGGAGGATATCCAGATGAAACGCCTGTGAAAGAAATGGGAAAAGAAATCCGCTTTCATCCGGATTTTGCGCCTGCGGGAACCAATGCCAATTTCGTTTCGTTACAGCCGGACAACATCGTTGCGGTTCGCACTTACGAGCGCGGCGTTGAAGATGAAACCCTGGCCTGCGGCACCGGATGTGTTGCCAGCGCGCTGATTACGTCCCGTAAATTCGCGTCTGGTTTCTCCGGTGACCCTGTTGACGCGAAGCGGCGGCTATCTGCGCATTTATTTCAATCATCATCAAGGACACCTATTCCGACGTATATCTGGAAGGGGATGCCCGTTTGATATACCGGGCGGAGCTTTGTGAAGAGGCCTGGAATTATTGATAAAGACCGGGGGTCCGGTGATTACGGTTTTTCCTGACCTGACGGCTTTTGGATTCTAGACTCCGGCCCCAACTTACGAACAAGGATGATTTTATGACGATTACGATTGAAAAATCCGACCGGCTCAAAGCCCTTCCCCCCTATCTGTTCAAGGAAATTGACCGCCAGAAATCGGAAGCCCGTAAAAAAGGCGTGGACATTATCGATCTCGGGGTGGGGGATCCGGACATGCCGACGCCTCCGCACATTATCGAGGCCCTGAACAAGGCTGCCTGGGATCCGGCCAATCACCGCTATCCCTCCTACTCCGGCATGGGCGCTTTTAATGAAGCGGTTGCCAGGTGGTATCAGCGGCGCTTTCAGGTCGCGCTTTCGCCGGAAACGGAAGTCGTCACCCTGATCGGATCCAAGGAAGGCATCGCCAATATTCCCCTGGCCCTGATCAATCCGGGGGATATCGGGCTGGCGACCAGTCCGGGATATCCCGTGTACAATACCGGCATCCAGTTCGCCGGCGGCCGGACACATTTCATGGATCTTCTCAAATCCAACCAGTTTCTGCCGGATCTGTCCGCCATTCCGGATTCGGTTGCCGCCAAAGCCAAACTGATGTTTATCAATTATCCCAACAATCCGACATCCGCCGTGGCAACCCTTGATTTTTTCAAGGATGTGGTGCGCTTTGCGGAAAAGCATAACATCATCGTCTGTCATGATGCCGCCTATTCGGAAATGGCCTTTGACGGATACCGTCCGCCCAGTTTTCTGGAGACGGACGGCGCCAAAGCCGTCGGCGTTGAATTTCATTCCCTTTCCAAAACCTATAACATGACCGGCTGGCGGCTCGGGTTTGCCGTGGGCAGGGCGGAAGTGATACAGGCTCTGGGGCAGATCAAGAGCAATATCGACTCCGGCGCATTCCAGGCGGTTCAGTTTGCCGGCATTGCGGCTCTGGACGGGGATCAGGCCTGCGTGGAGAACATGAACCGCGAGTACACGCTTCGCCGGGATATTCTGGTGGACGGGCTTCGCGAAATCGGTCTGTCCGTGGAAAAACCCCGCGCCACGTTTTATGTATGGATCGAAGTCCCCAAGGGGTATTCTTCGACATCCTTCGCCTCCCATCTGCTGACCCGGGCCGGTATTGTGGCAACGCCGGGCAATGGCTTCGGCGCTCCCGGTGAAGGCTATGTCCGCATGGCCCTGACCGTGGGAACCGAACGGATGAAAGAAGCCGTGGCCAGGATGAAATCCACGGGATTCTAAACATGTTTGCGCACACGGCATTTGTGGGCGTGGGTTCGAACCTGGGGCAGAAGCAGGAGAACTGCCTTCGCGGGATTGCGGCGCTGACTTCAGATGGCCATTCCCGGCTGCTGAATCAGTCCAGGCTATATCGAACCGAGCCGGTCGATTATCTGGATCAGGACTGGTTCGTCAATTGCGCGGTGCAGATCGAAACCTGCCTGGATCCTTTTCAGCTCCTGGCCGTATTGCAGGACATCCAGAAACAGGCGGGCCGGGTTCAGGACGCCATTCGATTCGGCCCCCGGATTCTGGATATGGACATCATTTTTTTTGATGCGGCCATCATCGACCATTCTGACCTGACCCTTCCGCATCCGCGGATGCACCTCAGGCGATTTGTGTTAAAACCGTTATGCGACATGGATCCGACTTTGCGCCATCCCATCCTTGACCAGACGGTTCAGCAGTTGCTGGACAACCTTGAAGATGCGGGGCAGGGGGTCGTTGAATTATCATGATTCGAATCATTGTGCTCATTGCCGTCGGGTATATCGGATTTCGGCTCTTGAAATCCTGGATTGTAAAGCATATAAGCATTTCTCAGGCAGGTACGAATCAACCGCCCGGCGAAATAGATGATATCATGATTCAGGACCCGGTTTGCCAGGTGTATTTCCCCAAAAGAAGCGGTGTCCATTTGCATCAGAATGGCAAAGATCTATACTTTTGCAGTCCGGAATGCCGTCAGCGGTATATATCGAATTCATAACGGCCAGGTAAGGCCCAATCCTCATTGAAGAGCGGCCGGCGAATTTTCATGCACGGGCCCGACCTGCAACATCGAGCATATTCATAAAAGGAGCAGTCCATTGAAATTTTTTCTTGATACGGCAAATATCGATGAAATCAAAGAAGCCTACAGCATGGGCATGGTGGATGGCGTTACCACCAACCCCAGCCTGATAGCCAAGGAAGGCCGGGATTTCGAAACCATTATTCGGGACATCTGTGAAATCGTGGATGGCCCCATCAGCGCGGAAGTGATCAGCCTGGATATGGAAGGGATGCTGAAAGAGGCCCGCCATCTGGCCGAAATTCATCGGAATATCGTGGTGAAGGTGCCGATGACGGTTGACGGCATCAAGGCCACGCGCATTCTTTCGCAGGAAGGCATCGACACCAATGTCACCCTGGTTTTCTCCCCGCTTCAGGCCCTGATGGCGGCCAAGGCAGGCGCTACCTATGTCAGTCCGTTTATCGGGCGGCTGGATGATGTTTCCCAGGATGGCATGGTCTTGATCGAGCAGATCGTTCAGATCTATCAGAACTATACGTTTCATACGCAGGTTATTGTGGCCAGCGTCCGCAATCCGCTTCATGTGCTGGAATCCGCGATGCTGGGCGCGGACATTGCGACCATTCCGTTTAATGTTCTGGCAAAATTTGCCTCCCACCCGCTGACAGACAGGGGAATTCAGTCCTTTTTAAATGATTGGAACAAGTCAAAGACATGCGGATAAACATGGCTTCAATTTGATAAGCCCAGAGACCTTCTGAGCCACCCGAATTTTCTGACGATGTGCCGGGTTGCCGCCATACCGGGGATCATTCTGCTCATGCTGTGTCCCAACCGGCTCAGTGCATTCATGGCGGCGATTCTTTTCAGTGCGGCTGCAATCACCGATTATTTTGACGGTTTTTTTGCGCGAAGCCGGGGATTGACCTCGGAATTCGGGAAGCTGATGGATCCGCTTGCCGACAAGCTTCTGGTCTCATCCGCCTTTATCATGATCGTTTCCCATGGCTGGATCCCCGGCATGGATCATCTGCATCATCATCGGCCGGGAGATTGCCATTACCGGACTGCGGAATGTGATGGCCGATAACAACGAGGATATTTCCGCCTCAAATCTGGGCAAATACAAGACAGGTTTTCAGATCGCCGCCATCATCCCCCTGTTGATTCATTATCCCTATTTTGGAATCAACTTTCATGGCATCGGCATGTTCTTTCTGTGGGGAGCGCTCATCTATACGGTCTGGTCGGGTCTGGACTATGGGTACCGTTTCAAGCGGTTTCTGGTCAAGCCATGAGCGATGGATTTGAAAAAAGAGGTTGACAACGAGGGCGGAAAAAGTTAGATAGATTGCGCTTCTGAGCGGGAATAACTCAGCGGTAGAGTGCAACCTTGCCAAGGTTGAAGTCGCGGGTTCAAATCCCGTTTCCCGCTCCATTTTTTTTGGCGGCATAGCCAAGTGGTAAGGCAACGGTCTGCAAAATCGTTATTCTCCGGTTCAAATCCGGATGCCGCCTCCACACCAGATATTCAAGGGCTGAATTTATTCAGCCCTTTTTTTATTGGCCGAAAAGGAATTGTTTGCTGACGGTACCGGGCGACCGATCTGTGGCAGCCCCTTGGTCATGAAGCCACCACAAATCCATGCCTCCGACCCAGCCGGGTAAACATCTGCGCCAGTCCGGCCCCCAGACTGAAAATCGATCCGATGTCCAGGTTTTTGTCTGCTGTCTGATCAAAAAACACATTGAGGCTGGATTGCATTCCCTCTTCCGGCAGCCAGTAACACACCATGATGGGCAGCTTGGGCAGGGGATAAAGCACAACGGAGATATCCGACTGGAAGCGCGGGTCCACCTGTTTGCCGCTGAACATTTGCACCATGTCGTCAAAGAGCTCGGTGTAGCTGTCCGCCACCTGTTTCATCTGTTCCTCGCATCGTTTTTGAAACAGCGGATACCGCTCCCTTCCGTCCGCGAGCTCCCGAAAAGACCGCCAGTCGCCGGTGGGTTCAATGCCTTTTCCATACAGAACGTAATTGAGAAACGGGGCCGCCACCCAGGGATTGACATGAATGTCGGTTGAAATCGTACCATTCAGGGTGATGCTGAAATCCTTGCCCATCACCTTGATGATCAGCCTGTCATTTTCATAGCGCCCGCCGGTGCGCCCTGCTGCGGCCTTCAGATCGATGTCCTTTATCAATCTTTTAAGCTGCTCCAGATAATCATCCCGGTTTTGTTCCACATCATACCGATTTTGAGGATTGTCGGAATATGCATCGATGATATGCCGGTCCAGTCTGGGGCATTCCGACAGCGGGCGCCGGCCCGTGAATACGGCTCCGGCAAAGGCCATGCAGGTTTTTTCGCCGCACTGCCTGCAGTTGGACTTGTCCAGAAGCTGAAAAATGGCCATGGCGTTTTGGGGTCGTGGCATGATTGCATCCCTCCTGTTCTCTTTCCCTGAAAATAATCAAATGTTATATTTATTGAACCACGGACTGGCATCCTTATACGCATAAAAAAGTGCCTATCCCGTTTTTCCGTCCGGAGCAGCCCATACAGGTGTTTGCACTGATGGTGAAAGGCGTCGGTTTCCCGGATTCTGGGCCGTTTCAGGGTCACGGTGATGTCATGGCGGATCCGGCCGGGATTTTTATCCATCACCAGAATCCGGTCCGCCAGGGTGACCGCCTCGGTCACATCGTGCGTAACAAACAAAATGGTGTGGGAAAGTTTTTTCCACAAAGTCAGCAGAAAAATTCTGCATCTCTTCGCGTGTTTGTGCGTCAAGGGCGGCAAATGGCTCATCCATCAGGAGCACCTTGGGATTTAAAATCAGGACCCTGGCCAGGGCCACCCGCTGTTTCATGCCCCCGGAAATCTCCCGCGGCAGGTAATCGCGAAACGCCTCAAGATTCACCAGAGACAAAAACCGCTCTGTTTCCTGACGCACGGATCGACTGCCGAGCCCTCTGCCCTTCAATCCGAAGGCGATGTTTTCCGCCACCGTCAGCCAGGGGAAAAGCGCATCTTCCTGAAAAACGACGCACCTGTCCGGCCCCGGCCGGAAGACCGGAAGGCCGTTTAAGGTTACCTGCCCGGCGCTGGGGGGAATAAAGCCTGAAAGAATTTTAAGAAGCGTCGTTTTTCCGCAGCCGCTCGGACCCAATATGCAGATCAATTCGCCCGTGCCCGCTTGAAAGCGGATATTTTCAAGGGCATGGAAGGTGGTCTGATTGCCGCGGAATATTTTGGAAAGCCCCTGAACTTCAAGAACCGCCTCCGGCGCGTGCAGTCTGGGCAGGCTGGGCCGAAACGATTTTCAGCCGAGTGCTCACGGGGTCCGCCTTGCGCTTTTAAACAGCATCCGGAGCAGGGTCCTCAGCAGATAGTCGCTCGATTGCCCGAGCAACGCGATCAATACAATGCCGACGATGATGACATCGATCTGTCCCGACATGCGGGCATCCATGATGACGGCTCCCAGGCCGCTGGGGACCCCGGTCAATTCCCCGAGAACCAGATATGCCCAGGAAATGCCCAGACCCAGGCGAAGCCCGGCCATGAGGTGGGACATGGCGCCCGGGATCAGGATGGCGAAGGTTCCGCGGATCCGGCCCACGCCCATCATGGCGCCTGCCTGGAGCAGAATGGGGGGGACGGCGCGGGCGCCGGCCGCAGCGTTCAGATAGATGGGGAAAAAGGCGGCAAGGGAGACCAGAAACACGGTGGTTTTCATGCCGATGCCGAACCAGACCAGGGAAAGGGGCAGCCAACAGATGCCGGGAACGGCCCGGACACCGTTGACCGACAGGGAAAGCAGTTTTTCCATCCAGTGGAGGCGGCCCGAAAGCATGCCAAGGGGGACCCCCGCAGAAGCGGCCAGGGAAAACCCCATGGCCACCCGCAACAGGCTTGCGGCCGCATCGGTGATGAATCTGCCGGCGTAAGGGCCGTCGCCCGCAAGACCGAAGATATACGCATATCCCGCCTTGCCGATATCCTTGGGGTGGGGAAGCAGGTATCCCGGAATCCACCCGGCTTCGCTCACCATAAACCAGACCATCGCAAAAACCCCCGGAATGATCCACGGCAGCAATTGATAAGGCTTTGGCCGGCCGTTCATTTTACATCCAGGCTCCGTTTGACAGCCTGGACAAAAGAAGATCAATCAAGGCTGTATAATCCGGTTGTTTTTGAATGATGCCCAGCGACTGCATCCGTTCCCCCAGGGACTGGACCTTTCGGATGAAGTCCGCATCCATGTCCCAGGCCAGTTCAATATTGGACGCCGCTTTTTCAAGAACCGGAAGCGGCTGTTCCGAATTCCGCGGCTTTGCCGAGCCAGACGGGTTGATTTTCCATGAGATACCGGGTGGAAAGCACATGGGCTCTTACCAGGGCCGCCACCCGGTCCGGATCTTTTTCAATCATCTCCCGGGTAACGAGCATTCCGGCGTTTATGGTTCCCACGGATTGGTCATAATAGGGATGGGTGAGGATCCGGCCCACGCCCTGATCCACTGCCATGGCTGGGAAAGGGTTCGCCGGATAAATAAGCGTCGATGCCGCCCCGGGCCAGCGCCAGATTCATATCGAAAAAATCCACCCGGATGAGCGTCACGTCTTTATCCGGGGAAAGCCCGTTTCGGGTCAAGTGTCTCCCGCAGGAGGATTTCATGCATGGTGCCGGGCACATATCCGATTTTTTTTCCCTTCAGGTCGGCCTCGGTCGTCACCGGTCCGTCTTTTTTCACCACCAGCGCCGATGCCTTGTTGCAGAGCGCCGCCACCACAACAACGGGCTGGCCCATGGACGCCGATTGAATGGCATGGGCCAGGGTGGTGCCGCACATGTCAAGGCTTCCGGCCAGAAGGGCTGTTTTTTGATCCGCCGGATTGGTAAAGGTAAAAAGGGCCAGCCGATCGCCTTGCGGAAGATATTCCTCATAGAAAAACGGTTGAATGGTTTGAGCCGTTTTCCAGGTGCCCACGCGATACTCCAGTGCCGGGAAATTCCGGGCCATCCCAGAAGGATCAGCAGTATCAGGATGAAAAAGCGTTTCATAGTGAGTCCTTGATCTGGGGGTTACAGGGAATGCGGTGTAAGAGGCGGCTTCAGATCAAAGCAATTGGACGGCAAATCCGGGTTCCATCCCATTTCCATTTGAATGCCGCGACAGGCATCGGGATATCCTTTCCCCGGCCTTTTCCGGTGTCGGCCTCACCGTCTCTGGGGCTTGCCCCCACCTCCGGGAAAAAAAGATTGGCGCCGGCCAAAAGCGATGCCGCATGAGGCTCGTGGGTGCAGTGGGCGCGGGGCGCATCCCCCATCACCAGGCGGCTGACGGCAACCATGCGGGCCATTTCGCGCTCCGTAATCATGCCGTGGGCGGCCATGGGAGATCCGGGAAAGTTGATCCGGCGCATGACGCCGCTGTAAGTTGCTCCATAATCCCTGGCAAGAAACATCAGGTCCGTGATTTCCTCCGGACCGGTGCTCGGGGCCGACCGGCTCCACGCAGTTCATCCAGAGCAAGCCCCACATCCTTGATGACGGAAATGGTGCGGATGCGTTTTTCGCGATTAAAAGGCGTGTCCTTGCCCTCTGCCAGGCGGACGGCGTGATAAGCGCCAACGAATCCGGCATCGATCAGCATCTCGCCTTCCTTGTGGGTAATGTCCCGCGTGTTGGCGACCAGGGGCGTGGATACGGTTTTTTTAAGCAGACGGCCGACGGCAAGCAGGCGTTCGAATGAAAACGTTCCCGTGGTCATGATGTTCAGGGCATCCGCGCCCTGGGATGCCGCATCCGTCGCCCATTTCAGGATATCTGGCTCGCTGAACTCGATGGCATGCGTAAAAATGCCCGCTTTTACCGTCAGGGAACAAAAAGAACAATTGTAGGGACAGGGCGCCACGTTGATGCCGATATGAAAATGGTTTTCGCCCTTGTTTTTGAATTGCCGGCGGGACATGCGATGGGCCGTCTCCATCAGCGCATAGACTTCCCTGGAATCCAGATCCAGAGCGAGCAGGACCATGGCCTCCTTGCGGGTGATGCCCGTAAAATCGCCGCCTTTATCCAAAATCGCCTCAACAGTGGAAGAAATTCTCCAGCTCATGCATATCCCTTGTTAAAGACAGGGCCTGAACGGAAAGAGCGTGCAGGCAAAATCCGAATATCAAAATCCGAAATTCGAAACAAATTCGAATGTCAGAATGACCAAAACCACCCTCTTGAACGCGCACCGTTTTGAACATTAAGATTTTGTAACTGCTCAGGCACAAAGTGGCAAAGGCACATAGGCACATAGGGAAATGGTTGACAGCACATAGAATGAGGATATGTGTATGGGAACTCGAGTTATTTTCAACACATGTAGAAACGATTAGAAAACTTTGTGCCTTTGTGCCTCAGTGCCTTTGAACCTGAGTATTAAAAGATCCGGATGCTCTAATTTGTCATCTCGGAACTCGGGTCCGCCCATCCCGTGCCGGCAGGGAAAGACCCAGCCGCTTCATTTTCCGGAACAGGGTGCTCTTGTGGATGCCGAGCGATCGGGCCGCGGCCAGCCGGTTAAAATCCGTTTGCTCCAGGGCGTTTTGGATGGCCTGGGCCTCCATCAGCTCCCGGGATGTCTGCATATCGGCATGACATATCTGTGTCGTGTAACGGGCCGATAGCTCTTCCGGCAGATGTTCGATGGCAATGACACCCTCGTTGCACAGGATAAAGGCGCGTTCGATTGCGTTTTCCAGCTCGCGGATGTTTCCCGGCCAGTCATGGGCCATGAGCAGGGAAAGCGCTTCCGGGGCGATCCCCCGGGTGGTTTTTTGCTGAAGCCGGTTGAACCGGGCGATAAATTGCTCCACCAGAAGCGGAATGTCTTCCTTTCGCCGGCGCAGCGGCGGCAGTTCCACGCGGATGACATTCACGCGGTAATACAAATCCTCACGGAATACATGCTGGCGCACCAGCTCGGACAGGTCCTTGTTGGTCGCAACAATGATCCTGGCGCTGGTGGTTTCGGATTGGGTCGCACCCAGGGGCTCGTAGGTCCGGTCCTGGAGCACCCGAAGGAGCCGCACCTGAAACGCCGGGCTCACTTCACCGATTTCATCCAGAAAAAGGGTTCCGCCTTTGGCCATTGCAAAACGGCCCGGCTTGTCCTTTCCCGCGCCGGTAAAGGCGCCTGCCTTATATCCGAAGAGTTCGGATTCCAGAAGGGTATCCGGCAAAGCGCCGCAATTGACGGCAATAAAGGGCTTTTTGCTCTGGGGGCTCAGCGCGTGAATCGTTTTTGCCACCAGTTCCTTGCCGGTTCCGGTTTCCCCGAGAATCAGCACCGTACTGGGGCTGGCCGCAATGGCGGGAAGAACGTCGAATACCTTCTGCATCAGGGGGCTGCGGCTTGCCAGATCACCGACGTGAAAGCGCCCCTCCAGTTCCTGGCGCAGGGCCTCGACTTCGCTCAGATCCCGGAAAGTCTCCGCCCCGCCGATGATCTGCCCCTGACCGTCCCGAAGGACCGCGGTGGATACGCTGACCGGAACGCGGGTTCCTTCCGCATCAATGATGTAACCGGACTGGCCGATGATCGCTTTGCGGGTTTTCAGGGTCCGGCGCAGCGCGCATTCGGTTTCGCACATGCTGGAGCGGAATACTTCCGAGCAGAACCGGCCGATGGCCTCGCTGCGTGAAGTCTTGGTGATCTTTTCGGCTGCCCGGTTAAACGAGGTGATGCGCCACTCCCGGTCCACCGTGAAAACGCCATCTGAAATGCTTTCAAGGATGGCTTCGGTCGGTGTAAGCGGGGTGGATATTTTTATTTTTTTGTGAGCGTTCATCCGGTTGTATGCAAACACTCCTGTGCAGTAGAGCAAAATCAAATCGTTTTCAATAGACAATGATCTTATGGAATCTTCATTCATTGGTCAAATTAAAATAACAGTCTCTACCAACTGCCGCGGGTTTTTTTGTCAGGCGTGTCATCCGGACATGGTGAACGGCCGGTATTGTGCAGCAATAGAAACGCGTCCGATAACCCGAGAAAAATGCGATGTTTCCGGGAGGCGATATCAACAAAGAAATTCAAGATGAGATCAGGTAGGAAAAAAGAAGGATTTCAGCGGTTCGTATTGATCTTAATCCGGCGGCCGGGTCGTCATGGAAGCGCTCTGAATGCTATTTGGTCCACTCCCGCCATTCCATCCCGGTCTTCTTCTCCCAGTCGGATACAAAGTGATTGCTGAAAAAAGGATGCAGCTTTTGGATCAGGCGTTTCCAGCCCGTTGCGTAGTCATAGGTGAGAACATCTTCCAGGAAGGGGACGATGTCCGCCAGCTTCTCCTTCGGCAGAAACGCATGCGCCTTCATGTTGTAAGAGCGCACGAGGGCTTCCGGTGTCATGGCGTGCGCGGTGAGCATGGCCACTTTGAAATTGCGTTTGACTGCGGCCTCTAAAAGATCAAAGCCCCGCACGCCCATAATGTCGAGGACGACGAGGTCGTAGGTGCCGGCCTGGATCAGGTCGATTGCTGCTTCATACGTTCGCGCTTCGTCAATATGGCAATCGGGGACGTCGATCAGGACCATTTCCCGGAACGTTTCCAGGACGTCAGGCTCATCGTCCACTGCCAAAATGCGTTTGCCTTTCAATATCGAGTCGGCCATATTCCACCTTCCCATCCGGGTCCCCCGGCCGGTTATGGGCCGTTGCCCGCCGCTTTTCGACCTTGGAACGTGGCATCCAGTATACCCAATTCGTAAAGGTCGAAGGTGTTGATTACAAGCATTTTCAGACTGGCCTGAGCCTTTTTGGCATCAGCGCATCAGTGCGTTCGGCAGAAACGTGCATAAACTTGGGAACAGGAATAGCAGCACGGCGCAGAACAGCAGGCTGAGCAAAAAAGGGTAGACCCCGCTGTAGATAACGTTGAACGGCACCTTGGTGATGTTCTTGACCACAAAGACATTGATCGCGACGGGTGGAATGACCACTCCGACCATCACCGTCAACGAGATGATCATGCCGAACCAGATCGGGTCAAAACCCAGCTTGATGATCACCGGGTAAAAGATGGGGGTTGCCAGCACCATGAAGGCCAGATCGTCGATGAAGGAGCCCCCCAGCAGGTAAATCAGAGAGATGATGACCATGATGATGTAGCGGTTGAAGGGCAGGGTCACCACCCAGTCTGCGGCGATCATGGGGATTTTGGTGACAGCCAGAAAATGTCCGAGGATGACGGAACCCGCGATAAGCATCAGCACCATGCAGGCCGTGCGCAGCGATTCGGCCACGGATTTCAGATAACCCCTGAAGTTGAGATCGCGCTTTGCAATCGACAAGACCAGAACGCAGAACGTTCCCACGCTGCCCGCCTCGGTGGGCGTGAAAAAGCCCTGCATCAGCCCGCCGATTACCAGCAGGAAAATGACGAGGATCCAGATCACCTCCGGCAGGGACTTGAAGCGTTGCGACCAGGATGAGCGCTCCCCCTTGGGTCCGAGGGCGGGGTTGATTTTGCACCAGCCGTAGATGATGACGATGAAGAACAGTGCGACAAGCAGCCCCGGCACCAGCCCCGCCAAAAAGAGCTTGCCGATGGACTGCTCGGTAATGATGCCGAAGACGATCAGGGTAACGCTGGGAGGGATTAAAACCCCGAGCGTTCCCACGACCGCCACGACCCCGGTGGAGAGTTTCTTGTCGTAGTTGTAGGCGTCCATCTCGGGAACGGCCACGCTGGCAAAGGTGGCAGCGGTGGCGGGAGAAGAGCCGCAGATCGCCTTGAAGGCGGTGGCGCCAACCACGGTCGCCATGGCCAGCCCCCCGGGGATGTGGCCGATGAACTTATAGGCGGCCGCGTAAAGGCGTTTGGCGATGCCCGCGTTGAAGGCGATCTGCCCCATCAGGATGAAAAGCGGAATGACGGTGAACCCGTAGTTGGAAAGGACGTCGAAGAAATCCTTGGCCAAAAGGTTCAGGCCGGCCTTCCATGAAACGATGACGCTGAACCCGATGAAGCCGACCAGCGACATTGCAAAAGCCAGTTCGATGCCGGTGAGAAAGAGCAGCAGAACGATCGCCAGCCCCGTGATGCCGATGGCCACTTCATTCATCATATTCCCCCTTGGAGATCTTGACGAGGTCGGCCGCCAGCACCAGGCACTGAATGAAGCAGCAGAAGGCCACGCCGTAGGCGACAGGGTAGAACGGCAGTTTGAGTGTCATCGATACTTCGCCGGATTTGTGCAGGTCCATTCCCACCTTGCAGAGGTTCCACCCGATGAGAAAAAAAAGGCCCATCCCCAGGCAGCGGGTCAGCCCGTTGCAGACCGTTCGGACCCGCGGGGGCAGCTTCAGGATAAGAAAATCAACATAGATATGCCCGCGCACGAACGATGTCAGGGGAAGGGCAAACCCGACGACAATGGCTCCTGAAAACGCCACGAGCTCGTAAGCGCCCGTGATCGGCATCCGGAACAAACGCAATATGACATCAAGCACGGTCAACAGCATGATAAATGTGATGGCGATTCCGGCGATGGTGTTGATGCCGCGGCTCAGGCGACTGGTAAGATTAAGAAAAACCTGCAAAGATCTCTCCTCTCCGATGCGATACCGATGGAAAAAAGGGAAGGACTGACCGTCCTTCCCGGGAGGCGTCTACTGCAATTTCTTCAATTCGTCCAGGCAATACGTGAGGGCTTCCTGGCCGGGAAGGTTCTTGGTCTTCATGTTGGCCACATAATCATCCAGGATGGGCTGCACGAGTTTGGCCCACTTCGCGTCCTCTTCCTTGGATAGAGAAATGATCTGGTTTCCCTTGGACAGGGTGAACTCGCGGCCTTCCTTGTCCATCTCGTCCCAGCCATTGCCGGTCTTCATGACCCATTCCTTGCTGACCTGATCGATCGTTTTTTGAATTTCCGGCTGCAGGGATGCCCACTTGTCCTTGTTCATGACCACGAAAAAACCCGTGGAATACGCCGAACCGAAATTTTCGGTGGTGGACTTGATCACTTCCCCGAGTTTCCACCCCTTGAGGGATTCGATCGGGTTGACGCCGCCTTCAGCCACGCCTTTTTGCAGGGCGTCATACCTCTCGGGCATCGGCATGGCCACCGGTGTAGCACCCAGGGCGCCCACCACCTTGGCGCTCAAGCCGTGGCAGACAATCTTCATGCCTTTCAGATCTTCGAGGTTTTTGACCGGCTTTTTGGTGTGCAGGATGCCGGGGCCGTGGGCATGCAGATACAAAACCTTCACATCGTCCAGTTCCTTGGGTTTGAATTTTTCGTAATAGAGGTTGATGAGCTGGGTGGCTGCCAGGCCGTTCTTGTATCCCAGCGGCAGGTCGATGACCTCGGATAGCGGAAAGCGGCCACGGGTATACCCCAGGACCGACATGCCGATGTCTGAGAGGCCGTTCACCACGCCGTCGTAGCATTTGTCGGCGGGAGTCAATGTGCCGCCGGGGAACATGGTGATTTTTACCGCGCCGTTGGTCCGCTTTTCGATTTCCTGCGCCCACTCGGTCGCCAGCACGGTGTTTTTATGCGGCGCGGGGAAAAAGATCGAATAGTTGAGTTTGATCGGATCGGCAGCCTGAACCGGTCCCTGACCGTAAAAAAGCAAAACGCCCATGACCGCAACCGCCAAGATCGTATACATCCATTTTGCGTTTCTCATCTGAACCCTCCTACTGCTTAGTGCGGTTCCTGGTTGCCACAATTATCAAAAGGACTCATGGCTTCATGCAAAAAACCGCAGGTTATTGGGGCACCCGTTCCTTATTGATGTCAATTCAGCCGTTGTTGTTTCCATAGTCAAATGCAATCGGCTTGTCAATTGGAATATCTGTCTATCCGAAGGTTGACCTTGGCGGCTCAATGCAGGAAATACATTGAGCCATTCAGAGGAGAATATTTCCCGAGTGAGGCCATGAACGGCATGGCTTTAATTCACCCGCTTTTCCCGGCCCTGCCATTCTTTTTCCCGAAGCTTGAACTTCTGAATCTTTCCGGTTGCGGTCTTGGGTAACTGCCCGAATTCGACTGTCTTGGGCGCTTTGAACTTGGCCATTCTCTCTTTGCAGAAAGCGATGATGTCCTCTGCCTTGGGATTGGCTCCGGCTTTGGGAACCACAAACGCCTTGGCGACTTCGCCCCATTTTTCATCCGGAACGGCAATCACCGCAACTTCCAGAACATCCGGATGGCGGTAGATCACGTTTTCCACTTCAACGGTCGAGATGTTCTCGCCGCCGCTGATGATGATGTCTTTTTTCCGGTCCATGATCTGGATGTAATTGTCCGGATGCATGACCGCCAGATCCCCGCTGTGAAACCAGCCGCCCTCAAAAGCGACGGCAGTGGCCTGCGGGTCGTTGTAATAGCCCATCATCACGTTGTTGCCGCGCATCACGATCTCTCCGATGGTTTTGCCGTCGCGCGGAACCGGCTGCATGGTGGCGGGATCCACCACATCCGCGAACATGGCAACAATATATGGAACCCCCTGACGGGATTTCAGCTTGGCTTGTTCCTCCTCAGGAAGCTTGGCCCATTCCTGATGCCAGGCGCAAACCGTGTGGGGACCGAACACTTCGGTCAATCCATACGTATGGGTAATAATGGCGCCCACGGATTCCATGTTCTGAATGATGGTCGGAGCCGGCGGCGCGCCGGCTGTCATGATGCGCAGGGGATGCTTGAGTTTGAGGCTGTTGGCGGTAGCGTACGTGGACATTCCGATAAGAATCGTCGGGGCGGCGCATAAATGGGTGACATTTTCCCGGTCGATCGTCGGGTAGATTTCTTCCGGCAGCACTTTTCGCAGGCAGACATGGGTGCCGCTCATGGCGGTGACGCCCCAGGTAAAGCACCAGCCGTTACAATGAAACATGGGAAGCGTCCACAGATAGGTCGATGTGGAATCAAAGCCGATTTCCAGCATTTCTCCGATCGCATTCAGATAAGCGCCACGGTGATGGTACATGACGCCTTTGGGAAGTCCGGTGGTGCCGCTCGTGTAGTTGATGGTCATGAGCTGATATTCGTCATCGACATCCGGAACGATCGGCGCCGGAGAGCCTGTGGCCAAGAATTCCTCATATTCCATGCCGGGCAGCGGTTTTTCGCTGCTGATATCGCAGATATTCACAAATGTTTTTACCTGTTTCAGTTCGCTGAGAACCGGTGCTACCAGACCTGCGAATTCATTGTCTGCAAAAACGGCCTTGGACTCCGAATGATTGATGATGTAGCAGACTTCCTGAGATGCCAGGCGGATGTTGACGCTGACCAGCACTGCGCCGATCATGGGAACGGCATAATGGGCTTCCAGCATGGGCGGGATGTTGGGGCAGATGAAGGCGACTTTGTCCCCTTTTTGAATGCCGATGTTTTTCAGGGCGCTGGCCAGTTGATTGACCCTTGAATAGAATTCCTTGTAAGTATAGCGCTTGTCGTTATAGACAACGGCTGTTTTATCCGGGTAAATCATGGCAGACCGGCTGATGAAATGAACCGGCGTTAAGACATCAAAAAAAACATTTTTGTTATCCATGGGGTCATTGTCTCCTGAATTCCGTTCATGTGCTGTTCGCAGCAGTTGTTAGCGTCTCCTCTTTTCCATTTGGCGTTTTTTTGGAAGGCAACCGCCATTTGAAAAATTTATCGCATGTTGATCAAGCAATTATCGCGTTAGTGCAAGATAAAAGCACCGGATCATAAATATGAACGATCGCTCAGTCATATATATGCTATTGTTTATCTTCATTTCCCGGATTTTGTCAATCAATTTTTTCAGACTTTATAAACTGAACAGGAATCAAAAATAAAATTGAATTTATTCGAAATTCCAGGAACGAACCCTGTTTCGGATATTGCCGCTCAGCACGGCTTCCATGAACTCATCGGCCAGGGCTTGACTGGCATTGGCCACAGCACTCCAGTAAGCAAAACGCAGGGAATCCTTGCCTTCAAATCTGTAGAAATCGTTCCGATCCGGAATCTTGCGATAGGGAAGCCGGTCGATAAAGTGTTTTGATGGCGCCATCATCAGAACATTGGCCATATTCCGGGCACCGGGTTTTCGCCAGCCCAGTTTTTTGTCCAGCCATCCGGGAATGACCCGCTCCATGTAGTGGGGAAACAGCGCTATCCCTTCAGATTCGCCCGTAAGCGGCATGTCCATATGATAATCAATCACGCCGCCATCCCGGTAGACGCCGGAAGGGGCGTCGGGAATGTCCTTTACCCCGGACATCACCAGCGGAATGGAGCCTGAGGCCAGCAGCGCCCCTGGCAGATTCTCAGGGGTGAGCGGCACTCTGTGAATGGGAAATCCGGTGATATGAAAAAAAGGCGGAATGCTCCGGGAATCGTAGAAAAGCACCCGTTCAAAAAACACTTTCAAAAACGAGCGGCTGACGAGATTGCCCAGGGCTGCGACCAGCAAGGTGGCGGCAAGCAGAAAGCCGTCTGTCGCTGGCAGCCGGTCCCTTGCTGCGGACCGCCATGAAATTGAGCCTTAAAAAAGGGTGATTCAGAATTTCCCGCGGCCCCGTGTTTTTCAGAAATGCCTGCTGAATCCGGGCGCTTTCCCGCGACACGGCTTCCGGAGACGGCTTTCCCGCGTATGCCTGGTGAATATATGCGGATTCAAAATCCGACAGGGAGGTTATGGGGTCTGCCATGCACTGGCCGGCAAAACGCCAGGCGCCAATGGAGGAGCCGATCAGAAACAGCGGCAGTTTCCTGTCCTTGAACCAGTCGGAAAAAAGAACCCGGTCCAGATGCCGCAGCACCAGCCATTTGGGTCCTCCGGCAGCCCCGGCGACCACCGAAATCCTGTCCGGTCTGAGCCCTTCTTCGCGGATGATTTCAAAGGCTTTTCTGCCTGCGTAAAATACCAGATTTTCCGTCATGATGCCTGCTTTTTGCTTTCGGAAGCGATTGCTGATTCCGTTTTTCCTGTTAAAAATTGAGGTGCTGCATAGGCCGGGCCCGGATATTGGTAGAACCCCCGGCCGCATTTTGTCCCCAGACGCCCCGCATCCACATATCCTTTCATGAATGCGGCGTTGGCAAGGGCCTGAGGATCGTTAAGCTTATTGGCCCAGTAATCGGTGACTTTCCAGACCGTATCCAGGCCGATGCTGTCCATCATGCCGAAAGGCCCGACCGGGGTATGCATGATGCCCATCCATGCCCGATCGATATCCTCCACCCCGGCCACGCCCCCTGCGGCAAGCGTCTGCGCCGCCTTGAAAACCTCTGTGAGCATGGCGTTAAACACATATCCGTAATTTTCTTTTTTCAGCAGGATCGCCACCTGTCCGATCCGCGCTGCAAAAGCCTGGATCAGCGCAAGGGTTTCATCTGAAGTGCCTGCGTGGGGCATGATGTCAACGATGTTGGTTACCCGGATATCATGGAAATGAAAGGCTGCGAATTTGTCGGGCCGGCCCGTGGCTTCGGCAAACATGGAGGGAATCAGGGTCGATGTATTGGTTGTAAAAATGGTATGTGCCGGGCAAAGCGGGTGAAACTGTGAAAAAACCCTGGCTTTCAGTGCGGGATCCTCGGGGACCGATTCGCTGACAAAATCGGCATCCTTTGCCGCATCCTCCGGATGGCTTGAACAGCGAATGCGCTTGAGGGCGGCCTCGGCCTCCTCCGGCGTCAGCCTGCCGGAATTCCGGAAAGTACCGGCCAGTTTGGCGATCCGTTTCACGCTGTTTTCCAGAATCGCGGCATCAATATCGAAGAGAACCACATGATAGCCGCTGATGGCGCACTGGAAAGCGATCTGCTGCCCCATTGTTCCCGGCGCCGATAATCAGAATATTTCGAATGTCATCAATCTTCACAGCCCTTCTCCTTTGGTAGAAAACTTATCGCCTTTTCACTGTTGATATTTCGTTAAGGGTTGAATAGAATACATCCTTTCTTTGATAGGCCAAGAAAGCCCAGAGGAAAGAATCACCTTCAACAATCTGACACAGGAGTACCTGAACTTGTCATCATTATCAATGAAATTTAGAAACGATGCTTTCTTTTTCGTTTTCTGCAGGGGATGGCAGCGCGTGTTGATGCATCTCAGGTTCCGTTTTCACATCCGCTACGAGAAACCCCGCAAAAAATATTAAGGAAAGAGAGATGATATCGATTTTGGCGATGTATGGTGCCGTTGGGGCAGTTGCAGGCATTCTGGCCGGCCTTCTTGGTATTGGCGGCGGGCTGGTGATTGTTCCGATGCTGGTGTTCTGTTTTGCCCGTCAGGGAATATCTGACCAGACGATCATGCATCTGGCCCTGGGGACTTCCATGGCCAGCATCATGTTCACGGCGGTTTCCAGTTTCTGGTTCCACCATCGGCGGGGTGCTGTAAGATGGATAGTGGTCAGGCGCATTGTCATCGGCATATTCGTGGGGACATTTCTGGGTTCGTGCGTGGCTGCAAGCCTTTCAACGCGGTTTCTGAAAGGCTTTTTCGTGATATTCCTCTATTATGTGGCCGTTCAGATGCTGACCGGTCGGAAGCCCAAACCCGGCAGGCAACTGCCGGGTACCGCCGGCATGTTCGTAGCGGGAAATGTCATCGGCGGCGTGTCCAGTCTGGTGGGGATCGGCGGCGGCACGCTCTCGGTACCCTTCATGGTGTGGTGCAATATTCCTTTGCACGAGGCCATCGGCACATCGGCGGCCATCGGTTTTCCGATTGCGGTGGCCGGCGCCATCGGTTATGTGGTGAATGGCTTTTCTGCTGCCGGCCTGCCTGGTTATTCTCTGGGATACGTCTATCTGCCGGCCTTGGCCGGGATTATCGGCGCCAGCGTGCTGACTGCGCCGCTTGGGGTTCGCCTGGCCCACAGCCTTCCCGTGGATAAGCTCAAGCGCCTGTTCGCAGGCCTGCTTCTGGTGGTGGCTACCCGCATGCTGATCAGCCTTTTCTGAACCCCGCAACAGCAATAGAAAAGGGCAAACCGGTTAAAGGTAAGGCCGTAAAACCGATCTGCCCTTATAATTCACAAAGCCGATGGGGAAGCTGATTTAAGCTGAACAGCAGGAACCGGTGGTTCCGCAACTGGAACAGCCTGAAGTCAAGTCAATTCCGCAATCCACTTTGAAGCCGCTTACCAGAAAATCCACTTTGATAGGCTTGGCTTTTACCATGAATTCTTTATCCACAACATACTTAAAGCCATCAATTTCAAAAACTATCATCTGTTTCTTTTGACTCATCCAGAGCCATTGCCATGCTTGGCCCGCCTCATCCGCCTTCGTTTAAAAAAATCCGGATAGGAGTAGACTTCCTTGCCTTTAAAATATTCAGCTATCTGTTCCGTAGCTGATGGGGTAACCTCGACCATGACATCCTCCTATAGATAATAATAAATGGAATCCGCTCATAAAAGCAGATCGACATACTGTTTACACAGTATGAATGGGCAAAATTAACCACAGGAAAGATATTTGTCAATGATTATCAGGGGGTCAGAACACAGGATTCAGGGATCGGAAACAGTCGAATTATCGAGCTTCTGGATCGGCGAATAGAATTCCGATCGTTGCCTCTGTCCGTCCATTCGAAGTTCCGACTCATTCCAGCTCCTCCGGAATAAATGCAACCACATCATCAATTGAATTTGCATCAGTCAAAAGAAGAATGAGACGATCCATTCCGAGTGCATTGCCGGAGGATGGCGGCATATCGTTCAAGGCGTTCAGAAAGCTTTCCGGCATGGGGTACTCCATTTTTCCGGCAAGTCTGCGAAGCCGTCGTTCTTCTTCAAAGCGCTTTCGCTGCTCGACCGGGTCCGTCAGTTCGGTGAATGCGTTGCACAGCTCAAGTCCGGCGATATAAAGCTCAAAACGCTCGGCAACCGATGGATTGTCCGGTTTCAGCCTGGCAAGGGCGCTGCAGGAAGCCGGATAATCATAGAGAAAAACCGGATGATCGTTTCCGAGGCAGGGTTCAATTTCAATTGCCATGATTTCATCAAAGCGATTCTGCGCCAGCGCATCTTTCATCGAAATCCGCGAGAACCGGTCAAATGCTTCGCTATACCGTCATGCGGTCCCAGGGCGATGACAGCAATATCTCCGATTATCCCGATAAGCCAATGGAATCGGGTTGGCCGGCGACTCCGGCAACAAACCGAATCAGTTGTTCGCACTGGATCATCATTTCCAGATAGGTGTGGCCGGCAGTGTACCATTCCAGAAGGGTGAATTCCGGCAGGTGCATTCGGCCCCTTTCCTGTTTGCGGAAACACCGGCAAATTTGAAATATTCGGGGATATCCGGCGCTAAGGAGCCGTTTCATGCAGAGTTCCGGGGAGGTATGCAGAAACCATCCGCCGGCTTCCTGAGCATCAATATGGGTTTCAGGTGCCGGGGCCGGAATCCGGACCGGGGTTTCGACTTCAAGATAATCGTTTTGAATAAAAAACATACGAACGGCTTGAAGGATTTTGGCTCTCAGGATCAGATTCCGGCGAATGAAATGTTGTCGGTAATGCTTCATGGGCTCCATTGAAAAGAATTCTTTCAGGGGTTGGAAGTGATTGAAAAAGTCTTGTTTCGGAGAACATTCCATGCTATCAGAATCTGATTATAGCTATCAGGTAGAATAACATGGGGATAGTCAGCCATGATTCCTGCTCAGATACAATCGCATTTTCAGAACTTTAATCGCATTTGTCAATTCATATATTTTCCGAATCATCAGGCGGAGGAACGATTCATGGCTCAGGACAACAAGCGCTCGGCATTCACAGCGGTATTTCTCCTTGCATTCTTTTTCAGATCATTTTTGTTTTTGCGGATACGCGGGATACGCCCGGCAAGGCGGCAGTCGAGTTTGCGCGGATGTATTATCAGCTTGATCCGGCAATGACGACCCGACTCTGCGACGAACTGGCGCTGGATGAAGAAAATAATGTGGTGGCATCCTACATCCAAAGCATGGCAAAGCAGGCCAATGAACGGGGATATGACGTCAGTTATATGAAAAACAGTCTTTTTAATGTCAGAACCCATACGCTTAAAATGAATTCCAGCAGTGCTGAAATTCGAATTACCGGGGACATGAAAAAAGGAATCAATCCGCTGTTTGCCTATGTGGGGAAACTGTTCATTCTCGGGAAAACCACGCCGCTGGACCAGACCGTCAATGTCATCAAGGAAGGTGGAAAATGGAAAGTCTGCGAAGGTTTTTTTTCAGTATCTGAAAGCTGATGATTTATGCATTGGTTTAAACCCCAATCTGCCATGATTCTGATTGAAAAATCTCCAAAAGCCATGTCCCCCGTTTATGCCCGGATGCGCCAGCGGGCTCGCCAGATTGTGTCACGGTTTCCACAGCCTGCTTTTTACAGAGACTTTTCACCTCTGCTGGATATATCGAGAAGTTTTTTTCGTACGAACCCGGTTTTGAGAAGCCTGTATGCTTTTGTCGCCGAGCACCTGGAAGACGATTTCGGTCATGGGCTTGACCATGCCGTCAAGGTAACTGTTGACGCCGGGGTATTGATGATGATTGAAGGCAGCCGCTGCGGGTATTCGAATGCTTATACGCGAGCAGCGCGTCATCATTGTGCAAAGTGCGGGGCTCCTTCATGATATCAAACGGAAAATGAAGCATCATGCCGTTGAAGGGGCGGAATATGCCCGGAAAACACTTCGAGCCTATCCGTATTCGCCGGATGAAATTGAAGACATCTGCCAGGCCATTCGCAATCATGAAGCGTTTCAGCCTCCGGTCAGCATCAACACGCTTGAGGGGGCTCTGGTAGCCGATTGTCTTTATGATGCCGATAAATTCCGCTGGGGGCCGGATAATTTTTCGCATACCGTATGGGACATGGTGTCTTTTTTTGACCCGCCGTTGTCGGAATTTCTGAGCCGCTATCCCAAGGGAATGGAAGGGCTTTTAAAAATCAGGCAGACCTTTCGCACGCAGACCGGAAAGACTTATGGTCCTGAATTTATCGACATGGGCATTGCAATTGGTGAAGAACTGCTGGAAGTGATTCAATCGGAGTTTGTCTCTGGTAAATCTTGATAACCCCCCCCTCGATCCGAAATAGAGCAGACATGAAAAGATGACCTGTGGGATTTTACGGAAGAACAATTGAGGCCTGCCGGGGTCGGATCCTGAAAAAAACGGTCTGGATATTTTTTTTGCGTTGCTGTAATGCCCCGATCAGGATGTCCCCAGTGAAGGAAAACGACAAGTTCCGGGGTGATATTTCCTTGGAAACTGAAATGGACTGATGAACCGATGGATTTTTTTCTCTGTGTACTGGGTATGGTCATGATCATCGAAGGGCTTCCGTATTTTGCTTTTCCGGAGCGAATGAAATCCTGGGTGTCCAAGATCCTGGAGATGCCGGATGCATGGCTCAGGCGCTTTGGTGTTGTGCTCATGCTCACGGGCCTGTGTCTGGTGTATCTGGGAAAGAGGTGATCCCATGTACGCTCTGGATGATTATGATTATGAGCTTTCCGAAGACCGTATCGCCCAGAAGCCTTGTGAGCAGAGAGATCGCTCCCGGCTCCTTCATCTGGACCGCGGATCCGGAGATATTTCCCATCGGCTATTCTGCGATTTGCCCAATCTTTTGCGCTCCGGCGATGTGCTGGTTGTCAACAACACAAAGGTCATTCCCGGAAGGCTTTTGGGCCGCAAAGGATACCGGCGGCAAGGCCGAGGTTCTGATTTTAACCTATGCGGATGGTCAGGCAGGCCGAAAATCGGCCGGCGAATTTGTCTGCACCTGTCTGATCAAAAGTTCGAAAAAATCCCGGACAGGCGCAACGATTTTTTTCGATCATGGACTTTGCGCCGAGGTGCTCGGGCAGTCAGGAGATTGCTACGCGGTCAAGTTTACCTGTGAAAATGATTTTGATCAGGTCCTGTATCAGGTGGGGAAAGTGCCGCTTCCCCCTTATATCCGGCGGGATTCCGGGACCGGATATCTGCGAGGACGATACCGCTTATCAGACCATTTATGCATCTGAAAAAGGGGCGATTGCAGCGCCCACGGCCGGGTTTCATTTTTCAGCGGAACTGATGACCCAATTGCAGGATATGGGAATCGCGGTGGTCCAGATTACCCTTCACGTGGGATATGGCACATTTATTCCGGTAAGGGTGTCGGATATCCGGGATCATCGGATGCACAGCGAAACTTATGCAATTACCCGCCAGGCTGCCGATGTCATCAACGATGCCAGGGCCGGCGGCGGCCGCATCGTGGCGGTCGGCACCACCAGCGTTCGCACACTGGAATTCTCCGCATCGGAAAACGGAAGGGTCATGGCCGGCGCCGGTCCCTGCAATCTGTTTATTTATCCCGGTTACCGGTTCAAGGCCGTGGATGCCATGATCACCAATTTTCACCTGCCCCGGTCAACGCTATTGATGCTGGTATCCGCTTTTGCCGGCCGGAGCGCTATTCTGAATGCTTACCAGGCGGCCATTCAAAAAGGCTACCGGTTTTACAGCTATGGGGATGCCATGCTGATTGATTGACGGGGGCGCATCTGGAATTTAAAGAAATATCAAGATCAACAACGACCCTGGCAAGGGCCGGAATCATCCATACGCCGCGGGGAGATATCGAAACCCCGGTCTTCATGCCGGTCGGAACGCTTGCGACCGTCAAGTCCCTTTCGCCCGAAGATCTGCTTTCCTGCGGCGCGCAGATCATTCTGGGCAATACCTACCACTTGTACCTGAGACCCGGGTGTGATGTCATTCAGGCTTTTTCCGGGCTTCACCGCTTCATGCACTGGGAAAGGCCCATCCTGACCGACAGCGGCGGATTTCAGGTCTTTTCCCTGGCCAGGCTGAGGAAAATCTCCGAAGAAGGCGCGGATTTCCAGTCCCACATCGACGGTTCCAGGCATCTGCTCACCCCGGAGAAGGCCATTGAAATTCAGCTTTGCCTCCAATCCGATATCATCATGTGTCTGGATCAGTGTATCGCCTATCCCGTCAACGCAAAAAGAGGCCGCCGATGCCCTGGATCTGACCACGCGCTGGGCCGGGCGCTGCAAAACCGCCTGGATGGATCAATCCGATGATACCCATGCGCTGTTCGGGATCGTTCAGGGAGGCATGTACCCGGAGCTGCGCCGGGCATCGGCCGATGCCCTTGTGGAAATGGAGTTTCCCGGATACGCCATCGGCGGATTAAGCGTTGGAGAGCCGACGGATGTCATGCTGGAGATGGCCGAGATCACCCTTGGGCATCTTCCGCGTTCTTCCCCGAGATACATCATGGGCGTTGGGACTCCGGAAAACCTGGTCGAGCTGGTCAGCCGCGGGGCGGACATGTTTGACTGCGTGATGCCGACCCGAAATGCCAGAAACGGGCAGCTCTTTACGACAAAAGGAACGCTCAATATCAGCAATGCCCGTTTCAGGGCCGATACGGCGCCGATTGACGCCGCGTGCGCCTGTTATACCTGCAGGCATTATTCCAGAGCCTATCTGCGCCATCTTTACCTGTCCCGCGAAATTCTTGCGCTACAGGCTTAACACCATTCACAACATTCATTATTATATCAGTCTGATGGGGGAAATGCGAAACGCCATCAAGAAGGATGCTTTCGACGATTTCAGAAAACATTTTTATGAACAACGAACCACCAGGCAGCGAGGAGGAATCATGAAAGAAAAAGTCCAGGATGTCATTAACAGGATCAGGCCGATGCTTCAGGCGGACGGCGGGGATGTCGAGCTGGTGGATTGTGTGGCGGGGGTTGTCACCGTCCGGCTGAAAGGCGCCTGCGCCGGTTGTCCCATGTCCCAGATGACGCTTCGAAACGGAATCGAGCGGGCATTAAAGAATGAAATTCCGGAAGTCAAATCCGTAGTTCAGGCAAAATAAAAATAAGGATACCGATCATGACGATAGCCAAGCATATTGAAGGCATTTTGACAAAATCCTCATGGATTCGCAAAATGTTTGAAGAAGGCGGCCGCCTGAAGGCCATTCACGGGGCGGAAAATGTATATGATTTCAGTCTGGGAAATCCCAATCTGGATCCGCCCGAGGCATTCAGAACCATCCTGAAAACCCTTTTGGACCAGGAAACGCCGGGATGCCACGGGTATATGCCCAATACCGGTTATCCGGAAGTCCGCAAAGCCGTTGCGGATTATCTGCGTGCGGAGCAGGGGGTTGCGATTTCAGCAGCCGAGATTATCATGACCTGCGGGGCTGCGGGAGGACTCAATGTCATTTTGAAAGCGCATTCTCGATCCCGGGGATGAGATTCTGACGCCGACGCCCCATTTTGTGGAATATGGGTTCTATGTCGGCAATCATGGCGGCATATTGAAAACGGTTCCGACTTACCCGGATTTTACCCTGAATATCGAGGCCATTTCGGATGCCATTACGCCAAAGACCAAGGCTGTTTTGATCAATTCTCCCAACAACCCGACCGGGCAGATCTATTCCGAAGACAGCCTGATGGCTCTTGGGGAAGTCTTGACCCAGAAGGGGAAATCGTTTGGCCGAACCATTTACCTGATGGCGGATGAGCCTTATCGAAAAGTCGTCTATGACGGGGCCAAGGTTCCCAGTGTTTTTGGCTGTTATGCCGAAAGCATCATGACCACTTCCTATTCAAAGGACATCTCGATTCCGGGAGAGCGGATCGGATTTATTGCCGTAAACCCCGCGGCTACCTACAAGGATCAGCTTCTGGGTGCCATGGCGCTGACCAACCGGATACTTGGCTTTGTCAACGCGCCGGCCCTCATGCAGCGTGTGATCGCCAGGATGCAGGGGCTAAGCGTGGATATTTCCGCTTATGCCAGAAAACGGGAACTTCTCTGCAACGGGCTTTTGGAAAGCGGTTATGATTTTGTAAAACCTCCCGGAACATTTTATCTTTTTCCGCGAACGCCCATTGCCGATGATGTGGAATTCGTAAAAGCCCTGCAAAAGGAACTGATTCTTGTGGTTCCCGGAAGCGGTTTTGGCGGACCCGGGCATTTCAGAATTGCATTCTGCGTCTCGGACGACACCATTATCAAATCCTTGCCCGGCTTCAAGCGGGTGATGGATCATTTCAAGACAGCCTGAACCTGAATTATCATGGCTGAAGGATGTTGTTAAACCCGCTACAGCCTTCAGCCTGTTTTTTCTTCTTGACAGAATAAATCCATTCATATATCAAAACAGTAACGATGTTTCGTTTTTAATATATTTATTTTTGAATTAATGCTTATATTGTAATATATATCAGTATGTATATAAAATATAATTCATCAGAACATTATTTTTTATCATTGTGATTGGAAGGTTCAAATCGCAATGCAAATCATTATATTTATTATTATATCAATTTGTTGAATGGGATGATTTTGACAAACGAGCGACAAGAATGCTTTAGACGGTAACAAGGTTTTTAAGCCTGAAATTCAGAAACGGCTTGAAGCGGCGGTTCTGGAGATATTTTCCGAATCGGATTTTCATCAGGCCAATATCCGCACGGTTGCTAAAAAAGCAGGGGTGAGTTTCAGCACCATTTACGGCTATTACGGCAGCAAGGAAGGGCTGGTGTTTGCCGTTGTGGATGTGTGGCTGGGAAAGCTGACGGACCGGATTATTGACCATCTTCAGGGCATCGAAGATTTAAAGGAAAAACTCAGAAAGGTTTTCTGGCTTCAGCTTGATTATTATGAAAAAAATCAAGGCCTGGCTAAAATATTGTTTATGACCCTTCCCATGAAAACATGGATGGTGGATAAAACCTTTCAACAAAAGAAAATGATGAATCTGTTTCTTGAAGTCTTGAGCCAGGGACAGCAAGAAGGAATTTTAAATCCCAATGTCCGCGCCGGCGTATTGCTGGATTTTATGATGGGCTTTGTACAGCGAACTTTTTTTATGTGGGTTTCGCGTGGCCAGAAAGAAAGTCTGATTGCACAGGCCAATGTGCTGTTTGAAATGGTATGGCGGGCAATTACCGCTCCTTGATGGGGAATTGGCCCGTATTTTTCTGTTTTTCTTGATTCAACTGCAACGATTTGCCGATTTTTGTGATCCGGTAGGGTACCGGATGCCATGCATGAAAAAAACCAGGAACCTTTGGACTGCAGGGAGTAACTCATGAAAATTCTTAAAATTGACCACCTCGGAATTGCCGTCAGCAGCATCGATGAACGAAAAAATTTCTGGACTGATGTTTTGGGCCTTTCATTTGCCGGTTCTGAAACGGTTCAGGAACAGAAAGTGACCACTGCGTTTTTTCCCGGTAGGAGAAAGCGAGGTTGAACTTCTGGAATCCACATCACCGGACGGCCCCATTGCCAAATATCTTGAAAAACGGGGGGAGGGAATTCAGCATGTCGCCTTCCGTGTCGAGAATATTGAAGCGGCGCTGGAAGAATTAAAAGCCAAGGGCATCAAGCTCATTGACGAAAAGCCCAGAATCGGCGCAGGCGGGGCAAAGATCGCCTTTCTTCACCCCAAGGCCACCAGCGGCATTCTGGTCGAGCTGTGTCAAAGAGACCATTAAGTAATTCGTGATTGAACATAAAACCTGTTTTAATTATAAATTCGAAATTCGAAGCACGAAATTCGAAACAATGACAAAAACTTAATAAACATACGGATACGTTTAGTTATTTTGATATTGGAATTTTGAATTTGTTTCGGATTTCGGATTTTGATATTCGAATTTTTCATAAAATTATAAGGAGCGCACCATGCCGGATCATCCGCAAAAACAAAAATGGACAGACCTTGCCACAAAACTACTTAAAGGGAAATCGCCTGATACCCTGGACTGGATGACTCCGGAGGGGATTCGGGTCAAACCACTTTACACGGCTGAAGACCTTGAGGGAATGGAACACGTCAATACCCTTCCGGGTCTTGCACCGTTTGTCCGGGGTCCCATGGCCACCATGTATGCCGGACGGCCCTGGACCATTCGCCAGTATGCCGGATTTTCAACAGCCAGGGAATCCAATGAATTTTACCGGAAAAACCTGGCCGCCGGACAAAAAGGGCTTTCCGTGGCTTTTGATCTGGCCACCCACAGGGGATACGACTCGGATCATCCCCGGGTTGTCGGCGATATCGGAAAAGCCGGGGTTGCCGTGGATTCTGTCGAAGACATGAAGATTCTCTTTGATCAGATTCCCCTGGATGAAATGTCCGTATCCATGACCATGAACGGCGCGGTGCTGCCGATTCTGGCCGGTTACATCGTGGCCGCCGAAGAGCAGGGCGTGCCCCAGGAAAAACTGACCGGCACCATCCAGAACGATATTTTAAAAGAGTATTTGACCCGCAACACCTACATCTATCCGCCGACGCCTTCCATGCGGATCGTATCGGACATTATCGGGTACTGCTCCAAACATATGCCCAAGTACAATACCGTCAGCATCAGCGGATATCACATGATGGAAGCGGGGGCCAACTCGGTGCTTCAGACCGCCTTTACCCTGGCGGACGGGCTGGAATATGTCAAGGCGGCGCTGGCAACCGGGATGGACATCGACACCTTTGCCCCGAGACTGTCCTTTTTCTTTGGTATCGGCATGAATTTTTTCATGGATATCGCCATGCTGCGGGCCGCCCGGTTTCTGTGGCACGAGCTGATCAAGCCGTTCAACCCCAAAAATGTCCAGTCTCTCATGCTGAGAACCCATTGTCAGACTTCGGGATGGAGCCTGACGCAGCAGGATCCTTACAACAACGTTATCCGCACCACCCTGGAGTGCATGTCCGCAGCCCTTGGCGGAACCCAGTCCCTGCACACCAATTCCTTCGACGAGGCCGTGGGGCTTCCGACCAATTTTTCCGCACGGATCGCCCGAAATACCCAGATCATCGTTCAGGAAGAATCCGAGATCTGTCATGTCGTGGATCCGCTGGGAGGCTCCTACTACGTGGAAGCCTTGACCGACGGCATTATCCGCGAAGCCCGCAAGATCATCTCCGAAATTCAATTGCTTGGCGGCATGGCCAAGGCTATTGAAACCGGCATGCCCAAGCTTCGCATTGAAGAATCGGCTGCCAGAAAGCAGGCACGGATCGATCAGGGACTGGATGTGATCGTCGGCGTGAACAAATACAAAATCGAGGAAAAACCCCTTGAGGATGTCCGGGAAGTTACGGACTCGGTTCGCATCGAACAGGTGGAACGTCTCAAGGAACTTAAAGCCAAACGAAATGCGGAAGCGGTTCAAAAAGCCCTGGATCACATCACGCGTTGTGCGGAAAGTGATGGCAACCTTCTGGAAGCCAGCATTGCGGCGATTCGGGCAAGAGCCACCGTCGGAGAGGTATCGGATGCCATGGAAAAAGTTTTTGGACGATTTGTCGCCACCACCCAGTGTATATCCGGTGTCTATGCTTCAGAATTTGGAGATAACAACGCAGTTATCGATACCCTGCGAAAACGCTGCCAGGATTTTGCCGACAAGGAAGGCCGAAGACCCCGCATTCTGCTGACCAAAATGGGTCAGGATGGTCATGACCGCGGGGTTAAGGTGGTGGCAACGGCGTATGCGGATCTTGGATTCGATGTGGATATCAGCCCCATGTTCCAGACACCCGCGGAAACTGCTAAAATGGCCATTGAAAATGATGTGCATCTGGTAGGTGTTTCCAGTCTGGCTGCCGGGCACAAAACCCTGGTTCCCCAGCTTATTGCCGAATTGAAGGCAGGGGGCGGGGATGATATCCAGGTCGTGGTCGGAGGGGTCATTCCACCGGCAGATTATGAATATTTGTTTTCAGCGGGTGCTGTTGGCGTGTTCGGGCCGGGGACATCCATCATAGATTCAGCCAATCAGACGCTGAATGTTCTGGAGAAAAAGAACGGATGACAGTTGAGATAGATGCCAGCGTCAACGGTCTTCTAAATGGCAACCGCCGAATTCTGGCCAAAACCATCACCTTGATCGAAAGTTCTCTTTCATGCCATCAGGATTCAGCCCAGGCAATTCTGGATCGGCTCCTGCCTTATACCGGAAAGGCGGTCCGCCTGGGAATCACGGGCGTTCCGGGCGTAGGGAAAAGCTCCTTTATTGAAAGCCTGGGAATGCTGCTGGTTGAAAAAGGGCACCGCGTGGCGGTTCTGGCCGTGGATCCGAGCAGCACCCGAAGCGGCGGGAGCATTCTGGCCGATAAAACCCGAATGGACCGGCTTTGTGCGGACAGCCGGGCATTTATCCGGCCATCTCCTTCCAGCGGAACCCTGGGAGGGGTAGCCAGAAAAACACGGGAAACGATGCTGGTTTGCGAGGCAGCCGGTTTTGATGTGATCATCGTTGAAACCGTAGGGGTCGGACAGTCTGAAACCACTGTATCTTCGATGGTGGATTTCTTTCTGGTTCTGATGCTGGCAGGGGCCGGTGATGAACTTCAAGGGATCAAAAAAGGGGTTCTGGAGCTGGCCGACGCCATTGCCATCAACAAGGCCGACGGGGATAACATTGAAAATGCCCGGAAGGCAAAAAAAGACTATCAAACCGCACTTCGGTTGTTGAGGCCTGCCTCGCGAAACTGGTCCCCTCCGGTGCTGACATGCAGCGCCAGGGAACTGACAGGGATCGAAGAAATCTGGGCGGTTGTTCTGAAACACCGGGAAATCATGACTTTGAGCTGCGAGCTGGAACAGAACCGCCAGTCTCAGGCCCTGGCGTGGATGTGGTCTCTGGTGGAAGAGGGCCTGAAACACCGGTTTAATCATCACCCGGAAGTTCAGCGGCATCTGCCCCAACTGTCGCGTAAGGTGGAAAACGGGATGTTGTCGCCGACAGCGGCGGCCTGTCAATTGCTTTTTTTGCTTGACAAATCCTGACGCGCATGGCTACTTCATAGCTGTTTCCAGGCCCTGACAAATTATTTTCATTCCGTCGGGTAGTCATGACCCAGGATGAAGTGCAACGCAGTTGATGGATTGATTATCAAGCCATCCAATATGAGATAAGAAAGGATATAACAATGGGAATTGTGGACGACAAAATCAAGGATCTGAAGGAGCGGGAAAAAAAGATCCTGAAAATGGGCGGTGAAAAAGCCATCGCCAAAGAGCGGGAAAAAGGCAAGCTGACCGCGAGGGAGCGGCTGGACCTGCTCTTTGATGCCGGAACCTTCCGGGAAATCGACATGTTCGTATCGCACCGGTGCACCAATTTCGGCATGGAAAAGATAGAAGTTCCCAGTGATGGCGTGGTTACGGGCCACGGCATGGTGGAGGGACGACCGGTGTTTGCCTTTTCCCAGGATTTTACGGCCCGCGGCGGCAGCCTCGGGGAAATGCACGCCAAAAAAATCTGCAAGGTTATGGATCTGGCAATGAAAGCCGGCGTGCCCTTTGTCGGGATCAACGATTCGGGCGGGGCCAGAATCCAGGAAGGCGTGGATGCGCTTTCGGGATTTGGTCAGATTTTTTACCGAAACGCACTGGCCTCTGGCGTCATTCCCCAGATCTCGGCCATTATGGGGACAACCGCGGGCGGCGCCGTGTATTCTCCGGCCATGACCGACTGGATTTTCATGGTGAAAAACTCCAGCTACATGTTCATTACCGGCCCGGAAGTCATCAAATCCGTAACCGGCGAGGAAATCAGCTTCGAAGACCTGGGCGGCGCCATGGCCCATAACGAGAAAAGCGGCGTCTCCCACTTTGCCTGTGAAAGCGATCAGGACGCCATCACCAAAATCAAGACCTTGCTCTCTTATCTGCCGTCCAACAACATGGAAGATCCGCCCATCGTGCCAACGGGCGATGACCCGCGCCGCGTGGATCCGGCCCTGGACGCCATCATCCCGGACAGCCCCAACCAGTCTTACGATATGAAGGCGGTGATCGCATCCATCGTGGATAACGGCGTTTTTTTCGAGCCCCATGAATTTTTCGCGCCCAATATCCTCATCGGTTTTGCCCGGCTGAACGGCAGGAGCCTGGGCATCATCGCCAACCAGCCCAATGTCATGGCGGGCTGCCTCGACATCAACGCCTCGGACAAGGCCACCCGGTTTATCCGCTTCTGCGATGCCTTCAACATCCCCATCCTGACCATTGCCGATGTGCCGGGGTATCTGCCCGGAAGTCATCAGGAATGGGGCGGAATCATCCGCCACGGCGCAAAGCTGCTCTGGTGCTATTCGGAAGCCACCGTGCCCAAGCTGCTTCTGGTGACCCGCAAGGATTACGGCGGATCTTATCTGGCCATGTGCTCCAAGGACCTGGGGGCGGACATGGCCTTTGCCTGGCCGACCGCTCAGATCGCGGTCATGGGAGCTGCCGGCGCCGCCAATATCATTCATCGCAAGGAAATCACAACGGCAGCCGATCCGAAGGCCAAGCGCCTGGAGAAAATCCAGGAATATGACGATCTGTTCTCCAACCCTTACTGCGCTGCCGCCAGAGGCTATATCGATGCGGTGATTGTTCCCAGTGAAACCCGGCCCCGGCTGATTGATGCGCTTGAAGTCATGTGCAGCAAGCGGGAAACCCGGCCGCCGAAAAAACACGGCAACATACCGGTATAAGGGGGGAGCGATGAAAGCAAGTACCCAAGAGTCCCAAAAAATGGCAGCGGCCATTTCGGCGGTTTTCGGCTATATCCGCTCGCAGGAAGAAGCTGCCGCGCTGGCCATGGTCGAGCACGGCCGGCGAACCCGTGGTGGAGCCGTCCAAGCTCGCTGCCCCGGTTAAAATGTGGGGCATCAGCGGCAGGCAGGATATGATGAGCATGCGCAGCCTGATGCAGCTACGAACGTTTCAGGGATCGAAGCTGCGATAAAAAATGGCTTCGGCCTGATGATGAAATTCCCGAACCGACTTTAATAAATATATTGATGATGAGGAGATTCTTAACATGAGTGACCATGATCAAGTAAAACTGACGGATATGAATTACAGCAAGGACAGACCCAAAGCCAAGAATCCGGTTCAAATAATGGATCTGACACTGCGGGACGGCCACCAGTCGCTGTTTGCCACTCGGGGCAGAACCGAGGACATGATTCCCGTGGCCGAGATGATGGATGACATCGGGTTCTGGGCACTGGAAACCTGGGGCGGCGCAACATTTGACACCATGCACCGGTTTTTGAATGAAGATCCCTGGGAACGCCTCCGGACCTTGAAACGCTATATCAAGAAAACCCCGTTTTCCATGCTTTTAAGGGCCCAGAACCTGGTCGGATATCGCAATTATGCCGACGATGTGGCCCGCGCATTCGTGGAACGCGCCGCTGCAAACGGCATGGATGTTTTCCGGACGTTTGACGCGTTGAATGATTACCGGAATTTTGAAACCGTTGTTCCGGTCATCAAATCCTGCGGCAAGCATTTTCAGGGCTGCATCTGCTATACCATGACCGAACCCAGGCTCGGCGGCGAAGTCTATAACCTGGACTATTATGTCAACAAGGGAAAAGCCCTCGAGGCCATGGGCGCGGACAGCATCTGCCTGAAAGACATGGCGGGCCTGATTGCGCCGTACGACGCCTACGCGATTATCAAAGCCCTGAAAAAGGCCGTGAAAATCCCGATCAACCTTCACAGCCATTTCACCTCCGGCATGTCGTCCATGTCGCATTTAAAGGCCATTGAAGCCGGCGCGGACATCATCGACACCTGCATGTCGCCTTATGCCTACCGGACGTCCCACCCGGCCATCGAGCCGCTGGTCATGACGCTTCTGGGCACCAACCGGGACACGGGATTTGACATCAAGGCCCTGGCCGCCATCAATGAAATCCTGGAAAAGGAAATCTGCCCCAAATACCGGCAGCTTCTGGATGATACCAAACTTTCGATCATCGACATCAACGTGCTTCTGCATCAGACCCCGGGCGGCATGCTCTCCAATCTGGTGAATCAGCTCCGGGAAATGGACGCGCTGGACAAGATCGATCAGGTTTATGCCGAGCTTCCCAGGGTCAGAAAAGATCTGGGCCAGATTCCGCTGGTAACGCCCACCAGTCAGATCGTTGGGATTCAGACCGTGAACAACGTGCTCTTCGACGATGAAAATGAGCGCTATAAAATGATTACCGGCCAGGTCAAGGATCTTTGCTACGGGCTGTACGGAAAAACCGCGGTTCCCATCAATGCGGAAGTTCAGAAAAAAGCGCTGAAAGGATATGCCAGAGGCGAAGAGCCCATTTCCTGCAGACCGGCTGAAGTGATCGAGCCGGAACTGAAAAAAGCCCAGGAAGACGTCAAGGGCCTGGCCATGGATCTGGACGATGAGCTGATTTACGCCCTGTATCCGGTGACCGGCAAACGCTTCCTGCAATGGAAATACGGCAAGGAACCCGTTCCGGATGATGTCAAACCCATTACGCTCGAGCAGGCCAAGGCCAGGCAGGAGATGATCCAGAAGGCGATTGCTGGAAAACTGGTTGAAAAAATCGAGAAAGAAGCACCTGCCAAGGGAGACGCCTTGCGCAAATTCAATGTGTTTGTGGATGACACCTATTTTGAGGTCGGCGTTGAAGAAATCGGCGGGGCCCCGGTTGTCAGCTATATCCAGCCTGCAAAACCGGTTGCTGCAGCAGCTCCGGCGCCGGCTCCGGCTGCCGCGCCCGCAGTTTCCGCGCCAGCGCCAGCCAAACCCGCGGCCGCCGCACCGGCCGCCGCTCCGGTGGATGGCACGCCCATCAATGCGCCCATGCCGGGAATGATCGTTAGATTTGACAAAAATGTCGGTGATGCGGTCAGCAAAGGGGAAACCGTGGTGATCCTGGAAGCCATGAAAATGGAAAACGCCCTTGCTGCGCCTGTGGATGGTACCATCAAAGCCATCAATTTCAAAAGCAGCGATTCCGTTCCCAAGGGCGCCGTGCTGTGTGTGATCGGATAGGTAAATAGTATGGGTGATGGGTGATAGGTAATAGGTAATAGGTGATGGAGGTTTATTTTACCCATTACCTATCACCCCTTACCCTTTGACAGATACAACCAGGGGCTGGGTTTTATTCCGGCCCCGTTTTTTTAAGAGGAGGCAGTACTGATGAAGATTCATGAGTATCAGGCCAAGGAGCTTTTTAAAAAATACAACATTCCCATACCCGAGGGCAGCGTGGCGTTCAACGTCCAGGAAGCCCAGGCCGTTGCCGAAAAACTCGGCGGATATCCGGTTGTTGTCAAGGCCCAGATTCATGCCGGCGGCAGGGGAAAAGGCGGCGGGGTTAAACTGGCCGGCTCCCGGGAAGAAGTTGCGAATATTGCCGGCCAGATTCTCGGCATGAACCTGATCACACACCAGACCGGCCCTGAAGGCAGGCTGGTGAAAAAGGTTCTGATAGAGCAGGGGCTGAATATCCAGAAAGAGCTGTATCTAAGCATCATTCCGGACCGTGCCACCGCAACGATCGTCATTATCGCCAGCCAAGCCGGCGGCATGGACATTGAGGCGGTTGCGGAAAAAACACCGGAGAAGATCATCAAGGTCTATATCAACCCGCTGGTCGGCATTCAGGCCTACCACTGCCGGGAAGTCGCCTATGGTCTCAACCTGGCGCCGGAAACCATCAAGCCTTTCACGGCGCTGTTAAGCCGCCTGTACGCCTTGTTTGTCGGCTATGACTGTTCGCTGGTTGAAATCAATCCCCTGATCATCACCAAGGATCAGGCTGTGATCGCCCTGGACGGCAAGGTCAATTTCGATGACAGCGCCCTGTTCCGTCACAAAGATATTCTGGCATATCGCGATCTGGACGAGGAAAATCCACTCGAGGTGGATGCCTCCAATTTTAACCTCAATTATATCGCCCTGGACGGAAACGTCGGCAATATGGTCAATGGGGCGGGTCTTGCCATGGCGACGATGGATATCATCAAGCAGGCGGGTGCGAGCCCTGCCAATTTCCTGGATGTCGGGGGCGGAGCCGATGCCGAGATGGTTGAAAACGGGTTTCGAATCATCCTGAGCGATAAAAACGTCAAGGGCATTCTCATCAATATTTTCGGCGGCATCCTTCGCTGCGATATTCTGGCCGAAGGCGTGGTTAAGGCTGCGAAAAAAACCGGTATTACGGTTCCGGTCGTCGTCCGTATGGAAGGCACCAATGTCGAGGAAGGCCGGCGCATATTGCGTGAGTCGGGTCTGAATTTGACGACCGCAGTGGATCTAAAAGATGCAGCCCAAAAAGTGGCCGCAATTGTTAAGGGTTAGGAGGAAACACCGTGAGCATATTTGTCAATAAGAATACCCGGCTTCTGGTTCAGGGAATCACCGGCAAGGAAGGGCAGTTTCACACCCGGCAATGCGTGGCTTATGGCACCAAGGTCGTGGCAGGGGTGACGCCGGGAAAAGCCGGGCAGAAAATGGATGATATCCCTGTGTTTCATACGGTCAAGGACGCCGTCAAGGCAACCGGGGCCAACTGCAGCATGATTTTCGTGCCGCCCCCGTTTGCTGCGGATGCCATCATGGAAGCCGCCGATGCGGGCGTGGAGATGATTGTCGCCATCACGGAAGGCATTCCGGTCATGGACATGATGCGGGTGAAAAACTTTCTCTCCGGAAAATCCTGCCGCCTCATCGGTCCCAACTGTCCGGGCATCATTACGCCGGGCGAGTGCAAGATCGGCATCATGCCGGGGGTGATTCATCAGCCCGGAGGGCCGATCGGCGTGGTTTCCCGTTCCGGGACCTTGACCTATGAAGTGGTCCATCAACTGACCCGTCAGGGAATCGGACAGACCACCTGTATCGGCATCGGCGGTGATCCGGTCAACGGCACCAATTTCATCGATTGCCTGGATGCCTTTCAGAAAGACTCCGAGACAGCCGGCATCGTCATGGTCGGGGAAATCGGCGGGACTGCCGAAGAAGAGGCGGCAACCTTTATCAAGCAGCATGTCACCAAACCGGTTATCGGATTTATCGCCGGTCTCACCGCGCCTCCGGGCCGGAGAATGGGCCATGCCGGCGCCATCATCAGCGGCAGCAGCGGCACGGGCCAGGGAAAAATCGCAGCCATGAAAGCCTGCGGCATTACCGTGTGTGAAAACCTGGGAACCTTGGGAGAACTCTGCGCCGGCGTTTTCGGCAGATAATACGTTCCGGGCAGAAGGTTTAGGGCAAAACGGCGTTGTCCAGTACATCGGCATTCAGCTTAATAACCGATCGGTTATAAAAAAACAGTGAAGGCAAGGAATAAGGGGGGTCGAAAGATCCTTCTTGCTTCTTGCCTTTTTTATACTCAGAAAAAACATTCAATTCCAAAAACAAATGGCCGCTTTTCCGCAGAAAAACGACCATTTTGAATTTTGGCTCCCAGCACGGACTCGAACCGCGGACCCAGTGGTTAACAGGCATATTCCCCTGATCTTCATGACATCCAATATTACATCAACTTATTAATAACATTCATGATATCGATTGTCAGATTTTAGCAGATTTTCCACATTTTGGCAGATTATGGAATAAAAGTCTCACACAGATTCTCACACGGGGTAGGGGGGTCGATTCTGAATTTTGGCAAGAAAACTTCCAGCCCCTGAACCCAAAAAACTTACCCCATATCCTCTACACCAAGATTTTGATTTCTTCATGCTGATTCTGCTGGCGCCGGAAGAGGGCATCACGATGATAGCAAAACAGCAAAAAGGACATGAAGGAATCAGCGTTACGATCACTATCATGATTCATGATACTTTACCCACACTTGATAATAGGTTGGATTTTCTGTGTACTGTCTACACCACAGTACTTCAGCTACAGTCGTCTGTCGCAGTCCTTGAGAATTTTTTGGAATTTTCTGATGCGGACTGCCGTTTTTAGTCCGTATTAGCACAGTAGAACCGGGATGAAATTCCATGTCTGAAACAAAATACATGCCATCTTGACTGAAATTGATTGTCCTGGAGCTGGTGCCGACGGGCATATTAGAATAAGAGCTAAGAACGGGCACTTCTATCGTATAGCGTCTCGTTTGCCTATTTTCATGAGCGTTTGTCATTTGCAACCCCCTTTCCTGAAATAACTTGAGCTGAGTTCCCAATGGATTAAGGCTCAATAATCGTTTTTAGGAAATCGGAGAAATGCTTCCGGCAATTTATTCAAAATGGTTATTATTCGCAACTGATTCATATTCTGCATGACAAATCGAATTGTCAAGTTTCAGTATGGCAAATAATAAATGCGGGACAGTTTTGTTTAACCGCTATTTGTGAATATAACAGAAGTGTTGTTGAGCTCGTCAGTATTGATGATGTTCTTTAAATTTACCTACATGGAAAATCAAAACATTCACTTTATATCGACACATCGAATTCCATCTGGCCGCCATGCCGGCGAAATCACATGGCTGCCCTTTTCCTCTGTATTCATTTTTGCTGGCATTTGAAGACTCCACGGAGGCGTCGGCAGCAGTGTGTGGGTTTTTTTTTATGGGGATATATTTGCACAGGGGGCGGGAGCGATGGGTGGATGGCGTGGGGTTGGAGATTTTCGCTGGCACCATCACCCAGATCTTTGCCGGTGAAAAATGAGGATTTAAACAATGACATTGGAGAAGAGAGGGCTTACATCCCAGCTCGATTTCTTTGAAGTATGTCATTCTCGCTGCCGAATCTTAACTGGTCTATCGAGCCAGCCGTAATTGACAACAAGCTCTGCTGCAGCCTTCAGTGGGTTCAACTGCCTTAACCAACAGGAATAACAATCGGATTTAAAACTTACTGGATATATTTGATGATCCCTTCGAATTTTTTCCATTTCCGCCGTTACCGCTTTGTGATAACTGGCCTGTGTCATATCCATGTTGTCAGTAAAATTCAGCTTGTCTATTTCGATTTTATAGCATTCCGGACAAAGGCTATGGGAAAAATCAACATCCCAGTGTTCTTTAAAATAGTTTTCGACACGAGACCAAGACTCTTTTTCATCCCGTACTTTTTTGCAAACTGAACAAATAGGAATCATGCGACGAAGCTCGGCAATTTCGCTTATATCTTCAATTACCAGCAGCGCAAACTGCTTCTCCTTGTAGAAAAAGGGAGAAGTGGTAATCAGTGCATAAATCTCTGTCTTGTTTCTATCTCGGATGACTTCTAATGTAATGCGTCGTCGTACGACACGGTTCCCCTGAAAGGCTTCAGTGACTGAATTCCTGATAACACAATCCCCACAGAACGGTCCACGACCACATCCAGCCTGCACGTCAGTAGCGTGTATGCAGTGCAGCACTTCGCCCCCACGCTTTTTAATGATGGACGACCTATGAACTGTTAAAAATTCGCCAGCAGTCACGTTGTAATCCTCAATCCTTACATCGTTGTTGACCACAAAAACCATTGCGGGAAAAGCATCGAGCACTGATCTGAGCATATCCTTGTCAAGGTTATCATTCTTAATCATTTATACCTCATGTTCACACTACGTTCAGCAACTGCCATCTGCATCAGAAACGGATTGAGGCCGGAACGCCACCAGGGTGTCCATGTCCACCGCATCCCGGATATTGGGTCCGCACTCACAGATGTAAACGCCAATCCGGTTCATTTCCGGACTATTTCGAAATGCTGTAAATCAGCTCCTGATCCAGTTGATATGTCCAGGGAGCAGGCGAATTCTTCCAGCCGTTTTTGGCCCGCTTGCCTTTGAAATAACTCTCTTCATCCGTAACCATATCCCCTTCATACCCATCAACGATATTGTACACATTCGTGAATCCGACCTTTGCCAGCCGGTTGACCGAACCCGAACTTCGATGCCCGGACCGGTATCATTTACCATAGGCGATCTGACCGGCAGGCGTCAAAACATTTAATCAACCCCATGAACGAAGGTTGGGTTGCTGGACTGGTCCATGATCCAGACAGTTCAAAGACCGTGTTTCCGGATAAATCAAGAATTGCATCGGTATCCATGAGAAAATCGCGAAGAAAATACTCAACATTCGGATAACATATACATGAGACAATAATTTTCTGAGCCCTACGGCTTGCAGGTCAAATGGCAGACGCCCGTGGGCGTGGCCATCGTAAACGGGAAATATTTTTTCTTGAACCACAGCGCCACGTTTACCAGGGAAATCAATACAGGCACTTCCACCAGCGGGCCGATGACCGCGGCAAACGCTTGCCCGGAGTCGATGCCGAACACGGCCACTGCCACGGCAATAGCCAGTTCGAAATTGTTGGAGGCGGCGGTAAAGCTTAAAGTGGTGGTCTGCTCGTAGGTTGCTTTGAATTTCATGGACAGATAAAAGGAGACGAAAAACATGATGAAAAAATAAATGCAAAGGGGAACAGCGATCCGGATCACATCCAGTGGCAGTTGAACAATGTATTCGCCTTTGAGGGAGAACATCACCAGGATGGTAAACAGAAGTGCAATCAGCGTTATCGGGCTGATCTTGGGGATGAATTTTTCTTCATACCATTTTTTGCCCTTTGTTTTGATGCCGACCCAGCGGGTGATCATGCCGGCGATAAAGGGAATCCCCAGATAAATAAATACGCTTTCGGCAATCTGGCCGATGGAAATATTGACGACCATGCCTTTAAGCCCAAGCCATTCGGGCAGCACCGTGATGAACACCCAGGCATACACTGAGAAAAACAGGACCTGAAAAATGGAATTAAAGGCCACCAGGCCCGCGCAATATTCCGTGTCCCCGGATGCCAGCTCGTTCCAGACGATGACCATGGCAATACAGCGGGCAAGGCCGATCAGAATCAGTCCCACCATGTACTCCTGATAGCCGGATAAAAAGGTAATGGCCAGAAAAAACATCAAGATGGGGCCGATGATCCAGTTCTGTACCAGGGAGAGGAGCAAAACCCTCCCGTTTTTAAAGACTTCTTTCAGCTCCTCGTACTTGACCTTGGCCAGCGGCGGATACATCATCAGGATAAGGCCGACGGCAATGGGGATGTTGGTGGTTCCCGCCTGAAACATGTTGATGAAATCCCTGACTCCCGGAAAAAAATATCCCCAGGAAACCCCCACGAACATGGCCAGAAAAATCCACAGGGTGAGAAAACGATCCAGAAATGAGAGTTTTTTGATGGCTGACATGAATCCTCCTAAAAACAGGCTATAGGCTAAAGACGACAGGCTACAGGCTGAAGGCTGATAGCGATTTCACGATTATGTCTGCTCAGCTTTTTGTCTTTATGAAATTAACGGGGTTAAGATAAAGTATAATCCCAGACATCCGATCATGGCGCCGGCGCCTTTTCGGAACCAGTTTCCGGCACCCTGCCAAGCACTGTTTTCCAGAATGCGGCGCACCAGCGCTGTCGAGCTTCCGGCGATAACAATGGGAAGACAGTGCCCAACGGCAAACAGCAGGATCATCAGCACACCGCTGGCAATCTGCTGCTGAACCGTAATGACGGCCAGAATCGGTGCGACAAAACCGAAGGTGCAGGAGCCGGAAAGCGTACCGTATGCCACGCCCAGACCCAGCGAACCCAGAAGCCCCTTGAATTTCAGGCGGTAGAGAAGGCCGCCGCCCAGGGAGCATCCTTTGACTCCGAACATGCTGAGGCTTACCCAGATCAGCACCATGCCCACAATTATCTGCCAGTAATTGCCGACATCGCCCAGCATGCGGCCCAGAAGCGCGCAGATAATGCCGATCGCAGCAATACTGATAAAGAGGCCGGTGGTGAATGCAATCGAGTACTGCATGGCCTGAAGGGGCTTTGGCTGTTCCTTCTGGCCTCCGACGTAGGCGACCATCAGAGGAATGGATGCCAGATGACAGGGGCTGAAGAGCACGCTCACCATTCCCCACACAAAGCATCCCAGCAGGGCCAGGGAAGTCCCGCCCGTCATCCACTGGTTCACTGTTAGAAAAAAAGATTCGATCATTGTGTCTCCAGGGGTCCGGATTATTTTACGCCCATTTTGGTAAGCTGTTTGACAATATCTTCTTCGCTCATAAACCCTTCATGCCGGTAAACTTCCTTGGTATCCTTATCGAAGAAAATCTGGGTGGGAATGGCTTTAATGCCGAATTTCATGGCTGGTTCCCGATTTTCCCAGACATCATAGAAATGAATAAGGGCTCTTCCCTGATAGTCTTTTTCGACTTTTTCCATAATGGGCGCCATCATTTTGCAGGGAACACATTTTTTGGCTCCCAGATCCACCATGGTGACCATTCCCTTGGCCGGGATTTCCTTGGTTTCAGACACCTGAGCGGCAGAAGAGGTCAGAGAGGAGAAAAAAGGGACCTGCAGAAAGGTGAAAATAACAAAGAACAGTCCTGCGACGATAACCGATCCAGCATGCGCCTTCCTATAATGGTTTTTCATGTTAATTCCTGTTATTTTGCGGCAGCCAGCCATTTCTTGATTTCGTCTTTTTTGGGGATCTTACCAACGCTTTTGACCTCGCCGTTTACGACCACTGCCGGGGTGCCGAACACGCCAAAGCCTGCGATTTTCATCATGTCCGTCACTTTTTCAACCTCGGCGGTTATGCCGGCTTCGGCGATGGCTTCCTTAACCGCTTTTTCCGTCTGCTGGCATTTAGCGCAGCCGGGACCCAGTACTTTGATTTCCATCTGTATCTCCTTTGTTAATTATTATCTTCTTTGTATAAAACAGCTTCAATCGTTCAGAACTGTCCGGAGTTTTTCCACAAATGACCTGATCTCATCGCGCACCCGGCGGTAGTGGCTCATGGCTTCTTCTTCGGTTGCGCATTTTCGGCCAGCTTAGGCGGATCTTCAAAGCCCCAGTGCAGTCTTTTGGTTTTTCCCGGAAACAGCGGGCAGGATTCATTGGCGTGATCGCACAGCGTGATCACGTAATCAAAAGTGATGTGGCCAAGGCTTTCGATGGTCTTTGGAAAGCCGCCTGAAATATCGATGCCGATTTCCGCCATGCTTTTGACTGCGCGGGTGTTCATCACGCCGGGGTCCACGCCCGCGGAATACGGCTCGATAAGATCCGATTTCAGGTGCCGCGTCAGTCCTTCGGCCATCTGGCTTCGGCAGGTGTTGCCGGTGCATAAAAACAGGATTTTCAGTTTCCTGCCGTCGATCGGCTCCGGCCTTTCGTTGATGGTGCTGTTCTGTCCGGTCATTTGCGTTCCTCCTGGATTAGAACAGAAAGTTAAACAGATATCCGACGATCAGAATGCCAACGCCCACAACGCCGACAAAGGTGGCGATCAGCGTGGGTTTCAAGACTTTCCGCAGAATGACCATTTCCGGCAGCGAAAGTGCAATCACGGACATCATGAATGCCAGAACCGTTCCCAGGGCCGCGCCTTTTTCGATCAGGGCGTGAACCACGGGTATAATGCCGGCGGCGTTGGAATACATGGGGATGCCGATCAGAACCGCGATGGGAACCGACCACCAGGCGTCTTTTCCCATGATGGAAGCCATGAACCCTTCGGGCACGATATCCATGGATTCCGGCGCCCACGGCTATTCCGACCACCACATAGATCCAGACCTTTCCGACAATATCCTTGATGGCATCCAGGCCATACTGAATCCGGTCCGCCCAGCTTAGATCCTCTTCAACCATGCCGTTTCCGCCGGCCTGAATCTGAAGCACCCATTCCTCAAGATGCCGCTCCATGCGAAGTCTGCCGATCACCCATCCGGCGATCATGGCGATCAGCAGGCCGGTGCCCAGGTAAATGGCGGCCACTTTCCAGCCAAAGAGACCGTAGAGCAGCACCAGAGCGATTTCGTTCACCATGGGTGCGGAAATCAAGAAAGAAAACGTGACACCAAGGGGAACGCCGGTGGTGACAAAACCGATGAACAGCGGCACCGCCGAGCAGGAACAAAAAGGGGTTACGATCCCCAGAAATGCGGCCAGCACATTGCCGATGGATTCGCGTTTGCCGGCCAGAATTTTCCGGGTTTTCTCCGGGGTAAAAAATGACCGGACAATGCCCACGCCGAACACCACCAGGGTCAGCAGCATCAGGACTTTTGGGGTTTCATAAATAAAAAATTCAATGGCGCTGCTCAGATGATTTCCTTCCTGGAGCCGCAGCACGGAATAGGTTATCAGACGGGATAAATAAGCCAGCTCCTGATAAATGAACCCCCATAAAACCAATAAAGGGATCATGTACAGGACATACCGAAGAGCCCGATATTTTTCCTTCGAATCAACGGGAGTTCCTGGCACGTCCGGCATCACTGTACAGCATGATTGGGGAGTAAGATTTTTCATAACGATTCCTTATTCTTTGCAAATATCTTCCCTGCGGATTTCAGGGAGGTTATTGACCATCCGGACTATTTCCGGATTATCCTCAAGCCAGTGTTTCAGTCCTCCCAGCAGCATGGCGGCATAGGGACTGTCCGAACCGTTCGCAAGATTGTAATTGACCCAAAGCCCGCTTTTCCGGCTCACGGCAAGTCCGGCGTCTTCCAGGATTTTCAACTGCCGGGATGCGGTTGGCTGAGGAATATCCAAAGCTTTTTGGATTTCACACACGCACATGGGCTTGTGCTGAAGCAGCTTGATAATCTTCAGTCGTCCGGGGTCTGCAAGGGCTTTCATGACTTTAATAAATTGATCCATGATGGTCTCCATATTCATTTAATTGAATATAGATATTTTGATATTCCCTGTCAAGAAAGATTATAAGAAAAATTATAAAATTTATTGTGAATATGATCCAACCGGTGATATATTATTCCATGCGGTGGGAGCTATTCTTTCCGCCAGCGAAATCCGTGCCTTCTGAGATTGTTTTTATAAATACTTTGACAGGGAATATTGGGACAGCTCATGGCCGGCGAAACCTCACCCTCGGTAATTACGCAGATGCAGAAGAATAGAAAGAGGAGATAAGGATGGACAAATTACAAATTGAAGATATCCGCGGCGCGGTACGTGAAAACTATGGGAAAGTGGCTGGATCTGCTGTTGCCGGTTGCTGCTGCTCGGGCTCCTCCTGCTGTGGAAAGCCCGAAGATGTAACCCCGGAGGAGATTTCAATTGCGCTGGGGTATTCCGGTGATGATGTGACGGCGGTACCGGAAGGCGCCAACATGGGGCTTGGGTGTGGGAATCCCACGGCCATCGCCGGTTTGAAACCCGGCGAATTCGTTCTGGATCTGGGAAGCGGCGGCGGATTCGACTGTTTTCTGGCGGCGCGTGCTGTCGGAGATACTGGGCAGGTGATTGGTGTGGACATGACCCCGGAAATGATCAGCAAAGCCCGCGGGAATGCGGAAAAAACCGGTTTTCAAAATGTCGACTTCCGGCTGGGGGAGCTGGAGAATCTGCCCATTGCCGATGGGATTGTTGATGTTATCCTGTCCAATTGCGTGATCAACCTTTCTCCGGAAAAACAGCGGGTTTTCAACGAAGCTTTCCGGGTGCTGAAACCGGGCGGACGGCTGGCGATTTCCGATGTGGTTCAAACCACCGAGATGCCGGAGCATATCAGAAATGACATGGCGATGCATACCGCGTGCATTGCCGGTGCTTCCCTGATTCCGGAACTGGAATCCATGATGCAAAAAGCCGGTTTTCGGAACATCCGGATCATGCCAAAATATGACAGCAGAGACTTTATCAAGGACTGGGCGCCTGGCAGCCGGATCGAGGATTATGTGGTGTCGGCAACGATAGAGGCGGTAAAACCACAAGTTTGACGTCCGCAATCGTGCAGGTTATGAATCATCACCTGAGCCCGCGCGCGGCCAAGCCGTTTATTGCGGTCAATTGCGAGGCCATTCCGGAAACCCTGATTGAAAGCGAGTTTTTCGGGCATGAAAAAGGGGCCTTTACCGGTGCCTTTCAGCGCCGGATTGGCCGGTTCGAACAGGCAGACGGCGGCACGCTTTTTCTGGATGAAATCGGCGAACTTTCCCCCGCCGTTCAGGTTAAATTGCTGTGGTTTCTGCAGGAGCGCGAGTTTCAACGGGTCGTGGGAGAAAAAACGGTTACGTCCGATGTCCGGATCATCGAGCGCCACCCATCAGGATCTGGAAGCCAGGGTCAAGGACGGAACTTTTTCTGAGGGTCTTTGAAAAAAAATGGGTTGAAATGATTAATTGCCCAAATGTTTAGTTTGAAGGTCATCTCATCAGTCAAACTGTCTGTTGACCTATTTGTTGATAACATGGCGGATGCCCTTGCCCGTGGAGACCGGATGGAATTCCAGGGCCTTTGCAGTTTTTCTGTCAAGAGGTACAAGGCTATATCGGTAGGAATCCGAAAACCGGGGAGAAGGTGCCAATTGAAACCAAGAAACTACCATTTTTTAAGTAAGGGAAAGAGTTAAAGCTGAGGGTGAATCGGTAGGTATTGATAAGCCTTGCCGAGCTTCCAGGTATTGCGAATAGGATAATATTCAGTAATCGATACGAGCCCTATAACACCCCAGATAATCGGATAAGAATGAAGCTCAGCGCAAATAGTGAATTTAAGGGGATCATGCTAACTCGTGTGAAATGGACTTGGCGTATTCCTTTGGAACAATGGCAGTCTGGGTGTCCTCATCATATACAAAGAATACATCCCCGCGAATCAACAGCCGCATGACCATTTCGACTCTTTTCTCCAAGCTGCCATCCATATAACCGGTATCGGTGCCGTCCCTGGTCACGAACTCCACAATGAGTCCTTGTAAGGCTGTCTGGCTCAATCTGTCATGTGGGATGATTATTCCCTTTGTCTCGATATCGTATTTCATTTTGTATCAACACACCGAATCCCGTCAGGCAGCCATGCCGGCGAAATCACATGGCTGTCTTTTTCCTCGGTATCCATCAAACTTGCAAAGGTTACGGTAAAGTCTCCATAGCGGTTGTTGACTGCATCCATGGGGAGCCATCTGATAAGCAAAAATCAATAACACGTCGCCCGGCCAGAGCAGGTAAGGGTTTATACCGGCTTTGCCGTCTTATTGGGGAAACGTATGCTCAGAGAAGTCCCGGATTCTTCCCCAGGAAGGACGTATACGCTTTCCTTTCGCTCCTGAAGGGGTTTTACGATGGCCTTGATATATTCTTTCCGGCGATCGATGTAGGAACCGATAAGGTCCAAACCTGCGGGACACACGCTCATGCAGTATCCGCAGCGGTATCCGCCGCCGTAAGTCAGGCTCTGCCAGACAGCCATGGTTTCGCTGTCATTTCTTTTTTGACGGTATTCCGCCATGTCTTTGCTGGTAACCAGGGCCTCGGTCCAACTGAGAAACCCCCCCAGCCGGTCCCGGTATGCATGGACAAGGCAGTTCATAAACTGGAAATTTCCATCCTTTCCGACGGCGCCGGTGGGGCAGACGCTGACGCATAGGTTGCAGGATATACAGGGATTGAAGTCAAGGGGCTGGTCATAGCTGTCCAGGCCCGCGTCCATGATCAGGGTTCCCAAGCAGATATGGCTGCCAAACACCGGATGGATCAGCAGTCTGTGGTGGCCGATCCGCCCAAGGCCGGCAGCCGCGGCCACGGGTTTATGGGAAACCGTAAACATCTTACCCGGCCATTTGTTCATGTCTTGGGGAAAACCTTCGGAAGGCGTGATGGCGGCTATTCCATTTTCCCTGAGCACCTTGACCACTTTTCGGGAAATGAGCAGCATCTCGGCATCCAGGGCGATAAATTCTCCATCAGAAAGCGTACGGTCCTGGGACTGGATCTGTGCGGCATTCATGCGGCAGACAAAGCTGATCAAGGTCTTTGCCTGGGGGAAAGCGGTCAGAATGGACAGTTTTTGGTCTTCAATCTCTATCCGATCAATTTCCACAACGCCCGCATCATCGGCGCCGGCTTCACAGACGATGTCTTTTATCCATTTACGGGTCAGGTTTTCCCGTCTCACTTTTTTGGGTGTTTGCCTGTATGCGATGACACTGGGGTGGCTGTTTAAATCCATTGTTATTTATCCTTTCATAGTCATTGTTATTTTTTTCGGATCATACCATTTGACACAAGGATGTAAAAGCGGCATAAATGACAAATAGCGTTCCAAAACAGACATAATGAATTGTCGTCTAAAACAAAAGACGAAGGAAGGATAAAGGAGTGCATTATGCCAAAAATCAGCTTCATTGCTGCTGACGGCTGCGGTTTTTCCGGGATTTCCGGATTGATAGACAGTTTTACCATTGCCAATCTGTGGCATTCAGCAAATACAGGTAAAAAGACTGAATCCTTGTTTGAAATGCAGATCCTGAGCCCGGATGGGAAGGCGTTTTGTGTAGCCGGCGGATTTCAGATCACACCGGATGGCAGTTTCATGGATATCAAACAGACCGACCTGGTTGTGATCCCGCCCTTTCTCCCCAATGTGGAACTTCTTCGCGATAATGCAAAAGACATATTGAACTGGATAACGGCCCGATATCAACAGGGTGTGTCCATTGCCGCCCTGTGCACCGGCAGCTTTGTCCTGGCGGAAACCGGGTTGCTGGACGACAGACTGGCAACCACCAACTGGATCTATGCGCGGCTTTTCCGGCGCCGTTATCCCAAAGTCCTTTTGAAACCGGAACGTATTCTCACCCAGGACAGAGGTCTGATCTGTACCGGAGCCGTGTCCGCTTTCTACAATCTGGGGATTCACATCATTGAACTTTTTGGTTCGTCCGAACTGGCATCCCAGTGTTCAAAAGCGTTGCTCGTGGATTCCAGCCGTACCAGCCAGTCCTCCTATGTCATATTCAATGCATATAAAGGCCACGGAGACGACGAAATACTTAAGGCTCAGCGGTGGATGGAAGCCCATTTGACAGAAAACGTGAGCATGGAAAACCTTGCCGGACTCGTGGGGATCAGCCCCCGGCATTTTATTCGCCGATTCAAGAAATCCACAAACGAATCTCCATTAAATTACCTGCAACGGATGCGAATCGAAAAAGCCAAGACAATCTTGGAGACACGGACAGATACAGTCGATGAAATTACCCGGGCAATCGGCTATGAAAACAGCAGCACCTTCCGTAAATTATTCAAGGAATGTACCGGTCTGTCACCCAGGGAATATCGGAATAAATTCGCACATCGAGAAATTCATAGCACAAAATAATTAACCTGGGCCACGGCAACATGATCATCGTATTCCCGATCAATACAAGTATTCATTTGCATGTCTGAAAGCAGTCTAAGAAAACATTTGCTTTGAGTCAAAGAAAATGTTTTCCCTTGCTTCTTGTGAAATTTGCATAAACAATGGTGGCACATTTACACGTCTCAGATTTCATAACCACATAAACTACAGGAGGTAATCACGATGATTCCCGAAAAAATGCTCGAAGTTCTGAAAAAGGATGGGGTGGTTGCTATTGCTACCCTGGGTAAAGATGGCCCGCATATGGTTAACACGTGGAATAGTTATATACGAATCACAGACGATGGGCGTTTGTTGATTCCAGCCGGATACATGCATCTTACGGAGTCCAACATCGCCGTAAACAATCATGTATTGATTACAATGGGCAGCAGCAAGGTTGCTGGCAAAAATGGCCCTGGCACCGGCTTCCTGATCAAGGGCACGGCGGCCTTTATAACCTCCGGTCCGGATTTTGATGCCACCAAGGATAGATTTACATGGGCACGGGCGGCATTGGCAGTATCTATTGATTCTGTCACTCAGACTTTATAGCTATAAGGCCCTACTGGGTTCATTCCGAGCAGGGCCTTTTTTACTTGCATTTTCAGAAAGTTTTTTTCCAGATTTTTATTCGTTCTTATTACTTGTGGCGCGGGATAAGCTCGGTGTATCTTGCAGGGTGAAAGTCCCTGTCGGGAGAAGGTGCAGCAATGCATCTTTGTAAGGGTTAGCCACCACCCGTATCGAGCCTTGGGTCCATGGCGGAGCAGCCGTGAGGTTGCGAACAAGATGGGCTAAGCGTAGGCAGAGAATTCTGTAGGCCGTAGGGGAGGTCGCGCTCTGAAGTGTGGAATTCTAAATAAATCCGGTTAATGAAAATTCATACATCGGATAACAATATCATGCAGTTGAGTTATCCTGAATTCATAAGCACCTTTCATTTTTGGCTGGCTTTGAGCTTATCATATTGTCCAGTTTTTGGGGACCACCGCCCAGTTATTATAATCCATCAACACCAGTATAGTAAGGTTTGCCTGCAGGATTTGGATCAGGATCCGGCAGCTTTATCTCCAGTTCTTGACAAATCGTGCGTAGGGTTGCCGGCCTGTCTGTAATAATGCCATCCACGCCCATTTTGATGAGTTCTCTCATTCTTGATGGGTCATTGACTGTATAGGGTACAACACGCATTCCGAGGGAATGTGCCTCATCTATCAGTTCTTTCGTCAGTTCGGTGTGATACGGCGTTATCACATCCGCATTAATGGCGTGTGCCGCTTTCACAACGTCACCACCGAAGTCCTTGATATCAAGACCCGCCATCCAGGGCGAAGGCTCTTTTCGATCAGGCCATTGATAATCACCCTCGTCTCCTTCACTGTTCCATGCCGGCTGGTTGCCGGTCAGCGCCACTGTCGGAATTCTCGGATCAAGCTTCTTCATCTCAACCAGGGTGCGCCAGTCGAAGGATTGCAGGAACACCCTTTCTTGCATATTATGTTTTTTTACCAAATGATAAAATTTCTTCACAAAAACGGCTGGATCAGGATTTGCAGGGTTAACAGCATATGGATATGATTTCGTCTCGATGTTCAAGTAGACTTTATCGTTACCCCAGGCTTTGACAAGCATAAAAACCTCTTCGAGCGTGCAAAGTTTTGTGCCAGGGACCTGTTTTTGCGTCTTTCCATGGGCATCCCAATAACCAAAGGGCGCATCAGGGCTCATTGCGCCGATATCGAAACTTTCTCAGGTCTTCTAATTTCCAGAAGCGAATATCGGGTTGTTCATCTGCTGTCAAGAATCGTCCCCAGGCATTCTTTGCCATATACCAGGGAATATCTTTGTTGTGACGGATGACGATCACGCCATCTGCTGTGATCTGCATATCCATTTCCAGGGTTGTTACACCAATTGCCAAGGCATAAGCAAAGGCAGGCAATGTATTTTCCGGCCTTGCATCCCGGCCCCCGCGATGAGCCTGCAAGTCAAAATCACTTGGTAAGCCGGCAAAAGCGACTCCTTTGGTTGCCAAGAAGACGACTGCACACAGCACTAACGACAAAGACTTGCCAGTCATTTATTTATGCCTCCTTTAAGTGTTGAATTAATTAGATATGGTTCATCCGGTTAATTTTATTTGTTCAAAAGTGATATGGAGTCGTCTGAATTAAAATAGCCATATGTGGTCCAACGCATCCCCTGATTTACCCTCGGTTTTTCTTTCCCTGACCACCTGCGCAGGGGTCCCGGCAACAACCATATTGGCGGGAACATCTTTTGCCACCACGGCGTGGGCGGCAACAATGGCCTGCTCCCCGATGGTCACGCCCGGAAGGATCATGGCGCCGGTATATATCTTGGCATAGTCTCTAATAATAACCGGTTTGTATTCACGGATGATGTGCGACGCTTCGGAGTGACTGTGCGTAAATATCCTGACATCCTCGGCAATCCCCACGGAATTGCCGAGGGACACACCGCCTTTGGAGTCAATAAATACGCCGCGATTTAAAAAGACAAAATCGCCAACGTCCAGGTTCTGACCGAAATTGAACCGGAAATTCTCTTCCGCCGTAAAACCTGCGCCGCATCGTTTGAAAAGCCGTCCTGCAATCAGTCTGCGAAAAAGAATGCTGAAGTTGGCATTGATACAGATGGGTAGTTTGTCCAATGCATCCCACAGAAAATGAAGATAGCGTTGTTCCGTAGTAAAAGGCATTTCCCGCGCCAGGGGAAGGAACTCAGAATAAAGGGTCAGATCCTCCATCAGTTCTTTCGTGTACGCAGACACATCGAGCAGACGAAGAATGCGCAGCACGCCATCCGTATCGAGACCGCCCTGAATAATGGCACCAATCTCTTCCAGCTTGTCGTTGATCACCGTCCCCATGAATTTGTCATCCCTTTCACTTCGGCGAGTTCCGATACAGGCATCTCAACTTAAATTTACAAGAGAGACAGGCTTCTCGCTTTTTATATGAACGAACAAAATCCAAACTTTCATCTTACAGCCCCAACGGGGCTTTCCCTATGTCAATGCCTCCCCTCTGGAGGGCTTCCTGATGCCACCAGTTCTACAGGTGGAGATTCACTTTCAGCCTGTATCCCTAACTCACTCTGATTCACTACCTGACCCTTATCTTCCTGATTTTACGAGAGTAGGCCGGTTTCACTGTACTTTACAGGCTGCTGACCGCTGCGAATGCATTCCGCCCCCCTGCACCAGGAAGGTGAATCGGCAGGGGAGCGGGGGATTCCAGACATTTTCACTGCTCGCTGAAATACGGGCCGAAATAGGTCGCCCGGTCCCACACCAGCTCGTTGCTGTCGGCTGCGACTGCGGTGGCCGGCTCCATGTAGTTTCGAAACGCTACGAACACGTCGGACGCCCAGGACGGACTATCGGGATCAATCTCCAGGTCAATCTGAGGTGTGCAGTCATTGTTATAGGGCACACCATCTATATCCTTCGGGACTCCCACTTCCAGGCAGTAAGGCTCCCCATTGCAGTGGCGCGCTATCTTCCAGGCATAGAGCCTGTCGGCGTACTTATAAGCCGGATCATCCGGCTGCAGGTACCGGCGGGCGCTGTCACCCGGTTTACCGCCTGCATCAAAGTCGGGATCCGACACTGTTCCCAGCCCGATCTCGCGTCCTGTCCCGAAGACCGGCTCCACATAAGCACTGAAACTGGTGTAAGCGGCCTTCCCTGTTTTGTGGTGATTGACGCCGTAGACGATGACGTATTCATCGACGCCTTTCCGCAGCTTGAAGCAGGGATAGGTCGTCCAGTAGATCGCATCGCGGGTGAGCTGGTATGAAAATTGACCATTCTGCAAACTGGGCCACGGCTCGTCAACAATCACAGTCTGCCCGGTATTCATCACGTCCTGCCAGAATCGTACTCCCAGTTCCTTATACTGCATTCTCTTTCCGCCTCCTTGGCGAGGATCGCCTTGCCAAGGCTTTTAACCGCCGGGTACAGATCCATCTCGGTCTGCCCGGTGCCCCTTACCCGCAGCGTGGGAGCCGGATACGGATCGGAGACCAGCTCTTTTTTGGGCGATACCCGGAACACTTGGAAAGGATCATTGCTCCGGTCATCATCGATGCTGCGCCGGACATAGTCCTCAAACAAGTTCTTGTCCGACGGCACCGCAAATCGTTGGGCCGTAAGTAAAATGGATCCCGACGGGCCGTACCCCAGCGGTGCGATCACCGTCGAGAGGCGCTCGACATTAATAATCGCTTCGGGGTAGCCGGCAGCCAGCACGGCCTTTCGAACGAGCCGCTCTGTCTGCTGATTGCCGGTGATGATGTAGACAAACGGGCGGTTGAAGGGATCGGAGCCGGTGGTGCGGATGGTCAGATTATTGACTGAATCGCCAAATGCAGCACCGATCAGGGCGCGGTTATCGGTAACCGCGGCGCCGGGTGGCGAAGCCGGCCCCATATTCGCCCAGCTCTGAATACCGAAATACCTGACAGTGGGAGGTGTTTGTCCTATGAGCACCATGGCCTCGTCCTGTCTCATCTGCCACACCAAGGTGGTAGGGAAGCTCATATTTAACTTCCGGTGGATTTGGCATCTGCAGAACAAAGTAGGCATTTGGCCAGGGGTTGTTGCCCATTGCGGAGAAATAACCGTCTTCGCAGACGTGCTTGATCAAGTCGTAGTATGTGAATAAACCTTCCTGATACGAGAATCCGGCTTTTTCGATTTGGCTGAGGAAACGGGGGACATTGTCCGGCGCCGATGTAGAGGGATTCGCCGCCGCGGCGAGCCCCGCTGTGAACGATACGATCACGATGACCAATGCGAACGACCTGTAGAGTTTGCTTTTCATGATTTTACCTCCGAGTGATTGATTTCGGACATCCCTATCTTTGCGGGGTCTGCTGGCTTAGATCAAAGCACCCGTGTGAGTTTTGCCAAATAAGTTTTCTTCAGATGCAACGCCATTTCCTGAGGGTTCCGCCTATGACCCAGACTTTGGGCAAGGATCAGGCAAGGACCGCTTCGATCAGGCTTGGACCGCGGCCAGCAAGTGATCGCGTCAGTGCATCGGCGAGTTCCTCGTCGGTTTGCACACTGCAGGCAGGCAGGCCAAACCCTTTTGCGAGCAAACTCCAGTCGATCACCGGTTGCGTGAGATCGGTAAGCGCCAGCGCTTTCGGCCCGGGCTTTTTAATGCCGGCGCGTTCAAGCTCAACCTGCAGGATGCGGTAGCGACGGTTCGCGCACACCACGACCGTTACATCTGTACTCTCGCGTGCCATGGACCAAAGCGCCTGTAGCGTATAGAGGCCGCTTCCGTCCGCCTGAAAGGCGATGACGCGCCGCTCCGGACATGCGAGCGCGACGCCGAGTGCGTTGGGAAGACCCTGACCGATCGCCCCTCCCGTAATAAAGAGCGACGTGTGCGGTGCTGCACTGGAAGCGTGCACCGCATTCCAGGTAAAACCGGTTGTGGCCGCTTCGTTCACCACGATCGCATTTTCAGGTGTAAACGCTGCCATGATGCGGCATACGGTATCCGGGTCGAGCGGGCGGCCGCTGGATGCAAACTCCGGCACAGCCCGGGGCGGTATGACGGCCTGCGGGGCATCCATCTCCTCTGCAAGCGCCTCAAGGGCGAGTGCCGCATCAATGCCCTCGTCTGGATCCGCGAGCATGTGCAGCGTTGCCCCATCGGGTGCAAGCCGGGAAGGCTGATCCGGATAGGCAAAAAAAGCCACGGGCTCCCGTGCGCCTGCGAGCACAAGGCTTGTGAGGGTTGAGAGCGCCTTGCAGGCAAGCTCCGGAAAATAGGGGAGCGTCGGAAAGCTTGGCAAGTTTCGTCCAGACTCTTGAAGGGAGGGAAATGTCTCGATCCAAACTCCGCAGGCTGTGGCCGTTTTCACGCGTTCTGCGGCACGCAGACCTCGCGCACTCAGGGCGCTGCCTCCGAGCAGGATTCCGCATCGCCCCTTGTGCAGCAGACCCGCCGCTTCCTGGATTGCCGGACTCTGGGCTTTGCGAAGCAGGGGCAACGGGGTCACGATGAGCGGTTCGGGTCCCGGCTCCCACTGACAATCGGCCGGAATGATGAGCGATGCCACGCGCCCCGGTGGTCCGAGTGCCGCTTTGACTGCGGCCAGACTCGCCTCCGCCATCTCGTTTGCGGACCTGACGGTACGGGTCCAGCCCACACTGCCGGTGAGAGCCGCAATGTCAGAAGTAAGCGGTGCGTCGAATGCCAGGTGTCGGGTGGCATGATCGCCGATCCAGTTGATAACGGGTGTGCGTGCACGCCGTGCGTTGTGCAGGTTGGCGATGCCATTGGCAAAACCCGGCCCGAGGTGCAGCAGCGTCGCAGCCGGTCGCCCCCGCATGCGCGCCCAACCGTCGGCGGCACCCGTGCAAACGCCCTCAAACAGCCCGAGAACGACACGGATTCCCGGTACGCTCTCGAGTGCCACGACAATCGGCATCTCGGTGGTCCCGGGGTTTGCGAAGCACACCTCCACGCCTGCGTGCAGGGCGGTTTCGATCAGACTATGTGCCCCTGTGTTCATACGATTCTCTCCTCTGGATTGGCAGTGATGGAGTTCCCACGTAGAGCCCCAGAAAAGGAGCTATTTGCTCTGACAGAGCTGCGCCTCATGCGTTGCGGATCGCTTCTTTTGTTTATGTGCATTCTATCCATTTGCCGATAAGCATGCATTTATGCCATTTTCTCTGAGACTTGACTTCGAACTTTACAGATCGAAATATTAAGAGAAAATATACTCATATGAAATTGCAAGGAACCAGAACAAAGACATTGCTTTTCACATTTGCATTTCCCATACGATTTGACCTTAAATACTATTATTTATATTAACCATCTGTTTTATAGGTGCGTTTTATCAGTTCAATCAAGTCCTGCATCGAAATATCCTGCATCTGCTGGCTGGGTCGCCTTGCGCATTAGGGTCGTCGAGCCGCTGCACCAAGTCCTCACTGATCTCGGTGCCCCAAGAACACTACTTAATTTTCCCGTCGCGCATAGCGACGATCCCGCCCAAAACACCCACATAAAGCGTCCCATCAGGGCCAATATATGCGCCGGCATAATGATTGTTATACATGATCCCGTAACCGGCCAGTTGCTTGAAAACTACTTCACCTGTCTCAAAGTCGATAGCGGTAAAGTACCACGGATCGGTGGTTCCGGGACCCTTCGGCTTGGTGTAGGTGTAGATCAGCCCGTTGGCAAGAGACATCTTGCTCACTACCGAGGGAATGCTTACCGATTCATTCGTCCATACCGTGCGGCACACATCGTTTTCCACATCGATGCGTGCGATGCCCGGCTTGGTGGTCCGTCCATGGGTCGTATCCTTCGTCGCATCTTTATAACCGAAGTTGTTCTCCACGATGATCGATTTTTCAGTGGCAATCAGCGAATTCTCATTGGAGGCTTGGCCAGGCTGAAACACCGGCTCAGAACACACCAACTGTCCATTTTGACGGTTATACACGAGCACATGCATGCTTGGCTGGCCGTTGTCGGTAATGGCCACGTACTTGTCCCCCATGAGGGTCGGCGTGGTCCCTGTCCCGATGTCAGTCTGCCCCTCTTTCACATGGGTCCCTGCATCATATGTCTTCCGCCAGGTCTGAACGATTTTCCCTTCAGCGAAATCGAAGCGGTACATGGCCAGGGTCGAGGCGATGAAGACGCCGCCTGTCTTATCGGACGCATGGCCGTTGACGATCCGCTCACCAGGAAGGTTTATATGAATCGAGCACATCACCTTTTTCCATATCAAGTGCCCCGACCACTCCGCCCTTGCTGGTGAACCAGAGACGCCCCGACCAATCTGGCTGCAAAGCTTCAATGGAGTCGCCTTCGGGTATGGCTCCTTTAAGATCCCATTCTGTCCTGTTTTTCAAATTTCCATTTCGCACCCATCCTGGGAGTGAGATACTACCCAGATGGTGCGATCTATGGTTCCGATGATGATACGGTCATCCTTATCAATGAAGAAATAGCTACCAGCTGGACGAAAGCCGGGACCACTAATGCTCTCAGTAGGAAGGGGCAATACGGCAAGCGTCGATAGATCTTTCGGGTCGATGAGTGTAAGCTGAACCCATGCTTTTGCTTCCGCCACACTCATCATGACGGGAGCGGTAACCAATAGACCTTTTTTGTCGAATACGATTGTAACTGCAATCGCAACAGGATCAGAAGGGGTTCCCAGCCAGGTCGAAAAAACTTCCGGGGATTTGCCGAGCGGCCCCATCACAGGGTAGGTGTCACTCATGTAGCTATCATTGTGCATACAGGTCCATGGGTTAGCTCCCATGGAGGGGTTTTGTGGGATCACTGCCGCTTCGATAGGTTTTAGCGTCGCAATGTCGCCTATGAAATCCGGGACGGGTTGGAGCTTCGCATTTGGCAGGATGGAAGTATTGGGAATTTTAACTGCATTCTTCGGATAGTCATCTGCAACCGCAACCGGCCCCATCCCCAGAGCAAGCATGGTTAAAAAGAGTCCAGTAAAGCTCAAGAAGGCAACTGATTTTTTCATAATCTCTTCTCCTTTCGGTGATGGAGGTGATAAGCATTCGATTTTTTAAGCATTGTCCATAAATTCCCTACCACATCAGTAAAGCAGTGGCTAATAAGAAACACAGCGGGATCTTTCGATGATCGAACATTTTGGATTACTCCTTTCGTGAAAGTTGTGCTGCAGGATTTTCTTTCCCTGGTCTTGCTCTCCGCTTTTAAGCGGTCAGCCTTCTTAAGGTGGCACGCAGCCTCTTGGGATGGTGCGAATGAAACAAAAAAGCCGGGCCGCCTTCTTCCTCCTGGCAACCCGGCTGTCTCTTATGAAGACCCGTGGCTTTCCGCCCCCACCTCTCGATGGGTTTGGCCTCCTCTTGTATAACATCTCAATACATTAAGCCGTCTAGATGTCAAGGGGTATTTTAGTGTAGCTGGATTGGGTATGATGATACCCAATCTGGTCTAAATTATGTTTGCATGATTTAGCTGTAGCTGGAATTGTTAATCGGAAAGAAAAAGTGTTCCAATTTTCTTAACAATTTAGTCCAGCATAAAAACCCTTGCCCTCACGGCAAGGTCAGAGTTCAGCGGCGCTGCCATCTGAACGATTCAGTAACATGCCAAGAAAAAAGCTGCTTCTCAAAAACAATGTCAATGAGAGTATCAGAAATACTGATCTGGTTGATCATATGCCTCTGAAAATCCCTCTGGTGCTATTGGTTTTCTAAATTAGATTTGCACAAACCGGCCATGATGCTACCCTTGTCAGCAGTGGAAACTGAGACTATTTCATCCCCTTGAAGGGGTTGACTCAAAGCCGGTCCCTCAGGGGTCGGATATTTACTCTACGAACATCGTACTCGATAGAAAACCCAACTTATTCCTAAACCACTATCCCAGACTTCAATAAGCACCTTTTGTCCAAATTCTGATCTTCTCGTCCCACCGTCGCATTACGAGTAGAAATCTATGTCATATTTCTACTCCGACTTGATTATTAAGTAGTTCAATCAAATCCTGCGTTGACAGCTCTCGTAATTGCCGGCCGGACCAGAGTTGAACATTATTGACGTCCGGGTCAATGCCGATCAGCAGAAGAGCAGGATTGGCCTTTAAAAAATACATGACCTCTTCCGGTTGGGTTCTTTCAAATCAAAGATAAGTATGTCTATTATTGTAGATTCCAACCATTGGGATTCATCCTGCGGCAGTTGCAGCGTGATCACGTCAAACTCAGAACATCGCCTCAAACTGGCCCCAATGCTTCCGAGAATGACCGAATTGCCATAAAGCAAAATTCGCTTGCTTGCTTTCACTCTGCCCTCTTTCCCATTTCTATTTCGACTTTAGTGAAAAAGAAAAAAGTTCACAATGTCCCCAGGGACAAAAAAAGGACAGTCTCTAAAAAAAAGAGACTGTCCCCGGAGACATTGAGACAGTGTCCCTGCGGACAGTGAGACCCAAAAGATAATTAAATCATTGCATTTTCACCGTCCAGCCCATCTGCCCGGCAAAGGCCAGCACCTGGGCGCGGTTTTCCAAATGGAGCCGGTTCATGATCTCTTCCATGTGATATTTGATCGTACGCGGGCTTAAAAATAATCGTGCCCCGACTTCTTTATAAGAGAGCCCATCCGCCAACAGCCTCAGCACTTCGATTTGCCGTGGCTTCAACACGCCCCGGATCGATTCCTCATCGCTGTCTGACGCGCTTTTTGAGGAAACGGCATCCTTCGGATTGCCGAGGTTCGCAAACTCTTTCAGAAGCCTGGCGGCCAGTCCCGGAGAAAAAGGCGGTGTGCCCTGCCGGGCTTGATGGAGCGCTTCCACCAGTTCATTGCTGTCCATGCTCTTGAAAAGATACCCGCAGGCGCCGGATTTGACCGCCTCAAACAGGTCGTCGTCTTCGGTGGATGTGGTGAGGATGATAATGATCGCATCCGGCATTTCCGCCTTGATCAGGCGGGTGGCAGCCAGACCGTCGCAGCGGGGCATGCGGATATCCATCAAAATCACGTCGGGTTTGAGCTTGCGTGCCAGATCGACACCCGCCAGACCGTCAACGGCCGTGCCGACGACTTCGATATCATGTGCCTCCAGCAGGTTTTGAAGACCTTCCAGCATCAACCGGTTATCATCGACCAGAAGTATTTTCATAAAGATCCTCTTCATTATGTTACGATTGGCGCATCCAGCGTCAGCACAGTACCGCCGCCCGGTACCGACTCAATTTTCAGAGACCCGCCGATTTGCGCCATCCTTTCCCTCATGAAAATCAGGCCGAAGTGACCGTCCTCCATACGTTCAAGCCGGCTGGTGTCAAAACCATGCCCATCATCGGTTATGGCGATTTTGGCCATGCTGCCATTTCGTTCCATGCAGACCCGTAAATTATTGGCCTCGCTGTGCTTGCGGGCGTTTGTCAGGGCTTCCTGGATCGCTCGCAGCAACTGGACGCCTGCTGCAGGATCGAAGGTATTTTCATCAATTCCGGAGGCGAGAGAGAGCTCGGTGCAAATGCCGCAATTTGCCTGGAATCTATCCATATATTCTTTGAGGACCGGAATGAAAGACCATTCCGGTCCTGAGCCTGTTTTAAGGCTCAGAATTGATTCCCGGATGTCGGTGTGTGCATCTTTGGCCACTTCCACAAGTCGTCCGAGTAGAGACTCGGCTTTCTCATTATTGCCGTCATGCAGCCATTTCAGAGCGCTTTGCGCCTGTACGCCCACATATCCAAGGGTCTGACCGATGCCGTCATGAATCTCGCGTGCCAGACGTTCTCTCTCCTGCAACGTGGCGACCACGCTTTGCTGTTCAAGGATCCGGGTTTGTGCGCGCCTCTGCTCAGTGACGTCATGCAACAAGATCAACTGCCCGATGACCTCACCGTTTCGCCCGCTGAGGGCTGTCCAATTCAATCTGTAATGCCGGGCCGAATTCCCCTTCTCCAGGGTAATATACGTTTGGCATGTTTCCTTATTTTCCAACTTCTCCAGAATGTCTACATTGAAAGGCATTACTTCTCTAAGGGGCTTTTGCCGAAGGCTGATCTCAGGGATGCCCAACATTGCTGCGCCGACAGGATTCACGTCGAAGATCCGTCCCTGCAGGTCCAGCATGAAATATCCATCGCGCATCTGCTTTAGAGCAACCGTGCGCGCCGCCGCAACCGGATCGATTGCATGAAAACGGAAGAAGGCCACGGCATAAGTCACCGCCATCACCCCTACAACGAGAAAAACGGATTCCCCCGGTCCAATCAGTCCGGCATTAAGTTTATCTATCGTATAACCGACACGGGTAATGATTTGGCAGGACACGATTATCGCCACAGGCCATCGATGCCCGGGGGAACGAACGGCCAGGCGGACCAGAGATGCAATATTAACAATACCCAACAGATAGATATAACTGTTGAAGACCCAATACAATCTACCATGGGACGAAACGACATATCTGTTCATGCGAAATCCGGTCCATATAAGGTGATGGAAATCGTTGGTTACCATAAACAGCATGCACAGTAGAGGGAATAGAAACAGGAGCATATAAGTGCGGCGGTTCAACCACCGTCCCAGGCCGGCGTATTGCAGGACAAAACAGGTGATGGTGGTGGCGAGCGGCTGTTGCCAGATTGCTATAAACTTTATCCAAAAAACTTTGGTTGAAAAATCCTCTGCTGAACGTTCCAGGATGACACCCAGCGCCACAAACCCACCGAGAAGGCATGCAGCAATGAACGGTTTGGCCGCCGGGATGTGTCGTCGGCGCCAGCTATACAAGCCCAGATAAACTACGATAGCGAATGTAATTAAGGCCGGCCAAATATCGGGGCTGTAAGAATAGGAAGCGCTCATTGGGCTATTTCCGGCTCATCGTTGTTTTGAATGGGTGACCCACCCGGGAAAAATGGAGACAAATTTATTATTTTATTGAATTTCTGTCTGACTTTGATTTTGCTCAATAATTAAAGGCGTCCCTGGAATTCCACCGTAAGCAGACATCCGATGCACCGGAAGCATGCTTTTGCTCAGGAACCCCAGAGCGTCGCCAATCACAATCCCAAGAAACATTCCCTCGACCCGATCGTAATCAAAGCTCGATGGTTTCGGCGTGATGTCGCTGTCGAAAAGCGCTCCGCGATTTAAACGAATTGACCTGTTTCGAAACAGATCGTCAAGCATTGCCGAATTCTGCATTTGTATTCCATACTGCAAGAATCAGTGAATAAATTTCAGTAGCCTTAACGAACATGAAGAAGAAATTCAGTTACTACCCAGTATGAATATCAGCGGGTTAAGTCAACAATATTCTTCAGCTAATTTGGAGGAAAAATTGAACAAACTGGAATTGATATCTGCCCTTCGAGAAAAAGCAGACCTGAGCAAACCAGAAGCCTCGACAGTCGTTGGCCTATTTGTTGATATAGACTTTCAGAAAATTCATTTCGCAAGGCAGCAGGGAGGGAATAGGCCTTTTTCGGCCATTCCCGACCGATAACGCAGCGAAATTATTTTTCTGAATGTCTATAACATGGCAGTTGCCCTTGCCCGTGGAAACCGGGTGGAAATCCGGGGATTATGCAGTTTTTATATTAAGAAATATAAGGACTCTGTTGGCCGGAATCCAAAGACTGGGGAGAAGGTGACGATCAAACCCAAGAAATTGCCGTTTTTCAAAGCTGGGAAGGAACTGAAAGATCGGGTGAATCGGTAGAAACAAATTGGAGTGAAAGAAACGCTGATCATGAAACCAGGTTCACGGGATAATAAGGTTCAAATTCTTATTGTCGCTCATGAGCTTGAAGAGCTTCAGAAACTTTTGCTTCCTCCTCTTTTGTAAATGGTTCCTGCGGAAATCCCCATTTTTCTTGAACCATCCAATCTTAAGTGATACCGGTATCCTTTCCCAAAGTTGGCCCCTAATTCAGCTTGAGGATACCGGGGGTTAAGCTACCCGTTAATACTTTAATACTGCAGGCATCTGCCATGGGGAGATGCCTAGGATAACGTCGTTTGTCGGCCAATACATCCTGAGCGTCACGGTAAACTGTCCTTCTTCTGGAGCAGGAAGCCAGTTGTTCGTATTTGTGACTTCATCCCCTGGTGCTTGATACTGAATGTTAATATCCACCGAACCATCTCCGTTAGTTACAAAGTGACTGGCATCGACACTGCGAATGGCATATTTTTTGATTGAATTGTCTACGAGATGATTGTTTGCATCGTACAACGTGATGGACCAGAAGCCTTTAGGGTTGACCGGGGGAAATTGGTCCTTTTCAAAATGAATCTTATAGGAGTTGTATGTATTATCATCTTGCAGTGCTCCTTGACGTCGACCTCGCCCCGCCATCTTTGTCTTTCACCGACAAGCCGAAGCCGTCGACGTTCTCTGCATCCGGCTTCAAGGTTAGGGATTCCGAGGCGAGAATTTGATCACGCGGTCGTAAAGAATCTCCGACAGGGCAGGTCCCACCTTGGTAGCTGGCTCCAGGTACATGCGGAAGATGAGGCCGAGGACCGTGTCCTTGTCTATGGTTAGCCGATCGCAATCTTCGAGGGCCAGTGTCAGACAGTTGCGCTCGCTGCCACAGTTCCGCGAAACCTTGAACGCGTACATCAGACTCGCTGCAGGATCGTCAGGAAGATAAGGCGTGGCGGTGCCCGGAAATGTCCTGTCATCGGCACCGCCTATCGGCACCTTCCCATCCACAAGCCTGCTGGCATAGATATTGAAATTCATATAGGCTGCTTTGCCGGTGGTGATATGGTTTACGCCGTAGACCATCAGGAACTCGTGATCTGCCAGCGTGATCTCGTCATTCAGATCGTATTCAGGCATGTAACCGGCGAAGAGCGCAACAGCATCCCGTGCATCTCCCAACGGGTCGACCCCACGTTGCATGTAGTCATAGCCCTCGTAACCTTTGGGCTCCGTATGGATGTCCTTGTAAGAATACCCCTGATTGGCCTTAATAATGGCGTCGCGGAGTTGGCCCAGCTTGTTCATCAGATCCATCTCGGTCTGTCCGGTTCCGCGTACGCGCAGACGGGGCACAGGGAACGGGTTCGCGATTGTCTCAGTGGGCGGCGTCACCCGGTAAAGATTGAACGGCGGATTCTTGATATAGGCTTCGCCGTCGTCCTCGGCGCCCTCCTCCCACGTCGCGTTACGCAGCACAATCGCAAAATCGTCAGCCGTATCGCTGTGCCCCAGGTTCAGCATGGACGCAGGGAAAACGGCCGTATTGAGGATCTCAGCCGGGTAGCCGGCACGTTGGAGCGCCTTGCGGACGCGGGCATCTGTTCCCCGGTCGGACGTGAAGATCAATGCCACAGGACTGTTAAAGGGTGTAGGTCCGGTCGTCTTGACCGTGGCGTTGTTGACGGGATCTCCCAGGCTGGTCCAAAGCGGCTGTTTCAATCCGTCGGGCATCACCCTGTATCTGAGAAACGAGTAGAAGCCAAAGTATCTCTCGGGCGGAGGCGTCAGCCCGATCAGAACGATCGCTTCAGTGGGATCGAGTTGGAAAACACTCGTCATTTCACCTTGATTCTGCGCCGATTTGGGGACGGTCAGTTGAAGATATTGTTGGTTATTGGAATAGATGGCGCTGCCGTATCCGGGAAGGGGTGTGCCGTCGCACCACGATGCCACAAAGTTGAGCGTGGTCGTATCGCCTGGGTGCACATCGAACCCGTCTGCTTTGAGCACATCCACAAACACATCTAGTGGGTCATGGTGATGTTTCGCGCCCTGAGCGAAGGCGTAGGGCACCAGGGTGAGGCAAAGCGACAGCAGAACGAGATAATGATTGCTTTTCATTTGAGCTTCTCCTTTCATTGTTTTTCTGATACGTCAGACACGCGCCACAAGCGAGTCTTGATAACCATTGGAAGGCTCCGTATGCGGGCACCTTTGCCGGATTACCAGGGTCATGTCTGCCGTGTGAGGCATCCACAACTCCCGTTTGTTAAGATCTCACATCAATATCCCGACCTGAATCCATTTTTCTAATTATCGGCAGTTTGACTGGCGCGTCAGTATAGCCCTCTGCCCCCATCCCTATCAGTTCAATCAAATCCTGCATGGACATCCCCCACAGTTGTTGGCTGTTCCAAACACGGACCAGATTTGTGCCGGAACTGACGTCAATCAGCAGAAGGGCCGGATTGGTTTTAAGCAAAAAGAATACAGCTTCAGCATGAGGTGCTTCTAAATCGAATAAGACTATGTCGGGTTTTGCGTTATCGAACGCTTGGCAGCTCATCTTCGATAATGCCGCGTGGTGTTAACTCAAAAAACTAACATGGGAATCCAGTTTGACTCCGTGGGGCCACAGATCAGGTCAACTCATGACACAACGACCCCAAATTTCCCTCACAATCCGTGGCCCGAAGTTGGATGTTGCGCCAATCGGACGTCGGTCCAGCCGGAAACCACCGCTTATTCGCCTTATGCGCTGTCAGATGTTCAGATGCTCCCGGAGTCGACTCTCCAGAAGGGAGTATCTTACATCGTCGGGCGATTCCCTTTCCCTCCATCAAACTGGATGGAGACCGGGTTGAGGACCTTTGTGGGGTCGGGCCCCCGATTTGAGCCAGGGTTGATGTAGTTGCGCCGGACAAATTTGAGCACGTCTCCTGCACGGCAACCGGTTCTGTCTGCCCAAAGCGCCCTGATGAGAAATGACTATTTCAGTCCCTCCGGTTTATTGAGCGTCAGCACCTTCGAAGGCATGACATACTTCGAGTCGGGCCCCCGCTGAGTGTCTGGCACCACATAATCACGTATACTGAGCGCGAAACTGTCGTCTGACGGGATGTAGTCTTTCAGTTGGAAGCAGTGTCCGCCGGTAAGATCCTTCAGGCCGGTGCAGTCCCAGGTAAAATAGTAAAGATAAAATTTTTCCGTATTATTTACCGTTTTAGAATATTCACTCGCGGTGCCGTCGAGTTTTTCATTGGAAAGATCTGCGACGCCTTTGAGGATCGATAACTGATTGATGCCGAGGCCTGCATAGGTAGCATTGCCGGTTTTTGTTCCCAGGGTGCCTGCAACCGCATAGATCTTGTCTTGGTCGAATGTGTCGGGTTTATAAAGCTGATAGGACGTATCCTGGGTTCCAACAGGCAGTTTTGCCCCGCCTCTGTACAAAGCGGCCCCACCAGGTAAGTCGGTGATGTCTGCAGGTCCATGAAGGTCTCGGCCTTGTCCGAACAATTTTGTCCCCATTTCTGGCTGACAAAATAAAGAAGGCTGTCGAGATCGCCTTTAAACTGCCATTCGTCAACCGCTTTTCTCTTTTCCAGATCATCGGATGAGAACAGCGGATACACTTGAGGCGCGCGATTGGGCCGAGTGTCCCTGACGCGCAGTACGACCAGGGGCAGATTTTTTCTCCATTTGTCTCCGGCAGTGGTGTTATAAGGGTGTGCATAGCGCAGCCAGGTCGTAAAGTCATCCGAGATTTCATCGAGACCGACATTCATGTTGGAAGGAATTTGCTCGGTAAAGACGTCCTCGTCTTTGACCGATATGCCGGCGAAAGCATTCCGGACGGCTTCATCCATATACTGGTCCGGGGTGATGATGATATAGCGGATCTGGTCAAAGGCCTCAACGGACTGCTTTTCGATAACCACATTGTTGACGATATTGCTCAAGAGGAAAGAATCTGAATTCTCTCGGGATGCTCAGGCTCTGTTGCAAAAAAGAGGCTGATGAAATCGTCCCAAAAGAGAGAAGAAGAGATGTCTTTATATCTTGTGCTGTCTTCATTAATCTCCCCTTTCCGTGTAAAAACCCAGGTTTGTTCTGAAAAATATGCGCCTGGTGGAGGCAGTTGCCCGAGAATTACGATCGCCTCGCGCGGATCGAAGCGATAGGTATCATGATAGCCTTCAAGAGAAGGTCCCCAAAGGTTGCTCATTCCGTCCACAAATTTTCCGGCCATGGGGGTAATGTAACAATCACATAGGGCGCGGCAGGATTGTTGCCGTAGCAGGTCCCCATCTTATTGAAGGTATAATCACAATCATTGACGGTCCAGAGCTTAAAATAGCCGCGGCCGACTTCAAAGCCCTCTTTCTTCAGGTCATGCATAAGACGACGAGCTTTGCTCTCGACTTGGCCGGGGACTTTATTTGCTGACATAACATTGCCGGCTCTTGCAGAAGCAGAAGCTAAAAAGAGTAAAGAAATGGCAAAAAACAAACACACCATGAACTTTCGATGATCGAACATTTTGGCTTCCTCCTTTCGGGTAAGTGTTAGTGAAGGAATTTTCTCCCTGGTCTTGCTTTTCGGTTTAGAGCGCCCGCTTCGAAGGGGGCGTCAAGTCTCTTGAAATGGTACGAAGGCAATCAAAAAGCCGAGCCGACTTCCGTAAAGATCCGTGGCTTTCAGCCTCTGCATTTCGATGATAAATGCTTTTTCTTGTTAACCATCTCAAAACATAGAGCCGTTGATAAGTCAAGGTGGGTTTTAGTGAGGCTTAGGTGGGTATATGAATACCCACCTAAGGTCTATCTTTGCGCGCATGCGATCATTTTTAAACCTAAGCTATCATTATCAACTGATTACTGCATAGACATTTCCGATCCCAGCAGTGTCAAGATCAGTGATAAAAATGAATTCCCTGCTTCACGTTACAGGATGAAATTCCGAACACTTCCGGCCGCATGAAAGCAGGGAAAGAGAGCATATTCCCTTCTAAATCGAATAAGACGATGTTGGGCTTCGGGTTGTCGAACGCTTGCACATCTTGCAGCGGAGTTGCCATTGTTGTCACGTAAACTGAGTACATCGCCGGAGGCTGGCTCCGATCGACCCGAGAATGACGGAATTTCCGTAGAGAAAAATTTGCTGATTAACGCTCATACGTGCCGTTTTTTTTGTCTAAAATACATAACAAAGTAGTAAATTACAATATACCCATGCAGAAAAAAGATATCCCTAAAAAAAAAACTGCCTTTTGGACAGTGGGTATGTGATTTTTCTGATTATGTCGGATTTTGGGGATGCGAATTATGGTTCATCGCATTTCGAGTGGGGGAAATAGCGATATAAAGCAACTGGTTGTTTCAAATCTAAAATTGACCAGAACAGCATCAAAAATCAACAATACCTGCCCTATACTTGAGTCCGGCAATACACAACAATTCAAACAAAACGAATAGCAGTGAATGATTTATCTCACCGCATCATCCGGCGTGTCCGCAACAGGCAGGTCAAACAGCATCAAGCTCCGCTGTGGTTATCTGCTCAAAATCAGCGCCTGATTGTCCCGGACCGTGTTCAAAATCTCCATTAAACTGGATCCCAGGGTGCCGGCCGGCGTATGTCCGCTTAATATCGCCTCCAGCACGGCGATTGCGATTTCTCCGGCGTCCGGCCCTGCCATGATGCCTGTGCTGATCTGGTTCGTAAGGGCCGCGTATTTGCTCCGGACCGACACGTTGAAACCCGTCTGTTTCGACAAAAGGGCTGGATCCGTCACGAGAAAAAAGATTTCCCGTGACGGTCAGAACATGGTTCGCTTCCTGGGGTTTGATCTTCCAGCCGTTTTCGAGGAAATAATAATCGCCGACGCTTTCGCTATCGCTGATCTCATCTCCGCCGGTTGTCGAAAATGCCGGAAGGTATTTGGCGTTATCATCTTCGAGCACCCATTCTTTCCAGTCGGAATACAGGTCAAGTTTTACATCGATTGCCGTCTGATCGGCGTTGATGTTGATCCGCCGCGTTTCCCCGTTGAAAGTCGCCTTGGACATTCCAACCCCCCCCCCGTTACGTCGGGTTGCTGTAGTTGCGTTCCAGGGATGCTACCAGCGAAACGGTATTGGCGATCGAGCGCGTGATGGTGCCCGTTGCCTTGACGAACTGCCCGGTGCTCAGGCCGATCGCCACAGCCGTGATCGGGGCGTCATCCCCGGCCGAATCCGTGCCACGCTGCACGTTGGCATCGTAGGGAATGTTTTCGTGATCGATGTATTGCCGGAAACCAGTCCTGCCATATCGGCCCCGGTGGCGTCATCCACGATAATCGCATTGGCCGTGCCGTAGTCATAACCCAGGTTGTCTCCGGCATCGTCGTTGGTGAAGAATACCCAGTATTTGGCGCTGGCGTCATTTTTCAGGTTGTCGCCGAAGTTGATGGCCAAGCCGCCGTATAGGGAAATGTCCGTTGCGTGCCGGTGTCATCCATGAATACGAGCCGGTTGACGTCCGTGGCGGCATAGTCGTCGATAAATACGCCGCCTTCCGCCAGCAGGGACGTGTAAAGCGTATCGCCCAAAAACCGGAGCATGTCCGCCGTGATCTTGCCGGTCTGAGTTCCGGACCCGTCGTCGATATCGGCCGCCTGCCAGAGCTGATACTGAACGATTTCGTAAATCTGTTCAGCGCTGCCGCCGTTGCCGTCGATGATGATGTGAAAGTTCCGGTTGGTGCCGCCGATGCTGCGTTGCTGCGCCGATTCTTACCAGGTGATCGACATGCCGCTATAGGGCGCTTCCGTAGATACGACGGTGTCGTTATGCGTGATTTTCGAGTCCGCCGCGTTCGCCAGCGGAAAGCGGTAGACCTGATAGGTCATTGCGGTAACACCGATGTCGGAAAGCTGGGTCAGGGCAAAAGTTTTCTGGTAAATGCGGCAGAAGATTTTCAGATATCCGCGCCTGTCAAAATCTCCGTGCGACGAATCGCCATAAACCTTGATCGCCTGGTTGATCGGCCCGGCAAGCTGAAAATCCACAGCCGATCCCACGGATACCTGCTGGAAATACGCCTGGTCACCGGACCCGATGGAACCCAGGGACACAATGCCCGCCCATTCTTCCAGGGAAACGCCGCTGTTG
>CAWJRD010000052.1:0-264165 GCA_963845015.1 uncultured delta proteobacterium
CCGATGCCTTGATCACAGTGCCTGAACTGCTCATCCTGGATGAGCCCTATGATGGTCTGGACCCGAAATCGACCCGTTCATTGATTGCGGTTAACCGATCGGTCTGATGGCATCCGGCATCCAGGTGCTCCTGGTGACGCACCGCTTTGAAGAGATCCGGGCCCGTATTACCCATGCGCTGTCTTAAAAAACGGCACGATCTTCAGGAAAGGTCCGGTCGGAATGCTTCGACAAAAAGCAGCTCACCTCGGATCTTTATCCTGTCAAGCACTCCACCGGACCAATTGCGGAAGAGATATGGGTACGCCCGTCAGCACGGTTTTTGACGATGCATTCCCAACCTTGATCCGGATGACGGATGTGAGCGTCATCCATGGGCGGACCACTGTCCTGGATCATATCGACTGGCAGGTCAACCGGGGTGAAAACTGGTATATCGCCGGACCCAACGGCGCCGGAAAATCCACATTGGTCCGCCTGATCACGGCGGATGAGCCGCAGGCCTATGCGAATGAAATATATCTTTTCGGCAGAAGACGGGGAACGGGAGAAAGCATCTGGGATATCAAGCAGAAGATAGGTCTGATTTCATCGGAATTTCAAATTCAGTATCAGGTAACAGGGGCGCCGATAACCGCATTTCAGGTGGTCCTGTCCGGCTTTTTCGATTCGATTGGTCTTTTCCGGAACGCCACGGAAGTGCAGCGGCGGATCGCCGGACAGTGGCTGCGGCGCGTCGGAATGGAAGAATACGGAGAACGCTCATTTGCCCGCCTGTCTTACGGAGAACAGCGCATGATCCTCATCGTTCGGGCCATGGTCAAATCTCCGGCCATGCTGATCCTCGATGAGCCTTTTGAGGGGCTTGACTATACCAACCGACGAATGCTTCTGGATCTGATCGACGACATCGGAAAAAACACGGATACCGGCATTATCTATGTCACGCACCAAAGGGACCGGCTCGATTGCATCACCCACAGAATCGAATTCGTTCCCGGAGAAACCGGCGGATCGGGTCATAAAGCAGAAAATATAAATATCGTCAACGCGGGGTCGGACCGCCACAACCATCTTCGATCCTTCGCCAGGCAGAGGGGTTGACCGCTCGTAAAGTGTTTCCGGAGCAATGTCGATGTCTCCCGGCCATGTCATGGTAACCAGATTTATTTTGTCAAAGTTCGCATTTTAAAAAATCTGTTGTTTCCGGAGCCGCTGTCTTTTAGAATCTGGCATGCAACAGGGAAGGCCTTTTCCGTTAAAAATTGACATGCAAGACGCTTTCTGAGATACATCAGAAAGTAAAAAAGGTAATTCCTGTTTTTCCCTGGGGTAAGCGATATGGCAAATTTGAGTCTTTGCAGAATGGCTGGCGCGCACCGAAGGCAGCCGGCGCTTTCGGGAAAACGCAACTTCGATCACGCACATTCCTGCATCCGCCGGCAGTTTCGCCCCATACCCGGAATGGGTGAACCCAATCTTCACGCAGTCCTTGCCAGGCGCGGCATGTCCCGGCTTTACAGCCACCAGGCGCAAGCCGTCGAACTGGTCCGGGCGGGAAGGGACGTGGTCTTGATGACGCCCACAGCGAGCGGCAAGACCCTCTGTTACAATTTGCCGGTTTTGCAGAGTATACTTGAGGAGCCGGAGACCCGGGCCCTCTATCTTTTTCCCACCAAGGCCCTGGCCCAGGATCAGATGCACGAGGTGCATGGCCTCATCAAATTCAAGGCGGACATCAAGACCTATACCTACGACGGCGACACCCCCGACGACGCCCGCCAGGCCATCCGCCAGCAGGGCCACGTCGTCGTCACGAATCCCGACATGCTCCACGCGGGCATCCTTCCCCACCACACGAAGTGGCAGAAACTATTCGCCAATTTGAAATATGTCGTCATCGATGAGCTGCATGTCTACCGGGGCATGTTCGGCTGCCATCTGACCAACGTCCTCCGGCGGCTGGTCCGGATCTGCCGTTTTTACGGGCAGGACCCCGTGTTCATCTGTTGTTCCGCCACGGTGGCCAATCCCAAGGAGCATGCCGAGAAGCTCCTGGAGCGGCCCATGGCCCTGATCGACGAAAGCGGCGCCCCCACGGCGGCAAAGACCTTCATCCTGTATAACCCGCCCATCGTCAACCGGGAGCTGGGCATCCGCCAGTCCGCCCTGACCCCGGCCCGCAGGATCGCAGCGGAGCTGATCGAAAACGACATCCAGACCATCGTTTTTGCCACGAGCCGTCTGAACGTCGAGGTCCTCACGAAATATCTCAAGGATCAATTGCCGGGCAAAGACCCGTCGGACGACCGGTCGGTGACGGGCTACCGGGGCGGCTATTTGCCCATGCTCCGCCGGGAGATCGAAGAGGGTCTCAGGGATCGGGCGTCATGGGCGTCGTGACCACCAACGCCCTGGAACTGGGCATAGATATCGGCGACCTGGAGGCCTGCATCATGGCCGGCTATCCCGGCTCCATCGCCAGCACCTGGCAGCAGGCGGGCCGGGCCGGGCGCCGGGCGGGTCACAGTCTTGCCATCCTGATTGCCCGCAGCAGCCCCATGGACCAGTTCATCGTCGAGCATCCGGATTATTTCTTTTCCCGTTCGCCGGAGCACTGCCGGATCAATCCGGACAACCTCCTCATCCTGCTGCACCACCTCAAGAGCGCCGCCTTTGAGCTGCCCTTCGAGAAAGGGGAACGTTTCGGAAAGGAAAACTGGAAGAACTCCTCGGCTATCTGGAGGAAAAGGGGGTCCTCCACCGGGTGGACGAGCGGTGGCACTGGACGGCGGAAAGCTATCCCGCCGACGAGGTCAGTCTGCGGAGCATCAATCCGGAAAATGTCGTCGTCGTCGACACCACCGATGCGGCCAGCACCGGGTGATTGCCGAGGTGGACTGGGACAGCGCCTTTACCACCGTCCACGACGATGCCATCTATATGGTCGAATCCCAGCAGTACCATGTGGATAAGCTCGACCTGGAACGGAAGAAGGCCTATGTGCAGCAGGTGGAGGTCGGCTATTACACCGACGCCATGACCTACACGCATGTCCGGGTCATCGACACTTTGACAAGAAGTGAGTTGCGCCAGTCATTGTCGAGCACGGTGAGGTGCAGGTCGTCCGCAAGGTGGTGGGATACAAGAAGATCAGGTTCTATACGGCGGAAAATCTCGGCTACGGCGATGTCTCCCTGCCCGAGAAGGACATGCACACCACGAGCTACTGGTTTACCATCCCCAAGGACCTGCTGGACCTCCCTACAGCTCAGGCCAGGAAATCATCGACGGCCTGTCCGGCCTTGCCTACAGCCTCCACACATCTGGCCGCCATGCTCCTGATGGCCGATCTTCGCGACATCGACCGGTGCATCGGCGACAAGAGCGGCGAGTGGTTTGTGCGCTATGGCAAGGACAGCCGGGTCATCACCGAAAAACCGGGTGAGCCCGCCAACGTCATGGAAAATGCCTATGATCCAACGGTGTTCATCTTCGATGCCTACCCGGGCGGCATCGGCTTTTCAGATAACCTGTTCGAACGGCACGACGAGTTGATCCGGGCGGCACGTTCGCTTATCTCTGCCTGCCCGTGCGACCACGGATGCCCCATGTGCGTGGGTCCGACACTTGAAGTGGGACCGTCGGCAAAGCATGCAGCCATGGGGCTTCTTGATTTGATGGAAAGCTCATGAGCCTCAAGGACAGGCTCGGCCGCCTCACGGGGGATGCCGGCAACCCCTTTCAGGCGGATCTGAAGCAAGACAGGGTCAGCGAACTCCGCGGCAAAATTAATGAAGTCATGAACCGCAGGGAGCGCATGGGAGCACCTCACGCCCCTCAGGTTAAAGATCGCGCCGTTTCATTGGAGAGCGTGGTTACCGGAGAGGAGGTAAAGACGCCGCAAGGCAGGTTTTTCTTTTCACGCAGCCGGATAAATGCCGCGGATTTTCATGGGCATGCGCGGGTCTGCGATCTTGTCCGCCCCAGTATGGAATCGGTGGCCTTTCTTGCCGGCGCTGATGCGCTTAAGAGCTTGTCCATGGAGGACGGTCTGTTCCTGGACACCGAGACCACGGGTCTGGCTGGTGGTACCGGAACCTTTCCCTTCCTTATCGGGCTCGGGTGGTTTGAAGAGGGCAGCTTCATCACCCGTCAACTCTTTGCGCGGGATTTCTCCGAAGAACCTGCCATGCTCGCATGCTTATGCGATCTGGCATCGAAGCGGAAATTCCTGGTTACCTTTAACGGCAAGGCCTATGACCTGAATCTGCTTGCGACCCGATTCATCCTCAACCGGTCCCGGGACCTGCTTTCCGGCATGCCGCAAATCGATCTGCTCCACCCGAGCCGGCGGATCTATTCCCACCGCCTGGAAAATGTCAGGCTTGTGACCCTGGAGACATCCGTGCTCGGGGTCAGGCGCGGAAATGATGTGCCCGGCCACGAGATCCCCCAGCGCTATTTCGACTGGCTCAGGAGAAGAGACGGCAGGCTCATGGCGGACGTATTCCGGCACAACCGGCTGGATGTTATTTCCATGGCATCCCTGCTGAGGCACCTGACGGACCTGGTGGAAGGCAGACTGTCCGCGGATCCCCATCACGGTGACCTTCTCTCGGTTGCAAAGCTGCATCACGATCGCGGGAACCTTGCGTCAGCCGTCCGTATCCTTGAACCCTTGTCCCGATCCGGGCAGCCGGGGGTTGCACGGATCGCACGGAAGTCCCTGTCGCTGATCCACAAGCAGGCGAACCAGTGGCATGATGCCGTTTCTCTTTGGGAAGAGATGATCGCATTGGATCCCAATGATGTTTTTGCCGCCGAAGAGCTTGCCAAATGGTATGAGCATCATGCCCGCGAATTCAGCCGTGCTGCGGGGATCGTGCGCGGAATACTGGACGGAGGAAGGCTGAATGAGCCGGATCGCCTTGCCATGGAGCATCGCATGCGCCGGCTCCTTCACAAAATTCCCCGACGCTGCCAGGTTACGTAATCAACCCGAGCAAAGAAAAAATCCTGGATTTTCAAGGACGACAAATATTGACAAAAAATATCAGTGGTATTACTATTACCGGTATTACATACTTCTTGAGGTGCCATCATGAGAGTTACATCAAAAGGACAAGTAACCATTCCACAGGAAATTCGTGAAAAATTTGGAATAACCCCTGCCGTTGAAATTGATTTTATAGAAGAAAAGAATCGGATTTATCTGGTAACCCGGAAAGGCCAGGTGAAAAAATACGCACAAGTTCAGAAAGTTGAGGGGAATAGCCAACGTTAAAATGACAACTGATGAAATATTGGCTCTTACACGAGGAGATAAATGAAAGGGGTTTTAGTTGATTCGAATGTCATTCTGGACGTTTTTCTCAATGACTTGAAATGGGCTGATTGGTCTGAAGGCAAACTTGAGGAATACGGCTGCCACACTTCATTATATATCAATTCAATAATTTATTCGGAAATTTCAATCGGATTTACGTTAATTGAGGAGTTGGAGTCCGCAATCAGCAAAGCAGGATTCCAACTCCTGGAAATTCCTAAAGAAGCACTCTTTTTGGCGGGGAAAGCCTTTCTTAATTACAAAAAAAGAAAAGGGGTGAAAAGAACGCCACTACCTGATTTTTTTATTGGCGCACAAGCAGCGGTATTGGATTTGGACCTTTTGACCAGAGATGTTTCCAGATATCAAACATATTTTCCAACTGTAAAATTGGTAGCACCATCATGTTGATGCGCATCGAACAAACGCGTCGCCATCAACGCGCACTTTTCCCCCAGCGGCCGGAACTGGTGAATCGTTCCCGCAATTCAAAATGAAAGGCACGTCAGTCGGGCAGCGGTTCATGACACTATCGCAGGCGTCCGGCCATTCTTTTTAAATGTGAACCGCGTTTCGGACTTCCTGCATTGTCTGCCGGGCCACGGCCTGGGCTTTCTGATTTCCGGATGCGATAATTTCCTGGACCATTTCGGGCCGCTCTTCGAAGTATTTGCGTTTTTCCCGGATGGGGGCAAGGGCGTTGATCAGATTCTCGGCCATGATTTTTTTGCATTCCACGCACCCGATTGCGGCAGACCGGCACTGGCCGTTGATCTCTTCCACAACGGAAGGCGGCGAATAGAGCTTGTGAAATTCAAAGACATTGCAGATTTCGGGATTGCCCGGGTCTTTCCGTCTGGCCCGGTTGGGGTCGGTGATCATGGTGGAGACTTTGGCGCGAATGTCTTCCGGGGAGTCGGAAAGATAAATGGCGTTGTTATAGCTCTTGCTCATTTTGCGCCGGTCCAGGCCCAGGATTTTGGAGGACTGGGTTAAAATGGCGTCCGGTTCCGGGAATACATTGCCATAAAGGTAATTGAACCGTCTGGCGATTTCCCGGGTGATTTCAATGTGGGGAACCTGATCGATACCGACCGGAACGCCGTTGGCCTTGTACATGATGATGTCCGCCGCCTGAAGCACCGGGTATCCCAGAAACCCGAAGGTGGACAGATCCTTGTTTTCGAGCTGGATAATCTGGTCTTTATAGGTGGGATTGCGTTCCAGCCAGGGAACCGGGGTGATCATCGAGAGCAGCAGGAACAGCTCCGCATGTTCCATCACGCTGGACTGGACAAAGAGGGTGCATTTTTCCGGGGAAAGGCCCGCGCTCAGCCAGTCGATCATCATTTCCTGAACAAATCGCCGGATGTTGCCCGGATTTTCGTAGTCGCTGGTCAGGGCGTGCCAGTCGGCGATAAAGAAAAAACATTCATATTCTTCCTGCATGGCGATCCAGTTGTCCAGCGCGCCATGGTAATTTCCCAGATGAAGGGGGCCGGTCGGCCGCATTCCGCTTAAAATTCTTTTTTTTACCGTCATGAAAAACTCCTGTTAAAATATATGAATAAAAAATGGATATTTATTTTCAGGTCTTCAGCTCTTCGGATTTCAGCCTTTTTTTCACATGCTCCATCTCATCTTCCTTTGTTTTCAGCATGCCGTTCACCTTTTCGTCGCGAAGGGACTTCAGGATCTCCTTATAAATGGGTCCGGGCACAACGCCCATTTCCAGAAGGTCCTTTCCGGTTACGGCGGGCTGGATATAGCGCAGGGTGACGCAATAATTGGAAATCGCCCGTTTCACCCGCTCCTGACGGGTTGCGGCCATCATGAACAGAATCAGCTCGGTTTTAAATTCGGACAGTTTTTCGCACAGCACATGGTTGGGGAGGGTCGTATTCCGCTCCAGCCAGAGCAATGAGCGCTCCGCGGCAAAACGGTCCTTGCAGAGCAGGGCGCAATGCCGGGGCGCCAGCTCCAGCCGCATGCAGATATCCTCTGTAACCTTGGCATCCGTGCCGCGGATAATGGCCAGAAAATAAACCGGCCATTTCATATAGGATTCTTCAAGAAAAAGCAAATCATGCCAGGAAATCACTTTTTTTACGGCATTCAGCAGCGCCGTCATGTCCGCGGACAGTTGAAGGGACGGGTGGATGGCTTTTAGAAGCTGAAAATCATCCAGTCTCATGATGGCGGGAACCGGATTTTCTTCTTCAAGGATCTGCTTGATTTCGCTGAAAATCCTGCGCCCGATCAATCGGGAGAACAAATCCATTTTTACGGCATTGTCAATCAGGCCGCTTGTCAGCTTTCCGATGGTAAAGCCAAAGCGCTGTTCAAACTTGATGGCGCGAAACGCCCGGGTCGGATCTTCCACAAAACTCAGGTTGTGAAGCACCCGGATGCTTTTTTCCTTGAGATCTTTCTGCGCGGAAAAAAAGTCTATCAAAATGCCGAATCGCTCCGGATTGAGCTGGATCGACAGGGTGTTGATGGTAAAGTCCCTGCGGAAGAGATCCAGCTTGATGGAACTCATTTCGACAATGGGCATGGCGGTGGGGAATTTGTAATATTCCATCCGCGCAGATGCCACATCGATCTTGAATCCATCCGAAAGGGTAATGACGGCGGTCCCGAAACTGGCGTGGGTATGGACCCGGGCCTGGTTCCGTGCGCCATATTCCTTGGCAAAGGCAATGCCATCCCCCTCGATCACGATATCCATGTCGTCGTTGGGTCGATACAGGAACAGATCCCGGACGAAACCGCCGACCACGTAAGCGCCGGCTCCAAGCTGGCTGGCGACTTCGCCAATGGTTTTCAAAAGATCCATCACCCGGTCGGACAGCCTTTCGTTCATGAAATTGATGATATTCCGGGTTCTGGCATGGGTGATGTCCTTACCGGGGTCGAACTGGTTTTCGGAATGGTTCTGAGTCTGTCTGGCCAGAATGTTTAAAAGATCGGTTCGCGTGATCACGCCGGTGATGACATCCTTGTCCACGACCGGAAGCACCCGCTGCTTGTTTTCAATGATTTTTTGCTGTATCTCCGGCATATCCGCATCCGGCGTGACCCAGGCCATGTCCGTTGTCATGTAGTCTCGGACCGGAACTTCATCCAGATGGTGAAAGAGGGCTTTTTCAATGACCTGGCGGGAAATAAACCCGACCAGTTCATCTTTCCGGTCCGGGTTTTCCGTGACCACCAGCGCATTGATGTTATAGCGGGTCAGAAGATTGGCGGCCTCCTTGCAGGACACATCCGCTCCAACGGTAATGGGCGGCGAAGACATGATGTCCCTGGCCTTGCGCCTGGCCCGGACCTTGCTGTAGAGGATTTCCAGAAGCCGATGCTCCACCTGGGCCAGGGTCTGCTCCTTTAAGGTTGCGGAGGCGGCATAACTATGCCCGCCGCCGCCCAGAAGCGTCACGATGGTCCCGACATCCACTTCGGGGATCCGGCTTCTGCGCCACGACATGCACTTTATTCTCCATGCCGGCAAGGGCGAAAATGGCGTTCAGATTCTCCATTTTAATGAATTTGTGAACCAGTACGGCAAAATCCGGTATGTAATTGTCGCTGATGATATTGGTCAGAACAACGTCGATGCCGTTGATCGTATGATGCGTTGCCGACTGGATCATGTCGTTTAACAGGCTGATCTGCTCGGGGCTGATTTCACGGGCGATCATGGAGGAAATGGTATTGAGATTGGCGCCCTTGGACAGCAGAAATGCCGCTGCGGTAAAATCATGTTCGGTTGTCGAGGGAAACGTGAACGAGCCGGTGTCTTCATAAATCCCCAGACAAAGAATGGTGGCTTCATCCGGCGAGATATCGATCTTTTTTTCCCTGAGGATATCGGTCAATATGGTTACGGTTGCGCCGGTCAACCGGTTGACTCCGTAATGCGCCTTGATATCGGTGGGCATCACCGGATGGTGATCATAGATATGAATTTCGACATCCGGCCGGTCGATAACGGCTGAAAATTTCCCGATGCGGCCGGGCTGGCGGGTATCCACCAGAACCAGTTTTTTGATGCGGGAAAAGTCGATGTGCTTCATATCTTCCATGTTAAAGAGATAGACCATGGAACTGATGAAGAAATTCCGCAGATTTTTTTCCTGGGACCCGGAAATACCACCAGGGCTTCCGGATAGAGCTTCTGTGCGGCCAGCATGGAAGCCACGGCGTCAAAGTCCGCATTCAGATGGGTGGTAATGATGGTCAGATCGTTTTTCGGAGACGAATTCACATCTTCCTCGCACAGGGGTCAGAGACATAGGCAGCCCGGAAGATCCAGGCCCCTGTCTTTATAGCGGATTTGGCGGGAAAAAGACAGGGATTTCAGGCAAAAGAAAGAGGATGATGAGGGTTATGCACGTTTGGGCTTGCTTTCAATTCCCAGCTCGATCAGGATATCCAGAAATCTTGAAAAGGGAATGCCGGCGGTTTTGGCGGCACGCGGAAGCAGGCTGGTTTCGGTCATTCCCGGAATCGTGTTGGTTTCAAGGATGTAAAGCTCCCGATCTTTCAGCATCATATCCGTACGGCTGTATCCTTCACAGAAAAGCGCCCGGTGCGCCATTTTGGCATAAGCCTGGGCTTTTTCCGTCAGCGCCGCATCAATTCTGGCCGGACAGATTTCCTGGCTGGCGCCGGGCAGATATTTGGCATGGTAGTCGAAAAATTCATACCGGGTGTCCGGGATGATTTCGATAACGGGCAGCGCTTTTAAGTCCCGATTGCCGATAACCCCGACCGTCAGCTCTGTTCCCTGAATATAGGTTTCGACCACCAGGGTGTCGCCGTGACTGAAGGCTTCCCGGATGGCGGGCTCCAGACGATCCGGTGTTTTCACGATGGCCATGCCGATGCTGGATCCGCCTTTGGCGGGTTTGATGACCAGTGGCAGACCGATGCGTTCCAGGCAGGTTTCAGCCTTATGCGCGTCTTCCCGGCTGAGCGTGATATAAGTGGGCGTTGGAATGCCGGATTTTTCATAAAGCTGTTTGGAAACCAGCTTGTCCATGGCAATGGCGCTTCCCAGAACACCGGACCCCTGATAGGGAATGCCCAGAAGATCCAGCAGACCCTGAACGGTTCCGTCCTCCCCGTACTGGCCGTGAAGAATGATCAGCGCCACATCGATGATGGGTGCGTCGGCAACCAGACGGCTTAAGTCCGTTTTGGGATCGTACCGGATCACCCGGTATTTGTCCTTGTTCAGCTCGGCGTAAACCTGATCGCCGCTTTTAAGCGAGACTTCACGCTCCGAAGAGATGCCGCCGGAAAGCAGTGCAACGGTGAGGGGTTTTGTCATCGAAAATCCTTTATGACTGAAAGAGCTGGCGCTTGACGCTGTTGAATTCTTCCAGGGTAATCAAATCGCTTTCCAGCAGGCGGACCAGTTCGGAAAGTTCCCGGATTCTGGCCGATGCCGGATCTTCCAGAAGATGCGTCGTGCTGCGGGTTGTATCGGGCAGGGCGCGGGGATTGCTGTCTTTGCCGATTTTAAAGGATGCCATTCCTCCCAGGATGCTGACTTCAACCGCTCTGCCGTGAAATAGGGGAGAATTCACCATTTCCCGGAGGGTTTTGCCTTCCTGCTTCATCCGGGTGTAAAAGCGGTAGCCGGAGATGATGATGGCAGCGGTTCCGCCCAGGAAAATCCAGATCATGTACTGAATGACGCCCCGGAAGAAAAGAACCAGAAGGCCAAGTCCGGCAATCAGAAGCACATGTAGCACCAGAACCGAATAGGCCATCAAAACACTTTTAAAAACGCCGTCGTTCTGTTTGGTTTTATTTATCATGATGGTTAACTGAAATCAGATTGAAGGTTTGGATTCCATGCGGATTGCCAGTTTTGCGGCATAGAGTTGAGGCATTTCCCTCTCAACGGAAGTTTTCCGCAGACAATTGAGTTTTAGAATCAGATAATTCAATCGGGTCAATGTCCGATATTTTTGCGCCGTATCATCCATCGCGGCCAGCAGATCCCGGGTCTGGTGAATCTCTTTTTTCAGCTCGATTTCCGGCGGAATACAGCCGGCATTTTTCAAAATTTTATAGGCAAGTCTCAGATCTTCGGGGATATGGCGGTCGTCTTCAATTTCAAGCGGCTTTCCGGAGCCCGGAAGATTTTCAAAATCCCCGCGCCGCTGGGCCTGAAGGATGCGCTCTTCGATTATTTTTTCAAAACCCGTTGATATCATAAAGTATTAAACTACAGAACTCCGTGCAGAAAATCCTCTGCTTTGTGTGTATGTCAATATTCAACTTGATATTATACAATTCTAAACCGCAATATCAAGAACAATATATCGGTGTAATAATGATGCTGGATTATTTTTGTTCATGTTATGATATAAGTTATCCTTTGTTTCGCAGGCACAACGACTCAAAAAGGAATCTTGATTTTGAACATCCGCCATCACTTGACACGCATCCATTTATTCCTGTGGGATCATCGGAGTGCTGACCCTCTGTTTCTGGATGATTTCGGTGCTTCCGGCAGCATCCGAAGACAGCACTGCACCGTTTAACTCGCTTCAGACAAGACTGGCCGCAGGAAGGGTTTGACCCGGTCATGCTGAAAACCCTTTTCCAGAAACCGGATGTCCATTTTGAACCCCGAACCGTGTCGCTGTTTTTCATGCACAGCGAAGCCAGGGTCAATTACGATCAGTTTTTATCCCAGGAATCCCTTCAAAAAGCCAGAAAATACATTCAGGATCATCTATTCGGATCTGAATGCCGCCGAAAACGCGCTTGGCGTCAACAAGGAAGTGATTACCGCCATCATGCTGGTTGAAACCCGGCTGGGAACCTATCTGGGAACCAGTTCCATACTGAACACCCTCTCGTCACTGGCTGCATTGAAGGATCCGGAACTTCGGGAAGTGGTTTGGAACAGCATGCAGGAGGATCGCAGGCCGACTAGATCCGCTTTTGAAGAAAAGGCCAACGCCAAATCCGCGTGGGGCTACCAGGAGCTGAAGGCGTATTTGAAATATACCGGCAGGGAAAAGATCGATCCCGCAACCATCTATGGCTCCTATGCCGGAGCCATGGGCATTTCCCAGTTCATGCCCAGCAACATCCTGGCTTACGGCCGGGACGGCAATCAGGATGGCAGAATCGATTTATTCAATCCCAGCGACGCCATCATGAGCATCGCCAATTATTTGAAAAATTTTGGATGGAAACCCGGCATCAGTTACGAAGCTGCCTTTGACGTGGTCTATCATTACAACCACAGCAGGGTTTATGTGACAACGATATTGAAAATAGCCGATCAATTAAAAGGATGAAATGGATTTTCAAACGATCAAGATGGTTCTGGGCCTCAGCGTTCCGTTTCTGCTGGCCACGCTCTGGGCGGTAATCCACGCGGCCCAGAAGGAATTCGGCAGTTTAAGGGAAAAAGTTCTCTGGATGATGGTTGCCGCCATTCCGTTTATCGGTTTTATCATTTATTTGATTTTCGGTTTCCGGAAAGGGAAAAAAATGGGAGAAACGAATGAATGACCGTATGCTGATGCTGGGAAACCAGGCCATTTCAAGGGGCTTGATTGAAAACGGCTGCTCCCTGGCCACATCCTATCCCGGCACCCCGGCTTCCGAAATCCTGCCCTCGCTTGTGGAATGGCAGCAGGCTGAAAACACCCGGCTGCATGCCCAGTGGGCCATCAATGAGAAAGTGGCCTTTGAAATCGCTTATACCGCCGGCATTGCCGGACTCAGGTCCATGGTCAGCATGAAGCAGGTCGGACTGAACGTGGCTTCGGATCCGCTCATGAGCGCGGCCTACATGGGAACCGTGGGCGGCTTTCTGATCATCTGCGCCGATGATCCGGGACCGCATTCCTCGCAGACCGAACAGGACAGCCGGATGATGGCCATGATGGCCAAAATTCCGGTCCTGGATCCGGACTCCCCGGCCCAGGCCAAAGACATGATCGCCATGGGATACGCGCTGTCCGAAGCATTCGAGATTCCGGTCATGATCCGGCCCACCACGCGGGTCTGTCATGCGCGCCAGGATGTGGCCGTTTCCCCTGTTATCGCCGATGACCGAAAGCCCGTTTTTGAAAAAAATCCGGCCCGGTGGGCCGCAACACCCAAATTCCGCTTCCGCCTCCATCAGTCCCTGGAACAGAAGCTTTCCGGCATCGCCTGCCATACGCCCACGGCGCCGCTCCGGTGCAACCCGGATGCCATTGGAGATAAAGCCATCGTGGTTTCCGGCGTTGCTGCCGCCCATACCCGCGATGTGCTGAAGGACCTTGGCCTCTGGGACCGCATCCCGTTGTACCAGGTGCTTCAGCCCTTTCCCCTTCACCGGGAGTTTATCGACCATCTTGAAGCAACCTGTTCGGAGATCCTGGTCATCGAAGAGAGCACCGGCGTCATCGAGATGCAGATCGCCGACCGCCACAAGGTCAGGGGAAAGGCCTCCGGAACCGTGCCGTCCGTGGGCGAGATCCTGCCGGAAACCATCGAGGCGATCGTTGCCGAATTTGCTGGAAAGTCTCTTTCCCGTCCCGTCCTGCCGGCATCCGCGCCTGGCAGACGCCCGACGCTTTGCGCGGGATGTCCGCACCGGGCCAGTTTTTTCGCCATCAAAAAAGCCGCGCCCAAGGGCATTTACACCAGTGATATCGGCTGCTATACGCTGGGCCTGAATCTGGGTGCGGTGGACACGTTTATCTGCATGGGGGCTGCCATCAGCCAGGCCGCTGGCTTTTATCAGGCCTTCCGGGACGAACCCAAGCGGCCGGACATCGTGGCCACCCTGGGCGATTCCACGTTTTTTCATGCCGGGATTCCGGCCCTGATCGATGCCGTGGTTCAAAATGTCCGCTTTGTCCTGGTGATTCTGGACAACCGGACAACCGCCATGACCGGCAACCAGCCCACGCCTTCCAGCGGCAGGGGAATCGGCGGGGAGCCCACCATCACCGTTGAGATCGAAAAACTGGTTCGGGATGCGGCATCCGGTTCTGCAAAACCGGAGACCCCTACGATGTTCCGGAATTCATCTCCCTGGTGAAATCAGCGGTTGCCTACAGCCGGGAAACCGGGCCCGCGGTGATCATTGCCAGGCGTCCCTGCCTGCTGGATCGCACCCGCACGGAAAGCCGCCATCCGTTCATCCGGGTAGCAGGTTGATCCGGAAAGCTGCGATGCCTGCCATTACTGCATCCAGCATTTCGAGTGCCCGGCCCTGATCACGGACGGGAAAGACAAGCCCGTCCGCATCGATCCCGCCGGATGCACCGGGTGCGGCGTCTGCGTGCATGTCTGCCCGAAAAAGGCGATAAAAATCATGGATGATGGGATAACCGGCACGGGGTATCAAAATGACCATTAAACAGCAGATTATCATCAGCGGCGTCGGCGGCCAGGGCGTGCTGTTTGTTACCCGACTTCTGGCCGAGGCCGCCATGATGAAGGGATTTCCGGTGCTGACTTCCGAGACCCACGGCATGGCCCAGCGGGGAGGCACCGTGGTTTCTCACCTGAAAGTCGGCGATTTTTCCAGCCCGCTGATCCGGCCGTTTTCGGCCGACGGGCTTCTGGCATTAAAGCCGGAGAGCCTGGCGCAGCATGGCGGCTTTGTCAAACCCGGGGGCTGGGCCATCGTCAACAGCGATCAGCCGCTTCAACACCAGATGAACTGATGATGACATCGGTTGATGCGGATCGCCTTGCCCGTGATATCGGGAACCTGAAAGCCGTCAATCTGATCATGCTGGGAGCTGCGCTCTCAAGGCTTTCCGGCAGCCAGGGACCTGTTCTGCACGCTGGCCGATATCCAGGCGGTCCTGAACACGCAAATTTCCGGCGCGCCTTCAAAACTGGAAAAATTTACCGCAGCCATCGATGCCGGTTATCGGGTATAGGACAGATTCATGCCGCTGCTTCTTCAACTGTTTCAATTCACCCTCTCGGGCCTGACCACCGGAAGCACGTATGCGCTGATCGCCATCGGTTTTTCCATCATCCATAACGCCACCGGCATCGTCAATTTCGCCCAGGGCGAGTTCGTGATGCTGGGGGGGATGTTCATGATCACGTTTTACGGCTACTTGAAACTGCCCATGGCGCCGGCCTTTGCCTTAAGCGTTTTTGCCGTGGCGCTCATCGGCCTGCTTCTGGAAAAGACAACCCTTCGGCACGCCAAATCCAAGGAAATTCTCAACCTGGTCATGATTACCGTCGGCGCCTCCATCTTTATCAAGGGATTGTCCATGGCCATCTGGGGAAAAAACGCCATGACCCTTCCGCCTTTTTCCGGAGAAGACCCCATTCTGGTTTTCGGAGCCGCCATCATGCCCCAGAGCATCTGGATCTTTGGCATCACGGTGCTGGTAGTGGCGGCCCTGAGCACGTTTTTCATCAAGACCCGCACCGGAAAAGCCATGCGGGCCGTTGCCGCCAGCCGCAGATCCGCCCTTCTGGCCGGAATTCCGGTCAACCGGATGATTGCGCTCTCGTTTTTCCTCAGCGGCGCACTGGGTGCGGTGGCCGGAATCATTCTGACGCCCATCACCACCATTTCCTATGATGCCGGCGTGATGCTGGGGCTCAAAGGCTTTTCCGCCGCCATTCTGGGGGGATATGGCTCCATGATCGGTGCCGTGGCAGGCGGCCTGCTTCTCGGGGTCATGGAATCCCTCGGGGCAGGCCTGGTGTCTTCCGAATACAAGGACGTCCTTGCCTTTCTGATCCTTTTGATCGTGCTCTTTTTTAAACCCGCCGGTATTTTCGGAAAAGGGGCGCTGAGAAGGGTGTGATGAAGAATCTGCAGATATGCGTCTTCGGCCTGGTTGTTTTCGCCCTGCCGCTTGCCCTGGGGAACAATTATTATCTGATGGCGCTCAACATCGCGGCCCTGAATGTCATGATCGTCATCGGGCTCAATCTTCTCATGGGCTATGCCGGCCAGATCTCCCTGGGACATGCGGCTTTTTTTGGCCTGGGGGCCTATTTGTCCGCCATTCTCACCACGACATACGGCTTTCCGGCCTGGCCCACGATTCTTGGCGCCATGGCCATTACGGCCGGCATTGCCTGCACCATCGGCATTCCCACCCTGAAGCTGGAAGGCCACTACCTGGTGATGGCAACCCTCGGGTTCAATGTCATCGTCTACATCGTCATGATTCAGCTAAGCGCCGTAACCGGCGGCCCTTCCGGCTTTGCGGGCATTCCCCGCCTTCAGGTCGGAGGATTCGTCTTTGATTCGGATCGAAAAATCTATTACCTGTTCTGGGCTGTTTCCATCAGTGTTCTGTCCCTTTCCCTGAACCTGATCCGCTCAAGGGCCGGCAGGGCCATGGCCGCGCTCAGCCACAACGAAATCGCGGCCCGCTGCACGGGCATCGATACGGAAACCTACAAGGTCAAGATTTTTGTCATCAGCGCGGCCATGGCGTCCCTGGCCGGAAGCCTTTACGCCCATTACATTTCCTTTATCAGCCCCGGCTCTTTCAGCATCTTTTTTTCGCTTCAGGCCGTGACCATGGTCCTGGTCGGCGGCATGGGATCCCTGTGGGGATCGGTTTTCGGCGCCATTTTCTTGACCCTTCTTCCCGAAATCCTTCATGGCGTCAAGGAATACAATGTCCTGGTTTACGGCTTTATCCTCATGGCGGTTCTGATGTTTTTTCCAAAAGGGATTGTTTCCGGCCATTAGATCCTTTGGCGCGGCCGCCATCCGGAAAAAGACATGACTTCGGCAGTAACAGAAAAGGGCGTCCGCGGTTCTGGAAGCGCGGAAAATCACCGTTCGCTTTGAAGGCATCGAGGCGCTCAGCCGCATTTCCTTTTCCATCGATCCAAGGCGGATCGTCTCCATTATCGGCCCCAACGGCGCGGGCAAGACCACCCTTTTAAACGCCATCACCGGCGTGTACCCGCTTCATGCCGGGGAAATCCTTTTTCAGGGAAAGCCGATCACAGGGCTGAAGCCGTTTCAGATCGCATCTCTTGGCATCACCCGCTCTTTCCAGCAGGCCCAGCTTTTCATGAACATGACGGTACTGGAGAATGTCATGGTCGGCATGCACTCCCGAACAACGTCCGGCTTTATCAAGGGAATGCTCCGTCTGCCGTCGGAACGAAAAGAGGAAGCGATGATTCGCAAGAAATCCCATGGACATTCTCAGCGAATTCGGGCTGCTTTCAAAGGCGGGGGATATGGCCGGGCACATCTGCATCCTCGATCAGCGGCGCCTGGAGATTGCAAGGGCCATGGCCTGCCGGCCGGAAATCCTGCTTCTGGATGAGCCGGCTGCCGGGTTGACGATCCGCGAGATGGAAGCAGATGGGCAATCTCATCCTCGATCTCAAGGCAAAGGGCCAGACCATTATCCTGGTGGAGCACAACATGCGCCTGGTCATGTCGATTTCAGACAATTTGATCGTGCTTCACCACGGCATCAAGATCGGCGAAGGCCGGCCCGAGGATATCCAGAAAAACCAGCAGGTGATCGAGGCCTATCTGGGGAAATGAACGCATGCTGAAGATCAAAAACATCGATGCGGTCTATGGAAAGATTCAGATCCTTCACCGGACATCGCTGCATATCCGGGAAGGTGAGATCGTCTCTCTTATCGGCGCCAATGGCGCGGGAAAGACAACGCTCCTGAACGTCATCTCCGGCCTGCATCCCTTGAAAAGCGGCGGCGTTTTGTTTCTGGATCGGGAAATTCATGGCATGAAGCCGGACAGAATCGTTGGCATGGGGCTGATTCAGGTGCCGGAAACCGACAAGATCTTCGCCCCCCTGACGGTTCTGGAGAATCTGGAGCTGGGCGCCTATCTCAGGCGGCTGGACCGCCATGAATTAAAGGCGGAAATCGAGAAAGTCCACGCGCTTTTTCCCATCCTCCGGGATCGCGGGGGCAGGGCGGCCGGAACCCTTTCCGGAGGCGAGCGCCAGATGCTGGCCCTGGGAAGGGCGATCATGGGAAAGCCGAAACTTCTCATGCTGGATGAGCCGTCCCTGGGGCTTGCGCCTGTCATCGTCTCGGAGATGTTTCGCATCATACAGTCCCTGAACAGCAACGGGACCACTATCCTTCTTGTGGAGCAGAACGCCAGGGAAGCCCTGCGGATTTCAAGCCGGGCGTATGTCATGGAAACCGGCCGGATCATCCTGACCGGCGCGGGCGCCGAGCTTCTGAACAACGAAGAGGTGAAACGGGCCTTTCTGGGAAATGATTACAAGGAAAAATGGGAACGATGAAAAGGAGGCATATGGCCATATTCAATCCGGAAACTGAGACCATGAATCGCCGCGAACTCCTCGACCTTCAGAACGAGCGGCTGGGAATTCTCATCAATCATGCTTACGCCAATGTCCGTTTTTACCGCAACAAATTTGATGCGGCAGGGCTTAACCCGGACGACATCAAAACCCTTGAAGACCTCAAAAAAATCCCCTTTACCACGCGGCAAGACCTGATGGACAATTACCCCTACGGCATGTTTGCGGTGCCGCTCCGGGACGTGGTGCGCCTTCAGTTTCCCCTCGGCCACTACGGCAATCCCATTGTCATCGGCTACACCCGGGAAGATCTGAAAATCTGGCGAGAGCTTGTGGCGCGGATCATGGTCGGGGTCGGCATCACCGAGCATGATATCATCCAGGTTGCCTTCAATTACGGCCTTTTCATGGGGGCTTTCCGGTTCAACCAGGGAGCGGAGCTGATCGGCGCCGCCGTGGTTCCGGCATCCGTTGCCCCGGCCGATGTCCAGATCCGGATCATGCGCGATTTCCGCAGCACGGTTCTGGTTTCCACGCCGTCCTTTGCCCTTCACATCATCGAAACCATGAAAAAAAAGGGAATCGATCCCGAAGAACTGTCCCTGAAAATCGGGCTGTTCGGGGCCGAGCCCTGGCCGGAAAGCGCCCGGGCCATCATCGAAGAAGGTCTGGGGATAAAAGCATACGACATTTACGGGGTTACGGAACTGATCGAGCCCGGCGTCTCCGGCGAATGCACGGAAAAATCAGGCCTTCATATTTTCGAAGATCACTTTTTTCCGGAGATCATCGACCCGGTCACCGGCCAGTCCCTTGATGGAGGGCGAGGAGGGAGAGCTGGTTCTGACCAGCCTGACCACCAGCGCTTATCCCCTGATCCGGTACCGGACCCATGACAGAACCGCTCTTAACACAAAGCCCTGCGCCTGCGGCCGGACCCTGGTCCGGATGAACCGGATTTTTAAAAGAACGGATCAAATGATCTCCGTCCGGGGGATCAATGTTTTTCCGGAAATGATCGCGGAGGTTCTCTCGGGCATTGAAGGGATCGGGCCGGAATATTCCCTGGCGATCAATCAGCATGCCGGAATGAACGATAAATTGAAGATCCGTGTTGAGGCTTCCCCTGAATCGATGCATGGCGCGGAAAATGAAGCGGCTCTTCATGAAAAAGTCCAGTCAGCGCTTCGCAAGGCCCTGGGGCTGAGGGTGCAGGTTGAGATGAAAAAGAGTTCCTCTCTGTTTAGGGCGGATACGATTTAGAATTATAGCATCTTCTGAAAGTATCTTTGACCATAACTTCGTTGACGTATATTCCTGGTATCCTTAACAAAGCCGACTCATGAATTCTCAACCTTTTGATAACATATCCTTGAGTAGGCCTTTGATATCACCTCAACTTTTACGGGCTCATGGCTGTTCAGTATGGACGACCCAACCGAAATAGCGAGGAGCCAACAAATTGATGCATTCCGAATTGTTGACCGTGTTCTTTTGTTTTCGAAATTTCCGTGACTCCGACAAACCCTGACCGCGGCTCCCTCAGTTTGGGGAAATGGCTTTCAGACCAATACAAAAACCCATTGACCCCACCGAGAAAAGCGCTCCAGCGAAGCTACAGGAGGCAGCAATATAAGCGTTTCAAATATACGAAATCACTGCTGTCCGGTTAACTTTCTTAGAAACGTTGTAACTTACTATATTAACATATAATAATTGACAAATATTTTTTTGGGATTAAATTTTCATTCTTCACAAAATCGAGGGGTTCTGCTATGTCTTGTTCCCATAGGCGCCATTTTTTACCGGACAGCATAATGACGCTGCAATACAGCCGGATCAAACAATACAATGCCCCGCAATTCTTTCATTCTGGGTCAATTTTTAGCTCTCTTGCCCCGCTACGAGTTTCAGCGAATCGTCAACAAGTACAATGGGGACTACCGCACCAAACATTTTAAATGTTGGGATCAGCTGGCATGCATGATTTTCGCTCAAATCCGTCAAGAAAGAAGTCTACGTGATATTGAATGTTTCGCTCAATGCACACGCCAGCAAGCTTTATCACACAGGCATCCAGCAATGTCCAAAATCAACATTGGCGGATGCCAATGAACAACGTGATTACAGGATCTTTGAAGATTTTGCCAAAACCCTGATGCAGCGTGCACGCCGGGAATACGCAAACACCGAATTGGCCATTGACGTAAACAATGCAGTGTATGCACTGGACGCTTCGGTCATCGACTTGACTTTATCGCTTTACCCTTGGGCAAAATTTCGTAAGGCGAAGGGTGCCATCAAGTTGCACACAATGATCGATTTGCGGGGCAATATTCCGGCATTTCTGACCATTACTGACGGAAAGGTTCACGATGTCAAGGCCGCGCCACAAGTGCCCATCGAAGCTGATGGAATCTACGTTGTAGATCGTGGCTACGTGGACTTTGGCTGGTTGTGGTATATCAACCAAGCCGGTGCATTCTTTGTCACAAGGCTGAAGACATCCATTAAATGGACCCGTGTAATTTCGAATCCTGTTGACAAATCTCTTGGTTTGCGTTCGATCAGGAAATATTGCTATCGACAAAACGATCAATATCGCTTTATCCAGTAAGATTAAGAAGGATCAGTTTCCGGGACGAAGACAGAAAACGGACCCTGGTTTTCCTGACCAATAACTTCGATATCCCGTCAGCAACCATTTCAGCGCTCTACAACCTATACGAAATATCGGTTATGGTAGATCTTGAAAGAGAGGAAATCTTTATTATCGGCAAAATAGCCTACTGGTGCTCGAAGAAGAAATAAAGAGAAGGGTCGTTTGAATGTGGAATGATATCAGTAAGATTTGAAATGGGCAATATGAACTTTTTAAGAGCAATGATGATATTTGCGGTTGTAATCTTATCCGGCTGCGCTTACAGCAAAGAAAATAGTTGTAAGCAAGAATGTACATCCACATATATACAGTGTACCCAAGGGGGGCCTGCGTCCGGGTACAGAACCTATTCATCGCAAGCGTGTAGAGAGATATATGAAATTTGCATCTCTACGTGTTCCAGTAAATAAGGAACACGGTCGGAAAAATGAAAAGACTATATTCATTTTCCATGATGGATTTTCTATCTGTTTTTCTGGATCAGATAAATGGGTGTTTGATCCGATTGAACCAAATGGATGAGAAATTCCCTGTTGCCGCTGGGGCCGAGAATAGGGGAGGGGACAACCGAAAGAGCGGTCCATCCGCTGTCCTTGAAGAACCGGCGCAGATCATCGATAACGCTTTCATGCTGCAAAGGGTCGCGGACCACGCCGCCTTTTCCGACCTTGCCTTTTCCGACCTCAAACTGGGGTTTGATCAAAGCAATGATCCGCGCCGATTTGCTGATGAATTTCATCACGGCCGGAACAACGATTTTCAGGGAAATGAAGGATACATCGATCGTCACCAGATCCACCGGTTCCGGCAGCATGTTCTGCGGCATGTTCCGGATGTTCATCCGTTCGATCGGAATCACGCGGCTGTCCTGCCGGAGCTGCCATGCCAGCTGGCCGTAACCCACATCCACCGCATACACGCGCGATGCGCCGTGCTGAAGCAGGCAATCCGTAAAACCGCCCGTTGAAGCGCCGACATCCAGGCATACCAGGCCTTGCACGGATACCTCAAACGACTCCAAAGCCTTTTCCAGCTTGAGCCCGCCTCTGCTGACATAGGGCAGGGCTTCACCTTTTAACGTGATCTCAGAGTTTTCTGAAACCGGATATCCGGATTTTTCAACCAACTGGCTGTTTACAAGGACATTTCCGGCCATGATCATGGCCTGGGCCCGCTGCCGGCTGGCGGCAAGCCCTTTTTCAACCATCAGCCGGTCCAATCGCATCTGATATCTTGGGCTGCATCTGGGTTCAGCCATCGGCTATACCGCCAGCAGCCGTCTGCATGCCTGTGCAATCGCCTGCGCGTCGATGCCGTATTTGGACCGAAGCAGGGACTGGGGACCGTGCTCCACGAAGGTATCGGGAATTCCCAGGCGGGTTAACCGGTATCCGTTTACGGCATTGTCATTCAGGCACTCCAGAACCGCGCTGCCGAACCCGCCCTGCAGCACATTTTCTTCCACGGTGACAATGCGCGGAATCTTTGTGGCAAGGGAACAGATCAAATCCGCATCCATGGGCTTGACAAAACGGGCATTGACCAGGGTTGCCGATATGCCTTCCTTTAGAAGTATTTCCCGAGCCAGAAGGGCTTCCCCGACCGTTCTGCCGATGGCCAGAACCAGCACATCATCGCCGTGCCTGAGGACTTCCGCTTTTCCCATGGGCAGAAGGGGCCATTCGGAGTCGATAGTTACCCCCCATCCGGCGCCCCGGGGATAACGCAGGGCCACAGGGCCTGAATGCGCAATGGCCGTGGCAAGCATGGCGCAAAGCTCATTCTCGTCTTTCGGCGCCATGACCACCATGTTGGGAAGACTGCGAAGAAAAGAAAAATCAAAGAGGCCGTTATGGGTGGATCCATCCTCTCCGACAATGCCGCCGCGGTCAATGGCAAACACCACCGGCAGCGCTTCCAGGCAGACATCGTGAAGAATCTGATCATAAGCCCGCTGGAGAAACGTTGAATAAATGGCGACAACCGGCTTGAATCCTTCGGTTGCCATGCCCGCGGCAAAGGTGACCCCATGTTGTTCGGCAATGCCCACATCGAAAAATCGATCGGGATAGGCTTCGGAAAATTTGACCAGTCCGGTTCCTTCCGGCATGGCGGCGGTGACCGCCACAATTTTTTGATTGGTCTCCGCCAGCTTGACCATGGCCTTTCCAAACACCTCGGTATAGCTCGGCGCCGTGGGCTTGCGGCCGTTGCTGATACCGGATTCAATTTCAAAACATCCGACGCCATGAAAATGAACGGGGTTTTTCTCCGCCGGCAGATATCCCTTGCCTTTTACGGTTGAGACATGAAGGAGAACCGGCTCTTTCAGCATTTTGATGTTGTTCAGGATATCAATCAGATGATCCAGCTTGTGGCCGTTGATGGGCCCGAAATATTCAAAGCTGAACGCTTCAAAGAGCATGCCCGGCGTGATGAATGTCTTGAAAGAGTCTTCGGATCGCTTGGCAAACTGATAAACATCATCGCCGATCATGGGCAGCGATTTCAGAAAATCTCCAAATTCCCGGCGCAGATCCTGGAGCATCTTGGCGGAAAATTTGCGGCTGAGAAACGAGGAAAGCGCGCCCACATTCTGGTTGATGGACATTTCATTGTCATTGAGGATGACAATGAGGTCTTTATGAATATCGCCGGCCTGATTGAGTCCTTCATAAGCCATGCCGGCTGTCAGGGAGCCATCGCCAATGACCGCGATGACCTTGGCCGGATCATTTTTCAACCGTTTGGCGCAGGATATTCCCAGGCTGGCGGATATGGAGGTGCTGCTGTGGCCGGCTGAAAAGGCATCATAAGGGCTTTCGCTTCTTCGGGTAAAGCCGGATAAGCCGTTATGCTGGCGAAGCGTATGGAACTGATCTTTTCTGCCGGTCAACAGTTTATGGGCATATGCCTGGTGGCCCACATCCCAGACAATTTTATCCTTGGGGGCGTCAAAGACATAATGCAGGGCAATGGTCAGCTCCACGGCGCCCAGGCTGGAGGCCAGATGGCCTCCGGTTTTGGATACCACCTGGACAATGGTTTTTCGTATTTCCGCCGCCAGCGCCGGCAGATCCGATCGGGGTATTTTTTTTAATTCAAGCGGTGATATGATCGTGTCAAGCAGTCCCACATGTCGTTATTTCCTTTATCGTAAACGAGATTTCATGATCAAGACTTCTCTTTCCCTTGCATGAAAGTCATTTGTTTCTATTGATGATATATGCGGCAATGAGGCGAAGGGGATCTGCCTTATGGTCAAATTGCGCCAGCGACTCAATGGCTTGGGAAATCAGGCGGGAAGCCGTTGTTTTGGATTCGGAAAGCCCGATCAATGCCGGATAGGTGCTTTTGCTTCGATGCCGGTCCGTGCCGGCTCCCTTTCCCATGATCAATGGATCTCCTTCAACATTCAGAATATCATCTGCGACCTGAAAGGCAAGTCCGATGTTTTTGGAATAGACTTTCAGGGAGGCGATCTGATCGAACGATCCCTGTCCCAGCAGCGCCCCGGAACAAACCGAGGCCTCGATCAGCGCGCCGGTTTTTAACAAATGAAGCTCTTCCAGTTCTGACAGCAACAGGCATCCCTGCTGTTCAGCCAGCATGTCCCGCATCTGCCCCTCGACCATGCCCTTGTACCCTGAGGCAACTGAAATCACGGAAATGATGTCCAGCCAGTGTTCAGCAGGAACCTGGTTTCGAATTTCCTTTGAAGAAAGCGTTTCAAAGGCAAGGGTCAACGAGCGCGTCTCCGGCAAGAATGGCCGTGGCGTCATCAAAGGCAATGTGACAGGTGGGTCGGCCCCGTCTGAGGCAATCGTCATCCATTGCCGGCAGATCGTCATGAATCAGGGAATACGCATGAATCATCTCCAGGGCACAGGCAACCGGCAATGCCTGAGCCGCATCTGCCGCCAACCGTTTCACAGGCGGCCAGGCAAAGGACCGGTCTCAGGCGTTTTCCTCCGGACATCAGCGAATACCGCATGGCTTCGACGATTCGGGCCTTGGGCTGAGGAGCGGTTTCCAGAATCCGGTGAAGCGCCGCATCGATCTGTTGACGTTTATCAAGTAAATATGATTTTAAATCAAGCATGTTAAGATATATTTATTAATATGATGCATGATGTATATCCGATAGGTATCCGTACTGAATTCTTTGCATTCAGTCTTCAGCCTGTTTGTCTTCAAAAGGGACTTCCTGAACCGAGCCGTCCGAATCCTGAAGCAGGATGGAAATCCGCCGTTCGGTTTCGTCCAGCTTTTTGGTGCAGAATCTGGACAGCTGAATCCCTTCTTCGAATTTTTTCATGGCCATCTCCAGGGAAAGCTCGCCCGCTTCCAGTTCCTGCGCGATCTGCTCGAGTTGTTTCATGGCGCTTTCAAATGTTTGTTTTGCCATCGGATATTGTCCTTTTCACCGTACAGAGCAACGCTCCCATGGCCAGCAGAATTTCCAGATCCTGCCCGACACGGACATCATTCGAATCGCGAATGACCGCCGCATCGGGTATGGAGCGGGTAATGCTGTAGCCCCTGGACAGAATCGCCAGAGGGCTCAGGGCCTGAAGCCTTGCAGCCAGTTCCCGAAATCCGGCTGTATTTTTTGATAAAATTAACTTTAAATAATTCAAGTTATTATGATTATATTGTTGAAGTATGACATGCGATTTCTGGATTTGATTTTTCGGACTTGCGGACAGCAAGGTATTGGTCCGCCAGATCAGTCTTTCCCGGTGCTGCTGAAGCCGGGTCGTCACGGTTCGGATAATCCTTCCGGACATTTCATCCAGACGCATTCGGGAATCCTGAATCCGCTGCCGGGGATGGATCAGGTGTCGAATGCTTTCCGAGAGCCGGGACTGGAGCTGTTCGACATACCGATATGTCCGGGATGCGATTTTCAGGGTCAGCTCCGAACACCGCCTGACCAGTTCGTCCCGGGAAGGCGAAACCAGTTCCGCGGCTGCGGAGGGTGTTGGCGCGCGAAGGTCGGCGACAAAATCGGCAATTGTAAAATCCGTTTCATGGCCGACAGCCGAAACCACCGGAATTCGCGAGAGCAAAAATCGCCCGGGCCACCCGTTCGGAATTAAACGCCTGCAAATCCTCCAGAGATCCGCCGCCCCTGGCCAGAATGATGACATCCGATGCATTGCGGTCGTTTAAAAGCTGAAACGCCTTTTCGATGTCCTCAGCGGAGCCGTCTCCCTGTACCTTTACCGGAACAATTTCAATGGGTATGCCCGGAAAGCGGCGGGTTACGACATGGATGATGTCGTGAATCACGGCGCCGGTAGGGGATGTGATCACGCTGATTCTGGAAGGCAGAAACGGCAGGGGTTTCTTGCGGTCCTTCTTCAAACAGTCCTTCGGCGGCCAGTTTCGCCTTCAGCTGCTCATAAGCGATTTGCAGGGCGCCGATACCTTTGGGTTCGATATATTCCAGAATGACCTGATACGTGCCTCTGGGCTCATAAACACTGATTCTGCCCAGTCCGACAATGCTGAGCCCGTCTTCAGGGTCAAACTTCAGGTTTCGCATCTGAGCCCGGAACATTACCGCGGAAATCTGGGAACGTGCATCTTTCAGGGTAAAATATCCGTGACCGGATGAGGGTTTTCGAAAATTGGATATTTCACCGGTTATCCATATCAGGGGAAAGGATTTTTCAAGCAGTCCCTTGATTTGGTCATTGATTTCTGAAACAGAATATATGCGCCGCTGTTCGATCATAAGGGAGTTGGCATCTATCGTTTATATACCGTTGAATTGTATACCGTGAAATCAGGCCATTAATCGCGTCAGGATTTGCGATAATATTAACGTCTGATAATGGATATTATGTAAACTTTATTAAAATCATGTTTTCTTACATGCTCTTGGGTCGTGGCGTCTTCCGGTATTTCAAGTGCCTTCTCTTCCGGCAAAACAGGTTTCCGATGTCTGGCAAGAAATTCTCTGACAGCGGGAATCATAAAGATGGCGTCATGCGGCATGTCACTCAGACAGGTGGCCAGAATCGCGCTTTTCTTATAGACAGACAATTGTTTATCCAGGATCATGACAAACTGGCCCCTGATTTTACAGAGCCCGCTTTTGACTTTAAGACTTTCCGTGGACAATTTCTGTTCGGAGACAATAATGCCCAGCCTGTCTGCAAGATCCTTGAGACCCTGATATATCTGCTCCGGCTTCATGGAGCAATATTTCCGTGATAGCATGAATTGCATAAAAAACAAGTCTATGATTTAGCCAGTTCTATGGCTTCTTTCAGATTCAGGGTTCCGCTGTAAAGCGCTTTTCCGGTAATCACGCCGATGACACCCGACTTGGATAACGGCAGCAGGTTCCGGATATCCTCAAGGGTGGATACCCCGCCGGATGCCACAACCGGAATGCGTACGGCCTCTGCAAGCTGCCGGGTTTCCTCGATATTGGGTCCGGTCTGCATGCCATCCCGGTGAATATCCGTAAAATTGATGGCTGCAACGCCGTAATCTTCAAATTGCCTGGCCAGATCAATGGCCCGAATATCGGTGGTCTGAGTCCAGCCCTCAATGGCCACCCTGCCCTTTCTGGCATCGATGCCGATGACAATGCATCCGGGGTGATCCTTGCAGGCCTGTCTTACCAGTTCCGGATTTCGGATGGCTTCGGTTCCGATGACCACTTTTGCAATGCCGATATCAAAATACTGTTGAATGGTCTTCAAGTCCCGAATTCCGCCCCCTACCTGAACCGGGATATGAATGCTCTTGAACAATTCTCTGAATGGAAGGCAGATTTTGAGGGCTTTTTTCAATGGCGCCGTTCAGGTCCACCACGTGCAGCATCTCGGCGCCCTGATCTTCCCATTGTCTGGCCATGGCCGAAGGGTCATTGGAAAACACGGTTTCTGCATCCATACGGCCCTGAAGAAGCCGGACGCATTTACCGTTCTTGATGTCAATCGCCGGAATAATCATCATGGTTGGGGGAATCTCCTCAAAATATCCTCTAATCCGCCCTGAGCCAATTCTTCGGCGGTAACCCAACTGGCCCCTCTTTTAATAAAACTGCCCAGTTCCAGAAGATTGTCACTGAGCGGCCGCTGCGTCTGATCAAAATTCGCGGTCCAGACAATTTTTCCGCTGTCGACATCGATCAGGTGAAGGTCAAAAGCGACAGATGCCGGGGATTCCACCGATGCGCGATTTCCCTTGCGATCCACGAAGCGAAAAATGTGGCCGATGAGCACGGCATCCGCCCCTGCCCGCTTTCCCGCATTGATATAAAGATTCAGATAATGTTCCGCATCATTATCGGTGCCGGACAATGCCGGAGAGCATATCCTGAGATCCGTCAGAAGAAAGAATGGTGTATGCCTTGTTGTTTTTCCATCAGCGAGATAAGCTCGGATGTCAGAAAAGGCCCTCGCAGAATCCGGCACAAATCCGGTGGTCATGACCTGACCGCAAAGATAACATCTGACATTGAATATTTTGTTCATAAAGCACTTGATACATCATGAAAAGGAAGTATCAATAATACTCTTGATATTCGATGCCTGCCGTTCAGATTCCGGACGAATCGCCGGGTTGCTGCATGCGCCCAGCATCACACATGTAAACAGGATGAAGCCCCATGCCCAGTGCCGCGTATCTTCCAGAGATGTTTTCATATTATAAATTGCCTTTTGTAGAATGGATGTCCGTGATGCGTCCGTCCAGGGAAACAGCTCCGTCAAGGGCACGCCCGGCAGCCTTGAACATGGACTCCATAATGTGGTGCTGGTTTTCGCCATACCAGACGTTGATGTGCAGGTTCATTCCCGCGCGCACAGAAAACGCTCTGAAAAACTCCTTGCAAAGCCCGACATCGAAACGGTCGTCGGTTCCCGAAAACGGACACCGGGAACCTGAAAGACCAGGTAGGGCCTTCTGGATAAATCAACGGTAACGGCCGTCAACGTTTCATCCATCGGAACCACGGAATGTCCATAACGCTGAATGCCTTTTCGATCGCCCAGCGCCTTGTCGAACGCATCCCCCAGCACCAGACCGACATCTTCCACCGTATGATGCAGATCCACGTGAAGATCGCCTTTTGCCTGAATCGACAAATCAAAAAAACCGTGAGCCGTAAAGAGTGTCAGCATGTGATCGAAAAACCCGATGCCGGTCGATATGTCCCGTTTTCCGGTCCCATCCAGATTCAGCGTCAGTTGAATATCGGTTTCAAGGGTTTGGCGGACAATTGATGCAATTCGTTCCATGATAAGGCCTTTTAATGATTGACAACGATTCCCCCCTTTGAAAAGGAGGGGCAAAGTGGGAAGACTAAAGTGATCACTTTTCTTTAAATATCGCATTTTATATATTCTGACAGAAAATTTGTAACGAACGTGTCCCATAAAGTCAACAGGATTTCATTCGAATCCGTTTTTCATTTTATTCGACTTCTGCCCGGTTATCGTTTGGCAGAGCAGGTTTGTCTTGCTCTCTATTGACATTCATTGCCTCTCTGTGGAGACGGAAGCTCTGTTTCATACCCAAAACCGGTTCGCATCAGAGATTCCCGGCTGATAAGGCCTTTAAATCTGCCCTCAACATCCAGGACCGGCAGCCGCTTGATACCCTGGGAGACGATGATTCCAATGGCCTCATCTATGGAAGCATTTTCCAGAACCGTGATGCATTCCGTGTTCATCACATCCTTTGCGGTTTTGTTCATGATATCAGGATGCGCCATCTCTGCTTTTTTTCTTTTTTCCATCAAGGGAAGGTTGCGGACAAATAATTCCCAGATGCCTTCAGAATGCTCGGAAAAAGCGCTGAACAGATCCTTGTCGGAAATCAGGCCCAGAAAACGTCCCTCTGCGTCAATCACGGCAACCCGCTGGACATCATTGGCGTCGATAATATGAATGATGTCCGTCACAGGCGTTTCGGGAAAAACCGTATGGATGTCCCGGCGCATGATGTCCGCGACACAGCGCATATTCCCCACCTGAACATTCTGATGATGGAAAGCGGTCCAGTCCGGCACCTCCCTGGCGACGGTGTGAAAGATATCCTGCCGGGACAGAATCCCTGAGAGCGCTCCGGCGGCATCGATCACCGGTAGACGTTTAAGCGATTTTTTCATCATCAGGTCTACGGCTTCGGTCAACAATCTGTCTTCTCGAATGCAAATGGCCGGCCTGGTCATGATTTTATCCGCGGGAACCTGTGATAAACATTGCATCACGCATTTGATTCTGTCTGCATTTGCCGATGCGAGAACATCCAGACGAAGCGGCATTTTTGCCCGGCATATCAGGTCGCCCTGAGAGATAATACCCTGGGGATGATTTTTTTCATCCACCACGGGAACTCCCGTAAAATGTGAAGACAGGAGAAGTTCCACGACCTGGTCGACCGGCGTCTTCAGAGAGACTCTTGCAAGGAGATGCCGTCATGACATCCTTGACCCGGATGTGTTTGGGGATCAATTGTCTTTCGGTTTTATGAGACAAAACCTGAATTTCCTGAACCGCAACGATGCCATCCGAGACCATTTCCTCGATCTGCGGCAGAATGCTCTCCGCCTCGGCTGCCGGAAGGACGATGGTGATCCGCAGCGGCATGTTCATGGACAATATTTCCAGTCTTGTGGATGCAATATCCCCATTTTCATAACAGCCCTCAATGGCCCTGGTGACCATGCAGCGGGCGGCAATTTTTTTGCCCTTGACATGTTCAACGATCGCATCGGACAGAGGCTTTCCTTTCCATCGAATGGCTTCGCTGGTAAATATCTCTATGATTTTATATGCCGTCAAGTCTTGCCCTCCTTATCCGGAAATGCTCCCCAGCCTGAAACCCAGAAACACCAGGATGAGCCCAGCGACATTATTAAACAGGATATTTCCGATGGCCATCCACTGATCTCCGATATAAATGGCGTTGAAACTTTCATATCCATATGTTGAAAACGTGGTCAGTCCTCCTAAAAAGCCTGTGACAAAGAAAAGTCTTACGGTCGGATTCATCAGCGAACTGCGCTCGGCAATCGCAAAGGACAGGCCGATCAAAAAACATCCCGTGAGATTGACGATCAGTGTCCCCCAGGGAAACCGGATTCCAAAAAGCTTTACCGACAGCAGCGTGATCCCATATCGGCTCAGCGATCCCAAACCTCCCCCGATCAAGACCAGAACAATTTTTGTCAGAGGGTGTCCCCACATTATTTCCATGATGCTTCACGTTCCAGTGCAGCCGGCTGCGGCATTCGCAGTGTTGGACAATATAAGCACAAATAAATTGAATTCATGCAATCTATCCATTATGATGATGCCGATGTCAAGTTCATTCACATTAACAGAAGCACCGCAGAATGTCGAAGGGATGTTTTACCATGAAAACCTATTTTTTCGGCGACATTCACGGCAATTCCTTTGCCCTTGAGGCCGTGATTCAGCATTACCGGCAAATACAGCCGGACAGCATTTATTGCCTGGGAGATCTGGTGGGATGGCTTCCCTTCGGCGATAAAACCCTGACCCGCATGCGATCCCTGAATCTGCCGACGGTCGCCGGAAATCATGACCTGATGGTGGCCGGCCTTTTTCCGGATCATCCGCACCAGTTGGACCGAATGCAGGCCAGCGCCTATAATTCGGGGCTTCTGTCGACCCTTCCCGGTGCGCTGGAGTATCTGCTTTCACTTCCCCTTTCCATCGAAACCGCGGAGATGGCGATCCTGCATCACAGCCCCTTTCATCTTCCGGAACCCAGAATGGTGCCTGCCATCTCCCATTTCGGCTATCTGGATGAAGCCGCGCTTTCGGGCTGCCTGGATGCCTGGCGTTCTTTCCCGAAAAAACTGATTTTCAGCGGACACGACCATATTCCGGCCGTATATGAACTTCTGGAAACAAAGGGGATGCCGACCCTGAAAAATGTCCGGGTTTTTAAACCGGATGCCGGCAAGTCCCTGACGATTTCGCTGAATCCGGACTCTCGCTACTGGATCAAGGCCGGAAGCGTCGGCGGCCCTTACCGGGACGGGGTTTTTGCCGCCAACTCGGTATTATTGGACAGCGGCGCGCAGACCCTCACACTTTTCCGGATACCCTACTCTCTGGGTCCGCTGCGTCAGGAACTGTCAAAAAACCGTTACTGCCGAAATCTGAAAACCCTGCTTCCCTATCTGTGTTCGGAAAGGTCCCGTTGAATGATGTTGAATCCCTCGCTTCCGGCGATTGCCGACCTTGAAGACGACGCACTGCCACAAAATCTTCCGCCGGCCATCGATGCCCATGTGCATCTGTTTCATGAAAATGCCATGGATTTATTTAAAATACATCTTGACCCTGCTCCTAACCTCGGTTAAGTCTCAACGGATAAAATTCGAATATCAAAATTCGAAACAATTTCAAAACTCAAATGTCAGAATGACTAAATCGTTTAATTTTAAAACACGCTGTTTAGAACATCAATATTTTTGTATTTTAGTCATTGTTTCGAATTTCGTGCTTCGAATTTCGAATTTAAAATTGTAAACAGGTATTCCATTCTGTCACCATTTTATGGATATTGAGCATTGGAAGCGATTGCATTTATACTGGGTCTTTGCATTGGCAGTTTTTTAAATGTGTGCATCTACAGAATTCCGGCATCGAAATCCATAATATCGCCGGGGTCCACCTGCATGTCCTGCAATCAGCCGATCCGTTTTTACGACAATATTCCCGTGATCAGCTACCTTCTTCTTCGAGGGCGATGCAGACACTGCAAAACCCCTTTTTCCCTCCGGTATCCCCTGATCGAGCTGCTGAGCGGGTTATTTGCACTCGGCGTATTACTGAGGTGGGGAATGAGCCTGGAATCTCTGATTTATTACGGATTCATCGCCGTCCTGGTGGTGATCACCTTTATTGATATCGACCATTATATTATTCCGGATGTCATTTCCCTTCCCGGCATTCCCGCCGGCATCATCGCCAGTTTTTTTTTACCGGAAATGACGTTCAAGGCATCCATCCTGGGGCTCTTGCTGGGCGGCGGAATCCTGTTTGCCGTGGCCTGGGCCTATGAACATATTGCCCATAAAGAAGGCATGGGCGGCGGTGATATCAAGCTGCTGGCCATGATCGGCGCTTTTATCGGCTGGAAAGGGGTTCTGGTGACACTTTTTACCGGATCCATCGTCGGAACCCTGGCAGGCGGCGCCGTCATGATCTATACCCGATCCTCCCTGAAACTGAAGATCCCGTTCGGACCTTTTCTGGCAATCGGGGCGATGGTTCACATTTTCTTTGGGCAAGAGCTGATTTACTGGTACTGGAACGGGCTGCAGTAACGCAGAAGACCGGGTCCGGACCGGCTATCATCTTGGGTCGTGCTGATATATTGCAGGTGTATATGCGAATAGCCGTGCTTTCGGACATTCATGGGAACCTGGATGCTTTCCGGGAAGTCCTTCGGGACATGGACCGTTTCCGGGTGGATCAGGTAGATCTGTCTGGGAGATACGATCGGTTACGGGCCGCAGCCTGAAGAAACCATCCGGCTGATTCAGGAGCGCGCCATTCCCGCTGTGATGGGCAATCATGAAATGGCTGTGGTAAAACCTCAGCTTCAGGAGTGGTTCAACCCGGAAGCGCGGGAATCGATTCAAAAAACCCGGACCCTGCTGTCTGCCGAAACGCTTTTATACATACAAGGCCTGCCGAGTTCGCGAGTCATCGATCGATTCCGGTTTGTTCACGGAAGCCCGCCAAACTCCCCTTTCATCTATCTATATCAGTTATCCGAAAGCCGCCTGATGGAAATATTTCGGAAAAGCGCCGAATGGATTAGTTTTTGTCGGACATACCCATAACCTGAAACTGATCAGTTTCGACGGTCATGCGATTGTCCATAAACCCCTGCGTCAGGGAATCCTTCCGCTAAGCTTGCGAAACCGCTACATCGTTAACGCAGGCAGCGTGGGACAGCCCAGAGACGGCAACAATGCCGCGAAATATGTCATTGTGGACACCCTGGCACCTTCCCTTGAAGTCCGTTTTGTGCCATATGACATTGCCGCCGTGTACCGAAAAATTATCGAAGCAGGACTGCCCAAATCACACGCAGAAAGATTGCGGTAGCCGTATGAATATTCGATAGTTCAGGAGAGAAGATAAAAACTCATGCTTCCGCCATTTACGGGTTAAACGATTCAAAACAACTGGCTGCCCTGTCGATATCCTCCGGAGGCTTTTCTTTTCAGGTGTTTGACATTTTTCAGGAAGAGATGCGCTTATCCTGCTTTTCAACCAGCTCATGCCATTTCCGATCGACCCTTTTCTGGGTGTCATCGATCATCTCATCCGTCATCAGTCCGAATCGCCCCTGGGATTTCAAATACGTTTTTACGGGAACTTTTCTTTCTGGAAAGACATTGATGGTGTATTCCCAATCTTCTTCAAAGCGCTCATTATCCTTGGAAAAACGCCATTTTCTCACTTCATAAATGGGAAATACGTTGGACTGGGTCGCCATGACGCATGACCTGAATCGTGTTGGCAGGATCGATGCGCCACCCGGGCGGGCAGGCGGACAACAGGTGTATGAACTTCATGCCGGTAATCTGGCGCGCCTTCTGGAATTTCCGGAACAGATCATCCGGATAGGCCACCGATGCGGTGGCCATATAGGAGATGTGATGGGCCAGCATGATCTGCTCGATATCTTTCTTGGATTCTTCCTTGAGGGACCCGGCGGGCGTGGTCGTCGTCCATGCGCCCATGGGGGTTGCACTGGAGCGCTGAATGCCGGTGTTCATGTAGGCCTCGTTGTCATAGCAGACAAAAAGGATGTTCTCGTTGCGTTCCGCGGCCCCGGAAAGGGCCTGCATGCCGATGTCGAACGTGCCGCCGTCCCCTGCCCATACCATGACCACCACATCTTTTTCCCCCCGGACATCCAGGGCCGCGGCGGCGCCCGAAGCAACCACCGCGGAGGTTTCAAAGGGGCAATGGATGATCGGCACCTTGAGGCTTGAATACGGATACCCCCCGACAAACACGGCGAAACAGCAGGCCGGAATCACGACAACCGTACGGTGCCCCAGGGCTTTTAAAGCGATCTTCATGGATATGGGCGCCGCGCAGCCTTGGCACGAGGTCATTCCCGGCTGCATCAGCTCCTCTTCGACCAGCAAATGCCGGGGAATATCAATCTTTTTTTGCATAATAACCCTCTATTATTGTTTCAAGCCCCAGAACAAGGGCGCATCGGATGGTTTGTCATGGGTCAGCACATGGCCGAGAATTCCTTCCACATCCTCCGGGGTGACATCGCGTCCGCCCAGGCCGGCAACCACGGAAAAAACCGGGGGCCGATGGTCCAGGGCATAGAGCGCGGACCGGATCTCGCTGGCGAACACCCCCCCCAGGCCAGGGGACAGATTGCGATCAATGACCGCAACCTTGCCGGCCTTTCCCAGAACCTCCCGCCAGCAGTCAACCGGAACGGGCCTGAACATGCGCAGCTTCATCAGGCCGACGCGCTCTCCCCTGTCCCGCAACGTATCGACGGCAATGCGGGATACCGAGGTAATCGCGCCCGCAGTCACCAGAATGACTTCCGCGTCTTCCGTTCGATAGGTTTCGACCAGATCGTATTCCCGGCCGAAAATGCGATGAAATTCCCGGCAGACTTCCGGATAGTACTGCAATGCCTCTTGAGAGGCCTGCTGCAGGGTATACCGGTGTTCATAAAAATAATCCGTGGCGAAAAAGCCGCCGAACATCCTGGGATCATCAAAATTCAGGCTTACCGGCGGCACATACGGCGGAATGAACCAATCCACGGGATCTTCATCGGGAATATCGACAATTTCCGTGGTATGGCTCAGAAAAAAAGCGTCATAGGCGATCATCACCGGGAGCATGACCTTCTCCGCCAGTTTGTAAGCCATGATGACGCCATCCAGGAGCTCCTGGCTGGATTCGCAGTAAATCTGAATCCAGCCCGTGTCCCGCTGCGCCAGGGAATCGGTCTGCTCGGCCCAGATGTTCCATACGCCGCTGACGGCCCGGTTGACATTGGCCATGACAATGGGCAGACGGGCGCCCGCGGTCCAGTGCAGCACCTCGTGCATCAGGAGCAGGCCGTTGCCGCTGGTCGCCGTAAACGTGCGAACCCCGGTGGTGGCGGCGCCGATCAGGGCCGCCATTGCCGAGTGCTCGCTTTCCACCTTGATAAAGCGCGCATCCAGGTCTCCGCTGGCGCACATCTCGGACAATTCTTCAACGATCGTTGTCTGCGGGGTGATCGGATAGGCCGATATGACGCCCACCTTGCTCAGCTTTACGCCATAAGAAACCGCATGATTTCCTTTGATTGCCTTTTTCAATACGACCTCCAGTTAAAAATTCGAAATCCGAACACGGAAATCCGAAACAAAGTCCGGAACCTTTAACCTTCTGAAACCATGGTGATGGCATGACGCGGGCATTCCGTAAAACAGATGCCGCATCCTTTGCAATAGTCATAATCGATGGCGTATCCGAATGATTCGCGGGTTTGATCCAGAATCGACACATCCGGACAGAAAATCAGGCAGTTATCGCATTCCGTACAGCGGCCGCAGTGCATGCAGCGCTCGGTTTCATGAATCGCCGCCGCTTCGGAAAGGGTTGCATGATAGGGCTCAAAAGAATCTTTGCGCAGTTCGGCGGATTGAATCGTTTTTTTACATCCCGGCGATTTTATGAAATAATCATAAACAATTTTTGTTGAATCCACCACTTTCCGGTCATTCCGGTTCACGGGATTCACCGGTGCCCATTTCACGTAACTGGAAAAACTGAGGGCATCGCCGCTGCCGATGCGGATCTGGTTCAGGACATCGGAAAATAAAACCCCTCTTCGGTCGCAGTCCATGGCGATGGCGGCTCTCTTGCCGGCGGCAACGGCATGGACAACCGTATGCGGAATGTCGATCATATCGCCGCCCGCAAACACCTTCGCCCCCTGGAGAGGATCGGATGAAACGGATAAATCCTCGCCGGTGGCGATGAAGGCGCCGGTTGAGGGGATGAGCCTGCCCAGATAATCGAAATCCGGTTTTTCCCCGATGGCCATCAGGATGGTATCCGCCGGAATGTCAAATGTCACGCCTTCCTTGCGGATGGGCCGGCAGCGTCCGCTCTCGTCGGCAGGACCCAGTTCCATTTCACAGCACACGAGCTTTTCAATCGTTTCGTCCGCATTCAGCGCGATATCCTCGGGAGCTGCCAGAAAACGGAAATTGACGCCTTCTTCCTCGGCTTCCTTGACTTCTTCCGGATGGGCCGGCATTTCCGTCATGGATCTCCGGTAAATGACAGTGGCCTGGCAGCCCATGCGAATGGCTGTTCTTGCTGCATCAATGGCCGTATTGCCGCCGCCGATCACCACCACCTGCTTGCCCAGTGCGACGGTTTCACCCCTGGCCACCTGCTTTAAAAGCGTCAGGGCGCTCATGATCTGGCAGCAGGAAATGTTTTCCGTCAGTTCCATGGGGATGCTCCGGTGCGCGCCGGTGGCCAGAAATACATAGTCGAAGGTTTTGGTGAGGGTCTCGAAAGGGATGTCTTTGCCGATTTCCGTATTGGGCCGAAGTTCAATGCCCATCTTGGCAAGGCCTTCAAATTCGGCGGCAACAACCTGCCTGGGGAGGCGATAACCGGGAATGCCCAGACGCAGAATGCCGCCCAGCATCGCTTCCTTGTCAAAGATCGTTACCTTGAATCCCAGGAGTCTGGCAAAATAGGCCATGGACATGCCCGAAGGGCCGGATCCGACAACGGCCAGACGTTTTCCGTTTGGTTCAGGCAGCTCCGGATGAGGGGTTGCGGGAGTAAATTGATCTCCGACAAACCGCTCCAGTTCCTGGATGCGGATGCAATCATCCAGAACCGCCCGGTTGCAGGCATCCTTCGCAGAATCTGAAACAAACCCTGCCCAGGATCGCCGGAAACGGCTCTTCCCGCTTGAGGTGCCAGTAGGCTTTTTCAAATTCCTTCTTGTTGAGAAGCTTGACCCAGCCCTCGATATCGTTTCCCGCCGGGCAGGCGTTCTGGCATGCCGGGAATCTTGTCTTCATAGATGGGTTTGATGAAACGCCAGCTTCCGGTTTTATTGTAGAGCATGTTCCCAAGGGAAACATGCATCGGGGTGATGTCATGATACGACTTGAAGTCGTGTTTTACCGCCATCTCACTGCGCTTTTTCGCTGCCATAAATTCTCTTTCCTTTCCTCCGGCTGATCCATGCGAAACAAGGGAATCATTTTTTCGTAGACCCGTCAAGCCTTCACCACCTGATCATAGGCCGCTTGCGCCGCCTGCTGATTCTGCGCTTTTTTTACCGGCACATATTCTTCAATGGCCTGAAGGACGGCACGGATGCCTACCAGCCCCGTGGCTTTTGAAAAGGCGCCCAGAATGGCCGTGTTGACAATGGGGTTGGCGGCGGAACCCAGGCGATGCGAAACAGCGATGGCAGCCGCATCGATCACGAAAAGACGGTAATCGTCGCCAAAAAATTTCTTGTAGAAATCCGGCGCGCGCGGACTGTTGATCACGATGCTGCCGTTTTTTTTCAACCCCTCGATCACATTCACGTTTTCAATCATGGAAGCATCCAGCACCACCACATGATCCGGGTGGTAAATTTGACTCCGCAGGTTGATGTGCCGGTCGTCGATGCGGCAGAAAGCCGTAACCGGCGCCCCCCGGCGCTCCACGCCAAAAGCCGGAAATGCCTGAACGAATTTTCCCTCGATAAAAAAGGCGTGCGCCAGCACCTCAGACCCGATGACCGACCCCTGGCCGCCCCTTCCGTGGAAACGAATCTCCTGCATGCATTCCTCCATGATATTCTGTCAATATTGAATAACGGTTCGTAGTTGATGCCTTTATGGCAGAACTGTCAGAAGATGACAAGGACCACAGGCAGACAACTTGATGGCCCCCGTGAAATATGCTCCTTTTCATTTATCAGTCCATGTTCTCTTTCCGCAACATATTTTTAACACGATGCGACGACGGTTTATTTTGCAAACGCTTTAAAAAAAGTGTAACAATCTGAAGTGCATCATCGCCTTAACGCCGCCTTGGATAAGAGGTTCTCGGGAATGGGGACATTGAATTCAATGGATTCCATGATAAACTCGGTGCCGTCTCCGGTTTTAAGGACATCCTTGAAAATCATACGAAAGGGAAACCAGCGGCCGTCTATCTGCTTGAAATCCTTCAAATCGGTTTTCTTCAGCAACTTTCCGCTTTTGGCGTACAACTCTTCGCGGAGGGGCACATAGCGCCCCTGATCGACCCACAGGGTGCGCGTGTGGTAGGCGACATCGGCTTTTCTGGCAGCGAGCCGGACGATCCAGCACGAACGGCCGTCGATGATTTCGGCTCCCGTCACCTCCGCATCATAGATTTCCGACAGCCGGGGGTCCTCCATCATGTCTTCATAGGACAGGTCGGAGCCCATCACCGACTGCCGGAGCATATGCCCGGAAATCTGGATGATCCTGTCGGTGTCCGGAGAATACACCCAGAGTCGGTTTTCCAGTTTCAGCATCTTCGTGCCCTGCTCCCGCGGCGGCGCCAGATATTCCGTAAAGGCTTTTTTGTCGCCCTGGGACCATGTCCTGGATTCCACGGTCCGGGTATCCCGCCGGTCATGGATGATCATTTTCGAGGTGATCACGCGGGTCTCGGATGTCATGTTCGCGTCAACCTTCTTCAGGACTTCGGCGCCGGCGGGATATTCCGCATGCGCGGCCGTACCCGATAATAATAACACCACGGCAAGAATCATTTTCATGTTTCCAGCTCCTTGAAAAGCTGCGCGGTCTGCCGCCTGTAGATGCCGATCCCGGAAAAAGCCGCTCCCAGAACCGTGGACAGCAGGCCGGGTATGAAGCCGATGACAAAGGTTTCACCGGTGATTTCAGCCCGGACGACATTTGAAACCATCATGGTTGAGTTCCTGGCCATGGAACCGATATCCAGGCCGTGAACCTGAAGATACCAGGCCAAAGAAAGGCCGATGGCGGTACCTATGACGGTACCGGCCCCGCCGATAATCAGGGACTCGACAATCATGGCGCCGTACACATGGCGCTTGTCTTCACCGATGGCCAGCCGCAGTCCCATTTCACCGTATCGGCGCAGGCCCCCGATCAGCCCTACGTTCCAGAGCACGATCGACATGGCGGCGACAAAAACGCCGGATGCAACAAGCGAGAAATAACGGCTCATATCCAGATATTCGCCAAGACCCTCCTGGTCCCGAAGCGCGTGCATCACGGGCGCATAGTCATCGCCGGGGGCCGCGAACCGTTTGTTGAAATCCCGCGAGATCCGGATGGCCGCCGCATCGTCATAGCGCCCGTCCCTGAAATAACCGAGAAGTTCACCCGCGGCATCGTCCATGTCCAGAGCGCCGCGGATATCGGAAATATCGGCAATCAGCGCGCCCCTGTCCATGGCGTTCACGCCGAATCTAACCGTGCCGGCGATGGTAAAGTTTTTCATGCTCATGCTGCCGTGCATGGTGGTGCTCAGCAGCGTGACCGTATCTCCGGGACTAGCCTTGAGCTTGCCGGCGAATTCTTCGCCGATGAGTATCTCGCCGGATTTTGCTGGCATCCGTCCGCGCACCATCGACTTTTGGATATTCAAGGTGGCGATTTCCGGGCTTCGGGGTGACAGCAGGTCAACGCCAAGTCCCGTGGCAGGGCCCTGGGCCCGGGTTTCGCCTTTTTCATCCGGGATGTCCATAAGGCCCCCGAAGCGGATCCGATCGACCCAGACCATGTCCGGGCAGCATGCGCGCAAGGCGGCCAGCAGCTTCGTGACGCCCGTAAGGGCCAGATCGTTGGGTATCTGGGATTTGTTTTCCGCATAGGCCCTGCTCATGATCTTGACATGCCCGGTGGAAAAACCGGCATTCGAGCGGACGATATCGCCCATTGCCCCTTGCAGCCAGGATTGCAGAAAGACCGTCAGCATCACGCCGAGGCTGACCACCATTACCGGGAAAAGGCTTCGGGAACGGTCCCGCAACAGACCTTTGAGCAGAAAACGTATCATGACAGCTTCCCCTTGATGGCGTCGGCGGGATTCAGCCGGGCGATGCCGCGCGCGGGCAGAAAGCTGACCAGGGTGACCGCGATCAGGACAATGGCCGTGGTGCCCGCAACCAGGCCAAAGCTGTAGAACGGAAAGATTCTTTCGGCAATGGCAAGACCGAAGCTGTCCACTGCCCGGGGCATGGCAATGCCCCATATCGCCTGCTGGGTCAAAAATGGAATACCGTACAGGGATGCGACAATCGCTGCGAGAATGCCATGCATGGCGCCCTCGATCGTGAACAGGCGGATCACCGCGCCGCGGGTCATGCCAAGGGCGATCAGCGTGCCGATCTCCTTGCGGCGGCTGAAGATCGCCAGCACCTGCGTATCGAAGATCGCAAGCAACGCCAGCGAGAGCAGAACCGCATATATCATCCAGCCGCTGGCTTCCTTCATCCGGATCATATCGGCGATGTCCTTTGACAGAAAAGCCCGATCGCGGAATACCCAGCCCGGGACCGGATCCATTTTTTTTGCCCCATCCCCCGTGACGAGGATCGTGGCCTCCCCTGGCATCTGCATCATGGTTTGCAGTCGCGACAAAGGCAGCCATATCTGGCCCTGGTCAACGCTCGATACGTTGGTTTTCATGACGCGAACGACCGTTGCATCGGCCGCATCAAAGGTGCCGTTCACGTCGCGCCAGCGAATCATGAACGGATCGCCCATGCGCAGATTGGCGCTTTTTGCCATGCGGGTGCCGATGAGAACGGGAATTTCGGGGATATCCGCCAGGAGATCCGACGTGGGCAGACTGAGCACGGTTTGGCCGGGCGGAATTCCTTTCAAGATGACACTTTGCATGCGGCCCTGCGGATAGATGGTCGCCTGTATGACGAGAACGGGTGCAACGGCATGTCCGGATTCGGCATCGTCTCTCAATGCCTCCGGCACCGGCGCGTGACTCTCATCCAGGGTGAAGGCGTCGTAGGGATCATACATTGGGCGCCAGTACTGACCGCCGCCGATCTCCCAGTCGATCATATCGCGCAGGGCCTGCCGGTTCCATCCTTCCAGCAGGCCCTGTTGCCAGATGATTACCACGTAGGCCATGGAAAGAACGATGACGTTCAGCCAGGTGCGCAAGCCCGCACCCACCAGATTCCGGTAAGCCAGCCCAAGGGCGATCATGCTGTCTCTCCCATTGCAATAGATGCCATGCCTGCCATGTTCGCCGGGTGCTTGATATATTCGCTGCGGACGATCCTGCCGTCATTCAGGGTGATCTTGCGCCGCAGATAACCGATGACTTTCTCGTCGTGGCTGGCAAAAATAAAAGTTGTTTTAAACGCTTCATTCAGTTTCACCATGGTCTGCAAAATGCGATGTGAATTTTTGGCATCGAGGTTGGCGGTCGGTTCGTCGGCAAGGACGATTTCCGGGGATTTGACCATCGCTCGGGCGATGGCGACGCGCTGGCTTTCGCCTCCGGAGAGTTGGGCCGGTTTTGAGCGCGCCTTGTCCGTTAATCCAATCGCATCCAGGATATCCAGTACCGCTTTTTTTCGCTGCGCCGACGGCATCTTCAGCAGCAGCAGGGGAAATTCGACGTTTTCAAAAACCGTATAGACCGGCAGCAGGTTGTAGGTTTGAAAAATAAATCCGAGACGCTCGCAGCGCAGTTTCGCGGCCTGGCGGTGGCTCAATTCGCCGATGGATTGCCCCAGCACCATGGCGCTTCCTTCCGTCGGCATATCCAGCGAGCCGATGATGTTCAGCACTGTAGTCTTGCCGGAACCGCTCGGCCCGACCAGACCGGCGAATTCCCCTTTGACAAGAGAAAGGTCTATGCCGTCAAGCGCCGTAAACTGGCCGCCGCCGATGGGAAAGCGTTTGACCAGGCCTTTTATCGAAACAATCGGTGCATGGTTCACGTGTTGGCCCTCTTTTGGTTTTTTTTACGTCTCCTGTCAGTGGTTGAATACCAGCATGAGCTGTATGCCCTTGCCCCCGTAACTGTTGCTATCCGCGGTATCCAGGGCCGGCGGCGTCTGGTCGGCGTTCCAGAACGCGATCACGTTCACTTGCCACCGGTCGTAGGTGCGTTGCCAGTTAAGAAATCGCGACCAGATATTATTGCCCCAGTCGTAGTAGACAATGACGGACACGGCGTCAAGCAGGCTGACGGGATAATCGCAGGACATTGCTGAAACGGACTGATTGTCCCCAGAGCCCAGGGCGTGATTGGACGCAACGCGTTCAAGGTGCTCACCGAGAAGGTGCAATCCGTTGCCCACGGCGAACGTGTAATCCATGCCAAACGTCAGAAACTGCTGATAGCGCGGATCCGGTACGTCAAAATCCTGCTGGGTCACCATACCCTCGAACCACAGCCCCACACCGATATCCCATTTCCCGTCCAGTCCGATACGCTGTTCCGGGAAATTCCCCTGAGCGGGGTACTGCATGCTAAATGCGGTGCCATTCGGGTTTACGCGCCGATGATGGTAAGAAAATCCCATTTCACCTGCCGGAACCGGCATCTGAAACCGTCCGCCAAACTCGATTTCCCGCCCGTCGCCGGGCAGCGTTTCCCATCCTTTGAGATCCTCGTTTCCATAGAGGGCCCATGCCCAGATATTGGCGTTGTTCATAAAATAGTAGCGCCCGAGCAGGCCGTATACGCCATTGGTCAATTGCAGGGGATCGCGCGGGTCGATGCTGTCGAACCACATCAGCGGCCGCAGCAGGGTTGCGGAGCCGAAACTGATTTTCTGAAGGCCCGCGCGCACTTCGCATTGCGATGAGGCCAGGCGAACCCATAGCCGGTAGGTATCGACAGACGCAGTGCCTTCGCCAGAATCCCACCCGTCGAAACGGCTGAACCACTCGGCATTGATCGCCGCTTCCGCACTGATTTCGCGGCCTGGTGAAAGCTGCCTTGTCAGCGTCAGATCGGGGATATACCGCAACCCGGCTTGCACCTCATCGCTTTTGATCGTTGCCCATCCGGATGCCTGTCCGGAAAGCGCAGCGGTCTGGGCATGGGCAAATACAGCGCATGACAGAAGCACGATGACTTGAGACAGAATTTGACGCAAGAAGCTATATGCCAGAGGGCTTTTCATGCTTGATGAACGTTCCGTTCCGGTATTCATCAAAGGCATGCTGCAGCTCTTCATTGGTGTTCATCACGATCGGACCATACCAGGCGATCGGCTCGCCGATGGGTTTACCGGATATGAGCAGAAACCGCACAGGTTCTTGATCGGCCGTTACCGCCACGTGGTCGCCGTCAGCGTACAGGCAGAGCATTCCGTTGCCGACCGGGTGCTTTTGCTTCATCAAAATACCCCCTGCCCTTCGATGACATAGGCGAACACGGTGTGGCCGCGCTTGGTTAAGTGCCTGAATCCGGTATTTGCGGGAACCGTCACATCGAGATACTCGGGGTCGATGACGATCCCCTTGACCGGGCCTTCGTGCTCCCCGACCCTGCCGCAGATGACCTTGATCTGTGACGCCGTTCTCAAGCGCGACTTCCGGAACCTGGGCGCTCTTGATATCGCGGTAGCGGGGTTCCATCATCTTGTGGGATCTGGGCAGGTTCGCCCAGAGCTGGAAGCCCTCCATCCTGCCCCGGGCGTCTCCTTGCGGCATTTCCTGATGGATGATGCCGCTTCCGGCGGTCATCCACTGCATATCGCCGGAGGAGATGACGCCCTTGTTCCCCATGCTGTCCCCGTGCTCCACATCGCCTGTCAGGACATAGGTGATCGTTTCGATTCCGCGATGCGGATGCCAGGGAAAGCCGGCACGATAATGATCGGGATTGCCGGAACGGAAATCGTCGAGCAGCAGAAAGGGGTCGAACTGCGGCGCCTCGCTGTTGCCGAATACCCGCCTGAGATGCACGCCGGCCCCTTCCATCGTCGGCCTGCTCCGGATAACCGTTCGGATTGTTCTCGCATTTTCCATGAGGTTCTCCTTCCATTCGCTATGGGATATGTGATTTTCAGAAAAGCCCCGGCCTCATTCGATACGGCCCATCCAATTCCCTGGGAGATCCAGTTTTTTTCACACGCCCGGAATGTCAACTCCCTCCAGCCCGGACCCGCATTGCTGGATGAGTTTCAATCGATCGCCTGTTTCGAGCAGTTCACGGGTTACGGTGCACATGGTCGGAATCAGAACATCGTACGCTTTCAGGCTGTCCACCCCGAATCTTCCGGTTGCCTCGAACCGGTGCTCCGGCAGTTCAGCGCGGATCATGCCGAAAAACCCGCCTCACCTATTCTCATTTGCGGCAAAAAGAATTCTCATTCCCTGTTCTCCTTAAAGCAATGGATCTTTCTAAATGTTTTGTTACTGGGAAAATTGATTTCAAGAACATGAGGTGCAGGCATTACATGACACATTTTTCATATGCCCGCTATTTTCGGAACGGGCCCTGAAAGTGTTAAAGTACCGGGATGCGGGATGAGCCGATGGTGATGAGCGAATCCCCCTTCCGGACAAGGGTTGGTTCGGGCACATTGAGACGGATTCCGCCGGATGAGCTGATTCCAAGTGCCAGGTGCTGATGATTCCGGCAGATCTTCACAAACTCCGCAAATGGGGCATCCCGGTTCACCTCGGTGAAATAGATCTGCTGCCCGTCCCGTGCGCTCAGCATGTCATTGATCACTTCCTGCACACCGGGGTTGAGGAGTTCCTGGCTGACGAAATTGGCGCCGAAACGGGATGTGCAGACGATCCTGTCGCAGCCGACCTTCCGGAGCAACTCCTCTGAGGCCTGATCCACGCATTCCACAACGGTAATTGTCTTGCGGTTGCGGCCTTCGATGGCAAGCGCGATGGTCACGTTGAGATTGTCCGATGCCGGGTCCCCGGGATCGCGGCACAGGATGATGGCGTGGCGGGCATGGTCGATGGCGGCCCGTGAGAGGGTTTCATCCCTGACGGGATTTCCCCGTACAAAATGGAGGCTTCGTTTCTGCAGTTCCGGCGGCAGTTCATCGAGAAGTTCATCCACGAGCACAACGGGAGTGGATTTGGCGAATGCCGGGTCCAGGAAAAGCTCGTCAAGGATGCGTTCAACCTTGGCCAGTCCCGCAAAATTGAAGATGATCAGGTGGTTTTTCAACTCAAATGAGGACATCCCTTTTATTTCCTTGCTCTTTGAAGTGATGAGGGCCGCTGCGATGACAGACAGTGCGTAGCCGAGGAGACCAATGCCGAAGACCATAATCGGCCATCCGACAAGGAAACGCCCGCCCGTGGTTTTTGGGAAAAAATCACCATAGCCCACGGTGGTCATGGTAACCACCGTATACCACAGTCCATCCGACCAGCTCAAATCCGGATTTTCAGAAAGCTCAAAGTACAGAAATCCCGTCGTTCCGTAAATCAGGATCGCCCCCAGCAAGACGAATATCCGCATCGGAACCGGAGGGTTCCTGAAGACATTTCGCAGATAATATTGCATGAAATAGAACATTATTGTGACCGCCCCTGCCATTCGCGAATAAGCGCCAAAGCTCTTGAGCTCACTTCGGCGTTGGCCCACAGGCCGCGCCGTCCTGCCCTGGCCAATTCCTGCTCCTGCAAGTAGAAAGACATGGCCGGAAATGGGTAGACCGTATAAACCAGCGCCAGCCCTTCCTTGACCAGGCGAAGTCCGATGTCCTGATCATCGACATAAAGCATTGCGATATATCTTCCGTATCTGTCTTTGGGTGTGGAATGGAGAAGCACGCGGACCGATCGGTTTGCCATCAACCGGTTCAACGTATCGACTGCCGCCTGCCCGTAGGGTGCAACCACATCCTTTTCGATGCCCGCCTCAAAAGTCTTGATGCCGAGAATACGAATAGCGGCGGGCTTCTGTCCCTCCTGAACCACAGTTACCGAGTCGCCATCTATGACGCGCTCCAGAGTGACAACGTCCCCGCTGTTGACTTTGCCTTCGCTTCCGAGCATGCTTCGCCGCATCCTGTCGGCATTGAAGCCGTAAAAGAGCGAGGCAGAAAGGAGCAAGGCAATGCATCCCCAAAACAGCGTTGTTTGCATGTCTTTTTTCCAGGCCATATTCTATTTCCTCCAGATATTTCCCTCATCTTCTGTACTAAAACCGTTTAACAAGGTCAATTTATATTCATCTGGACAATCCATTGCAATATACACATAAGCTGACGACTCCTTGAACGCTGCCGATAATCAGAATATCAAAATTTATTGACTCTTTAGCAATAAATGAGTAGGCAATCCGTAGACAATTTTATTAATTCGGTGGCCATCACAATGTACAAGAAAATCCTTGTTGCCGTCAACGAACATATCAATTCAGAGATAATGGGACGCTGCGCCCTGCACTTCTCCAAATCCTGCCAGGCCAAGTTCTATCTGTGCTTTATCGCCGAAAAAGATACCCCGGATGAGTGCTTGAACCGGGCACAGGAGGCCGTGATGCGGCTTTTTGTCGAGGCGGAGAAGCTGAATGTGCCTGTCGAGAGTTTGACCAGGACGGGTGAGGCGGTCAAGGAGATCGACGCAGTGGTCAGACGCGAGGGGATAGATATCGTCTTTGTCGCCACCCGCCGGGAGGATCTGGAAAGAAGGTTTTACGCGGGCACCGTGGGACGCCGCCTCTCCCTGAAACTGCCCTGTTCGGTCGCGCTGATGCGGGTGGTCCACTCCGGGAGAATACATCCCCGCAAAATCCTGCTCCCGCTGAAGGCCAGAATCGATCATATTGCGGAGCGTGCCCGCTTTGCCGGCTGCCTGGCCAACGCCTTCGGCTCCAAGGTCTTCGTCTTTCATACGCCCAAGCCGCTTGAAAAGTTCTGGCACGGTGAGCTGCACCTTACGCCTCCAGAATGGGAAGCGCGGATTACCCCCGATATTTCCCGTTTCATGGACAGCCTCAAACAGCAGAATATCGAGCATGAGGGAAGGCTGCTGCCGGGCCGGACCGCCAGAAACATTACCATCGAAGCCTTCGCCAAACGCCATGACCTCATTGTCATGGGCGCCAGCGAAAGAAGTCTCTGGGCTTCTCTGCGCCAAGGCAATCCGGTGGAGGAAGTCCTGAGGCAGGCACCCTGCGACCTCATTATCCTGAAGCCGCGCCATGAAGATTAACAGCCTTTCGCGAGCGGAGGCCCTCCAGGCGCTGGTAAGCGCGGAGAGCGGTCTTTCGGAGACTGAGGCGGCCAAGAGACTTTCGGAAAACGGGTCCAACGAAATCAGAGAAGTCGCCAGGGCGCCTCTCTTCCTGCGGTTCCTGGGACAGCTCACGCATTTTCTGGCCGTTTTGCTCTGGATCGGCGCCGGCCTCTCGTTCCTCTCCGACTATCTCCATCCCGGAGAAAGCATGTCCACACTGGGACTTGCCATCGTCGGAGTCATTCTGATTAACGCGATATTCGCGTTTCTCCAGGAATACCGGGCCGAAAAGGCCCTTGAGGCCTTGAAAAAACTCCTGCCATTTTATGTGCAGATCATCCGGGAAGGAACGGAAAAGAAGGTCCATTCTCGCGAAATCGTACCGGGAGACATTATCCTGCTTTCCGAAGGCGATCGGGTGCCGGCCGACGCCCGGCTGATAGAAAGCTCCGGGCTGAAGGTGAACAGCGCAGCGCTTACCGGAGAATCGGAAGCGGGCCTCAAGGACCACAGGCCTTCGCCGGGCGATCTGCTGGAAAGCCCCAATATTGTTTTTGCCGGAACAACCGTCACGAGCGGATCTGGAAAAGCACTGGTTTTTGCGACCGGGATGGCGACCGAGTTCGGCCGGATAGCCCATCTGACCAGCGCCGTGGAGCCGGCCCTGAGCCCCCTTCAGAAAGAAATCGTCAAAACCACGCGGCTGGTGGCGACCATCGCCGCCCTGGCCGGGCTTTTCTTTTTTGTCCTCGGCTTCTTTATCGGGAGAAGTTTTTGGGACAACTTCATCTTTACGATCGGCATCACGGTTGCGCTCATCCCCGAGGGCCTGCTGCCGACAGTCACCCTTTCCCTGGCAATGGCCAGCCAGCGCATGGTAAAAAGAAACGCTTTGATCAAGAACCTTTCTTCGGTCGAGACCCTGGGCTGTGTCACCGTAGTCTGCACGGACAAGACCGGCACGCTCACGCAAAACCGAATGACCGCCTTGCAAATATGGAAAGACGATCGGGTCATCGCGGCAAAAGATTACAGGCCGCGGGCAGACGATCCGCTGATGCGGACGGCGCTTCTCTGCAACAATGCCCGCTGGACCGATCATGAATACCAGGGGGATCCGACCGAGACCGCCCTGCTGAAACTGTCCAGGGATTGCCTGGGTGACCTCGGCGCCGAACGCCTGGCCGAGATTCCCTTTGACTCCGACCGGAAGCGGATGACCACCCTGAATCGCGTGGGAGACAAGGCGTATGTATTCACCAAAGGCGCCATGGAAAGCATTCTGCCATTATGCGGCCATGCGCTGGTGAACGGAGCCCAGCATCGCATGGATGAGGCTTTCCGACGAAAAGCCCTGGAGGCTTGCCGCCGGCTTATGGACAGGGGGTTGAGGGTGCTGGCGTTTGCCTATAAAGCGCAACCTGAAGAAGCCTTTAGTCCCAAAGAGAATAAAAAACAGGCGGCCCCGGACTCCCGGATGGAAGAAGATCTTGTCTTCGCCGGCCTGATCGGTCTGGAAGACCCGCCGCGGCCCGAAGTGCCCGAGGCTATCCGGAAATGCTGCCAGGCCGGCATCAGGATAATCATGATCACCGGAGACGGATGCCGGACCGCCGTGGCCATTGCACGTGAAATCGGACTGGTGACGGGTGAACCGGTGGTTATCGAAGGACCGGAGTTCATGAAGATGGATGACGGGGAGCTGCGAAATAAACTCTCATCGAGGGAGATCCTTTTCGCGCGCATGACCCCTAAGCACAAGATGCGAGTCGTTTCCCTCCTGCAGGAAGCAGGGGAGCGCGTCGCCGTGACCGGTGACGGCGTTAATGACGCTCCCGCACTGAAGAAAGCCGATATCGGCATCGCCATGGGGATTTCCGGGACCGATGTGGCCAAAGAGGCTTCCGACATGATCCTCCTGGACGATAACTTTGCCACCATAATCAATGCGGTGGAGGAAGGCCGGGCGGTCTATGCCAATATCCGGAAGTTCATCACCTATATCTTTGCCTCGAACATACCCGAGGCGGTACCCTATCTGGCCTATATTCTGCTGAAAATCCCCCTGCCGTTGACGATCCTGCAGATCCTGGCCATTGACCTTGGAACGGACATGCTCCCGGCGCTCGCCCTCGGCGCGGAAAAGCCGACGCCGTCCGTCATGAATCAGCCACCCAGAGGCCGGGATGAAAAACTCGTCGATCTTTCGGTCATGTCCCGAGCCTATCTATTCCTGGGACCTATCGAAGCGGCAGCCTGCATGTTCGGATTCTTCTTTGTGCTTTATGGAGCGGGCTGGACCTGGGGGACACCGCTTTTACCGGACCAACAGGTCTATCAGCAGGCCACCACCGCCTGTCTGACGGCGATCATCATCACCCAGATCGGAAATATTTTTGCCTGCAGGTCATCGAAGGAGTCATTGTGGGGGCTCGGGTTCTTTACGAATCCATTGATTTTCATCGGGATAGGTTTTGAGCTTCTGCTTCAGCTTTTCATCGTTTATCACCCTTGGGGCAATCGCATCTTCTCGACTTCTCCCCTCCCCTGGTCAGTCTGGCTCATTCTTCTGCCTTTCGCATGTCTGCTCATTCTGGCGGACGAAATCCGGAAAAAAATTGCGCATCGCAGGGGATAAAATCCAGTCATGAAGGAAATGCCTTAGCAACCCATTTAAATATCCACCCAAATACACCATTTCATCAAGATGGACAGGGCTGGGCAGACATTCATTCCGGCAGTTCTGATTGTTTGATTAGCTATTGCAATTATAAATTTTTTTCAATAAAAATGAGAATTTCAATTCGTTCCTCCCAAAACGGGTCCTTATCCATCGGCGGGACCTGCAGGGTTTGAAATACGCGCCGATGGGACTGCGAGAAGCCGTTATGCCGGATCCTGTTACGTCAAACCTACCCAACCACCTTCGCGGCGTCAATCTCGGCGGCTGGCTGTTGCTGGAAAAGTGGATGAAGCCAAGCCTGTTCGAGGGGCTCGCAGCGACTGATGAGACCACCTGGTGCGCGGAGCTGGGCCCGGAAGCACCGGTTCGGCTGCGCGCCCACTGGGAGCACTTCATCACACGCGAGGATTTCGCGTGGCTTGCGGGCGTGGGCATCAACGCGGTGCGCATCCCGCTCGGACACTGGATCTTCGGCCCGCCATACCCGTATCACAGCAAGTACGGCGCAAACCCGCATCCTTTCGTCGAAGGCGGCATCGACGTGCTGGACCGTGCGTTCGACTGGGCCGCGGAGTTCGGCATTTGCATCATACTCGATCTTCATGCGGCCCCCGGCTGCCAGAACGGCTTTGACAACGGCGGCATCAAGGACGTCTGCGAATGGCACACGCGCGAGGAATACATCGCGCATTCGGTCGCGGTGCTGGGACGGCTTGCCGAGCGCTACCGATTCGCGCCCGCCCTTTACGGCATTCAACTGCTCAACGAACCGCGCTGGGACGTGCCCACGGATCTACTGGAGGCGTACTACCTGCGCGCTTACAATGCGATCCGCGCGCACTGCCCGCCGGAGCGCGTGGCGATCGTCTTCCACGACGGCTTCCGTTCGCACCGCGAGTACCTGGGCTTCATGCAGCCGCCGCAATACCAGAACGTGATCTTCGACATACACCGCTACCAGTGCTTCGCTCGCGAGGAGATCGAAATGGACATACACGGCCACCTGCACAAGGCGGGAGACCTGTGGCGACAGGAGGCCGACGATATCCGGCGCGAGCTGATGCTCCCCGCAATCGTGGGTGAGTGGAGTCTGGGGCTCGACCTGGAGGTCGTCTCGCTCTGGGCCGAGGGGCCGTTTGACCACGCGCTGCGGGGCATGGACAAATTCCAGCAGGACGTTGCGTATCGTGCTTACGGCGCCGCGCAGCTACTTACCTTCGAGCTTTACCGAGGCTGGTTTTTCTGGAGCTTATCGCACCGAGACGACGCCGGAGTGGTGCTTTCGCGAGTGCGTCGAGAGAGGCTGGCTGCCGCCGAGATTTCAATGAGCGCTGCCGCCATTACTGCGCCGCCTGTTTAAACAGGACTTTCGCCTCGTGAACCCGGCTCAGAACCAGCGTGCGGTGGTACAGTTGCCTGAGGCCCGGATGGAAAGCTGATGTTCAGTAGGGTCGCGTTTGGCAACTCGCGGCGGAGCATCTCGAGGATCAGTCGCTCGCCCTTGGGGTCAAAGGCGTCGGTGGCCTCTTCCATGAATACCCAGGCCGGCTGCTGGAGCAGAACACGTGCGATGCCGAGCCGCTGCTGGGCGCGTTGCGGCAGCACCTGCTCCCAGTTGTTCCGCTCGTCCATGCGCTGGGCAAGCCATGCCAGATGCCAGCGCATTCGAGCGCGTGGCGGATGGCGGTGACGGGGAAGGCATCCGGAGGGTGCGGGTAGCACAGCGCTTCGCGCAGGGTACCCTCGGGCAGGAAGGGCCGCTGGGCAACGAACAGCATGCTGCCCTTGGCCGGCAGCAACACCCGCCCGCTGCCCCAGGGCCAGAGCCCGCCGATCACCTTGAACAAGCTTCCCGTCACCGCGGGATTCCCTTCGATCAGCACCCTTTCGCCGCGGCGGATGTCAACGCTGAAGTGCTCGAGCAGGATGTGCCCCGAGGGTTCGGTGATGCACAGATCCTCGATCACCAGGCGGGCGCGTTCCGATCGGCCCAGGGCGATGCGCTGGCCGCCCGGCGCCTGAGCGTCGGCATCCAGTTGCCGCATGTCCTCGTAGAGTGACAGCACGCGGTCGGCCGAAGCGCGGCAGCGCGCAATTTCGCCGATATTGTCCACCGGCCAGGAAAGCGCGGAAGTCAGGCGCTGGAACGCCTGCGCGGCCTGCATCAGCACGCCGAGCGACATCGCCCCGTGAATGTACTGGGGCGCGGCGATCAGAAGCGGTAATACCGGCAGCAGCGCACCGTATCCCGACCCGAACGAGACCAGGCCCATGTATGCGAGCGACTGCCGATTCCATTCGCGCACGATCTGGCCAAATCGCGCCGACGAGCCGGCGCGCTCCATCGGCTCACCGCGCATGAGCGCGATCGCTTCCGAGTTCTCCCGCGACCGTGACAAGCCGAAGCGAAACGTCGCTTCGGCGGACTGCAGGGCGTTTGTCGCGCGCACCAGCGGCCGGCCGATCATCCAACTGATCGTGCTGCCCAGGGCCGCGTAAACGAAACGCCAGCGGCACCATGATAGCCCGGCACTTGAAACCCTCCGGTACCCGGCACGACGATCGCACCCGACACCGACCACAGGATCTCGATGAAAAGACCCAGGGTCATCAGCGAGTAGACCAGCGAGTGGGTCAACGCGATCGCGCTCTCCGTTGCGATGTGAATGTCCTCGGCGATGCGCTGGTCGGGGTTGTCATGTTCGCCGGCGCTGAAGAGAAGCCGGTAGTGGCGACCGTCTTCCATCCAGTTCCCGACCAACTGCTCGGTCAGCCAGGTGCGCCAGTCGATCATCAGCCAGCGCTTGACAATCAGGTGCGCCGCCGTGACGGCGATCGTGAGTACGAAGATCAGCGCAAAGACCGCCACCAGGAGAAGCACGCCACGCACGGAGCGCTGTTCGAGCGCGTCGAACAGCGCTCTGTTCCAGTAGTTGACCCATACCGTAAGCCCGACTTGCCCCATGGTGAGCAGCAGCAGCAGCAGTGTCGCGCTGCGGACTTTCGTGCACCGCTCGCAATTCCAATACGGGCCTGCAAGGCGAAGCACCTGCCGAAGGAAGCTCTTTTTAATGCCGGGCATGATGCCAGGTGCGGCGGCCGGCGCTTGATCTGGTGTCGAATCAGTCATTGAAGCAACTATAGCCAATCCTGTGGAACATCACAACAAAGAAAAGAAAAACGATTGGGGCGCGCGATTGTCGGTTGCGCCGAGAATAACGATAAGAAACATCATCGTCAGCACTGTAAGGCCAAAGGCCAGCGAAACGCCAAGCAGTCCGATGCCAACATTGGGAAATGCAGCGGCCAACACCGCGCTGCCACAACCGCCGAGAACCAACCAAAAAGTTCCGAAAAACTCTGCACCATACTTATTCATAGCCGCCTCCTTTCAGTTGTTGATCGTAACTCTCCATATTGAGGCCAGTCGGTCCGTCAGAAATCACTGCGACTTTGACATAAACGCGACTGTGCATGATTCTGCAACACGTTACGGGGCCTTTTAAACCTTGGGTTGGGGGTTAGTCAGGTCAGTTTGAGATCGGAAGTGCAGTTGGGACAGCGGGTTGCCTTGATCGCAATCGTTGACATGCAGAAGGGGCATTCCTTGGTGGTTGCTTCTGCGGGCGCCGCCGCCTCTTGACGCCTTAGTTTGTTAAGGCTTTGAATCAGCATGAAGACGGCAAATGCAACGATCAGGAAACTGATAACCGCATTCAGGAAAAGTCCATAGTTGACTGTTACGGCCCCGGCTGCTTTGGCATCCGCAATCGCCGCATAGGGAGCGGCAGCCTTGGCCCCTTGTTTGAGAACAAGGAAGAAGTTGGAGAAATCAATCCCGCCTAAAAGCAAACCGATCGGCGGCATCAGGACGTCATCAACGAGGCTTTTAACGATTGTTCCAAAGGCTCCTCCAATGATGATACCCACTGCCATGTCAACGACGTTCCCCCGCATGGCGAATTCTTTGAATTCTTTGAGCATTCCCATCTTTCTGTCTCCTTTTCAGCAAAGGTTTATTTGATTTCCCGCGATTGATTCGAAGCTTTCCAACGATACGAAGACCTTGATATATGTTTTTAAAATATATCAAAAGAAAATACTTGACAAGGTATTTCCTGTTTTCTTCAGAATCGCTTTTCAATATTAATACGGCGGCTTAGCCGGCCCGTCATAGGCGCACATGCCCAGACGTGGCGAGTTGACTATCGGGATGGGCTCACCAAAGTCCTTGTGGGGATGCGTCCCGGCGTGCTTGTCGCACAGGGTTCCCCATTGATTTTCTTCATACAGACACTCCGGGCAAAGCCATGCGGCAGGCAGATCGCATACAATGCACTACGACTCCGGCATCACATTGCGGACCAGTAGTGCAATCGGATGCGAAGTCACGGGTTTCCTTCACGGACGCCGACTGCCTTGATCAACGTCTCCGATGATGTTCCAAAATCATAAATATGGGTCAATTCCATTCCCGGTTCAAGGACATCCGCAATGCGACGCCGCATGGAGATCTCTTTGCCCCTGCGGCCGCCGAAAACAAACTGACTCATGTGCCCGCAGCACTCCAGCCATATCGCCCGGAGGTACTGATCCAAAGAATCCAGGGTTGCGCTCCCGCGCATCTCCACATCTATCCAGAATTGCGCCTGCCCGACTGCCTGTATCCGAAGATGATACAATGCTTGGCTGCTGCCCTTTTTGCTTTCCGCTTTTGACAGAAGCGCTTCCCATACGGCGCAAGCCGAAAGGCGCCGGTTAACGCCGCCTTTTGCGATTTCAAGCCCGCAATGGCTCCCTCCAACGGCCCATAACAAACTGAAACATTAGGAAGATATGGATCAGGTTTTTTCTTCATCAAATAAGTGCATAAGTTCAGGCAATCTTTTCCGAACGACATTCCAGACCGTCCTGAGATCAACTCCCATATAGTCATGAATGAGGACGTCGCGCATACCCGCCATCTTGGTCCAAGGTATTTCCGGATGCTTCCTGCGAAAAGGCGCAGGAATATGCTTGGTTGCTTCACCAAGCACTTCAAGGCTCCTGATAACGGCATTGACGGTTTTCTTGTCCGATGCAAACGAGTCGTAATCCATCCCGAGGGTGAACTCCTCCATCTCTGCGATGGCGTTACGGATATCGTTGTGATAATCGGCAATCTCCCGCCCCTTAGACATATTCCACCTCGGACAGAATCCTTTTGCCGATTGCAGGTTTAAGCGCCGATTCCATTACAAGATCGACCTTCTGCTGGAGCCGATCCTCCAGATACTCACGAAGATCTATGAAATCGAACAGATCGATGTCGCGGCTGAAGGAGACAAGGATGTCGATATCGCTTCTTCTCCGCAGCTGCTCGCGGACGCAGGAGCCGAAGAGCCCGACCTTATTCACCCCGAAGCGTGCCTGCATTTCGGGTTTGAAGCTTTTGATGATGTCGATGATTTCCGACTTGCCCATAAATGCTGTCCATTCAAAAAGTGATAGAATCTTACGATCAAGGCATGTGGTACGTTATCCCACTGCCGTCTCAATAACAACCTTCGAAATATCCTGGATGGACAAAAGTCTCATGATGCTCGAATCAAAGGCCCGTTTGAATTCCGGGTCCTGAGCGTAGCGCTTGTAAAGGTCCAGTTCCCGCTTTCGCTCCTGGCTGACCGCCTGGCTGATCATCTTTTCCAGGGCGATGCGGCTGTTCTGTTCATCCTGGTTGTCGACGACCTGCGTCTGATAGTTGGGATTCCTGAAGACATGCTGGGCGATATTGATGAACTTGATCCGCTGCTCTTCCGGGGTGGCTTCCCAGCCTGAGAACCATCGCTGATTGAAGGCCTGGATGATTTCATCAAGGGGATCTTTCGGCTCTTCACCCCCATGAGCCCCGCGCACATTCGGGATTCTGGGGATCGAGTTCGGAATCGCTGTCGTCCAGGCCGATCGGCTGCTTCAGTTTGACCCGCTCCAGGCCGTAGGTCGAAAGGTCAACGCTTTCCAGCAGCTCATCCAGCGTATCCTTGTCCTTATCCTTGATCTTCAGTTTCGGAATCAGGAATTTGAGGAACCAGTGCAGCTTTTCCCATTCGATATTGTCAAACGGCATGATACAGGCAAGCTGGGCGTATATTTTCACAAACTGCTTGGCCTTGATCTTGAAATCGGCCTTTTCCTCGTCTTTCAGCTCCAGTTCGTTATCGAAACGGGCGGCGCAGATATCGATGATCGGGCTGAGATGCTTCCGCCTCGGCATCGGAAAAATAGAGGGTACAGAAAGCCTCCACCTCATGCCATTCATAGACGCCGACCTCGTCAAGCTTTTCCTTGGTGTCATGCAGAACATTGACATCGGTCGCTTGGAAAGCGAGGTCGCCGTATAGAAGGGATCGAAGGCCTCCTTGATATCCTCGGTGGAGTTGAAGAAATCGAGGACAAACGTATCTTCCTTGCGTTTGTTCAGTGCATGGGAGCAGCGATTCGGGCGGGAGATCGCCTGCACCGCCAGCACCCCTTGCAGCTTCTTGTCGATGTACAGGGTTGAAAGCTTGGGCTGGTCGAAACCGGTCAGATATTTGTTGGCCACCACCAGCAGCCGGTATTCATCGGAGTCGAATTTTTCCTCGATGTCCCTGGACGGGAAACCGTTGATGGAATCCTCGGTGTACTCGATGCCATCGACCATGCTCTTTCCGGAGAAAGCGATCATCGCCTTGAAGGGCTGGCCTTTCAGCGCATCGCGGATGGCAAAATAATAGCGGATCGCCGATTCGATGTTGCGCGTCACCACCATCGCCTTGGCCTGCCCTTTTAGCTTCTTCGGCTTCACCACCTGCTCCAGGAAATGACTGACCATGATGTCGGCTTTGACGGCAATGGTCTCCCTGTGCCCTTCCACATAGGCGCGGAGCTTCTTCTGCGCCTTGGCGCTGTCGAACAGCGGATTATCCCGGATTGATTTTTCGATCTGGTAGTAGCTCTTGTAGGTGGTGTAGTTGGCCAGAACATCGAGAATAAACCCCTCTTCGATGGCCTGCTTCATCGAGTAGAGGTGAAACGGCACGAACTTCCCCTCCGCCGTCTTCTCCCCGAAGCGTTCCAGCGTGGCGCTCTTGGGGGTGGCGGTGAAGGCAAAGTATGAGGCGTTGTCCCGCATCTTGCGCTTTTTCATGATCTCCAGAATCGCGTCCTGCACCTCATCCTCATCGGCGCCCAGTGTCCGGTTGAGGTTGTCGGCCGCCGAGCCGCTCTGGGAACTGTGCGCCTCATCGATGATGACCGCAAACCGCTTGTCGGAAAGATCGTCGATGCCATCGACAATGAAGGGAAACTTCTGGATCGTGGTGATGATGATCTTCTTGCCGCTCTCCAGGGCCTGCTTCAGCTCCTGGGAACTCATGGCCGGAGCGATGATGTTCTTGACCTCGGAAAACTGCTTGATGGTGTTCCGCAGTTGCTTGTCCAGCACCCGGCGGTCGGTGACCACGACCACGGAATCAAAGACCGGATGATCCCCGCCCTCGGGATACACCTCGATCAACTGGTAGGCGGTCCAGGAGATGGAGTTCGACTTGCCCGAGCCCGCGGAGTGCTGGATCAGGTAGGTCTGGCCCACGCCCCGCTTGCGGACATCGGCAAGCAGGTTGCGCACGACTTCCAGTTGGTGGTAGCGGGGGAAATACAGGCGCTTCTTCTTGAGCGGGTCGCTCTCTTTCTCCCCCACCAGCTTCGTGAAGTGTTCGATGATCGTGGTCAGGCTCTGCCGGGAAAGGATATCCTGCCAGAGGTAGCCGGTTTTATGACCGATCGCCCGGCGGATTTCCCTTGCCGTGCCGGTACCCTTTGTTGAACGGCAGAAAATTGGTCCGCTTCCCGTCCAGGCGGGTCGTCATATAGACGTCATCGGTATCGACGGCAAAGTGAACCAGGCAGCGGCCGAACTGGAGCAGCAGCTCGTTGGGATCGCGGCTCTCCCGATACTGCTTCATGGCGTGGTAGGTGGACTGCCCGGTCCAGGCGTTTTTCAGCTCCAGGGTGGCAACGGCGATGCCGTTGATGAAGATCACCATGTCGATGGATTTGAGGGGGTCGGCCTGGGAGTAGTACACCTGCCGGGTCACCGAGAAGATGTTCTGTTCAAAGCGTTTGGCGACTTCGGGATTGATGGCGTTGTAAGGCTGGCTGTAAAGGAGGGTCAGGTGGGCGTCGTCGATCCGCAGCCCCGCTTTGAGGACCTTGATAATCCCCTCTTTCTGGATTTTGCGATTCAGGCGTTCCAGAATCAGCCGCTTCCAGTTGGGTCGATCCCTGACTTTGTCCAGCTCATCCGCCTGGGTCGATTCCAGGAAATTCCAGAAGTGACGACGGTCAACAGCAAACTCACGATCAAAATCGCCCGACTCGCCCAGCCAGTACAGATGGCCGCCGCGATACCGCGCGTTGGCTTCGGCGACACCCAAACCTTCAAGCTTTAACTGCTCGCGACAAGTCCCGGTCAGGGCTTTCTCGATACAGGCTTCCAGCGCTTGTTCGTTGGTTTGGGTGACCACATGACCTCCAAATCACTTAAAGCTGCAAACAAATCGTTGTGAAGGACAGGCTCAATACACCGTATCGTGATCGCCCACGTTTACCGGGATGATCTCCTGATCCTGAATCAGAAACTCAAGGGTAATACGATAAGACAGATTGATTGAAACCGAATGCAAACCGGACAGGCGACCGGACAGCGGATGCAGACGCAGTGAGGGATGAAACGGGTTCGCCTCCAGCAATTGCAAGCTTTTCAGGTACTGTTTTTCCAGTTCGGGATGACGCTTCAAAAATAGGCGCGCACGCTTTTCATAATGCTCGGTAAAGACCAGAGACCAACTCATTTTGCCGCTTTCAGGCGAGCAACATGCGCTTCGGGACTTTCCTTGACAAAACGCCCTTCTGCCAGGTCGGCGCGGGTCTGGGCAAGCGCCACTTCCAGCTCACATTCGCGCAGGTAGTGGTAGTGGTTCATGTCCATCACCACAAAACGCTCCTTGCCGCGAACGGATATAATCGCTTCCGGCTGATTGGCCAGCATCGCCTCTATGGCGACAACACCTTTCACTTTAAGATCATTCGCAGATATATGCGGCATACATGCCTCCTTAACACGCTTTATAGCCTATATAATAGCACTTTTAATAGTATTGTAAAGAGTGTTATTTGTAAGGCTCCGACTCGCCCAGCCAGTTCAGATAGCCGCTGCGATACCGCGCGTTGGCTTCGGCGACACCCAATCCTTCAAGCTTTATCTGCTCGCGACAAGTCCCGGTCAGGGCTTTCTCGGTGCAGGCTTCCAGGGCTTGTTCGTTGGTTTGGGTGACCATGGGCCGATGTCCTTATATTTTGATTTTTCCCGTTACGGCATTTGCAATTATTGTACTTTTAAGTTCGGTAAATAAAGTTATTGCATATAGTTGTTCTTGTATTATTTTGTCAGCAAGGCCGCAGGCAATATCAAGCGTTTCAACAATAGCATCTTGCTCTCTCTTCGGTGGTTGCGGAAATCTATAAACTCGAAACATTTCTCCTGTTAGATGGGAGATTGTGTTCGTTTTGGCTGTAAGCTGAAAGGCACCCAGATTCCAGGCAGCCATCATCACATAGTACAAATATCGAATGTTTTCCTTTTCCGAACTGAAAGCACGCAATCTGTGTAGTGCTTTCTGAAAACCGATTGTCTGTCCTTTTATATCTGACTCCCATATTGCACACCGACCTATTTCCCCACCTTCGCACACCAGTAGGTCGCCATTTCTCACGACGTAACGGCTGAGTTCAGAGGGGTGTATGTCCATCTCAGGCAAATCATCCAAGTTGATTTTCCCCCATTGAACGTCTGTATTCCTTAAATAGCGGACTAAATTTTTGCCTGTGATGCGTTTCGCGTCCAACATTTTCCCCAGCTCGATTCGAAAACGGGCGTACATTGGAGGCATTTTCCAATGCGCCGGAACCCCTCCAATCCACTCAACACCACTATCATGCATGGGCACATCGGGATTCAGCCCCTTGGTTACGGCCTGATTGATCAGAATGGCCTTCTGCTCTTTGAGCAACTCAATCAATCGCTGCTTCTTGGCGATGGCTTCGTCGATCTCGGCGATCTTTTGATCGAGGAAGTTGGCAATTCTGTCTTGTTCGTCACAGGGTGGGATAGGCAAATTGAGCTTTGCGAAATCATTGAAACGGAAATCGGTCGAGCGCTCGCGAATACCTTTTGCCAAGGATTCAATGTAACCGGCCTTTGACATGTAACGCAGCAAGTATGCATAGTAGACACTGTTGGTGTAGTACTCTCCGCGGTTAACGCAGGCAGCATAAACCGGCGTCGCTTTGCCGTCAGAGTCTGATACACCAATGGCCCCTGCAAAAGCATCCATTGCATGAATCACAAGATCCCCTTTACGGATTCCTTGATAGCCATGTTCTTGGAGGGCTGTTGTAAAGCCCTCTGTTCGTCGATTACTACGGAGAGTGACAGTGCCATCCCGGAAGGCAGTGACAATGTCGTCTTCAGGCCTAACTGGTCTCTCTGCTCTTTCAAATAACCACTTCGCTCTTTCAATTTCCCAGTGCGCAGGTATATCGCCAATCCACTCAACACCACTATCTTTATAGGAATCGTATCGAGGAAAAACAACAGTATGATCCATCAACGAACCTTCCCAAAACTCACCAGTTTCTTCAACAGCCCCTCGGTCTCCGCCTCCAACGCCAGAATGTCGCGGGTCACCTCTTCCAGCGACCGCAGCGGCTTGTGCTGGTAGAAGTATTTGTTGAAGCTGATCTCGTAGCCGATTTTGGTCTGATCCAGATTGATCCAGGCTTCCTCAACATGGGGCCGCACTTCCCGCCGGAAGTAATCGTGGATATTCTCTTTCAGCGGTACATTCTCGGTGTCGCGCAGGTCTGAATCGCTCTCGTACTCGACATACTCGCCTTTGGTCCCGGTCGGCCAGTAACCGAAGTCGTGCAACTGCTCCTGAGCGCAGGAAAGTTCTGCCAGCAGTTCAGCAAGTTTCTTGCCGCTCAGTTTATGCGCCTTCTTGACCACCCGTTCTGCCTTCTCGTCGCGCCAGCTTACGGCATTGAGAATCTGGTTTTTCTCGCTGGCGGAAAGCTGAATTTTCCCGGCTTTAAGGCAGGCATCGATTTTTTCCGTGAAGATATTGAAATCCATGAACAGTTCCCGGCCGATTGACGCCATCAACTGCTCGGCCACACCCAGCAAGGCGCGTTGATCAGCCCAGGTCTTGGGATTGAGCAGAGTTTTGATGTTCTTCGGCGACAGGTTGATATCTTCTTTCTCAATATGAGCCTCGATCGTCTTGCGATAATCCGCAATTTTCACATAAACTTCATCTCCCCACTTCTCATAAGCCCACGCCATGACGTCACGCAACGCCGGGACGAAACGAAGGCCGGCAATCCTTTCTGGGGTGAACTGAGCGGCCTTTCGGCTGGGGCGTTCGACAGTGACTTTGTAATAGCCGAAATCGCTGTTGTCAAAGATCCTGGAAACGCCGTCATGCGGCATGTCGAGATAGAGCTGGGTGATCTCCCGGATATGCTCGGGAGCGAATTCGCAGTTCTTGGCCCCGAGATTCTTGCGCAGCTTTCGGAACATCTGGCCGGCGTCGATCAACTGCACCTTGCCGCGCCGCTGTTCTGTTTTCTTGTTGGAAAGCACCCAGATGTAGGTGGTGATGCCCGTGTTGTAGAAGAGGTTATTCGGCAACTGGATGATCGCCTCAAGATAGTCGTTTTCGATGATATGACGGCGGATATTGCTCTCGCCGCCGCCGGCATCGCCGGTAAAGAGGGACGAGCCGTTGTGGACCGAGGCGATGCGCGACCCGGCGGGGCCTTTGTCCAGGTCCTTCATCTTGTTGACCATCTCCATCAGAAAGAGGAGCTGGCCGTCCGAGGAGCGGGGCGTGGCGGATACGGTCTCCAGGTTGCCGCGAAAATCCTTCAGCGGCACTTCAAAACGGCGGTCCAGCACTTGCTTGCCATCGAGGATGTACTTCTGATCCCCTGCCCAGGATTTGCCATAGGGGGGATTGGAGAGCATGAAGTCGAACCGCAATCCGGCAAACGCATCGGTTGCCAGGGTCGAGCCGCATTTGATGTTTTCCGGGTTGTTCCCCTTGATCATCATGTCCGACTTGCAGATGGCGTAGGTTTCGTCGTTGATTTCCATGCCGTAGAGGTAGACGTCGACTTTCGCCCGGATCTGCCCTTCGGGGTGGGTGATGAAATCCTGGGCTTCGGTAAGCATCCCTCCCGATCCGCAGGCCGGATCGTACACCGTGATGACCGGCGGCAATTGATCTTTTACCGGCTCAAAGAGAATGTGGGTCATCAGGTCGATCACCTCACGGGGAGTGAAGTGCTCACCGGCCTCTTCGTTGTTTTCTTCATTGAACTTGCGGATCAGTTCCTCGAAAACATACCCCATGCCGAGGTTGGTCAGCGGCGGCAGCTTGCGCCCATCCGGGTCCCGGACTTCATTGGGTGTGAGGTTGATGTAGGGTGAGGTGAACTTCTCCAGCACCTCAAGCAGCACATCCTTTTCCGCCATGTGACTGACCTGGGAGCGGAGCTTGAACTTGTCCACGATCTCCTTGACGTTATCGCTGAATCCGTCGAGATAGGCCTTGAAATTGGCTTCCAGGATCTGGGAATTGTTGGAGGCGGTATCGACCAGTTTTTTCAGTGTCCATGGGGAGGTGTTATAGAAGACGTAGTCGGAAGCCTCCTTGAGCCCTTCCGGGTCAAGATCGGTAAAACCGGCATCGTCACGCTGAAACGCAACTTCTTCCATGACGGTTTCCTTGCTCGGCTCCAGCAGGCAGTCGAGCCGCCGCAGCACGAACATGGGAAGAATGACATCACGGTACTTGCCGCGCACATAGACGTCGCGCAGACAGTCGTCGGCGATCGACCAGATGAAAGAAACAATTTTATTGTGAGCGGAAAGATCCAACAGATGTGCCTCCTGAAAAGTGCCGTAAATTGAATCTATAGAACTTTGGTGAAAAATATTCAATGAAAAAGCCGCCTGTCAGCAATTGGCAGACAATGCGGCTTAATTTCATCGGGATTGAGGGTTATCTCTTTATGGCCCGGTATAATATCAATAGAAGAACAGCGCCACCGATAGCCAGCAGGATACTCCCTACATTAAATCCCGTAACCGTCCCAAACCCCAGGGAAGATCCGATAAAACCGCCTACGAAGGCACCCGCAATTCCTATCAAAATGGTAATAATGAGTCCTCCAGGATCTTTGCCGGGCATGATAAATTTTGCAAGCAAGCCAACGAGTAATCCCATTACGATCCATGAAAAAATTCCCATTCATAACCTCCTTTTTCAATTTGCGTTCAATTTTTTGTTCAACTCTAAGTTCACCTGCGTAGGGGGTATTACGGTGCCCAAACACTAACGGCGGCGCGATCCGCCTAATATGCCGCCCAGCACGCCGCGTAAGATCTGCCGGCCGATCTGGCTGCCGACGGTTCGCGCGGCCTGTTTGGCCAACGTTTCCACCATGCCCTGGCGGCGCTTGGTGCCCCACAGAAAATCGCCGATCATCCCCCCGCGTTCGGACGGCTTCTCTGCCTCAGCATTATTCGACCCCGACTCGGCTGCTTCCTTTTCCACGGTCCGCCGGTTCAGGATCTCGTAGGCCGACTCGCGGTTCACCGGCGAGTCGTACTTGCTGCCAACCGGACTGCGCGCCCTCACGGTCATACGCTCTTCCGGCGTAATCGCCCCTATCCGGCAGCGCGGCGGACAGATGAGCGTGCGCTCCACCGGCATCGGCACGCCCTTCTCCTGGAGCGTGGAAACCAGAGCCTCGCCAACACCGAGTTGGGATATGACGTCGGCGACGTCAAGTTTCGGGTTCGCAACAAAGGTTTCCGCAGCGGTTTTAACTGCCTTCTGGTCACGCGGCGTATAAGCCCGCAGTGCATGCTGGATGCGATTCCCGAGCTGGCCCAGGATTTCGTTCGGCACGTCGTCCGGGAATTGTGAGCAGAAGTACACACCAACGCCCTTGGAGCGGATGAGCCGAACGACCTGCTCCACCCGCTGGCGCAACATCGGGGGTGCGTCGTCAAATAGCAGGTGGGCCTCATCGAAGAAGAACACCAGCTTGGGCTTGTCAAGGTCGCCCACCTCGGGCAGGTTCTCGAACAGCTCTGACAGCAGCCATAAGAGAAAGCTTGCGTACAATCGCGGCTTCAGGATGAGTTGGTCTGCGACAAGGATGTTGATGATGCCGCGGCCGCTGAGGTCGGTACGCAGCAAGTCGTTAAGATCCAGTGCGGGCTCGCCGAATAAGGCTTCTCCGCCTTCTCGCTCCAGCGACAGCAGAGAGCGCTGAATGGCAGACACGGACTGTGTGCTTACCAGACCATATTGCGTCGAGATCTCCTTGCGATTGTCCGCGACGAAACCAAGCAGGGCGCGCAGGTCGTCGAGGTCAAGCAACAGCAGGCCCTGGTCGTCCGCCAACTTGAAGGCGATCTCAAGCATCCCGGCCTGGGTATCATTGATCTCGAGGATCCGGCCTAGCAGGCTCGGGCCGATTTCGCTGATCGTGGTGCGCACCGGATGGCCGGCCTTGCCGAACACGTCCCAGAATAACACCGGGTTCGCCTCATTGGCGTAGCCCTCAATACCGATTTGGGCAACACGCTGCTGGATTTTCTCATTGGCGATACCAGCCAGCGCCAAGCCGGAGACATCGCCTTTTACGTCAGCCATGAACACCGGCACGCCCAAACGCGAGAAGCCCTCTGCCAATACCTGGAGAGAAATGGTCTTGCCTGTACCGGTGGCTCCCGCGACCAGACCATGGCGGTTGCCGTACTTGGCGAGTAAGTAAACTGGCCGTTCGCCCTTGCCAATAAGTATCTGGTTCATGCGCTACCTCCTCTTTGACGATGCCGGTGGTTAAAAGTTTACTGCGTCTTGGATTTGAAGGTGTTGCATGCATCCAGAGACCCGGTGGATAGGCCCTGCTTGAACCATTGGACGCGCTGTGCCGATGTGCCATGGGTGAACGAGTCGGGCACGATATGTCCATGAGTCTGCATTTGCAGACGATCGTCGCCGACGGCACTGGCCGCGCCGAGTGCTTCGTCGATGTCCCCCTCCTCGACAACGCGACGGGTGCGGTCAGCATGATGGGCCCATATTCCAGCAAAACAGTCGGCTTGAAGCTCCAGGCGAACCAATAGCGCATTGGCCTTGACTGTGGGAAGCTGTCGGCTGGATTCGTGCACTTTTTGCAAAATGCCCGTCTGCGTCTGGACGTGATGGCCGATTTCGTGAGCGATTACATAAGCCTGGGCGAAATCTCCGGGTGCCTTAAACCGGCTTTTCAAATCCTTAAAAAATGTCAGATCGAGATAGACCTTTTCATCCGCCGAACAATAAAACGGACCCGTTGCCGATTGAGCGAACCCACAGGCCGAATCCACCGCTCCGGAAAAAAGCACCAATTTGGGTTCCCGGTATTGTCTGCCACTTGTTCTAAATATTTCATGCCAGGTATCCTCGGTGTCTGCCAGGACAACCGAAACAAATTCAACCAGTTCATTTTCTTCCGGGCTCTGAGTCGCCGGCGTCTCCTGTGAAGAACGGTTACTCGGCAAGTCGCCACTCTGCTGCAAAATCACCGAAGGATCAATCCCGAAATAGAGCGCCACCAGGATCAGGACAATGGTGCCGATTCCCCCGCCGGCAACATTGCGCGATACGCGCGCACCCCGTCGGTCTTCGATATTTTCGCTTCTACGTCCGCTCTGCCACAGCATCTTGCGCCTCCTTGTCGTTTATTGTATCCCTGTTCCGCTACCGATTGATTTATTCATCTGGAATCCAGAAGAAATTCGCCAGCTTGGATAACATTTTCATCGGTATTTCGTATACGACTGAAGCCATGGCAATTACGGCGATCTTGAGGTCTGGATGGGTCTTCTTGAGCTGATAAGGAATGCCCAAATGGTAGTCGGAATGAAAGTGGCCGCAGCAGAAAAGGATATGGCGGCCCAGAAAGCCCTCGAGTGATGCGGCCATGACAGCATCTTTAAGTATTTGAGCCTTGTAAAGCGCCTGTGGCTTGTGTTGTCCCATGGACCCGATGGCCGGCATATCCGCTAAGGTAGCATTGAACAACTGGTAGTACTTGCGGGAATTGAAAGGCTGTTTTTCTGGAAGATAGATCGAATCGGACCCGAGGACTTCCGGGGATATTTTGTTGGACCTGGCCACTGCCGTTGCCGCCCTTCGAGGTAAATTGGCGGCGATAACCGGAATTCCCTTCAATTTGGAAAATTCGATCAAGGGCCGGTAATCATCCTGATAGTTGGGCCAGGGACGGGATTGTTCCAGGAACGCCGCCTCCGAGATTTTCCCCTTAAGATACGCATCCAGGACTTCCTGCACATCCCGTTCAAACATCTCCATGGCCAATGTCAGGTTCGGATCCAGGCTGTAAAGGCCAGTAAGAAGATCCAGTTCGGCCTGGTGGTCTGTCGGGGAATCATGCTGCTCTCCCAGAAAGATGACGTCATATTCCTGGAGCATTTTCAATGCCTTCTCCAAGGAGTAAATAACTCCGGTGTTAAGCATCACATCCGGCATACGCCCTCCTCTCCGATCAATCTTCCGAACTGCCATTGTGCCGATAGATGAATGCCCCAAGGAGGCCGCCAACGATTAGCCCGAATCCCTGGTACGCGCTTTTATCGCTTACACTGAGAATAACAAGAAAAAACATCATGGTCATCTGTGGAAGATGGCCGTTTACTCTCTATTTTTTCTTGGGCGCATCGGGAATCTTGGGCGCTTCCTTGACCTCGATCTTCATTGCCTTCATGGTGTAGAACACAGTCACTTTGGATCCCACCTTGAGGTCGCCTGAAATCCCGGTGGCCATGTCGCGGGCGATCTCCCATTTCTCATTTCCTTTTTGCACCACGAGGGCGTCATCCCTCACCTCCTGCACCGGGCCCGTCACCTGGTATTGGACGGAACCTGCGAAGGCCACGGAAGAGAAAAAAACAACCAAGCAAAGAATAAGAACACATTTTTTCATTATGACACCTCCCTCTTATAAGGTTAAGTGAAACCGAAAAAGTGATGAAAAGTTCTTTTTTCATGCTTTACGGAGATTGGTCTTGTGTGTCGCAGAACGGACATTTCTTGGTGGTCGGCTCTGCAGGTGGCGCCGCCTCTTGACGACTTAGTCTGTTGAGACTATGAATGGGCATGAAAACAGCAAACGCAACAATAAAAAAACTGATAACGGCATTCTGGAAAAGTCCATAGTTGACTGTTACGGCCTCGGCTGCATTGGCATCCGCAATGGCCGCATAGGGAGCGGCAGCTTTGGCCCCTTGTTTGAGAACAAGGAAGAAGTTGGAGAAATCAATCCCACCTAAAAGCAAACCGATCGGCGGCATCAAGACGTCATCAAATAGGCTTTTGACGATTGTTCCGAAGGCTCCTCAAATGATGATACCCACAGCCATGTCAACGACGTTACCCCGCATGGCGAATTCTCTGAATTCTTAGAGCACTCCCATCTTTCTCTCTCCTTTCAGTATTGGTTCATTCGAATTTTCACGCTTGATTCGAAGCTTTCCAACGGTAAGCTGATCATGTCATATTTTTTTAAAATATATCAAATGAAATTACTTGACAATGATTTTTCCTGGTTACTCAAGGCGGCCATGCACTTGTAACAGAAACTGATGAGAAAGATCTTCCAGTGCATAGTCCCTCTCAAAATGAAAGGATGCAGCGCACAGGGGCATCCATGAGGGTGTTACGGAATGAGGCCCATCCCCTGAAGCACCGAAAGCATGATAGCGGCGGCAATGACAGAGCCGACCTGCCCGCCGGTGTTGGCGCCCACCGCGTGCATCAGGAGGAAATTGAACTTGTTGTATTTCTGGCCTTCCTTTTGCACCACCCGCGCGGCCATGCGGATAGGCTGAAATGCCGGCGGCACCGATCAGCGGATTGATCTTTCCGCCTGTCATCACGTTCATGAGCTTTCCGAACAGAACGCCGCAGACCGTATCCAGGCAGATCGCAAGAAAGCCGAATGCCAGGATGAGAAGCGTTTGCGGTTTCAAAAAAAGCGGTCCGTCCATGGTGGCCCCGATCGATATGCCCAGAAAAAGGGTCACGACATTGGTGATTTCATTCTCGGATGCCTTGGTGAGCCGGCTCACGACGCCGGATTCTTTCATAAGATTGCCCAGCATGATGGTCCCCAGAAGGGGCAGTCCCTTGGGCGCGATGAACCCGCCGACGATCGTGACGACGATGGGAAAAACGATTTTGGCGGTTTTGGATGCCGGCTGCGTGTCGGAATCCATGTTGATCAGGCGTTCCTTTTCGGTGGTCAGCAGTCTCATGATGGGAGGCTGTATCACGGGAACGAGTGACATATAGGAATAAGCGGCGACCGAGACCGCCCCCAGCAGATGCGGGGCGAATTTTGCCGTCACGTAGATTGCCGTCGGCCCGTCGCAGGCGCCGATGACGCCGATGGCAACGGCATCCAGTTTGGTAAAGTCGAAAAACAGGGCAAGGCCGATGGTCAAAAAGATGCCGAACTGCCCGGCGGCTCCCAATAGAAAAATCTTCGGGTTTTCCAGCAAAGGCCCGAAATCCGTCATTGCGCCGATTCCGATAAAAATGAGAAGCGGAAACAGCTCATTGGCGACCCCCATGTCATAAATGGTCCTTAAAAAACCTTCTTCCGCCATGAGTCCGGCAAGCGGAATATTGACAAGAATGGCCCCGAATCCGATGGGCACCAGCAGAAGCGGTTCCACATCTTTTTTTATGCCAAGATAAAGCAGAAGGCAACCCACCGCAATCATCACCGGGTTGGACCAGTGCATATTGGCAAAACCGGCCCCGAGACCGCTCAATCCATTCAAAATCGCATCAAACATTGCTAAACCCCTCTATTAAGCAAATTATTTGGTGTTCTCTTCCCGGAACGGAAAAATCTTTTTAAGAAGCACCATGAAAACGGCAAACAGTGCAAGAACCGCAAGCGTGCCTCCCATTCCGACAATGATCATCGTAAATCCGAATTCCCAGTTGTTCATATTTAATCTCCGAAATAAAAATAAAGGAGGGTATCCGCTTAACGCTTTCTTTTTTAAAGAAACGCATAGGAAGTCATCCCTACCCCGGCCTATTTCGCCAATCCCACCATGGGAAGGAGAATATAGAGACCGATCCATAATGTCATGCCGCCGACAATATCGTATAAAACGCCGGCCCGGATCATTTTGGTGATCGGCACCATGCCGGAGCCGTAAACAATGGCGTTGGGCGGGGTTGAAACCGGCATCATGAAACCCCAGCTTGCGCCAAGTGTTGCGCCGATGGCCGGGGGGATGGGATCCACGCCGGCAGCCTGGGCAAGCGCAATCATGACCGGCACCACCATATTGGCCGATGCCGTATTGGATGAGGTTTCACTGACGAGAATGGCAATGAAAATCGCACCGAGCGTAATCCCCCAGGTCGAGGTGGCACCGCTGATGGCCAGCAATCCTTTTCCGATCACGTCGGCCAGCTTGGAGTCGAACATCAGGGTCCCCAGCGTTATACCGCCGCCAAACAGCAGCAGCGTACCCCAGTCAATCCGCATTGCCTGCTTCCAGGTAATGGTAAACTCGCGCGTTTTCCAGTTTGTCGGCAGGATGAACAGCAGCAATGCGCCGATCAGTGCGGCAACGCCTTCGGGCATCATCTTGTTATAAGCCGTTGCGATTCCGGATTTTTCACCATACAAAATGGCCAGAATTCCGGGGATGACCCAGAGCGTTACGGTTATCAGAAAGGCGAAAAGGGAGTTTCTTTGGCCGGCCGTCCATTTTCCGAGCTGTTCTTTCTCCTGGGCCACATATTCCATGCTGCCTTCAAGCCTTGCAATTTCCGGCTTGTGCAAGAAATAAAGGATCAGGAAAAGAACGACGCATAAAATGACCGTAAGCGGCAAGGCAAAGGTCATCCAGTGAAAAAAGGATATCTTGATACCGAGCGTTTTATCGATGAGCGCAATGCCGATCAGATTCGGCGGGGTTCCGACAGGGGTCGCGATGCCGCCGGTGGACGCCGCATAGGCCGCCATCAGCATCAGGCCGGTGCCGAAACGAAGCTTCAGCGGATTGACCCCTTTCCCCTGCTGCTTTGGCCATGATGTCGGCCATGGCATATACGATACCCAGGGCAATCGGAAACATCATGGCGGTTGCCGCCGTATTGCTGATCCACATGGAAAGAAAAGCGCAGATCAGTCCGAACGCCCCGAGGATGCGGCCCGTGCTGTTTCCCACCAGTTTCGATGACATGATGGCGTAGGCAAACCGTTTGTCGAGGCGATGAATGGCCATGGCTTCGGCAAGCATGAAACTGCCCAGAAAAAGATAGATGATCGGGTCTGCGTAGGGTGCAAACACCTTTTTGCGGCCTCGACACCCAACACCACGCAGAGAACGGAACTGGCCAGAGCGGTCATGCCGAGAGGGATCGGTTCACAGATCCACCATACGACGGTCCATCCCAGGATGGCCGCGAGCAGATGGGCCTGGTGGCTAAGCTGCGGCATCTCCATGAAGTAAATGATCACCGCAACAAAAGGGCCGAGAAACAAACCGATCGTATTGCGCCATTTTTCAAATTGTTCTTCCTGTTCGGACAAGGTTTCCTGAATTACCGTATTTTGATTGATGTTCATGTTGCTGTGTCTCCTTGGATTTCATTTTCGTTACCGAACAAGGATTAATCCTGAACCGCCCTGAAAACGTTTTTGGTGACGATGGCAAAGATTTCAGACAGACGGATGACTCCGATCGTCGTATCGCCGTCCTTTACCAGCAGGTGGCGAAACGGTCCATCGAGCATCTTCTCGATGGCCTCTTCCACAGGGGCTTCGGCCGAGATGCTTCCCGATTCGCCATACGGAATCATGGCATCTCCTGCGGTAATGCGGGGGGCCATGGCGATCAGTTCGGACAGTGTCATGGAAGCTTTCCTTGCGCCTTTTGCCAGCGCACGGAGGATTTCACCCTCACGGAGCACGCCGACAATTTGATACTGATCATCATGCACCAGGACGAAACGGGGGCGGAATTCCGCATCCCGCAGTCTCCGGCGAACCGCTGAAAGCATGATGATGGCGGCCTGCAGGCTGTGTTCCCTTGATATCTGAGCGCAATCTGAAATCTGGATCATTACATCCCTTGTATTCATGGAACCCTCCTTGAAACTGATAATTAGTGGATCGGCCGGTACAGTAGCGGGCACGCGCGATTTGCCGTATTTATCCGGGTTGCGTTGAGAACAAGGGATAGCAAATAGCGTACCATAAATGAAATATGGTAACCTGAAGCAATTAAACCAAATTTATTATTTGGGGGGGACTGGGTTTCGATAACTTTTGTTATAAGGGATAATAAAAGTTATAATTTGCAGGTTCAATCCGCTTGCAAGTGCCGGATCCGCTTGCTCAAGGCCGGCTGAGAAATGCCCAGAAAATGGGCCGCTACGGATTGATTGCCATTTGCCCGTTTGAGCGCAGCTTGAATCAGGCTCCTTACGGCTTCATGAATGGTGGGAAGCTTTTTGACAGCGTCAAAGAGGTTGTCGATGTTGATCGTTTCAGGGTCTTTCGTTTGAAAAAGGGGGCATCCCAGTTGACTGAAATGATCGACGGCAAGCATGCCGTCCCCACAACGGGCGACCGCATCGAATACCATCGATCTGAGTTCCCGGATGTTGCCGGGAAAGTCATGGGCTTCGAGGATGGGCGGAATCCGGCCGGATATTTTCGGCCTGGGCTTTGCAAGTTCCCGGCAGGCTTCCTCCAGAAAATGATCGAAAAGCACGGCAATATCTTCACGCCTGTCCCGGAGTGCCGGAATCGTAACGTGATGCGTTCGAAGGCGATAGTAGAGATCTTTTCGCATCAGCCCCTGAGCCTGCCGCTTTTCCAGATCCTGGTGTGTGGAGGCAACAACGCGGGCCCGCAACCGTTTGGGCTGATCACTTCCCAGGGGGTAGTAATCGCCTTCCTGGAGAAATCGCAGCAATTTTACCTGGGACACATTGTTGAGGTCTCCAATCTCATCGAGAAAAAGTGTTCCATGGGCGGCCTTCTCGATCATGCCGCTCCGGGTGCAATCGGCGCCCGTGAATGCCCCTTTCACATGGCCAAAAAGGGTGTCGGCCAGCATGGCATCATCGAGTCCGCCGACATTGACGGATACCAGTTCTCCGGAAGCGCCGCTGAGCTCATGAACGGCCTTGGCGATCAGGCCCTTTCCAACCCCGCTTTCACCGGTGATGAGAAGCGGCTGGGTGCTCTTGGCCACCGCCTCGATGTAAAGAAAAACAGATCGCATCGCGGGGCTGACGGTAATGATTTCGGAAAAGGCATCGGGTGAACGAAGTGTATCCGAAAAAAACCGGCGGCTGATTTCCCGGTGCTCGCGCTGCATCTCTATCATGCGGATCGCATGAAGTATCACCGTCATGATGCGGCCCGCTTCATCCGTCTTCACAAGATAGTCGAACGCACCCTGTTTCATGCACTTCACGGCGGTCTCGATCTGGTTCATTCCACTGACCACAATGACGATCACTTCGGGATACTGCTCCCCGATCATGTTCAAAACGGTTTCACCGGAAAGATGCGGCATGGTGAGGTCAAGTAAAACCAAGCCGATATCGTCCTTCTGAAGGAAGCCCATGACCTCCCTGCTGTCCTGACAGGTTGTCACATGCGTGATTTCAGCCAGTCCGGCAAGTGAAACTCTCATGGAACGAAGCCATGCCGCCTCATCATCGACGAGCAATATGCCAAAAGACGGATAGAGCGATTCCTTCATACCCCCTCCTCAACCGCGGGCAGCCGCACGGCAACGGTTGTTCCCTTCCCGGGTTCTGATTCAAACGCCATGCTCCCGCCATGCTCCCGCACAATGCCGTCCGAGATTGCAAGCCCCAGGCCGGTACCTCCCGTTTCCCGTTTGGTGGTGAAAAACGGGTCCAGCAGGTGTCGCATATGCTCGGCAGGTATTCCGATACCCTCGTCCCGAACCTCGATTATCACGGATTTGGTTGCGGGTTCAAATCGGGTCGAGACCCGGACCCCTTTTTCCGAATCCGGCAATGCCTGAGCCGCATTCAGGATCAGATTCACCACCACCTGCTCCAGCCGCTGCGTATTGCCCTTTACCGGCGGGAGAAAATCGGCGGGTTGAATCGTATAGTGTTTCGTGGCCTTTTTCAGCGTGTTCAGGACAAGACGGATCGCGGTTTGTACGACGGCATTGACATCGACTTCCCCGTCAAAAGGAACGTCGCTTTGCCGTGAAAAATGTTTCAGGTCTTCCACGATGCGCTTGATGCGCAGGGCAGCCTCGTGCATTTCATCTATCATCGCAGGCACTTCAGAGCGCATCTGCGAATAGGGAAGGCCCCCGACCATAAAATCGCCGCTTGCCTGGTAATGAGACACCAGAATCGGCGTGATATCGGCTACCGCACGAGACAGCGTCGGCAGATTCAGGAGAATGAGTCCTGTGGGGTTGTTGATTTCATGTGCCATGCCGGACACGAGAATCCCCAGCGCCGCCATCTTGTCGGCCTGCACCAGTTGCTGCTGCTGTCGCTTCAATTCATCGGCCGCCTGCTTCCGTTTTTCCACCTCACGTTGGAGAGCGACTGTGCGAATGGCGACCTGTCGCTTGAGAGAGCGGGAAAACACCAGGGAAATGACCAGGCCCGATGTGAGAACGATCAGCCCCACAAACGCATACCGGCCCATTACCGGATCGATTTCGGAAGTCGGAAGCCATCTTTCCTGAAGATCATCAAAACGGCCGGACTGCTTCATCTGGGCAATTCCGTCGCTGAACCGGTTCAGGATGATGTAGTTCCCTTTTTTTACCGCATAGCAGTATTTTTTGGTTTCGATTCCTTTTGCAACGATTTTGACGTCCTTGATGCCCGGATTCGAAAGGCTGCGCGTTGCGGGCAGCGTTGCAAGCACCGCATAGTCATATCGACCCGAGGAAAGCAGCGTGAGCGCATCGGATACGGTAAGGGCAGGAATGATATTGACCTGAATATCGGCCTTCGCGAAGTAATCATGCATGATGCCGCGACCGAGCAAGATTACATCTTTACCGCGCAGTTCTTCAAGGGAATGAACCGGCCGGGCCTTTTTATGTGCAAAAATGGAATGGGAGACAAATGAATGCGGCGTCGAAAAATCCATTATTTTTTCCCGCTCTTCATTGAAGGAAATGCCCTGCAGAACGTCGACATCACCGGTTTCCAGGGCTTGTCGCATATCGGTCCACGACTCACCCAGCTTGATGATCACGGTAAACCCCTGCGCTTCGGCGATTGCCCGGGTCAGTTCCACGACAAAACCGGCAGGCTTGCCCTCGTTATCCAGATATTCATAGGGAGGATATGAGCTGTTGCCCCCAACGACAATGGCCTTCTCCGGGACGGCTGATTCCGCGGACAGGTGAATATCGCCGACCAGGAAGAAAACCACGAAAAATAACAGCGGAAATAAAGAGGATTTGCTGACACGGGTCATGGAAATCCGATCGAATGTGTTTTTCAAAATTGCAAAGCCTGTTAAATCAATTGTGTCATTGGATATGGTGTTCCCCGATTCCCGATTCAGATAATGTCCAGGATTTTTCTGGACGTGTATTCCCCCACATCGGCAAGTCCATCTATCGGCAGAAATTGATTTGCGTTGTTTGAGTACAGGCATGTTACCGAAGGGGGGAAATCATCATCCGCTTCATAAAAAATATAGCATAACGCGATTTTGGGCAGTGGATAAACAACAAAGGAAAAATCGCCGCCTGCTTCTAAAGGCGTTTTTTCGCCCTTAAGCGCTCTGGTGATTGTCTGCACCGCTTCTTTGATTTTGCCGAAATGCGGGATAAGCAATTGTTCGGTATGTGTGGCAAAAGCACCCACATAAGGCATGCTGCTCGGAAACTCCTTGAAAGATTTGAGCGGTGAAAGAATACAAATATCTGGACGGGCATTCAAGGCGTAAAGTGATATTAAAATGCCAAACACGGATGAGTGTTCTTTCTCGCCGAGCGTAATTGTTTTCGGTTGAATCACACATTTTTCACCAAAGGCATCAAAAATAAACCGCTCCCCATCTTGCTGAGCCGGAAGATTCCCGGCAAGATCATCCGGCAGGCCGCAGTATAGCCGATCCAGATTGTTTTGCAGAATCGTCGCATAATTATCTTTCATTATAAGTCTCCTGATCCGTATGCTATTAATACGGCGGCTTCGCCGGCCCGTCATAGGCGCACATGCCCAGACGTGGCGAATTGACTATCGGGATGGGCTCACCAAAGTCCTTGTGGGGATGCGTACTGGCGTGTTCGTCGCACAGGGTTGCCCATTCATTTTCTTCATACAGGCACTCCAGGCACAGCCATGCGGCAGGCTTATCACATTCGATGCATGACGATTCCGGCATCACATTGCGGACCAGAAGTGCAATCGGATGCGAAGTCACGGGTTTTCCTTCACGGATACCGACCGCCTTGATCAACGTCTCCGATGATGTTCCAAAATCATAAATATGGGTCAATTCCATTCCCGGTTCAAGGACATCCGCGATGCGACGCCGCATGGAGATCTCTTCGCCCCTGCGGCCGCCAACGATAAACTGGCTCAGGTGCCCGCAGCACTCCAGCCATATCGCCCGGAGGTACTGATCCAAAGCGTCCAGGGTTGCGCTCCCGCGCATCTCCACATCCAGCCAGAACTGCGCCAATCCCGCAGCCTGTATCCGAAGATGATACAACGACTGGCTGGCGCCCTTTTTGCGTTCGGCTTTTGATATATGCTCTTTCCATGCGGCGCAGGCCGAAAGGTGCCGGATAACGCCGCCCTTTGCGATTTCAAGCCCGCAATGGCCGCACTTTCCTTTTGATTGTTTTACGCGAGGCATGTGAACCCTCCAGATAAAAGATGTTATTGGTTGCGCATCATAATAGACAAACAGCCCCCTGTGCTGTCTTAAAAAAACTCTAACCTGCCTATACATAGCTTTTTAGATATATCAAGAAATAAAATACAAACAGGTTCCTATAAGTCGATCCGTAAACCGATAAATGTCGTGATTCAAAGCATATCGTAGTTAATCATGCCTACATCTGAAATGTTTTCCCCGATGCTGCATGACGTTTTGGGGAATCTCAAAATCCCTTGACTCAACCCACCTTGCATGCTACAGGGGAACAAGCCCGCTGTTTTCTTCCCAATAAAGCCCAATCGCTTTTTTCATCAGGAGGTAGATCATGATTCACAGGGTTTTTCTATTTCTCATCTGTGCGTTACTTCTTTCCGGCAGCGTTCAGTCGAACGCCGATGAATATCCTACAAAAGTGATTACCATCGTTGTGCCGTTCGCAGCCGGTGGTCCGTCCGACACAGTTGCCCGGCTGCTTGCCCAAACCATGAGCGCATCACTCAAGACCCAGTTGATCGTGGAGAATGTGGCAGGCGCAGGCGGGACGATCGGAGCCGCCCGTGTGGCGGATGCAAACCCGGACGGGTACACGCTCTTTGTGCACCATATCGGCCAGGCCACCGCTCCAGCCCTCTATCGCAAGTTGACATATAATCCGATCACGGACTTCGAACCCATCGGCCTGATCAATGACGGGGCGATGACGCTGGTTGCACGGAAGGATTTCCCCGCCAAGAATCTCAAGGAGCTGATCACATACGTTAAGGCCAACAAGGAAAAGGTCAACATGGCCAATGCCGGCGTGGGTTCCGCTTCGCACCTTGCCGGTCTGCTGTTCATGACCGCAATCGATACAGATCTTACCACCATCCCCTACAAGGGCACCGGGCCAGCCATGAACGATCTGCTTGGCGGCCAGGTGGACTTCATGATCGACCAGACCACCAACACCACCAGTCATATCAAGGCCGGTAAAATCCAGGTCTATGCCGTTACCACGTCGCAAAGGCTTCCTTCCATGCCCGAGGTTCCGACAATGAGCGAAGCCGGCTTGCCGAACTTCAAGATGACCGTCTGGCATGCGCTGTATGCACCGAAGGGAACGCCGAAACCGATCATCGACAAGCTTTCAAAGGCTTTGCAGGAGGCTTTGAAGGATCCCAACCTGAAACAACGCTATGCCGAACTGGGAGCTGAAGTCGTGTCACAGGAGCTCGCCACGCCGAATGCGCTGCGAGAGCACCTTAAAGCCGAAATTGATCAATGGGGACCGATCATCAAGAAGGCGGGTGTTTACGCCGATTGATGGGTTTGCGGCGGTTACAGGCGTATCCGGCAAGTGTCGGGTAAGGAGGAGGTGGCATTGAACCCAATCGCTCGCAATGCAAAGGATTTCTGGACCGGCGTCATTTATATCTTTGTCGGGTCCACGGCTTTGATCCTCAGCAGGGATTACGACATGGGCACTGCTGTCAAGATGGGCCCGGCTTATTTCCCGACCATCCTGAGCATCCTGCTGATGGTTATCGGAATCATCTCTGTCCTTCGCTCTTTTTTCAAATCGGGCAGCCCGATCGGTGTCGTCGCATGGAAAGGGCTTGTCCTGATCATTGTCTCAACCCTCCTGTTCGGGATGATCGTGCGCGGCGCCGGGCTGCTCATCGCGCTGCCGCTTCTGGTGATCCTCAGCGCCTCGGCAAGCGCAAGGTTCAGTTGGAAAATCTCGCTTGCCGAGGCGGCCGGAATAACCATCTTCTGCATTGTCATATTTTTGAAAGGCCTCGGAGTGCCGCTTCCGATACTTGGATCATGGTTCGGATATTAATGGGATGCTGATCGCTGAGGTGATATGGAACTTCTTGCCAACCTTGGATTAGGCTTTTCAACCTCGCTGACGCCGATGAACCTGCTTTATTGTCTGGCCGGCGTCTTTCTGGGGACCCTGATCGGCGTGCTGCCCGGTCTCGGACCCACGGCGACCATTGCCATGCTGCTGCCGGTCACCTTTAACCTGCCACCGGTGTCCGCTCTGATCATGCTTGCCGGCATTTACTACGGCTCCCAGTACGGCGGCTCTACGACATCGATCCTGGTCAATGTCCCCGGTGAGGCGGCCTCTGTGGTAACGGCCCTGGACGGGTATCAAATGGCCCGTCAGGGCCGCGCGGGCGCAGCCCTGACCACAGCCGCTGTCGGCTCATTTTTCGCGGGCACAGTCTCAACGATCATCCTCGCACTATTTGCCCCGCCTCTGGCTGCCGTTGCACTCAAGTTCGGTCCTGCGGAGTTTTTCTCCCTCATGGTTCTGGGCCTTCTGGCCTCAATTGTTCTGGCGAGAGGCTCGCTCCTGCACGCCGCAGGCATGGTCGTCCTGGGACTGCTTCTGGGGCTTGTCGGCTCGGATGTCAATTCCGGAATCCAGCGATTTACATTCGGGATTCTGCGTCTTGCCGACGGGATCGGATTCGTCGTGGTTGCCATGGGAATGTTCGGTCTTGCAGAGATCATTCGCAATCTGGAAAATGAGGAAGACCGCTCGTCGGTGGTAAACAAAGTCAACAGCCTGATGCCGACCAGAGAGGACTGGAAGCGCATGGTCGGCCCCATTCTAAGGGGGACCGCCATCGGTTCGGCTCTCGGCATTCTGCCCGGCAGTGGCTCCATTCTGGGGTCCTTTGCTGCCTATGCCATCGAAAAGAAAATATCGAAAAACGCCAAGGAATTCGGCAAAGGTGCGATCGAAGGCGTCGCCGCCCCGGAATCGGCCAACAATGCCGGCGCCCAGACCTCGTTCATCCCCATGCTCACCCTTGGCATCCCCTCGAACCCCGTGATGGCGCTCATGATCGGTGCGATGATTATCCAGGGCATTCAGCCGGGGCCGTCGGTGATTACCGAGCAGCCGGCGCTCTTCTGGGGCATCATCGTGTCCATGTGGATCGGCAATCTCTTTCTTCTTATCCTGAACCTGCCATTGATCGGCATCTGGGTCCGCCTGGTGAGCGTGCCTTACCAGCTTCTCTTCCCGGCGATCCTCGTTTTCTGCAGCATCGGCGTATTCAGCCTGAATAACACCGAATTTGACGTTTATGTCATGGCCTTCTTCGGGATGGTCGGGTACCTTTTCGTCAAACTGGATTGTGAGCCGGCACCCATGCTGCTCGCCTACATCCTCGGCCCGATGATGGAGGAATACATGCGCCGGGCCATGTTGCTGTCGCGCGGCAATCCCATGGTATTTCTCACGCGCCCGATCAGCGCCACGCTGCTTGCGTTCGGCGCGCTCGCGATCATTGCCGCAAGCCTTCCCGCCTTGAACAAAAAGCGTGAGGAGGCCTTTCGCGAGTAAAGGTCATACAGGTGCTCATCGCCCTTGGACCGGCATTTGGTTCCCTTTCAAGGGTCTTGTCTCTAAAATAGGAATAATCCTTGTAGCCGAAAAAATGTTCCCTTCCTTTCACATAAAACAAAATTCCAAAAAAAGAATATGCCCTCCCTTTTCTACATGAAAGGCATATCGTGGATAGCCGGTTTTGCCAGGATGCTCGCAAGAATCCCGGCCCCGCGGGCCGTTTCCGCTTCGTTTTTTGGGGGTCCGATGCAGATGCGTACGCCTTCGACCAACTGCTGGCCCTTGGTGCTGAAGTTGGCGGATGGAATGACCTGCACGCCCATGCGCAGGGCTTGACGGGTGAAGGTTTCGCCTGTCCAGGGCGGCGGAAGTTTCAGCCAGGCATGCAGACACCCTGGACGAAAACATAAATCACAGTCGGAGAGCTTCCCAGCAAGGAGCGCCATCCGTTTTTCCGCGGATTGTCTTTTGATGATGATCGCGCGATCGGCCGTGCCGTTTTCAATCCACCGGCTTCCGATCTCGGCGGTGAGCGGCGGGTTCATCCAGATCGAGGCCGCCATGACCCGTTCAACGGAAGAGAACTGCCCATCCGGCACCACCAGAAAGCCAAGGCGCAGACCCGGCGACACGGTTTTGGAGAGGCTGGTCAGATAAAAGCTCCGCTCCGGAATCGCGGCGCTGATCGGCGTCATCGCTTCCGGCGCCATGCCGCCGTAGACATCATCCTCGATCAGGAAAAGATCCGATTGGCTTATCGCGGCCGCCAGTTCCCGGCGCCTGTCCGGATTCATGGTGACGGTCGTCGGGTTATGCATCGTCGGGATCAGGTAGACGCCTTTCAGGTGATGACGGGCCGCGGCCTTTTCAAGGGCTTCGGGCACCATCCCTTCGGCATCGCCTTCCACCGGAACCAGGCGAAGATGCAGGACTCCGGCAAGATTCAGGATTCCCGGATAGGTGTAGCCGTCGACTGCCAGGGCATCGCCCGGAGCCATCTGGCTGCTCAGCGCCGTAAACAATGCATGCTGGGCACCGGCGGTGATGGCGACTTGTTCCGGCGCTGCCGGCAGATTGAATCTTTCAAGCCATTTGCAGGCTGCCCGGCGATGTCGGATGATCCCGGCCGTCGGCTGGTAGCCGGACATGTCCTTTACGGCCGGCTGGTGTGACAGTTCCGCCAGCATCGCGGCAAAATCGGGGGTTCCTTCCGGCACCGGGAAGTTCAGATCAAACCGGATCAAATCGGATGTATCCCGGGGAATCCGGTTGTGGAGCATGTGGAGGGAGAATTCATCCGCTTCCGGCCCGACGACAAAGGTTCCCCGGCCGATCTCCCCTTTCACAAGACCCAGTTTATCGATTTCCCGGTAAGCCCTTGTCACGGTCCCCATGGTGACTCCCAGCGCGTTGGCCAGTTCCCGCTGGGGCGGCAGGCGGTCCCCGGGATGCAGCGCACCCGCGGATAAGGCCGCCTGGATACCGTCCATGATCTGCCGGTATTTCCGGCCGGCGCCGAAATTGATATGGTCGAGCAGAATTGTTATCATAACAATATTCCAATTGACGGTTAGCTATTTGTTTGGATTATGACATTATTTACATACAATGTCATTAAAAAAGGAGACAATCGACATGAAAGCACTTGTCAAGGGCGTGCAGGCCAATATTCCGCTGGCGATCAGCGCCATGGCTTACGGCGGGGTATTCGGCGTATTGAGCGCCAACCACGGGGTGAGCTGGGCCGAAATGCTGGCGATGGACCTGTTGATGTTCGCAGGGTCCGCGCAACTGGTGATGATCGAAATGTGGTCGTCTCAGGTTCCCGTGTTTGCGGTCGGCCTTGCGGTGCTGATCATCAATATACGTTACCTGCTGATCGGCGCCTCCCTGCAGCCGGTTTTCGACGGCCGGCCGCTCTGGAAGAAAGTGCTGTGCATGCATCTGGTGGCGGATGAAAACTGGGCGGTAACGATCGCCGCCCACAGGGACGGCGGCGCCAGCCCGGCTTTTCTGGTCGGCGGAGGCATTTTGCTGGTGACCGCCTGGACGGCCGCGACCATCAGTGGAAACCTCCTCGGCGGCCTGGTCATGGAGCCGAGACGCTGGGGCCTTGATTTTGCCTTCATCGCCGTCTTTGCCGCCCTTACGATGAGTCTCTGGCAGGGAAAGGATGACTTACTGCCCTGGCTGGTTGCGGCAGTATTTGCCGTGGCCGGAGAACGGCTGCTGCCGGGCAAGCTTTATATCGCCCTGGGAGGCGTCGGCGGCGCCCTGACGGCGGTCATCCTGGATATGGTGAAAAACCGAAAACATGCTGCGGCAGACGATAAAGGCTGTATTGAAATGATACAAAGCTGCGTGGAGGAGAAGTCATGAACGATCTGTTTCAATCCGGCGCCGTGCCGGCAATCCTTCTGGCTTCCGGGCTGACCTACGGCCTGCGCCTGGGTGGCCTGCTGCTGGCCGACCGGCTCCCCAGATCCGGTCCGGCCAGACGTTTTCTCGATTACCTGCCGGGAACGATCCTGCTGTCACTCACGGTTCCCGGCGCTTTGCATGCCGGCGTTGAAGGGATGATCGGACTGGGGGCCTGTCTTCTCGTGTTTATGCGCACAAAGAGCATGCTGCTGACCATGGCGGCGGGCATGGCAGGGGTGTGCCTTTTGCGTTTTTTCCTTTAATGGCCGAAAATATTGCGGAGGGCTTCCGAGCCGAACAGCAGGATTGCGACACAGCCCAGCAGGAAGATCGGCAACAGGTCCATCGATATGGCGGAAGCAATGAATCCGAAGGCCGGCGGCAGGAAGGTCGCGCCAATGTAAGCCACAGCCATCTGGAAGCCCATGATCGCCTGGGCATTCGCAGCGCCGAAACGATCCGGGGTTTCGTGGAGCATGCAGGGGAAAATCGGCGCGCAGCCAAGGCCCACCAGCAAAAAACCGGACAGCGTGAATGGAAGGGGCAGTTGAAAGAGCATGAGGCTTACCCCGGAGAGTATTACCAGGCAACCGGCGCGAATCAGGTTTTTATTGGCGACCTTATAGGTGATGAATCCTGTGAGGAAACGGCCCAGTGTCAGGCTTGCATAGAACAGCGAAACCCACGCTGCCGCCGATGCCGGATTCAAGCCCCTTGTCTTGAAGAGATAGCTGCCACCCCACAGCCCCATGGTGGCCTCGATGCCGCAGTAGCAGAAATAGACAAGAAGCGCAATTTTAACCCCCCGGATTTTCAGGGGGAAGAACAGGGGCGGATGGCCGGCCACAACCGGGGCGGCCTCATCGATCGGACGCCGGCCGATCTTGTTCCATAAGGGGAGTGAGAAGAACAGTGCCGTTACCAGAACGACCTGGGCCGAAGCAATCAGCAGATAGCCGGACCGCCAGGTGCCTCCCCGGGCCAGAATTGCGGAAAGCAGAAGCGGCCCGGACAGCGCGCCGATGCCCCAGAAACAGTGGAGCCAGCTCATGTGCCGGGATTCATAATGCCCCGCGATAAAGGCGTTGAGCCCCGCATCGACTGCCCCGCCGCCAAGCCCAAGCGGGAGCGCGGCGAGGATGAGCCACACGAATGACGGCGCCTTGGCGAAACCGAACAGGGCCAGGGCGGTCATGGCGACGCTGACGGCAGTGACCCATCCCGTTCCGAACTGCTTGATGATCCGGCTGCTGAAGATGCTTGAGAGGATCGTCCCCCCCGTGATGATCATGGAGACAAGACCGGCGAAACCGAAAGGGACCCCGAATTCGGCCTGCATGACGGGCCATCCGCCGCCCAGCAAGGCATCGGGCAGTCCCAGGCTGATGAACGTCAAATAAATGATGATCAGAAGTAAAGTGGCCATTTCTGGAGATTCACCAACTCCGGCAGATGTATCAGGACAAAGGTTTGCCGTATGCGTTTACCCTATTTTGTTTGAATCCGCTTGCGCGGCTCGCCTAAAATCCCGCTCGCTCCCCCCTTGGCAAAGGGGAAGCGAGGAAAAGAGCGCGTATATGTATGATTATTTGTTCTGGGTGAAAAGATCCTTGTTGGAAGCGCGCATGTCCCGCTTCAGGATTTTTCCGGTGGGGGTCTTGGGGAGTGCATCCATGAGCACGATTTTTTTGGGGACCTTAAAGGGCGCCAGCTCTTTTTTGCAGCGGTCGATGATTTCCTGCTCCGTTACCTTTTCGCCGCGCCGGACCACGACAAAGGCCGTGACCGCTTCCACCCATGAAGGATGGTTGATGCCAACCACCGCCACTTCCTCGACTCGGCTGTCCTGGTAGATCACTTCTTCCACCTCGCGGGTGGAGACGTTTTCCCCGCCGGTTTTGATCATGTCTTTTTTGCGGTCCACGACCGCGATATACCGGTCCGCATCCAGAACGCCGATATCGCCGGAATGAAACCATCCGCCCTTCATGGCTTCCTCGGTTTTCTGAGGCTCCTTGAAGTACATCATCAGGGCATGGGGGCCTTTGCCGCAGATCTCTCCGGGAACGCCGATACCTGTGATCGGATTGTTTTCTTCATCTTCCAGCCGGGTTTCCATGTTCAGCCCCGCCATGCCGGCGGATCCCAGCTTGGTCATGGCGTCCTTGGCCTTTAAAATCGTGTGGTACGGGGCCAGCTCGGTCTGTCCGTAATAATTATAGACCTTGCTTCCGGGCAGGCGTTTCATCATTTCCTTCAGGACTTCCACGGGCATGATGGAGGCGCCGTAATAGCATTTTTTCAAACTGGACAGATCGTATTTGTCAAAATCCGGGTGGCGCAGCAGCCCGATCCAGACCGTTGGGGGCGCAAAAAACACGGTGGCCTTGTAATCCGCGATGGTTTTCAGGATTTTATCCATTTCCGGCGTTACCAGGATATTGGTGGCGCCGACCCAGAACATGGGATTTAAAAACACGTCCCGCTGGGCGCAGTGAAAAATGGGAAGGGCGTTCACGCTGATGTCATCCGATTCGTACCCGCCGTCGATGATGGCGCCCATGTACTCGGACATCAGGGCCTGGTTGCTGATGATGACGCCCTTGGGAAGAGATTCGGTGCCGCTGGTATAGGTCATCTGGCAGGGATCGTCGATGTGCAGGACCGTGTCCGGCTCGGTTGCGGGATAGGCCTGGTACCAGGCGTCAAAATCCTTGAACCGGTCGCTGACGGGCGGTTTTCCCGCGCCCTGGGTGGACCAGATCAGGGTTTTTACGGTCGGCATGTCATCCAGGACATCCTTGACCAGATCGTAAAGCGCATCTTCCACGATAAACACCGTGCTTTCGGAATGGTTGATGCAATAGGTGATGTCTTTTCCGCGCAGCAGGTAATTGATGGCCAGATACACGGCCCCGGCCTTGCAGCATCCCAGCCAGGTCAGCACGTGGTGGATCGTGTTGTGGGCCAGAATCGCCACCCGGTCGTATTTTTTTACCCCGAGCCCGATCAGGGCGTTGGCCACCTGGTTGGACTGGTCTTCGAGCTCGGAGTAGGTGAGGCTCTTGTCCCCGAAAATCAGGGCTTTTTTGTCCGGATAGTGATACCGGCTTCTGCGGATCATGTCCGCAATGACCCATCGATTGACCTTGTTGTAGCGGTTCTTTAAAAATTCGATGGTGTCCCTGTTGACGACGTTGTAACGGGCCGATTCTGCCTGGGTCAAAGGCGTGTTCTTCCATTCGGACATGTTTGCCTCCCGATGCGTATTTGGGTTGCCGCTGACGGCAACCCAGGGTTGATTGATGTACGGCTACAGCATTTCGATGGCGCAGGCCATGGACACGCCGCCGCCGCCGCAGAGGGTGGCAAGGCCCAGCGTGTTGCCGCGTTTTTTCATGGCATGAATCAGGGTGACCATGATCCGGGCGCCGGTGGCGCCCACGGGATGGCCCAGACCGATGCCCGAGCCGTTGACGTTGGTGATCTCGCGGTTCAAGCCAAGCTCTTTTTCGCAGCCGATATACTGGGCCGCAAAGGCTTCGTTGACTTCGATCAGATCGAAATCCGCAAGTTTAAGTTTGTTTTTTTCAAGCAGGTTCTTAATGGCCGGAACCGGGGATAGCCCCATGACCGCCGGATGGCAGCCGCCCTGGAGGTGGCCTTGATCCGGGCGATGGGGGTAAGGCCCAGTTCCTTGGCTTTTTCCGCGGACATGATGATCATGCCGGCGGAACCGTCATTGAGGCCGCTGGAATTGCCGGCCGTGACCTTGCCGGTTTTGGGAATGAATCCCGGAGGCAGTTTCTGCAGTTGTTCCAGGGTCAGGCCCGGCCGGAAATGCTCGTCCTTGTCGAAAATGATCGGCGCTTTTTTTCTCTGGGGAACTTCAACCGGAACGATTTCCGCTTTAAATGAGCCGTCCTGTGTGGCCCGCTCGGCGTTGTTGTGGCTTCTTAAGGCCACTTCATCCATTTCCTCGCGGCTGATGTTGTGAAGATGGGCCACGAATTCGGCCGTGTGTCCCATGATATAGGGTTTTCCGGCAAAGAATTTGGCCGGGGCCTCTTCCAGATTCAGCGGCGCCGTGGCATCCAGGGGCATGATCATGGAGCCGCAGTGCAGGGCATGAATCATGGCATCGACAAATTGCTGATCCTGAAGCCGGCATCCCCAGCGGGCTCCGGGAACCGTGTAGGGAACGCCGGACATGTGCTCCACGCCGCCGGCCAGGATGATATCGGCCATGCCGGCCTGAATCATGGCCATGCCCGAAACCACGGCTTCCATGCCGGAAATGCAGACCCGGTTGATGGTGGCGGCGGTCACGGTTTCCGGAATGCCGGCCATGAGCGCGGCCACGCGCGTGCGTGTTCAGGGTATCGTGATGTTCCAGGCAGCACCCGTAGCGCACATCATCGATCAGGGCCGGATCAGATGTTGGCCCGTTTGACGGCTTCTTTCATGGTGATGCTGGCAAGCGTTGCGCCGTTCAAATCTTTCAGGCTGCCGCCGAACGCGCCGATGGCGGTGCGGCAGGCGGAAACGATGACTACGTCTTTCATTACGTCCAATCTCCTTATAGAGTGCCTGAACGGAAAGTCCGTTCAGGCAAAATCCGAATATCAAAACCCGAAATTCGAAACAAATTTAACATATTAATTTCAAAATGACTGCTTTATCCCCCCCCCCTTTGAAAAGGGGGAAGATGTTTAGTTGCGATCTTTTCCTAAAAAAAAGGGGGGGGTGATTTTTCTTTATTTTCCGCCGAAGGCATCTTCGGCAAGATCGGTTGCCGTGCTGTCCAAGGTGAGAATCACATTTATTTTTCCGAAGGTCACCGGAAGAACCGTGTTGATAAAGAACCGGGCAGTTGCGATCTGCCCCTCGTAGAATACCGCATCCTTGCTCTTGGCGCCTGCCTGCAGTTTCCTGGCAGCCACAACCGCCCGCCAAAGCAGCATCCATGCCGTAACCGTATCGCCCGTGACATCCATGAACGTATAGGCATGGGAGAAAGCGGTCATGGTATTGTCGGATGCGGCCATCCTGCCGATGAAAGTCGGCGGCCTTTTCCAGTTCCACCGAAATCGCCTCTGCCTTTTCGGCCAGATCTTCAAGGCCGCTCAGATTTTTGGCGGCTTCAACGGTTTTCCGGATTTCCGCCAACAGATCCCTGAAAGGCTGTCCCTTGTTGAGCCCCAGTTTTCTTCCCAGAAGATCCATGGCCTGAATGCCGTTCGTGCCTTCGTAAATATGGGTGATCTTGCAATCCCGCAGAAGCTGCTCCTGGGGATATTCTTTGGTATACCCATATCCGCCGAAAATCTGAACCCCCTGGCTGCAGACCTCAAATGCCCTGTCCGAGACATAGCCCTTGGCAATGGGAATCAACAGATCAATGAGTCCCTGATAGCGGGCTTTTTCAGCCGGGTCATTGCTGACGCGGATCATGTCCTCGCAAAAGCCGATGTAATAGATGATGCTCCGGCTCCCTTCCACATAGGCTTTCATGCTCAGTAGCATCCGGCGCACATCCGGGTGCTGGATGATGGGAACCGGGGGAGCGTCCTTTCCGCTTGCCGTAAGATGCCTGCCCTGGACGCGTTCCCTGGCGTAGTTCAGCGCATTCTGGAGCGATGCGGACGCGCATCCCAGGGCCTGCATGCCCACATCCAGGCGTGCCTCGTTCATCATGACGAACATGGCCCGCATGCCTTTGTTTTCTTCGCCCAGCAGGGTTCCCCGGCACTGGCCCTTGCCGCCCAGCGTCAAGGAACAGGTGGGGCTGCCGTGAATGCCCATTTTTTCTTCAATGCCGGTGCAGACGACATCGTTGGATGCTCCCAGGCTGCCGTCGTCGTTGACCCAGATTTTGGGGGCCAGAAACAGGGAAATGCCGGAGGTTCCGGCAGGCGCGCCCTCGATCCGGGCCAGAACCGGATGGATGATGTTTTCCACCAGGTCATGCTCCCCGCTGGAGATGAATATTTTGTTTCCGGTTAGGGAATACGTGCCGTCGGCGTTTTTAACGGCAGTGGTTGTCAACGCGCCCACATCCGAGCCGGCCTGGGGTTCGGTCAGGAGCATGGTTCCGCTCCATTCGCCGTTGTACATTTTTTTCAAAAACAGATTCTTTTGTTTTTCCGTGCCGAATTTCTCCACCAGTTTTCCGGCCCCGTGAGACAGCAGGATGGTCAGGGTAAACGGGAAATTGGCCCCGTAAAAATAATTTTTCACCGCCTGGGCAACGGCTGCCGGCATGCCCTGCCCGCCCAGTTCGGGATCATCGCACAGGGCGATCCACTCGCCTTCCTTGAAAAGATCGTATATCCGGTGAAACGCTTCCGGCGCCTTGACCACCCCGTTTTCAAATTTGCACCCTTCCTCGTCGGCGATTTTCAGGACGGGCAGCATTTCCTTGACCGCCAGATTGCGGGCTTCGGAAATGATCATATCCACTGTTTTTTTATTGAACTCGGCAAAGCGTTCGTGTTTAGCCAGCTTTTCAACTTCCAGTTGTTCGTGAAGGACAAACTCCACATCTCTTTTGTCCGTTATTACCTGTGCCATAATCGTGTCTCCTTTAGTTTGTCTTGAAAAATCCCGTCCTCAGGGCAGGGTCAGAGGAAGTTGGGATTGCCTGTGAAATGCCTTCTGCTAAACACTTCCATGAGTTGTCCCTACAATTCAAGGAGAGAAGCAGCAGATGAGCGATTTATGATAATTATCGCATGTATTATGGCACTGTCAACATTACATCGTGTGGCTCCCAAAGTTCCGGTGCCGTGTTCTAAGAAGCATCCGGACAATCCGATACCTCCTTGATGCGGTTTAAAGGGCCTTCGATACTGCCAGATAGTGGACGGGATGGAGAGAAACTGTTCTTGACACGATTCCAGGCAGGTGCTACTGAATTTTCAAAAATACAATGAGGAAGGAATCGTCATGGCCGAAGTCAGACTTGGCAAACTGCTGCTCCAGAACAAACTCGTCACTGCCGGACAAATTCAGGATGCGCTTGTCAAACAGTTATCGACTCCGGAAGTGCCATTGGGACAGATTCTTTGCCAGATGGGCGTTCTGCGTTCTGAAGACCTTGAACTGCTTCTTGATCGAACTAACAAGAGACAGAAAATAGGCGATATTCTGATCAAAAACAATTTGATCGATGAATCCGAACTGAACGATGCCACCAAGCTGAGTCAGTTGGACCGGATACCGCTCGAAAAGGCATTGCTCAGGCTGAATCTGGTGAGCGATGAACAACTGGCGCGGGCCATTGCCAGCCAATATGATCTTCCGTATATGGATATTGCCCGGTTTAATCTTGACCCGGATCTGGCACGAATTTTAACCCCCAATTTCGCTAAAAGGCACAAGATCGTCCCCGTTGCTTCGGACGGTCAAAATATCACGGTTGCCATGGCATTCCCCCTGCCGCGGAACGAATTGAAGCAGATCGAAAACTTCACGAATTTCCGGATCATTCCTGTTATTGCCAACGAGCGCGATATCGTTGCCGCCATGCAACAACTTTTCAATAACGAAAATCCATCAACCGTTTCGAAGTCGGCTCCTTCCATCGAAATTTTTGAAGATGCATCCCGGGATATTGCCAGACCAAAAGCTGTCGGCGATGTTACCAGCACCAATTTCGACCGACTGGTCAAAAAACTGCTTTTTCTGGGTATTTCCAAGGGAGCCAGAGATATCCATGTCGAATCCATGGAAAAAGCCGTGGCCGTCCGCTATCGGATTGATGGTTTGCTTCAGACGCTTGAAATGGGGGAAGACAAGGAAATGATCAATGCCGGCAGCCAACAGATCATTTCAAGGATCAAGACCCTCTGTGATATGGATATTGCCGAACGCAACCGGTCGCAGGAAGGCAGTTTTTCAATAAAAACAATAAAGGCCGACGGGGTCCGGCGCATCGACCTTCACGTTTCGACGCTTCCTGCCCAGTATGGCGAAAACGTGGTCATTCACCTGTTCGACAAGAGCGCCAAAGTCAAATCTATAGAGAATCTTGGATATTTTCCGGATCAGATCAGGGAGTTAAACCGTGCTCTGAACAAGCCGGCAGGGATTTTTCTAGTTACCGGACCGACCGATTCCGGCAAATCTTCCACGCTTCATGCCATGCTTTCAAAAATCATTACCCCGGAATCGAAAACCCTGACAGTTGAAGATCCAATAGAATTTACGCTTGAAGGTATCACCCAGACGGAAGTCAACGAAATTATCGGCAACACCTTTGATAAATTGCTTTCCTCTTTTCTCAGCCAGGACCCGGACAACATCCTGATCGGTGATATCCGCGACACGGAAACAGCGTTGGTCGCCTTCCGTGCGGCCATGTCCGGGCGTACCGTACTCGGTGCCTTTCATGCCAATGATTCCACCCGCGTCAGTCACCCGCCTTTTCGACATCGGCATCGAAGCAGGCATTATTTCATCGACACTTCGCTGCGTTCTTTCCCAGCGCCTGGTTCGCCAGATTTGTCACGAATGCGCTGTCCCGCATACTCCTTCGCCGCAGATACTGGAGGAATTCGGCCTTCCTTCCACCCTGAGACTGGCCCTGATGAAAGGCAAGGGATGTGCCGCCTGTAATTATTCCGGATACAGCGGCAGACGGCCCATTATTGAGCTCTGGATACCGATCCGCGAGGAAATGTTGGAATTAAACCGCAAACCGGACAGCGCTCATGCTGCGGCAAATGGTATTTGGTCCCCGGGTGCGAGCAACTTTGCTGGAAGACGGCTTCAGAAGGGTTCTTGCCGGCGTTACGACGCTGGAGGAGCTGCTGCGCGTTGTCCCCCACGATCAAATCGAATCCGACAAGGACCGGCTCAAGCCGATGTTCGACGCATACGCAAAGTGAAGCGGTTTGACTTTTAGCATCGCTTCAAAGCAAAGATTGCAGGAACCTGCGGGTTTTGAACAAGTTGTTCATCGAAAACCCCGTTTATCTGCCGGTAAAAACAGGTTTCCGCTTTTCCAAAAAGGCGCTAAAGCCTTCCTTGCAGTCTTGACTGCTTCGAACCGTTGCACTACCCCTAAGCTTCCACTTCCCGCCCGCGCCGGTAAGGATCGGGACACGGACATTGCCGTCAGTTTCCACAAGGCCGACTGCCTCCTCGAATTCTTTGAAAAGGGGAATTAAATTCATCAATCTAAATTTGTTTTCCAGAACAGCGGCGATGCCAAGTCCCCCGCCGCCGCAGATGCATTCCAGTCCGTAGCGGGCGCACCGTTCCGATCGTCATTTTCCGGCCCATCAAATCCATGGACTGGACCCCGTTTGTTCCCTCGTACAGCGACATGATCTTGGCATCCCGCAGGTATTGCTCCAGCGGGTAGTCCTTGCAGAATCCATATCCGCCAAGGCACTGAATGGCGGTTTCGCATACTCGGAATCCCATGTCCGAGCAGTAGGCCTTGATGATGGGGGTCGTAAAATCCACCAGGTCCTGATATCGGCCCTTTTCTGTTCCGTCCGGCATCTCAAGGGCCAGCTCCGCCCAGTACGCGCCAGTGTAGATCAGGGAGCGCATACCATCCACCATGGCCTTCATCCACAGCAGCATGCGCCGCACATCCGGGTGATCTATGATGGCGACGTTGCCCTCTTTTCTCCGGGCGATATCCCTTCCCTGAACGCGCTCCCGAGTATATTCCAAGGCGTTTCGGTAGGCTGTGCCGGCAAGGGTCATGCCGCTGACGCCCGTATTGATTCTGGCGGCGTTCATCATCTGGAACATGTGGGCCAGGCCGTTGTTCTCCCTGCCGCAGAGGTAGCCGATGCACCCGTCGGCGGCGCCGAAATTCAGCACCGCGGTCGGAGAGCCATGCAACCCGAGTTTTTCTTCAATCGATCCGCAGACCACATCGTTTGGCTCTCCGAGAGTACCATCTGCATTGACTCGAATCTTGGGAACGACAAAAAGGGAAATCCCCCTGACCCCATCGGGCGCGCCATCAATCCGCGCCAGCACCAGATGAATGATGTTGTCCGTCAGGTCGTGTTCCCCCCAGGAGATAAAGATTTTCGTTCCCCTGATCTTGAAATGGTCCCCTTGACGGTACGCGATCGTCTGGATATCGGCAAGATTGGAACCGGCATTGGATTCGGTCAGACACATCGTGCCGGCCCATTCACCGGCGAACATGCTGGGGACAAACCGGCGCTTGAGGTCTTCGCTGCCGAAACTTTCGATCAGATGGGCCGCGCCGTGGGTCAAGCTCGGGGCCATGTTGAAGGACTGACAGGCCCCATACATCATGTCGTTGATAATGATACGCATCATGTGGGGAAAGCCCTGGCCGCCGTATTCGGGATCCCTGGCAGCGGCTGTCCAGCCGTCCGCTCCATATTGCCTGAAGGCTTTTTGAAATTCCGGCGGGCAGAAAACCCTGCCCTTGTCAAATGTCACGCCGCGGCTTTCCCCGATTTCATTCAGGGGATCCAGAACTCTCCTGGCAAAGCCGATGGCTTCGCTGACCATCAGATCCAGGGTCTTTTCATTCAGATCCCGGTAACGGTCCAGGGTGCAGAGACGACCGTAATTGAGCTGTTCCTTCAATATGAAGAAAATGTCTTTCTGGTTGACCTTGAAATGCCCCATTTCATTTTTCCTTATGCGTTCCGGGTTCCGTCTTCGTTGTACGTCTACCATCCCTTCCCGGTTTTCCGGCCAAGATGGCCTGCCTTGACTTTGCGCCTGAGCAGAAGGGGCGGATAGAATCTGGGGTCGCAGGGTCACGGCCGCCAGTTCCGTGATGGGAATAGAAGAAGTGTTGCTGGCGATCAATGTCTGCGGCCCGCAGACCTGATCGAGTTTTTTGAATATTTCCTGTTTGAGTTCCATGTTCTCGAAAATGGCTTCAATGACCAGGTCCGCATCTTTTCCGGCAGTGTTATCGCCGGTTGCGGTAATCCGCTTCATCACGGTTTCCCTGTCTTCGGAAATCCTGCCTTTTTCGGCGAATTTCCCAACCGACCAGGAGATCGTCTTCATGGCCCTGTCCAGTGCTTCCGTGGATACATCGCTTAATATCACCTCAATGCCGGCCTGGGCAATCCCGCTTCCCATGAGGCCGGATCCCATAACCATTACCTTTTGAACATTCATTTATCTTCTCCTGATCGATGATTTTGACGCCCCCGCATGAATCATTCCAGCCCCCGATGCTCTTTCCAGTAACGGTATTCATAAGGCCATTCTTCTTTTCGCCATAACATCAGCGAACGCATTCTTTCTTTAAATGCTGAAATCGTCGTTTCATTTTCGGGAGAAACCGCCTTTTCTTTCCATGACAAGACGAGGTTTTTCCCCAGTTCAAACGCCGACTTTCGAATATCTTCCGGGAACGTCTCTGCATCGATAGCCCCCATGGTCGCCCATACTGCGCCGACCGGCCGGATGCCGGTAATCATCATGAAATGATTCATGTATTCGGCAATGGGTTCTTCATCGCCGCCGCCGGATGTAACCACGGAAGCGCCGTATTTGCCCTCGAAGGACAGGCAGTGAATTGCCCGGCAGCAGCGGTCCATGAACGCTTTCATCTGCGCGCTGACCTGGAAAATGTAATTCGGGCTTCCCAGGATCAACCCATCCGCACCCAGGATTTTCTGTTGAATGCCTTCAAATTCGTCCTTCTGAACGCATTTTCCCGTCTTGTGACAGGCATCACAGCCCAGGCAGGGCAGCACGTTTCTGCCTGTCAGAAAAATGGTCTCCATGGTCGCTCCCAGCGACTCGGCGCCTTCTGATACAATCCGAAGCAGCCTGGTGGTATTGCCTTTTGCCCCGTGAGGGCTTCCGATCAAATTGATAATCTTCATATTTATCTCCTGTTATTATTAACCTGGCAGAAAACATAAAGCTGGATAAAGTTTAACGGATGTTTCGCCATCGGTTCAGAAATTTGGAATTTGTTTTTCAGTAGCACGTTATGGGTAAACGATCAAGGGCGCGCCTGGTTGCAAAGGTTTGCAAAATAAAAATCCCCGATCTCAATCAAGAGAGCGGGGATTTTTGATGTTGGGGAGAGGAGCTGAATTTATTGCTTCAAATTTCAACCGACAACATCATAATGCCGGTCCAGAAATTCTTTAATGGCGGGCGCATATCCCGGCGTCTGGCTGGAGCCGCTGTGCCCGGCGCCCGGAGCCACATACAGTGCGGCTTGGCCGGGCTTGAAACTGTTTTTCAGGGTAAGGGCGTAGGCAACCGGAAAGCGCTGATCGTTTTCTCCGTGAATTACCATGACCGGCATCGTGATCTCGGGCGCGATCAGGGCCGGACTTGTCAGGTTGATGTCGCTTCGATAAAAGAAATCCATCCAGAAAATGATGGCCGGTCCAAAACAGGCGCCGATATAGCGATTGAACCACCGGTAAAGGCTTAAAAGCGCTTCCTTGGTGTATGCATAGCATCCTTCAAGAAACAGAAGCTGAATGCGATGAGCGTTCCGGGCAGTGGCAAGGATAGATCCCGCAGCGCCGGCTGAATGGCCATAAAGAATCACGGGGCTTCCCACCCAGTTGAGAACTGCCTCGATATCTTCGGAGAATCTCATTGCATTCATGAATCTCCGTGGGCTTGAATTGCCATGGTCCCGGGCGCTGTGCAGAATCGTCGTAAAGCCCATCCTGCCGAACACCCTGGCCCTGCCGACCATCCGGTTCCGGTTCCGGCTCCATCCATGGGCCAGAACCACCGTTCCCCGGGACGGCGCGTCCGGCTCGATGCGCCAGACTTCAAGGGAGCCGCCGTCAATGGCCGGAATCCTTGTGTCGAAAACCTTTCCCCAGTCGGGTTGGTCGGTGACCGGTTTTCGGGGATACTCCTGAACCAGGTAGGTCAGGATCAGCGACAGGAGAATATAGGTGCCGATCAGCCACAACAAGCCATATGCCAGAAATCCCGATCATGTCCGGTCCACCGGTTTGACGTCCATAAGCTCCCGGCGCAGCAGGTCCAGGGCCGTCATGGCGAAAATCTGCTTGTTCATTTCCCGGTTTCTGAACCGGTACTGGAACCGGTATGCGCGGACATCTCCTGGAGTGGCCAGGCCGATGCAGACCGTGCCCACGGGTTTTTCATCGGTTCCGCCTCCCGGCCCGGCAATGCCGCTGGTGGATAGGCCGTAAGTGGCGCCGGTGATGTGCCGAACCTTCTGCGCCATTTCCCGAACGGTTTCTTCATGAACCGCACCATGCCGGTTCAGGGTATCCTGAGAAACCCCCAGCAGCGCCGCCTTGGCCTGGTTGGCATACACCACGCCGGAGTAAAGAAAATAGTCGGAGCTTCCGGCAACATTGGTCAGCCAGTGAGCAATCAGCCCGCCCGTGCAGCTTTCGGCAACGGCGATGGTTGATTTTTTTTGATTAAGCAGGCGGCCCACGACGGCTTCCATGGATTCCCCGTCCGGAGAAATAAGCTTATGGCCAAGTTTCTCCGAAACCCAGCCGGTTGCGCTGCGAATCAGCGCATCCACCTGATCGGCATCGGTTCCGCGAATATAGAACTTGACCTGAATTTCAGGAAATTTGGCGCGAAATCCCAGTTGAATCTCCGGGAAAATACCTGGAAAAATCTTTCAGCCGTTCACCGGTCAGCGATTCGGTCAGGCCAAACGTGGTAAGGGTTTTGACCCGGCAAAACTGCCTATCCCCTCCCTGAAGCGCTTCGATTCGGGGAAGCACGGACTCGGAAAGCATTCGGCGCATTTCAGCAGGAACGCCTGGCAGGAAAAAAAACAGGCATTTCCCCAGCTTCATCATGAATCCCGGCGCTGTTCCAATGGGATTCGCCAGACAGGTTGAGCCTTCGGGAAGATAGGACTGCTTGATATTGGAGGCGGTGATCGGACGGTGAAAGGACCTGAAAAAGGCTTCAACGATCTCCAGCGCCTCGGGATTCTGAACCAGCGATACCCCTGCGGCCATGGCCGCAGCATCGGCGGTAAGGTCATCCGAAGTCGGGCCAAGCCCGCCGGTGACAATGCAAACATCTGCGCGGGATGCAATTTCCTGAATCACGGAGACCATGAGCGGAACATCGTCGCCAACGGAATGATGCCGGATAACCGCAATGCCGGTTTCTTCCAGTTTCTGGGCAATATACGCCGAATTGCTGTCAACAAGCGTGCCGGACCGGATTTCATCTCCGGTCGCCAATATTTCTGCGATCATGATTGTCTTTTGAGCGTCTGTGGGGGGTATGTGAGTGTGTGAGGACAGATGGCTGATCCGCCATCTGTCCGCCTGTCTTCTGATATCGATCTTTATGCCTTATTTGATCATCTTGACAACCACGAAACCGGCGTTCATCCGCCAGATAAACATCTGCACGGCTTCGTTTTTTTTCAGTCTGGACATCTGGGACGCATAATCCTTTGCGGATTTGATCGCTTGATGGTTGATCTCCTTGATCACGTCCCCGGACTGAACACCGGCTTCCGCTGCCTTGCTGTCCGGCTCGACATGCTCGACCAGAACACCTTCGGACGGAGACAGATTCAGCCGCTGGGCGATCTCCGGCGTCAGATTCGTTACCCGGATTCCCAGCTCATCTTCGCGGCCCTTATCCGGGCTTTTGGAGGCCATCTTGCTTTCTTCGGGACGTTTGGCGATCGCCACCGTAAAATTCTGTTTCTTGTTGTTTCTCAGAACCTGTATTTTGACCTTTTCGCCCACGGAGATACCGGCGATCATATTGGTCAGATCCCTGCTGCTTTCCACCTTGCGGTCGTTGACTTCAATGATGATGTCGTTTGCCTGAATCCCGGCCAGATCCGCCGGGTCCCCCTTGACAACTTCCATGACCATGGCGCCTTTTTTATCCAGAATGCCGTAGTATTCCGCCACATCATCGTTGATATCCGAGATGACAACCCCAAGCCATCCACGCGTTACCTCTCCCTTGCTCTTTAGCTGCTCGATAATGCCCCTGGCCAGATTGATCGGAATGGCAAAACCGATTCCCTGGCCGCTGGCGAGGATGGCGGTGTTGATCCCCACGACCTGCCCCTGCATATCAATCAAGGGCCCGCCGCTGTTGCCGGGGTTGATGGAGGCATCTGTCTGCAGAAAACTGTCATAGGGACCCGAGCCGATCACCCGGCCTTTGGCGCTTAAAATACCTGCCGTAACCGTCTGCTCCAGCCCGAAGGGACTGCCGATGGCCACGACCCACTGACCGACTTTCAGGCTGTTCGAATCCCCCAGGGCAATCACCGGCAGATCGTTCCCGGAAGGCACCTTGATGAGGGCCAGATCGGTTGAAGGATCTCTGCCGATGATTTCGGCAGTGTATTCTTTTCCATCCTTGAGCTTGACCTTTATCTTTTCCGAATTTTCAACCACATGGTTGTTGGTGACGATAAAACCGTCCTTGTCGATGATGAAACCGGAGCCCAGGCTGCGTTCCTTATGGTCTTTCGGGATCTGTTCGCCAAAAAACTTTTCAAAAAAATCATTGAACCGGTCGTCATTTCCAAATGGATTCTGATTGAAATGCCGATAAACCCTGCCGCCTCCCGGAATGGATTTTTCGGTTCGAACGTTGACAACCGCCGGACTGACCATCTCCGCAAGGGAGCTGAAGCTCTCCGGGACCATTACCACATCGCCGGTTTTGGCTTCCGAGCAAATAGAAGTACCCAGAAGGTATACCAGTCCGATCAGAACAGTTCCCAGGAAAAAGCCGGAAAACCGACGCTTATTAAAACCACCGTGTTGAACACGCATAATCGCCTCCATCAATATATTTTATGTTACCGGATAGTAACTAACAAAATATGACATAAACCCGGTAATGCCGAGCGTTCACCATACATCTTCAGCATCGAGTCTCAAGATAATTCAACTTCCCTTGATGTCAACGCTTGCAAGATTCCTTAACCCAATTCCCTGACGTAGATTATCCTTAAATCGTACAGGACACTTTGCAGCATGGTGGCCTCGTCCTGAGTCAGATTGCCGCGGGTTTTTTCTTCGAGCATGGCCAGAACGTCAATCGTCTGTTTTGCCAGAGGCAGATTCCGGGTCCGCTTGCCAGTACCAGGCTCATCGATGATACCCAGATTAGACAGGACAGCGGCATTCAGTGAGACGATAAATGTGGAAAAGGTAATTATCGGCAGCTTGGAAGAGGATTTTTCTTTGGCGGAATCGCCTCTTTCTGTCGTTATTTCCGGCATGATAATTCTCCTGATGAACGGTTATGAGCACAGCCTTTATGGCCTGACCTTATGGATCCAATTAGAACTCCAGAGGAATCGCCATTTTGACCGAAGGCAGAGACCGCAGTTTATGAATCACATCATCGGGTATGGGGGTATCGGTGCACAGGAAGATGATATTGCGGTTTCCTTCCTCTTCCTGCCCGACCTGCATCCGGCCGATGTTGATGTTGTGTTTTCCCAGACAGGTTCCGATCTCGCCGATGGAGCCCGGCTTGTCGATATTGTAAATCAAAGCCAGATGACCGATCGGAATCATTTCCAGCCTGAATGTGTTGATGCGGACAATACGGGATTCTCTTTTACCGAAAAGAGTGCCTGCAACCGTATTGGTCATATCGGAGGTGATGGCTTTTACGGTAATCAAATTGAGATAATCCTCGGACTCAAGGCTTACAGTTTCCGTGACCTTGATGCCGCGCTCCTTGGCGATGACGCGGGCATTTACAAAATTAACATCGTCCTTGACCGCGGCCATCAGAATCCCTCTGAGAACAGCGGTTGAAACCGGGGTCAGATCCAGTCCCAGAAAATCTCCCGCAAACTCGATGATGACTTCCTTAAGCGGCCCGTGAATGAGCTGGGACTGAAGTTTTCCGATCTGATCGGCCAGGGAGAGGAATGGCCCCAGTTTTACCAGCAGTTCTCCGGTGATGGAGGGAACGTTGACCGCGTTTCGAATGGTGCCGTTCTTTAAATAATCGATGATCTGCTCGGCAATGGCAACCGCCACATTGGTCTGCGCTTCCTGGGTGGAGGCGCCCAGATGCGGGGTTCCGATCACACGGTCCAGCTCAAACAAGGGGGATTGACCGGGAGGTTCCGTTGCAAAAACGTCCAAGGCGGCGCCGCCGACTTTACCGGATTTGATGGCCTCGACCAGATCCGATTCCTCCACGATACCGCCGCGGGCGCAATTGATGATCATAACCCCGTCTTTCATCCGGCTGAAAGCGGATTTGTTCAAAAACCCGATGGTGTCTTTCAATTTGGGCACATGAACGGTAATGTAATCGGAAAGTGAATACAGGGTTTCCAGGGAAACGCATTCAAAGCCGGCTTTTTCAATCAGGTCCCGGGTGACAAAAGGATCATAGACAATAACCCGCATTTTAAGCCCCCTGGCCCGATCCGCCACAATCGATCCGATTTTGCCGAAGCCGATGACCCCCAGGACTTTATTAAAGATCTCCCTTCCCTGAAGGTTCTTTTTATCCCATTTTCCAGCTTTCAGGGATGCGGTTCCCTGTGGGATGTTCCGGGTCAGTGAAAGCATCATGGAAATGGCATGTTCGGCGGTAGTCACCACGTTTCCGCCCGGCGTGTTCATCACGATGACGCCCTGCTTGGTTGCCGCCGGAATATCGACATTGTCCAGTCCGATGCCGGCGCGTCCCACAACCTTCAGGTTGACTCCCGCCTTTATAATCTCCGCGGTTACTTTGGTGGCGCTTCGAATCACCAGTGCGTCATACTGAGAGATGATGCTTTTAAGCTCATCCGGAGCCAGCCCTGTCTTGACATCCACTTCAATCCCCTCAGCCTTTTGAAACATTTCAATGCCGATTTCACCCAGATTATCACTGACCAGTACTTTCATTATGTTCCCCCTTAACAGCTACTTGATTTGAATAATATTTCGGAAAATGCGGCCCTCGGGCCCGATAAGGCTATTTATTTAAAGGGTTCGTAATATAGAATCACGATAAAATCAATTAAAATACAATGCCGGCATATCCCACAAAACTTTCTCCAGGGCTTTTATCATGGCTGGTTGCATAAGTCACCAGTTTGGATCGAACCGCCCCCAAAGCCATCCCCGCAGACAGCGCTGCGGCGGCAGCCCCCGAGCAGCAGGCGTTGTGCTTTTGTTGAGCATCTCGAATAATACTCAGCGGATCCATGGACAAGATCGCTGCAATGACGCTGCGATCATTTATCTCGCGGACCCACTGCAGGGCTGCCTTGCCCCGGCCCTTCGGAGTAAAGCCGTAATTGGGTCCATAATGCGTTAAATCAGTTGAACCTATGACAAGGATGTTTAATCCCATTTTTCGTGCCACATCTGCCACTGTCTTTCCCATCTCCAGCGATTTTAGGGAAGGCGGTGCCCCAATGGGAACAATTTTAATATTGTTGAGAAAATACTTGATAAAAGGGAGCTGAACCTCAATAGTGTTATCCGGAGCATCGTCATCGGACGCTTCGATCTCAAAAGGGGCCTGCAGCAACAGCTCCCTGGCAAGGGGCTCATGAATGGCGATATTCCCCAAAGGGGTTTCCCAGGCACCTTCTTTCATGATGGTTATGGGTGCCTCTGGATACAAATGGGTTCCAAAAATCACCAGGGCATCCGGCGAAGAAACCTCGCTGCTAAGCAAACGGATAACATCGCAGGCAACGTTTCCGGAATAATACCAGCCTGCGTGAGGGACAATTCCGCCGACAACCGGATAGGATGGGTCAGGCAATACAGTTGAGTTTTTGATAAAATATTCAATCTCCTGCCGGCACCCCTCAGCCGTGCCCGAATACCATGTCCCGGACAGCATCGCTCTTCTGGTTTTCATAGCGCCTTACCTCCTTTCTTGACCTTTGTCATCAGGTTTACTATTTAGGGCCTGTTTAAATTATAATTTCGAAGCACGAAATTCGAAACAATGATCAAAACTGTGTTTTGCCAAACTGATACTTCAAGTCATTCTGATATTGGAATTTTAAATCGTTTCGGATTTCGATATTCGGATTTTGTCTGAACGGAGTTTCCGTTCAGACAATTTATGGTGGACTTTCGTCAAAATCGTTCTTATTGTTTATCACCTTTTCAGGGGAGAAAAATCAACGTTTTTTATTTAACGGGATCGTCATATCAGGAGGCAGCTATGTGGGAATATACGGATAAAGTAAAAGATCATTTTCTCAATCCCCGGAATGTCGGAGAAATTGAGAGTCCGGACGGGGTTGGAGAGGTCGGATCACTGGCTTGCGGAGATGCCCTGACCCTGTATTTTAAACTGGATGAGCAGCAGCGGATCAAGGAAGCCAAATTCAAGACATTCGGCTGTGCAAGCGCCATAGCCTCTTCTTCCGCCCTGACCGAAATGCTGATCGGCAAGACACTGGAAGAGGCCGAAACAATCACCAATGAAAACATTGCCGAATATCTTGGCGGATTGCCCAAAGAAAAAATGCACTGCTCGGTCATGGGCCGGGACGCCCTGGAAAAAGCAATTACCTGCTATCGCGGAAGCACCGAAAAAAAGATTGAGGGAAATATTGTCTGTGAGTGTTTCGGCGTTACCGACGTTCAAATTGAGCGCACTGTGCGTGAAAACCATTTGACCACCATCGAGCAGGTCACGGATTATGTCAAGGCAGGCGGCGGGTGCGGAAACTGCCATGAAAAGATTCAGGAAATCATCAATACGGTTCTGGGAAAAGAAGAAGCACCGGCCCGAAAAAAATCACCGCTACTGACCAATCTTCAGAAAATCAAGCTGATCGAGCAGACCCTGGAACGCGAAATTAAACCCGCATTAAACAAGGATGGCGGCGATATCGAGCTGATCGATGTTTCCGGAAACATCGTACAGGTCCGGCTTCGGGGCACCTGCGCAACCTGCAAGAAATCACAGATTACGCTCAAGAATTATGTTGAAGCCAAACTTCGCGAACTGGTAACGCCCGAACTCATGGTTGAGGAGGTAACCCTATGAACCCGCTTTATTTTGACAACAACGCCACCACGCGGGTCGCTCCCGAAGTGGTCGAGGCCATGCTTCCCTATTTTACCGAATATTACGGAAATCCTTCCAGCATGCACACATTCGGGGGAACCGTGGGCCGCAGGATCAATGACGCCAGGGCAAAACTGGCCAATCTTCTGGGCGCATCCCCGGATGAAATCGTTTTCACCAGTTGCGGCACGGAAAGCGACAGTACCGCCATCACGGCGGCCCTTCGATCCAACCCGGACAAAAAGCATATCATCACCTCCCGGGTCGAGCATCCGGCGATTAAAAATCTCTGCGAATACCTTGCCAAAACCGGCTATCGGGTTACTTTCGTTCCGGTTGACGCCAAGGGCCGACTCGATATGGATTATCTTGACCCGCCATCTGACCGATGATACAGCCATTGCCAGCTTCATGTGGGCCAATAACGAAACCGGCGTGATTTTCCCCATTGATGAGATAGCCGGAATTCTGTCGGAAAGGGGACGTTATTTTTCATACCGATGCGGTTCAGGCCGTGGGTAAAGTCCCTATTGACGTCCAAAAAACCACGGATTGACTTGCTGTCGCTGTCCGGCCACAAGCTTCATGCGCCAAAAGGCATCGGCGCCCTGTATGTGAGAAAAGGCACCAAATTTTCTCCCTTTCTGATCGGCGGTCATCAGGAAAAAGGCAGGCGGGGCGGCACCGAAAACGTGGCCTCCATTATCGGCCTTGGCAGGGCCAGCGACTTTGTGGCCGAACACATGGCCGAAGAAAATACCCGCGTCAAGTTTCTGAGGGACAAGCTGGAAACCCAGCTTGTCCAGAAGATTCCCAATGCCTTTGTTAATGGCGATACGGACAACCGGCTTCCCAATACGTCCAGCATCGCCTTTGAATTCGTTGAAGGAGAGTCGATTCTGCTGATGATGAATGAATTCGGCATCTGCGCTTCATCCGGATCCGCCTGCACTTCCGGGTCCCTGGAGCCATCGCACGTCCTTCGCGCCATGGGCGTTCCGTTTACCGCTGCGCACGGAACCATCCGTTTCAGCCTCAGCATTTACAATACCGAACCGGAAATTGATTTGATCATTGAAAAGCTTCCGCCCATCATCGATCGTCTGCGGGCCATGTCGCCGTTCTGGAAGGGAACCTGTGGCTTCGCCGCCTGATCCGTAAAATTTGAGAAACCATTTATCCAATTTTTATAGGGTGTTCTATCAGGGTGGAAATGAAAATCGCCATTGCTCAGATCAATCCGGTTATCGGAGATTTTTCACACAACTGCAGTCGCATCATCCGCTACTCGGAAAAGGCCAGAGCCCTCAATTGCGATCTGATCGTCTTTTCCGAACTGGTGATTCCGGGATATCCTCCCCGCGATCTTCTGGAGAAGACCGGATTTTATCCAGTCCAATCTTGATGCCCTGCAATACGTCATGGAAACAGATAAAGGGAATCGGGGTGATCTGCGGATTTGTGGAAAAAAATCCCGCGGATCAGGGAAACCCGCTCTTTAATGCCGCAGCTCTGTTTGAAGATGGCCGGATACTTCACAAGGTACGAAAAAGATTGCTCCCGACCTATGACGTGTTTGATGAAAGACGGTATTTTGAACCCGGCAAAGAAAGTCGGGTGTTTTGCCTATAAAGGCCGAAAGATCGGACTGACCATCTGTGAAGACGCCTGGAACGATCAAGGATATTATTCAAAAACGCATTTATCCCATCGATCCGGTGGCACTTCTGGTTCAGGACGGGGCGGATACTGCTCATCAATCTTTCCGCCTCGGTTTACCATGCAGGAAAATCGGATTTCAGAGCCCACATGCTGGGATCCATTGCCGGAAAATACGGCGTTTCCCTGATATATGCCAATCAGGTAGGTGGCAATGACAGCATTTTGTTCGACGGATCCAGCATGGCGTTTGACGCCTGCGGTGAAAAAATCGCCCAGGCAGCGGATTTTGAAGAAGATCTGGTGGCGGTGGATCTGGATATTCCCCGGCATCCGGGAAATGCATCCGGTTTCAGAATCCCTGACCGCCTCAGTATTAAAGGCCCTTGTAACCGGCACCCGGGATTATGTTAAAAAATGCGGATTTTCCCGGACGGTCGTGGGTCTGAGCGGCGGAATCGACTCCGCGCTGACCCTGGTGATCGCAAAAATGGCCCTTGGCAGGGAAAACGTTTCGGCCGTATTCATGCCATCGCCATACACCTCAGCGGATAATTACGCGGATACCGCCGAGCTCTGCCGACGGCTTGACATCGAACTGACCACCATTCCCATCGACGGCATTTTCAGGGAATTTACGGCCGTCCTGTCCCCCGGTTTCAATACCGATGCGCCGGGAATTGCCGAACAGAACATTCAGGCCAGAATCCGGGGAACCCTGCTGATGGCCATTTCAAACATGAACGGCAGCCTGGTGCTTTCCACCGGGAACAAATCCGAGCTGGCCGTTGGCTACTGCACGCTTTACGGCGACATGAACGGCGGGCTTGCGGTGATTTCGGACGTTCCCAAGACCCTGGTCTACGACCTTTCCCGTTATATCAATGCCCAGCAATCCCGTCATTCCCGAGCGCATTCTGGAAAAAGCGCCTTCGGCCGAACTCAAGCCCGGCCAGACCGATCAGGACGATCTGCCGCCTTATGAGGTTCTGGACGCCATCCTCAAGGCCAGCATCGAAGATCTAAAGTCTTTTGACGACATCGTCCGCATGGGATTTGACCCGGCCCTGGTCAGGGATATCCTTTCCCGGATCGACCGCAATGAATACAAGCGCAACCAGGCGGCCCCCGGCCTCAAAGTCACATCCAAAGCCTTTGGATACGGCAGGAGATATCCCCTGGCCAAGCGCCTGACTGGACTGCCCGTCCAGAATAAATCCGAATATCAAAATCCGAAATCCGAGACTGTGAAACTGTTTTCCCCGTGCAGTCATGAAACATCCCGACACAATCCAGAGAGGAGGCATGAAAAATGGACAGACGCGATTTTTTCAAGACATCGTTTTATCTGAGTGCATTTGGCCATGGTACAACTGACTGGAATCGGCTGTTCACGCCAGTCGGAAACCGCAAAGCCTTCATCGGGGTTGCCCCCCCTTCCCTATCAGTAAGACGCCCTGGAACCCTACATTTCTTCCCGCACCATCGAATTTCATTACGGCAAGCACCATCAGGCATATGCAGCCAACACCCTGAAACTGATTGCCGGAACAAAACTGGAGAAATTGCCGCTAAAGGAAATCGTTCAAAAATCATACGGAATTAAAGAGCTTGTTCCCACTTACAACAATGCGGCCCAGCTCTTTAATCATGATTTTTACTGGCAATGCATGAAGCCAAATGGCGGCGGCAAAGCCCCAGGGCAAAATCCTCCAGGCCATCGAACAATCTTTTGGAGGATTTCGATGCTTTTGTCAAAATTATTTTCAGAATCCGCCGCGGCCCAGTTTGGCAGCGGCTGGACCTGGCTGGTAAAAGACGGCAACCAATTAAAGGTGATCGACACCGGCAATGCCGACACACCGATTACCACGGGATGGGTTCCTCTTTTAACGATTGACGTATGGGAACATGCCTATTATCTGGACTACCAGAATCGCCGGACTGACTATATCCGGGCATATCATGGATCATCTTGTCAACTGGGAATTTGCCGGAAAAAACCTGGAACTGGCCGTATGATCGATTGAATAAATATGCAAATTGTCTTTCCGAACTGGTCTTGACATCAGTCGTACCAGTATTATTTTTCAGTCAACCGAATCATCATCAGGCAGTCATGAGACAAAATCAGATAGAATTTTAAAATGAATTGAAGGAGATCCTTCTGGCACATGAGCAAAACCCATTCCTCTCAAAAAAAAACTGAAAAATCTTCTCCCGAAGCAGATACCCCCAAACCCCCTGCTGATGAACAATCTCTTGAAATTGAAGCTCGTTTCCGATCCTGTGAAGGAATTGGAAAAGCGATGTGAAACAGCCGAGCAGGAGTCCAGGCAGCATTATGAGCGTTTGCTCAGGGTATCCGCCGATTTTGAGAATTTCAAGAAACGTTCGTTCAGGGAAGCCGATGATTTCAGAAAATACGCCAACGAACTGCTGCTTCATGGAACTGCTTTCGGTCGTGGATAATCTGGAACGCGCCATCCAATCCACCAGCGGCGAAAAGAATGAAGTCGGATGCGTGATCGAGGGTGTTGAGATGACCCTGAAGGCACTGCTCAAGATTTTTGAAAAATTTTCAGTCAAACTCATCGAAGCTGTAGGAAAACCCTTTGACCCCAATTTTCACCAGGCCATGATGCAGGAAGCGTCGGATCTGCACCCTGAAAACACCATCATCCGTGAGTTTCAGAAAGGCTACATGCTTCACGACAGGCTTTTGCGGCCTTCCATGGTGGTGGTTTCCAAAGGACCCGGCAAAACCGAATAACATCCGGCAGCCGGAGCATCGCATGGTTCCGGCTGCAACACATACTGTTAAAGATATTTTCTTTTATATATTCAAGGAGGATTACCCATGGGCAAAATTATTGGAATTGATTTAGGAACCACCAACTCCTGCGTGGCCATCATGGAAGGGGGCGAAGCCAAAGTATTGACCAATGCCGAAGGCGGCCGGACCACGCCATCGATTGTGGCGATTTCAGAAAGCGGAGAGCGCCTTGTCGGGCAGATCGCCAAGCGCCAGGCCATCACCAACCCGGAAAATACGGTTTTTGCCGTCAAACGGCTGATCGGCCGCAAATTTCAGACCCCGGAAGTGCAAAGAGACATCAAGGTGCTTCCCTATAAACTGGAAGAAGCCAGCAACGGGGATGTCCGCATCAGTCTGCGGGACAAGAACCTGAGCCCGGCGGAAATTTCTTCCTATATCCTGGCCAATATCAAGAAGACCGCCGAGGATTATCTGGGAGAGCCCATTACGGATGCCGTCATTACGGTTCCGGCTTATTTTAATGACAGCCAGCGCCAGGCTACAAAAGACGCCGGAAAAATCGCCGGCCTGAATGTGCTTCGCATCATCAACGAACCGACTGCGGCATCGCTGGCTTATGGTCTGGACAAGAAAAAAGAAGAAAAAATCGCGGTTTTCGACCTGGGCGGCGGCACATTCGACGTCTCCATCCTGGAGATCGGCGAAGGCGTATTTGAAGTCAAATCCACAAACGGCGACACCCATCTTGGCGGCGAGGATTTTGACCTGCGGCTGATTGAGTATCTGGCCAGCGAATTTAAAAAAGAACAGGGAATTGACATTCGAAACGACAAAATGGCCCTTCAACGCCTGAAAGAGGCGGCGGAAAAAGCCAAAATGGAGCTTTCAACCTCCATGGAAACCGATGTCAACCTGCCCTTTATCACCGCGGACGCCAACGGCCCCAAGCACATGAATATCCGGATCACCCGGGCAAAACTGGAAGCCCTGGTTGCAGACCTGCTGGACAACCTGGAAGGCCCGTGCCGAATCGCGCTGAAAGATGCCGGCATGACCCCCAACGACATTCAGGAAGTGGTGCTGGTCGGCGGCATGACCCGCATGCCCGCGGTTCAGGATCGGGTCAAACGGATTTTCGGCAAGGAACCCCACAAGGGCGTAAACCCGGATGAGGTTGTGGCCATCGGGGCCGCCATTCAGGGCGGGGTTCTGGGCGGAGACGTCAAGGATGTTCTGCTTCTGGATGTGACGCCGCTGTCACTCGGCATTGAAACGCTCGGCGGCGTGATGACCCGGTTGATTGAAAAGAACACCACCATCCCCACCAAAAAAAGCCAGGTGTTCTCGACCGCCGCGGACAACCAGCCCGCGGTTTCCATTCATGTGCTTCAGGGCGAACGGGAAATGGCAAACGGGAACAAGACCCTGGGCCGTTTTGAACTGGTCGGCATTCCGCCGGCGCCACGAGGCGTGCCGCAGGTCGAAGTGACCTTTGACATTGACGCCAACGGCATCGTGAATGTTTCCGCAAAAGATCTGGGAACCGGCAAGGAACAGTCCATCAAGATCACCGCCTCGAGCGGACTGAACAAGGATGAAATCAATAAGCTGATCCGGGATGCCGAACTGCATGCCGAAGAGGACAAGAAGAAAAAAGAGCTGGTCGAGGCCCGAAATAGCGCGGACACCCTGATCTATTCAACGGAGAAGTCCATGAAGGATCTGGGGGATAAAGTGGACGGCGCAACCCGCAGCCAGGTGGAAGCCGCGATGTCACCGCTTAAAAAGGCGATGGAAGGCGACGACATCGAGCAGATCAAACGCCTGACCGATCAGCTCATGCAGGCATCTCACAAGGTTGCCGAAGCCATGTATCAGAAGGCATCCCAGTCCGGCGATCCTTCCGAAGGCGGCGCAGGCGGCCCTGGCGGTCCCGGCTCAGAGGGATTTTCTTCATCCAAACCGGCTGATGATGATGTGGTGGATGCGGATTTTGAGGAAGTCAAAGGAAAGAAATAACCGTTCGTCAGTCTGATGACAGATGTCGGATGACGACAAGGCTGAAGGAATATGGGCGCGGTTGCAACACCGTTTTTGCCTATATCCTTCAGCCTTTTTTATTTATCGCCTGTCATCTGCTGCCTGTCCTTGCCGTCTGTTATCTGTTTTCCGTGTTCCGCCTTATTCAATCTTGAAACTTTCCGCATTTCCCGCATATTCTTTCCGCAGCTTCGGTTTTTCGATTTTTCCGGTAGGATTTCGCGGAATCTGCGCAAAAATAATCTTCCGGGGTCTTTTGTACCGGGGAAGATTGATTGCAGAACGCATTGATTTCATCCTTGGTCAGATCCTGACCCGGCTTTACCTGAACGATCGCGGTCGCAATTTCTCCCAGACGGAAACTGGGAAGGCCGATGACCGCAACATCCTGAATTTTGGGATGAGATTGAAGCCAGTCTTCGATTTCCACCGGATAGATGTTTTCCCCGCCGGTAATGATCACATCTTTTTTCCGGTCCACCAGCCAGATAAATCCCTCTTCATCCTCTCTGGCAATATCCCCGGTCATGAGCCACCCGTCCACCAGCACATTCCGCGTTGCCTCCGGGTTCCGGTAATATTCCTTCATCACCCCCGGGCCCTTGATCATGAGCTCTCCGGGATTTCCTTTTTCAACCGGGTTCAGATGGATATCAACGATTTTGTATTCCCAGTCAAAACCCGGCCGGCCGATGGCGCCGACCTTGTGCATGTTTTCCATGCCAAGATGCACGCAGCCGGGCCCGGTGGACTCCGTAAGCCCGTAATTGGTATCATATTCATGCTGGGGAAAGACTTTTTTCCATTCCCGGATCAGGCTGGGCGGAACCGGCTGGGCGCCGATATGCATCAGCCGCCACTGGCTCAGGTGATAATGCTTCAGTTTGATCTCCCCGCTTTCGATGGCAAACAGGATATCCAGCGCCCAGGGAACCAGTAACCAGACAATGGTCACATTTTCTTCGGAAATCACCTCAATAATCTGTCTGGGATCAACGCCTTTTAAAATCACCGCCTTTGCGCCGACAATAAAATTTCCGAACCAGTGCATCTTGGCGCCGGTATGATACAGGGGAGGAAGGCAGAGAAAATTGTCGGAATGGGTCTGGCGATGGTGGTGATTTTCAACCACGCAGGCAAATTCCAGATTGCGATGGGTCAACAGCGTTGCCTTGGGCGCGCCCGTTGTTCCGGATGTAAAATAAAGCCCGGCCTCATCGTTCAACTGGATTGCAATGGCCGGATCTTCGGGCGCAAAAGATGCGATCACTTCCGGATACGGTTCGGCATAGGCCGGCCGGATCGACGCGTCCCCGACAAACCAGTAAGTGTCAACGAACGCATCCATTTTCTCCTTGATGGATTCAACCCGCTCGATGAATTCCGGACCGAATATAAAGGCCTTGGCCTCCGCGGTTTCAACACACTGCAAAATGGTGGCGGCGTCAAAGCGGAAATTCAGCGGAACCACCCATGCGCCGGTGCGCAGGATGCCAAAATAGATGGGAAGCCATTCAATGCAATTGGTCATGAGTCTGAACGACTTTATCGCCTTTTTGGATGCCGCGGCTGATCAGTGCCTGGGCGATCCGGTTGGAGCAGTCATCAAATTCTTTCCAGGTGATTTCCGCTTCTTTTGTTTTTTGCCGGTTCCCGCTCGATCAATGCGGTTTCCGCCCCGTACATCCGGGCGTTTCTGGCCAGTATTTCCGTAATCAGCATGGGTTTCCTTCTATTTCTCAGGTATTTTTGCCCTGCCAGGAATCGCGATTTACCAGCGTTTTCTGTATCATTGAAAAAGTTTGCGTTTTTTGCAAGAGACCATATCGGCGCGGCCAGCTCATCGGGATGGGGATCTCCGGTCAATCTCTGAATGACCATCTCCCCGGGAAGCAGTTCCAGAACATCGCAGACGATATCTACATATTCCTGCTGCTCCAGACACCGGTATTGCCCCTTCCGGTAAAGGGCTTCAAGCGCGGTTCCCTTAACGACATACATCAGGTGAAGCTTGACGCCGTCAATTCCCATGCCGGCAATGGTTCTGGCCGTATCCAGCATCATCTCCCGGGTTTCTCCGGGAAGCCCCAGGATCAGGTGGGTACAGATTTTTATTCCCCGGTTCCGGGTCAATGCCACGGCTTTTTGAAAACAGGCAAAGTCATGCCCCCGGTTGATCCGCTGCAGGGTTTGATCGTGTGCGGACTGAAGGCCGTATTCAATCCACACCAGATAAGGGTCCGCATAACTTTCAATTAAATCGAGAATCGCCGTATCCACGCAGTCCGGCCGGGTTCCGATGGCCAGCCCCACAACCCCCGCAGCCGCCAGTGCCTCATCATAGAGGCGCTTTAAAATGGAAACCGGCGCATAGGTGTTGGAAAAAGATTGAAAGTAGGCTATATATTTACTGGCTTTGTATCGCTTTGCCATCAACACCTTGCTGCGGGCAACCTGTTCGGCGATCGATATGCCCTTGGAAAACGCGCCGGTGCCGGAGCCCCTGGCATTGCAATAAATGCAGCCGCCGGTGCCGGTTCGGCCATCCCGATTGGGGCAGGTCAGTCCGGCGTCAATCGATATTTTCTGGACCCTGCAACCGAAGACCTGTCGCAGATAGGAGTTGTAGTCGGTATAGCGCTTGTCCATGACCTGTTTTTTTATCACACCAAAGGGCTTTTACCAATGGTTTTCTATACGAAAAATTATGATATTATTGTGGTAGGCGCCGGGCATGCCGGCTGTGAAGCGGCTCTGGCCGCAGCGCGGATGGGATGCGCGGTGCTGCTTCTGGCAATTGATCTGGACAAGGTTGCGGCCATGCCCTGCAGCCCTTCCATCGGCGGCATGGCCAAGGGCCAGCTTGTCAAGGAAATCGATGCGCTCGGCGGAGAAATGGCCAGAATCGCCGATCAAACCGCCATCCAGTACCGGACGCTGAATACCAAAAAAGGCCCGGCGGTTCACGCTTCCCGGACCCAGAACGACAAAAACCGGTACCATACTCTGATGAAATCGGCTGTTGAGCGCCAGCCGAACCTGGATTTAAAGCAGGCCATGGTGGAGAATCTGGTGATCGAAGGCAATCGGGTCGTGGGAATTGAAGATCACACCGGCTTCGGGTATTGCGCCCCGTGCGTCATTCTTGCGACCGGAACGTTTCTAAGCGGCCTGGTTCACATCGGATTTCGGTCCATACAGGCCGGAAGAGCCGGTGAATTTGCCTCCTACAGCCTTCCGGAACATCTGAGATCCCTGGGGCTTACCCTGGGCCGGATGAAAACCGGAACCCCCCCGCGGCTGAAAAAATCCAGCATCGATTTTTCAAAATTTGCTGCCCAGGGATCTGAAGAAAATCCCAAGCTGTTTTCATATTTTTCCAAAAACAGCCCCCTGCCCCAGGTAGACAGCTATATGGGATATACCAATTCCAGATGCCATCAGATTGTCCGGAACAACATCGGCCGATCCGCGCTTTATGGGGGGGTTATTCAGGGGGTTTCCGCCAGATACTGCCCGTCATTTGAAGACAAGGTGGTAAAATTTCCGGAAAGGGACCGGCATCATGTCATCCTGGAAGCAGAAGGCCTGGAGACTGAAGAAATTTATGCCAGCGGCCTGGGAAACAGTCTTCCCCTGGAAGTGCAGATTGAAGTGGTCCGCTCCGTGGACGGGCTGGAGAGCGCCGAAATCATGCGGCCGGCTTATGCGATTGAATACGATTACGTCAATCCGATACAGCTAAAACCCACGCTGGAAACCAAATTGTATTCAGGCCTTTATCTGGCCGGCCAGATCAACGGAACGTCCGGGTACGAAGAAGCGGCTGCCCAGGGACTCTGGGCCGGCATCAACGCCGCCTGCAGGATTCAAAAAAGGCCGCCGTTTATCCTGGACAGATCCCAGGCTTACATGGGGGTGCTGATTGACGATCTGGTCACCCGGGGAACCCGGGAGCCCTACCGCATGTTCACATCCCGGGCCGAATACCGGCTGATGCTCCGGGAAGACAATGCCGATCTGCGCCTGATGGAAACCGGCTTTGATCTCGGGCTCATTGACCAGAATACCCTGAGCGATGTCAAGGAGCGAAAAAGAGAAATCGAAAATGAGATTCAGCGTGTCAGGACAACGGTCATCCGGCCCACGGATGCCGTCAACGCCTATCTGAATGACGCAGGGGACAAAACCCATTGATAACGGAATCCATCTGGATCATCTGCTGAAACGGGCGGAACTGGACTACCGGGTTGTGGAAACCCTGGCTCCTGCGGCACAGCCCCTGCCTTTTAAAATCAGTCAGCAGGTTGAAATTGAAATCAAGTACGAAGGCTATATCCAGCGTCAATACCGGGAAATCGACAAATTCAGAAATCTCGAACGCATGAAAATTCCGGAATCCTTGAATTATGCCGATATTCACGGACTTTCCAATGAACTGAAAGAAAAGCTTGCCGCGGTCAAACCCGCGTCCCTGGGCCAGGCTTCCCGGATTGACGGCATGACGCCTTCGGCCATCTCCGTATTGATGATTGCGATAAAAGTATTTGACAGACATGCGGAATCTGCTGCTTGACTAATATTCTTGACATGTTACAGCTTTAAACTTATTGTTGAACGAATAAAATAATGCCGGCTGTCGGGAAAATGACCCAGGATAACGCCATTCAGGTTATTTCCCGTTGCCAATCGATTGTTCCATCGTGAACAGGCGTGAAGCGCTTTCAAATCAAACTACCATCAAGGATTTTACCGATGGCTGAAACAGATTATTATAAAGCATTGGGCGTCAACAAGACCGCTACCGATGACGAAATCAAAAAAGCGTATCGGAAACTTGCGATGAAATACCATCCGGATCACGCCAAGGGAGACAAGGCTGCCGAGGAGAAATTCAAGCAGGTCAGCGAAGCCTATGCGGTCTTGAGTGACAAGGAAAAACGCCAGCAGTACGACACCTTCGGCTCCAGTGGATTCCATCAGCGATACTCGCAGGAAGACATTTTCAGGGGCTTTGACATGGAAGACCTCCTGCGCGGGTTCGGGCTGGGAGGCGCTGGTTTTTCCGCGGGAAGAAAGGGCGGCGGGAGGAAATTCTCTTTTGGAGGCGGCTCTCCTTTTGGAAATTTTTCCGGCCAGGAAGCGCCGATCAAGGGATCGGATCTGATTTATGAACTGCCGATCACGCTCCTGGAAGTGGTCACTGGCGCCAGCAAACAGGTCAGTTTCCAGCATGGCCCCCAGTCCGAGAACTTGACGGTCAAAATTCCCAAAGGATTGATTACCGGCAAAAAATTGCGGATCTCCGGAAAAGGCGAACCCGGCCCTTACGGCGGACCTGCCGGCGATCTATACATAAAAGCCAAAATCCTTGATGATCCGATGTTTGACGTCAAGGGCCACGACTTGCACATCAAGCGCAGCATCAAGCTTACCGAGGCGTTATTGGGCGTCACGCTGGCCATTCCCACAATTGACGGCAAAGAGCTCAGTCTCAAAATTCCCGCGGGGGTCAAACACAAAACGCAGATGCGGCTGGCAGGCAACGGACTTCCCTTCATGAATGAAGAGATCCGGGGGGATCTGTATGTGCAGATCGATGTCCAGATGCCAAAGCATTTGACCAAGGAACAAAAAAAGCTGATTGAACAATTGGCGGAAACCGGTTTGTGATCATGACGACTCCAGAGCTTGTTCCCATACTGACCAAAGAAGAAATTCAACAAAAAATCATTGATCTTGCCGGAGATAATTTCCAGGGACTATGCGGGAAAGGAGCTGTTGATCATCGGCGTTCTGAAAGGGGCTTTCATTTTCCTATCTGATCTGGTCAGACATCTTTCCATTCCGGCTCAGATCGATTTTATCCGCGCATCCAGTTATGGCGACACCATGTCTTCATCCGGCAAGGTCGCATTGACCCACACCGTCCAGATTGATGTGAGGGGCAAGCATCTTCTGCTCGTGGAAGATATTGTGGATACCGGGTCTGACACTGTCCAGCATTCAGGAATATTTTCTCTCGCAGGAGCCTGCATCCGTCAAGATCTGTGCTTTTATCGATAAATATGAAAGACGAGAGGCGGATATCCGGGTTGACTATACATGCCACACCACCCATGAAGGGTTTCTGGTAGGCTATGGCCTGGATTATGCCGAGAACTACAGGGGATTACCAGGAATCTATCATCTTAAAATATAAGCAGCGAGGCAAATGTCATGATTGTAACCTGTGAAGCGTGCTTTACAAGATTTAACGTGAACGATGAACTCATCAAGCCATCCGGTTCAAAAGTACGATGTTCAAAATGCCATAAAGTTTTCACGGCTTATCCGCCCATTCCCGAGGATATCGCACCACCGCCGCTCACTGAACTTTCCGATCCATCCCCTGAATTTTCTTTATCTCCGTCCGCTTTTTGAAATGCCACGGTTGGATGAGACCGGTGTTCGGCAGACAGCGGTTCCGGATTTTTTCCTTGATGCTTCTCGTTGCCAGTGGAATTTAAGAATATGACCGAATTCGATTTTACCGAACTCGACAAATTACTGCAGGAAGATAACAAAGCCAAACCAGAGATTCCATTCTCAAACATTCAAGAGGATCGGCCTCCAGAGTCTATTTCTTTCGTCCGAGTGTCCCTTCAGAACCACAATCCTATTCTGAAGCATCTGACAAACTGATGGAATCTGACATTTCCGAGATCTCACTGGATGTGCCCGAAATCAAGGACTGGCAGGATGATCCCGGCTCTGATCTCTGAGCGCCTGTTCTTATGGAAGTAGAAGATTCAGGATCATCTTTCTGACAAGGCGGATGAAACACTTGAACAGGCTCTTTCGGAAATCTCACTTGATGAATCCCTTTACGGCGCAGAAGATCAACCCGCAGCCGTGAATCTTGAATCCGCAACAAAAGTTGAGCCCTCCGAACCCGAAGCTCAGGATTTTTCGTTGGACGATTTTGAAAAATCACTCGAAATGGATTTTTCGGATATTTCACTCATTTCTGCATACTGAATCGGGAAACAGCCGCCGACCAGAAGATAGATGATTGCCGAAACAGAAATCAAACCGGATCAAAAACCGGAAGATGCGGCGTTTTCTGAAGATGACCGCATCGGTTTCGACGAGATTGAAGACACTGGAGATGACAGATATTGAAGGCCTTCTGGAAAAACAGGAGGTCAGCGCGGGATGCTTTAAATGATGGCGCTGAAAGCTTCCAGCGCGCGGATGCGATCACCGTTTACCCCAGCCACCTTCATCAACTGAAACCGAACAAACACTGGAAATGGATGATCAGTATCTGACATTTGATGAACTTCAACTGGATATGGATGACATCAAAATCAGCCACACTATTAGGAAGTCAAGGAATCGTTCAAACCCCATTCACCTGAAATTCCCGCCCCCCCTTCGGTCTCTTCCCCCAGCAGCCGAATCCTTCAGTCTGGAAACTGCATCCAGAAGATAAAGAAACGGACATTTCAACCGATGCAGACATTGATGAAGAGCGTGGAGGACACAATTCCGGCGCCCAAAAAAGGAATCAGCCCTGCGATTTTGATTGCACTTATCCTGGCCGTGATAGCCGCAGCGGGTTATGGCGGATATATGCTGCTGAACTCCATGGGAATTTCCATTCCGTTTATCAGCCAGCCGGCTCCTTCCAAGGGCTCTGACCCGGGAAATCTCAATATCAAACCCTTTGATATCAGCAGCAAATTTGTTGATAATGACAAAATCGGAAAACTCTTTGTCATCACCGGCAAGGTTAAAAATGAATATCCGATGGCCCGCGGATCCATTCAGATTTCCGGAAAAATCTACACCAAGGATAAAGCCCTGGCAAAAACGGAAACCGTATTCTGCGGCAATATTCTTTCGGATACGGATCTGTCCAATGCGGATCTGGCCACAATTCAGCAGCGGCTTCAGAACCAATCCGGAGACAATCGCATCAACCAGAAAGTCCTGCCCGGCGCCGCGATTCCGTTTATGATCGTTTTTTCCAACCTGCCGGCGAATCTTGAAGAATTTACGACGGAAGTCACTTCTTCCATTGCGTTATAAGCTTTTTTTCCTTGACGGATTTATGATGAATTGTTATAAATTCAAAGTTTATGTCGGTATTTCAGGCAAGGAATATGCTTGTTCTGAGACCATCACTCTATTTGGCGATGTAGCTCAGTTGGTCAGAGCATGCGGCTCATATCCGCAGTGTCCGGGGTTCAAATCCCTGCATCGCCACCATTACATCAAAAAAAATCCGGTATAGTGCGAACCCTGGGGTCCTGAAACGGATTTCGGGGTTTGTAACTGCCATCCGCCATGATTTCTTCCGTTTTGGGTTACTGAGCTGATACCGAAAACCATGTCATGCAGTCAAACGGCAACCTGTCCGATGCTTTAATGCCGTGCAACTTCAGTTGATCAAAAAACGGCAGTTTTCCCGCCTTTGCAACCAGAACTTTTTCTGCGCAGGAAAATGTTATTTTTTTTTGAAAACGTTCAAACAGTTCCTTCAACTCCGGATAGATCATTTCCGCGTTGGCAAGGTCTCTGACAAAAGCGTTTATATCTCCTTTTTTAGGTTTTCCTCTCTTTACATCCCAGCCCGGTGATTTATGCGCAGCCAGTGCGATACGGAGCGACAGTTCCTGTAAAGCGGGTTTGTTTTCATCAGGTGCAAGCCTGCCCCAAAACAATGTGCGAAATGACTGGGAATTTTTGTCTTTGCTGTAGAATTCCGTACAGATCCGTGCCAGAAGCGGGAGCTGCTGTGACAGGGGAACTGTTGTACATTTAGCCAGGTGTTTGATGACGCCTATCTCGGAATTGCGGGCAATCCATTCAATAGCGCAATCTTTACTTGAAATACTGTAGATCGTTGCATTGTCAAGATCGCTGTATTTAACCGTAACTGCGGATGAATTTTGTTCTGAATTCTGCTGTAGCGTATTGAGGCTGGCATCATCACCCAGAACAGTAGAGCAGTCCATAAAGACAAGGCATGCTCCCAGAACGAGTTGGAAAAGACGATCATGCCATTTATTGAGCACAATGTTCATACAAGCCTCCAAGGAAGCAATCGCAAAGCGGAGAGCAGAGTGATTAATTCCAGAGTTCCAGAACATAATTTCGGCTCATATCCAGGTATTTGTATTGCATATCCGGATCATTGCAAAATACTTCCAATGTAATGGTGCCGTCGTAACCGGTTGCCTTTAATGAACTTCACCGCATTTTTCCAGTCAACGGTTCCCACGCCCAGGGGCATATGATCATCGGCTCTGGATCGGTTGTCCGAAAAGTGGACATGCTGGATGTGTTTCCCCAGTTCTCTGCAAAAAACCTCATGATTATCGAGGCCGAAATTTGCGTGCCCGAAATCAAGATGCAGTTTTAAACCCGGTACTGCCGCCAGGATTTTTTTAAAAGTGGAAACCCGGTCAAAAGGGGCTTTATAGTTTTCAAAAACCACCGTAAGTCCATGAGGATGCGGCCATTTCAACAATGGGTTTTAATGACTCGATATTGAATGCGACCAAATCATTTCTCATGGCCGGCGGACAAAAATAGCAGGGATGGATATTCATGACACTTGCCCCCAAGGCGGAAAACATCCTGGCGCATCGCTCCAATTCCTTAAGACAAGCCTCTCGGATTCCCTGGACTGGGATAGGCATGCGGCAGGCAGGGGTCGGTATGCCCGGTGACGGATAGACCATAGGAATCAAGGATCGGCCGCAATTTGGCGACATCAACCGTGGTGGCATTGGGCCCTTCGATAGTCAAATCCAAAAAGTCGAAACGGGCTTTGCCACAGAACGCCGCCTCATCGTAGACCGATTTTGACGGGTTGTTCATTATGCCGATTTTCATCGTGTATTTCCTCTGGAAGCATTTGTTCGCGTGGTGCGCTTTTATTTTCACAAAAATGGTGACGGTTAAATTCCTATTAAAAGCGGTTCTGAATTACCATTTGGCATAGTGCTCTTCCGTAAAACCGGAGACGTTTTGCAGTTCCCAGACCTGATCCCCATCCCGCAAAGTCCCTTCAAACCGGCCAAAAGGCTGGTGAAATTTGCTCACGATGAGGCCGGCATGAATATTCGCCGAACGCTTGCCCTCCGGCAGAAACCGGAGCCGGACCCTGCCGTCGTTCGATTCGATGCGCCAGGGCTTCAGCAGGTCCAGATCGTCATACCGGAAATCCACAACATCCGTCTTGACAACACGGCCATTGACCCAGAATGCGTTTTCCGTAAATCCCGTTTCGTTGACCCCCTGGACAAGATTGAAGCCGATGCGGTTCCCTTCCTTGTCCATGCCGCCGCCGGATGCCCAGTTCCAGAAGGTCTGACGGGCGAGATAGCCCAGCGTATAGTCCCGGACACCGAAAGATTGCTTCTTCCTGAATATCCCACGACTCGCCCTTGTGGCGTATCGTCCCCCGGACCGGGATGCCTGCTTCCTTGTGGGTGTAGTTAAAGCCTTTCAGGCCCACTCGGGTCAGGCAGACAAGGGGTTCCTCATACTTGTCGGAAAGAAAGGCTGACGGAAAGCTCTCCCTTGATGGACCCCTCGACGGTGATGGTTTCGGGATCACTCGTCATACGGACCGCCGTTTTCCCGCTCTTGAAAGTGATTCCGCCCGTCAGTGAAGTTCCCTCAAAGATCGCAGCGCCTCCGCCAGGCGTGAGGATATTATATTCGCTGATCCGGGCGCTCCGGCGGTCAAAGAGATAGGCGAACAGATTGCACATATAGCCGAGGCGGACGACGGCCATGCCGAAGATGATGTCGTTGTTGCAGATGCCGAGGTATTCCCAGCGCTTGATCCGGTACTTCAAAATCCGGCTCTTGGCGGAAGAGGCACCGTCTTTCGCGCCGTAGGGACGGAAATCGTCCAGATTGAGGGATGTCAGGGGTCCACTGTAGATGCCGAAACGTGGCCGCCCATCAATGCCGATCAAGGGCTTTCATTTGCTGAATTCATCTTTTCCCCTTCATTTGGTCAAAGGATCTTTTCCGTCATCCGCACCGAACAGAATCGGACATCAGATTGCCATGTTCATAGCATAATCATAGAGGAAATAACAAGCGATGAATATGAATCGAAAGACTGCAATCCGCTCTGACGATTGTGAAATATTGTCAATAAAAATGAGATAGGAGGTTGATTAATTTAAACTCTTATAATATTACTCTCGCTAACTTCCGTCAGGGATTAGTTACTATGGAATAAACAAGACCGTTTTACGACTAAAAAAGGAGATATTTTCCCATGTCAATCACGCTTGACGATAAAGGAAGTAGATGTATTCAAATTATACGACGAGATGGCAATCGCCTATACTAAAGACATTGAGGACTATAAGGCGATTATTGAGACTATCGAGGTTATCATAGCGCAGAAGCAAAGAATGCTACAGGACGTTAATGATAAAACCATTCGTTTCCTAAAAACATCTCTTGAGGCAATACCCGCTAAGAAGGCTCCTGTTAGCAAAAAGGCCGAGAAATTCAATTATGCCGGTATCGATATGAACGTTTTAAGCCCTGGGAAAGAAATTGCCATCTGGACAAGCAGCTGTCGAAGCAACTCAGTCCATTGCGGCGAGGGGAAAATCCAAGGCAAAGACCGCACCCGTTAAAGCGCAAAGTCCAAAACCCGTCCGTCAAAAGAAAACGACTGGGAAAAGCAATGTCAAGAAAGCGGACAAACCTAATAAATCCAGCGCTTCGATCCAAAGACAATACCTTGAAAAGTCAAGATGGACCTCTTGATGTTTCCCTCAAAAAGAAACCCAAGGCAAAGTCAACCAAAGGCCTCTCAGATCTCAAGTGCCTGTACCACCCCGAATCTCCGGTATTGGACAAGGCTAGACAACTCTGCTCTTCCTGTAAATGGAAACTTATCACCAACGGTCTGAAACTATATGATAAGGATCCGGCAGTAATTTCATTTTTAAAGGGAGAGACTACAAAAATCCCTGATTTAGGCCAATCCATGTGTCCGATTCATCCCGCAGTTCCTTCATACAACCAGAAAACGGGTTTATGCAAAAGCTGCCAGAAGAAAGCCAAGGAAATCGGTGTTACGGATCGTCATCTTACGGAACAGGAGTTGTTCTTATTGCGGAATCCGCTTTCATAAACATGCATTCGGGCGAAGCGCCAGCTCCGGCCTTGCCGGCACCCATGAAAACAAACGGACCCTTTTTTCTCATCGAAGCCATGTTGGTTCAAAACGGATAAAAGCGTAGGGGCTGTAAAAAGAGTTTGATTCGCAGACCTTCAGCAGGGACATAAAGGATTTTCCCTGATAAAAATCGGTTTCGGCTGCCGAAAGTTCTCCTGCCTGAACTTTTTGAACCGACACGGATTGAAGAAGGCGCTGCCCGGCGATCGTGACGATTCCGAAAAATCCAGGTATAAGGGTGGCGCCTGCCGGCCAGAAGATCCTCCCTGACCGAATTCCTTCATGATGCCGGCAACTGCCGGATGGACTTTCACCTGCCCTTTTTCGGTGAATCCTGAAAATGATTCAAGTCAGATCATTTTGAAAGTGTTTTTTTCAATTCTTCAATTTCATTTTTCAGATCATTGACTTCGTTACGCGTGGCAATATCCGCTTTTTTAAGCAGATCCTTGAACTTTGATTCAATCTTTTCTTCTAAATCCTTTTGAGCCTCCTTGGATTTTTTCTTGATATCGTCTAAAAAGCTCTTGCCCTCATTTTCAGACATTTCCCCTTTTTTAACGATTTCCTTTACCCATTCTTCCAGTTCATCTTTGGTTTTCATCGCAATACCAATACCCGTCAACATGGTTTTTTTAATGAAGTCCAGCATATCAGCTCTCCTTTTGAAATGGGTTATAGATAATCGGTAATGGGTTATGGGTCAAACATCCTGGAAGTGACACCGTTTTGCCCATTACCTGTTTTATTTGAATTTACCCAGCACGGCGCTGGCAATGGTATTCTTCTGGATTTCCTTGGTGCCTTCATAGAGTTCGGTGATTTTGGCGTCGCGATAGAAGCGTTCAACCTCATATTCCGCCATATATCCATATCCGCCCAGAAGCTGGATCGCCTCATCCGCCACTTCAACAGCCGTCCTGGCTGCATACATCTTGGCCATTGAGGTCAGTTTGGGATCAATGTTGCCTTTGTCATAATTCCAGGCGGCCTTATAGGTGATCAGCCTGGCAAGCTCGATTTTTGTGGCCATGTCCGCCAGCTTATGCTGGGTAATCTGAAAATCGGCGATTTTTTTGCCGAACTGCTCGCGCTGTTTGACATAAGCCAGAGCCCTGTCAAAAGCACCCTGAGCCGTGCCCAATGCCTGAGCGGCGATCAGAATCCGGCTTTCGTCAAAAAACTCCAGAACCTGATAAAAGCCTTTGCCTTCCTTTCCCACCAGATTGGTCAGCGGCACCCGGACATCCTTGAAATTAACCTCGGCCGTGGACATCATGTGAATACCCATTTTATCGCCAATGTCCGTGGCGGTTACGCCTTTACGGTCCGCCTCGACCAGAACCATGCTGATTCCCCGGTAGGAGGGTTTGGCATCGGGATCGGTCTGACAGAGAACCGTAAAAAAACCGGCAAGGCAGCCATTGGTGATAAAGGTTTTGGTGCCGTTAATGACCCATTCGTTCCCGTCACGAACCGCAGTCGTATTCATGGAAGTAATGTCCGAGCCATGGTCCGGTTCTGTAAACGCGCCCGCGGAAAGCGTCTTGCCTTCGGCAACCAGGGGAAGGAATTTTTGCTTGAGTTCTTCACTGGCAAAGCGCAGCAGGCATTCGGATGCAAACCCTGCAAGAATGAGGGCAGGCTCCGATTGTGGAATCTTTTGCGCAGAGTTCTTCCGCCACGATGATATTTTCCATAACGCCAAGGCCCTGGCCGGAATATTTTTCATCAAAATGGATGCCGATAAAACCGAGCTCGGCGGCTTTTTTCCATATTTTCGTTGGAAATTCGTGTTTTTTCTCCAGCTCCAGCGCAAGATCCTTGTCAAATTCACCTTTGGCAAAATTCCTTGCTGCTTTCTGAATCTCGATCTGTGATTTGGTGAGTTCAAAATCCATTTTTTTCCTCCAGTTCTTACGGTTTGATGAATCCAGTCAATAGTCTTTTAAAAAAAACAAGAAAATATTCTGAATACGTTGGCAATGTTCGCAACAATTTCGAAGCAAAAAAGCAGAACAGCGCATTCTGAGTGACCGTTCGGAATTTAGCATAGACATAATGGCATTGCAAGGGATTTGCTTGGGTGCGACTTGAATACCCGGCATCCCATGATCTGAGCACTGAACCTTCGACACGGGCGTCCAGAAAAAAAGTTACTTGACTGTTGGCGATAAGTACCTTAAGGGATATGGTCATTCACTTCTCAACCAAACACACATTCAGAAAGGAATTCTTATCGCATGCCTTATTCAATCGCGCTTGCCGGAAAAGGAGGAACCGGAAAAACAACCATAGCCGGAATGCTCATCAAATATCTCGTGGACAAGGGCAAATCGCCGGTTCTGGCTGTGGATGCCGACAGCAACGCCAATTTGAACGAAGTACTGGGGCTTCAATTGTGCGATACCCTGAGCAATGCCCGCGAAGAAATGAAAAAAGGCGTGGTTCCCGGCGGCATGACCAAGGATGTGTTCATGTCCATGAAGCTTCAACAGGCAGTTGTTGAAGCCAAAGGCTTTGACCTGATTGTCATGGGGCAACCGGAAGGCTCCGGATGCTATTGCGCAGCCAACTCGCTGCTAATCGCCTTCCTGGACAAACTCATTTACAATTATCCTTATATCGTCATGGATAATGAAGCCGGCATGGAGCATATCAGCAGGCTGACGACCCGAAATGTGGATGTGCTGCTGATGGTATCGGATACTTCCCGGCGCAGCATCCTTTCTGCGATTCGCATTGATCAACTGGCCAGGGATCTTCGGATCGGCGTTTCAAAAAGCTATCTGATCATCAATCAGGTCAAGGAGGCGACTCTCGCCGGAAATCATTAAGATCGTTACAAGATGCCGGAATAGCGCTTGCGGGCACGATTCCGGAAGATTCGGACATTTATGCTTACGACTTAAATGGACAGCCGACTGTAGCCATTCCCGCCGGCAATGCCGCCATTCAGGCAGCCTATGGGATATTTGACGCCATCATCAATTGATCAATTCCATCATCAATTTCGGTCGTTATAGGAATGAATATGAAAAAGACAGGCTTTTTATATGACGACAGGTACCTTTTGCATGACACGGGCCCCTATCATCCGGAAGCCCCGGATCGCCTCTCTGTCATATATTCCGGGTTAGAGCGATCCGGACTGCTTTCCAAACTGGTCCGCCTTGAAGGCAGCATGGCGGAAATGAAATGGATAGAATCGGTGCATGACAAGGCTTACATCGAACGATTCAAATCCACCTGTCAGTCCGGCAAGAGTTCTTTTGAATGCGAGGACAACCAGTTATGTTATCAGACATATGACATCGCCCGGCTGGCGGTCGGCGGCATTCTGGAGGCCTCAAGGCAGGTTATGGAAGGCGCTCTGGACAATGCTTTCTGTGCGGTCAGGCCTCCCGGACACCATGCGGAGATTAACCAGGCCATGGGATTTTGCTATTTCAACAATATTGCGATCGCCGCCCGATACATTCAGAGCCAATATGGAATTGAGCGGGTAGGCATCATGGATTTCGATGTCCATCACGGAAACGGAACCCAGAATATTTTTGAAACAGATCCATCGGTTTTCTACTACTCCATCCATGAGCATCCTTCTTTTGCCTTTCCGGGGACCGGACGGGCATTTGAAAAAGGATCTGCCGAAGGTACGGGCTTTACCCGAAACTATCCGATACTGCCGGGACAGGGAGACGAGGAATACAAATCCGTCATTGACAATGATTTTATGCCGTTGTTTGATCAGTTCGCCCCGCAAGTTCTGCTGATTTCCGCGGGCTTTGACGCCCATGCGGATGATGACATGTCGGGCATCAATCTTTCAACAGAAGGGTTTACCTATATCATGGAACGGCTTGTTGAAACAGCCAACAAACATGCAGGCGGAAGAATCATTTCCATCCTGGAAGGCGGGTACTCCCTCAAACGGCTTCCAGAGCTGGTGAATAACCATATTGAGCTCTTATTGAAAGGATAATCCGCATGTCCCTGATCATCGCGGTCTTATAGCACGTCGTTTTCAAAGGGTTTATGTTGTTTCATTCTTCGGCGCTAAGATTCAGATGTCAATCATTTCGTCTTTTACATAGTGGAGGCCATTATGTTTGTCAGTAGATCAATGACCCAGAAGGTTGTTACCATCGATAAGAATGCCGATATTCTTGAGGCAAAAGAGTTAATGGAGCAGTATCAGATTCGCCACGTGCCAGTTGTTGAACCCGACGGCCTGCTGATCGGCATGATAACCGATCGTGACCTTCGCAGCGCGCTTCCTTCAACTTTTTTCAAAAAAGATAAAAAGGCGGCAAAGAAAGCCGCAGCCCCATCCATAAAAGTCAAAGAAATCATGACCCAGAATCTGGTGACGCTTTCCCCAATGGATACCATTCAGGACGCGCTGCTGCTGATTCAGAAAACGATGGTGGGCGCATTGCCCGTAGTGGATAAAAAAGACAAGCTGCTGGGCATTATTTCGGTCCGGGATTTATTGCGGGCATTTATCAATGTCCTGGGAATCGGGCAGCCCGGAACCCTGCTCTGCATCCTGGTTGAAGAAAAAATCGGCCAGTTGAAAAAGATCGTGGATATCATCACCGAAGAGAAAGTATCCTTTGGCAGCGTTCTGGTTGCCAGATACTGGGAGGAAGGCAAGCGCGCGGTATTTCCGTATCTGTTGACCAATAACGTCGTCAATGTCAAAAAGAAACTGAAGGAAGCGGGATATACCCTGCTGGAACCCATGGAATGGTATATGGATCAGCTTCCCAAGGCAGAACCCAAGGAAATCAAATAGCGCCATATCCATGTCCTTTTCTGCTGAAGTCGAAAATTCTCCGCCCTGCAGCGAGCTCTTCATCTATTATCTGGAGGGCTCGCTGCAGGAAGACCCATCGGGTCTGAAACATTTCATCGGAAACTGGCAGGAAGACGGATTTTCATTTCTTTTTTTTACAGCGCCTGCCCTGGATCAGGTTCAGGATCTGGTCCGCACCTGCCCCGTGTTGCGGTTTATCGATCACTACCAAATGTCTTACAATGACTGGGTCGGCGACAAGGTAACGCCATTTTGCACGGATCAGTTCTTCATTTCCCCGCCCTGGGATGCAAGCACTGCACCATCTTCCAAATTGCGAATCACGCTGGATCCGGGAGTGGTCTTCGGAACCGGAGCTCACCCCACGACCCGTGACTGCATCGAAGCCCTGGAGCTGTCCTTTCAGTCACAGCCCATGGGCTCCGCGCTGGATCTGGGAACCGGCACGGGAATTCTTGCCATAGCAGCGGCGCGGCTGGGATGCCCGCGCACGCTGGCCATCGACATGAACCGGCTTGCCGCAAAGACGGCGCAAAGAAATATTCGACTCAACCGGTTGCAGCAGTCAATTCTGTCTGTTCAGGGAAGTGCTGATGACTTTATCCAGATGCCGGCGGATCTTTTGATCGCCAATATCCATTATGATGTGATGAAACGGCTGGTCTGCTCGGACGGTTTTCTGAATAAAAACTGTTTCATTTTATCCGGTCTGCTTCGCAGCGAGGCGGCGGATATCGAAAACAGACTGACGAAGCTGCCTGTCCGCATTTTAAACAGATGGGTGCGAGACGGAATCTGGTATACTTATCGGGTCATAAGGACGAAGTAATATCATGCGGATCAAATGCTGGGGATCTCGGGGCTCAATCCCGGTTTGCGGAGCCGAGTATCTCAAATACGGCGGCGATACAACCTGCATGGAAATTCAGGCGGAAAGCGGCGAGATCATCATCGTGGATGCCGGAACAGGCATTCGCAGACTGGGCAACCACCTGGTGAAAGAGAACATTCTTAAATACCATTTCATTTTTACCCATGCGCACTGGGATCACCTGATCGGATTTCCCTTTTTCAAGCCCCTGTACTTCAAGGATGCGGAGCTTCTCATGCACCGCTGTCCGTTTCAGAAGACATTTGTTGAAACCATGCTTTCAAAAGTCATGAAGCCTCCCAATTTCCCGGTAAGATACGCGGATGTCAGGGCGAAAATCGAATATGAGCTGGCCTGTCCTTTTCAGTTCGACATCGGCTCGGTTTCGGTCATTCCCATCCCGATAAGCCATCCCAACAGCGGCAGCGGCTATAAATTTATTGAAAATGATAAAAAATTCGTTTTTCTGACCGATAACGAACTGGGATTTGTTCACCCCAAGGGATTGCCGTTTGACGCATACCGGGATTTTTGTGAAGGCGCCGATCTTCTGATCCATGATGCCGAATACACGCCCGAGGAGTACCGGACAACCATCGAATGGGGCCATTCGGTTTACACCGATGTTCTCAAGCTGGCGGTTCAGGCGGGCGTGAAACGGCTGGGACTCTTTCATATCAATCAGGAACGGACCGATTCGCAAATGGATGTCATTGTCGCCGACTGCAACCAAAGGCTCAGAGAACAAGGCAGCGCCATCACCTGTTTTGCAGTTGCCAAAGACATGGTTTTTGAGACCAACAGAATATTTTGAGAATAACTTATTTTTAGGATTTAATGATTTTAATGAAAATCTATTCCTATCCTTCTTCATCCGCTGAAAAACGGCTTTCGGTTATTCAAGGCCGGGTGCAATCATTTAACCGGAAAGATCAGCGGGCTGTGGCGCGCATCCTGGAAGATGTGCGCAAACACGGCGATACAGCACTGATCAATTATGCAAACCAGTTTGATTCGCCCTGTCTGAACATCGAGACCCTTCAGGCAGGTACTCAGGAATATGAAGACGGCGGTTTCGCAGGTAAGTCCGGAATTCATGGAATCCCTGGACCGGGCCGCATCCCAGATCGAATCTTTTCACCGGAAGCAGGCCTCAAAATCCTGGATCGATACCCCGAGGCCCGGAACGCTCCTGGGGCAGATCGTTAATCCCGTGGACACCGCAGGAATATATGTGCCCGGCGGAAAAGCCGGCAAGACGCCCCTGGTTTCAACGGTTTTGATGTGCGCCATTCCGGCCAGAATCGCCGGCGTATCCACCCTCGTCATGACAACCCCATCCACTCCGGACGGCACTGTCAATCCCCATCTTCTGGTTGCCGCCAGGCGGGTCGGAATTGATGCGGTATACAAGGTCGGCAGCGCCTGGGCAATCGCCGCAATGGCTTATGGCACCGGCACTGTCCCCAAATGCGATGTCATCGTGGGGCCTGGAAATATTTACGTTACCCTTGCCAAAAAAATGGTTGCCGGAACTGTCGGCATTGATATGATCGCAGGCCCCAGTGAGATTCTGATCATTGCCGATGAATCCGCAAATCCCGAATACACGGCAGCCGACCTGCTGTCCCAGGCCGAACATGACCCGATGGCGTCCGCCATCCTGGTTACCCCTTCACGAAACGTGGCAAAACAGGTCTCTGAAGCGGTAAGCAGACAGATGACGGACTTGACGCGTCAGGACATCGCCGAAGAATCGCTTGAAAAACTATGGCGCCGTTTTTGTGGTGAATGACATTGCCTGCCGCATTCGATCTTGCCAATGCGATCGCACCGGAGCATCTTGAGCTGCACCTGAATTCCCCTCTGGAATATATCGAACGCATTCGAAACGCAGGGGCCGTTTTCATGGGCCATTATACCCCGGAACCCGTGGGGGATTATATCGCCGGACCCAATCATGTGCTGCCCACATCGGGAACGGCCCGGTTCTCTTCCGCGCTCTCCGTGGATCATTTTATTAAAAAAACCAGCTTGATTCACTATTCAGAAGCAGCTTTCAGGCAGGAAGCGCCGGATATCATCCGGCTGGCGGAAATTGAAGGACTCGGCGCCCATGCGCGCTCCGTCAGGGTCCGGCTGACCTGATACGGCGGGCTTGTCAACCGAGGGAAAAATATTCAGGCTGTATCAGACAAAATCATCCGCATCAGAATCCGGCTTGTTTAAATCCGCGGCAAATTCTTCAACTCTTTCGGCGCCATCCGGATTGTCCCCATCCGCTTCATCTTCATCAACGCCATCGTGAAACTGTTTTTTAATCAGGACCATCTGGTCCGGAAATGTTTTTTTGGATATTTCAATGTAATGACGGGCCAGTTTTTCTCCGCCCAGCTTCAAGTACACCAGCAGCGCGGCTTGAAGCGTTTCGTCATCCCGCTGCTCGGATGGTATCCTGTTCAATAGCCGTCTGATCGATCCTTGAAACTCATCGGGAATGATCATCTTCTCAGACATACGAATCTCCTGAATTGATTTAAAAGGTCTTTATTCTTCCTTGAAGGGGCCGGAGCTCCATTTCCGGCCCCTCAAGAAATTCATCTTACACAGACACGTTCCAGGATGAGGCAAAAACGGCATTAATCATCAAAATTGCCTTTTGCGCCCTTATCCGCTTCAACAGATAAAGCCCGGACCGCAATCTTTTCGGGCGTCCAGTCTGAAGGATCTTCTATCCGCCCGGCCTTTGGACCCGGATCATATGAATTTGCCCTGAGAATGGCCTCAATGGCCAGTGGCGCCGTGTCACCGGCGTTAAACACGGTCATCAGCATCTGGTATACAAAATCCTCCACCCGTTTGGACATGCGGTCGCGAATCGCCTTTGGCTGGGCAAGGAGTTTGCTTTCAAACGGGAGGTTGAGTTTTTTATAATCCCCTTTTTTAAGGCCCTTGGCATCCGCATACGCCACCATCTCCTGCCACAGTTCTTCGGTAACGCCCTGTCCCCGGACCTTGATGAATTTTCCATCCGGGTCCAGAATGGCGTTTCCATAGTCATTGACTTCAAGTCCCCAGGAAATCATCTGCAGGGCCGTTGCCACGTTGGCTTTGGTGGTCCGGGTCAGCGCGGCGATTTCCCTGAGACGATCCGAGCTGTTTCCCGATGTGCCGTGCTGAGCCCCTGAAACGCTGTAAGGCGTCAGCGCCTCATGGATGCTCTGGGTCAGCCCGACCTGAATCCCCTGATCGCTGGCCTCGATGCCATGGGTGGTTCCATTGTTCAGGGCAATCCAATCCGGGAAGATGTCATGGGCATTTAAGCCCCGGATGAGAAACAGGGCCTCATCCACCGTGGACAGACCGGTTTTGCCTTTGATTTCGCCAACCTCGGTTTCAAGTCCCGCCCACTTGGGAATAAATGGATACAGCGCAAGATTGGCCAGCAGGTTTTTATCATCCGGCATGTGCGAGGCATCAACGGCAATGGAAGTGATGCCGGCTTCAAAAACGGTGGGGATCTCAACCATGGCCTGTCGCAATATCATCCTGGGATTTTATTCCGTAGTGATCCGCGTGAATGGCGACCGGAACCGTAATGCCCATCTCATTGCACAGGGCGTCCACCTGCCTGGCGATGTTCCAGAAATTGACCGCGCAATAGGTTCCTTCGGACTTGGCGATCTCGATGATGATGACCGAATTGGCCCGCTGGGCGGCAGCAAGCGCGCCGCGAATGACAAAAATATTTCTCCCGTTTGCCGCCATGGAAATGGCTTTGCCTTTGGCCAGCATGGCCCGGTCAATATATTTTCCACTGACAATCAGCGCTTTTGAATTGGGAAAAAGCTGAGCAATGCTGGGGGGTCTGCCCACATTCAGGGCAATTTCAAAATCTTTCGGCATCTTATAGGGATGTTCAGTCACGTTAAACCTCCTTTTTGGCTTTTTGTCCATTTTCGAGAGACTGTATTTACTGACATGAATCCTTTTCTATCCGGGTTCTCATTTCAGACCTTGCAAATTCCGACCGCCACAGGTGAATCGCTTCCGCCACACCGCCATGATCGTGGGATGGCACGGAAGCAAACCGGTTTTTCAGCAAATCGGGCGCATTGTCAACAAGAAATGCGGTCCCCGCCCATTCGAGCAAATCCATATCATTATAGTCATTGCCCACGGCCAGAACAAGTTTCTTGTCAATATTCAACCGATCTGCAAGCCATGCGGCGCACTGGCTTTTACTGACGCCGGGTGCAAAAACTTCAATCCAGGTGGATCTGCCGTCTAAAGGCGAAGTGGATCGAATGACGCTGTAGCCTGTCAATTTCGACCGTAAAGCCGTAAGCACGGATGCACTGTTATCATGATTGACCACGGCAAGCAACTGAGAAGCGGGTCCGATATTGGAAAATGCTTTGTCAAGCGGCCTGCAGAACTGGCCGTATCGCGCAAGCCGCCTGTGAAAATCCGGATTCTCCCTGCCGGTTTCATAATAGACAAACCGGTGATTATCCGGAATGGGTTGATGAACCATGAAATCGAGCCCGAATTCCATGAATATCTGAACCGCGGATGAAACCGCCCCGGAATCCATGTGAATATTTCGAATCAGCCGGCCATTCGGGAATGTGATGACCCCGGCGCCGGTTGAAAAGATGACATAGTCCACGGGCATGTCATTTCCGGCGACGGTTTTAAAGGAATACAGGGAGCGGCCCGTTGCAATCACCCGGACAATCCCGTTGTTCCCCAGGCGGCAAAGCGCATCCCGATCCCGCTTTGTCATGCTGCCGTCCGAACCCAGCAGGGTTCCGTCCAGATCCGTAATCAGCATCGCGCGGGCAGGAAAAGGCTTCACGACTGGTTTTCCGGCATATTCTGAATATCCCGCACCCATGCCAGAACCAGTTCCATCTCGCATTTTGGTATCAGGTCATGTCGAATCAGACTTTCATAGGCGTTGAGCAGATTGGTTTCAATGGAAAATCGGGATGACACCGCCCCTTCCACCACATCCAGGATTTTTTCAGCATGCAGATAGCAGGGAATTTCCGATTCAAAATCAGACAGGTAATGATGTTCGTTGCGGTCCTGGACAACGGTTGCACGGGTAAATCCCAGTGAATAGCCGGCGCTCCAGAGAATCGGCTGGGCCACCAGCCCCCGGATAATATCGGTGGAGCGGAAACTGACCGATGCCGGCAGATACAGCAGCGCAAATACCGGCCGGATAAAAGCGGTGTTTTGGGAATTAAAGGGCGAAACCGTTCCGGTATTCAGGACCACGGGGGGTTTGGTGTCAAAAAAGCAAGGGGTATTTACGGTCATCCGATAGACGGCATCCACATCCGGATCTCCGTCAGCCAGTCCCTGCCAGATCCCGATCCTGACCGGCGCTGTCTGCATCGGGCCGGCACCCAGACGCGCAGCCGGATCACAGACCCGGTTCAGCGGAAATCCTCTGGGCCAGATGTGCTGATCCGTAAAATAACTGTAAACATTTACAAAACCCATGCCGGGCGGTGTCATCAGGTATTGCCGTGAAATTCGGGAATGGACCAGTCCGGCTTGGGCATGTTGTCGTCATCGGTATCCAGGATGATTTCAGCGCCCTGCTGAATGGCGACCAGATAGCCCATGAGCTTTCGTGCATAGTGATTCCAGGGAAGCATGCGTGCGATCTGAAATTGCGCGCTTTCCTGATCCGCTACAGACAGATACGTTGCCGGATGGCAGTTCCAGTCCTCGGGTGTTTTTTTATCACCGGCAACCACCACGTTCCAGTCGGTAAAAGCCGCCCATTTCCGGATTGATGGCGACGCCGGATAAATCGAGGTGATGACAATGGTCTTATGCATGAAGCATATCCTTGAAATGGACCGGCAGGATATGGGAATTCTGAGTCATGACATCCAGCAGAACTTTCAAAAATTCAAAGGCTGTTTCATTCATTCGCTGATGATGGATCATGATGCCACATGTTCCGCTTGAAATCGCTTTTGAAAGCTCTTTTAAAAGGGATTGCCACCCTGCTTCCGGCGTGGTTTCCCGGCGGGTATGCAGATCGACATTGACGGAGAAATCCGGCAGCCCTTTCGGTGCCCTGGGCATGCTCTGACGATGCCGCGAAACCGCTTTGAATCCACTATTTTTTAAGACAGCCAGGGTTCTGCCGTCACATCGGTTCCAGGGCGGGGTAAACACCGGTGTGAACCGGTCTTTCATCAGGAGTTCCAGTTTCTCCCGCCCCCGGACAATATCCTGCCGTATGGCGTCAACTGTCCGGGCCGGGCCGAATTCCTGTTTTTTCCCCTGAATCTCATGGGTAAAGTGCCGCCACCCATGCTGATGCCAGCACCATAACTCCGGCGCTTTCTGATCTGTTTTCTGAAAAATATCCCATCGCTGCCGGGTGAGCCAGGAAGGCACCACTGCAAGACATAGCGGCGTTTGGCAGTCGAGAAACAAATCCAATAAGCGGAAAAGCCGTTTTCCGGGAGCCCCGATGTCATCGGCACGAAAAAAAAACCGGACAGGCAGGGGAAGCCTGGTCCGTCCCAGGGCCTGATCCACGCAATCCTGAAGCCGCGGTTTCAGATCCATCAAGGGCGAGTTCCATAAAAGCGAAGGCAGATGGGGCATCAGTCATTCCTTTGTGTTTTCATCCAGGATTGGATCCAGTTGACGGTATGAACGGCCCCATCCAGATCAACCGGAAAACCGGGGCGGAGTCCCTTCTGTTAAAATCCGGCTCATGAGATCCGCCAGATGATCGGGAGAGAGATCGGCGTCTTCAAGAATCCGCATGCCGCCCATTTCCGAAATGCGTCCGGCCCGAAGCCGTTGCTCCCGGTTTTGCGCAAATGGCCAGACCAGGGAAGGAACCCGGGCTGCCAGAATGTTCATGCAGGTATTGTATCCGGCCATGCTGACTGAAAGATCCGCCGCTGAAAGCCAGGCCGGAAAATCGGGTGTAAAGCGCGACACCGCAATCCGGTCCGTACCCATTTCCTGGAGGCGCCGAATCGCATCATTTTCCATGAACGGACCGGTAAATACCTGAAGGTGGATATCCGCTTCACGTGAGATCATCCCGAAGGCCCGAATCACGGCATCCAGAAGCACAAAGCCCACCTTCCCGCCGCCGGCGCTGGCAACAATCAAACGGCTGCCATCGTCCATGCCGAGTTTATGGCGAATGGCAGCCCGGTCCCCCTTGCGTGGCCTGGGGGTGACAAATCCGGTATAGACAACCGGAATCCGGATATCCGCCATCCGGGAAAAAGTTTCATCCAGTTTGACGACATGCGGGATCCGAATGGATCAGGAGCGCATCAAACCATTGGTTTAAAGCAGCGATCACCCGGGTTTCATATGCCTGGGTATCATTTTTTTCAACCAGAACATCCCGAAGGCTGCATACCACCCGGCTCGGGCAAAGCCTTTTTTGCCGGATCGCGTCAAATATCGGAATCAGTTCAAACCCAAACGCCTTTCGCCCGAACGGAAAGAGTTCAACCATGAAGAGATCCGGACATTCGCATAAAAACAGATCATACAGCGCCTGTTGCCGGGCGGCCTTGATCTGTTCAATGGTTCCGACGTCCGAATCCGATTCCAGCCTGATGAAGTCCGGGTCCATGCTGAGCGGCAACAGGCTCACTTCACGAACATGCTCCGGAACCGGCATGTTCAGGGGCATGCCTCCGGATACCAGAATGACTTCATGGCCTTTAAAGGCCTTGCATATCTCAAGGCTTCGAAAATAATGTCCCATGCCCAGGACATGCTGACAGTAATAAACGATTTTCATATCAGATACAGGTTGAGAGCAAAAGCGGCAGGATCCGGGTTCATCGCTCGCACCATGCACTGCATTTCAGCTTTTCGGTGTTTGAAGGTTCACGGCTGAACCGTGAGAATGCCGGGGATAAATTCAGAAAATTCAGGCGCTCAACTGCCAGTTTCCCGTTCAGAAATGTCAGGCGGTGCAGGTGATACGGCATGAGGCATTGCCCATCCTTAGAAATACCGGACAGGGTGCTTTCATGATATATTAGGCTTTTGATCATGCCTTCGTGGGTGACAACCAGAATTTTTTCTCCCGGCCAGCTTGCCGGATGCCGCAGCCAGCGCCTTCCGGCCCCTTTTCCACACGCTTTGGAAAGATTCGCCGCCAGGCGGACAAAAATCCCATTCAGACGGCATCTGCTTTGCCCATATATCCGCAAACTCCATTTTAAGCTGCGCCATTGTTTTGCCGGTCCATTTGCCCCAGTCCTTTTCCCGAAGCCTGGAATCCAAGGTAACCGGAAGATTCAGCGTCCGGTTGATCAGCTCGGTTGTTTTCCGGGCCCTGCCAAGATCGCTGGAAAGGATCCGGCTCCAGGACTTGCCTGCCAGAAGCCGTCCCCATCGCAGGGCAAGCGTTTCGCCTGCCAAAGTCAGCGGACTGTCGGACTGGCCCTGAATCCGTCGGCTCTGGTTCCATTCCGTTATCGTGTGGCGCAAGAGGCCAAAAGATGTTGGGGGTGATGTGTCATGAAAGGGGCTAAAAACAACGGACATTGGCGGACGCCTTCAGCACTCCACGGCACCGCATCTTGTGTCGGAGTAAGCGGGCTGTGTAGACAAATCCGTATCACCCGAAAATACGGATTCCAGAAAATGTTTCACGCCTTCCAGCGACAGGTGAAAGATCCGGTTTCCGGCCATAATCACGTGAACATTGTCCGTGTTTTCGCAAAGCCGGGCAAACGTGGGGCCAATCACCGATGCCGGATCCTTGACATGCGGAACTTCGGCCAGGGCTTTCAGATAGATATCGATGCGTTCTTTCAAGGCCTTGAAATAATCCACTTCCTTTCCGATTGTCAGGGAGGTGACGGAAGACAGATTTTTCGAGAATTCAAACAAAACATCCCAGAATTTTTTAATCAAAGGGGATTTTTCCAAATGGTCTTCCATGAAGTACGAGATGGCCCACCCGACGCTGAGGATCTTCAGAAGCTGGATCTCATATTCAATGGCAACCTTGTTGATAGAAGGCTCATCCGGCAGCCGGCTCAAGGCAAACAGAACACTTTCGCGATCCAGTGAAAAATTTGCCAGGGATTCCCCAATTTCCTGTACGGATACTGGATGTTGACAAGAAAATGTCATAATTGTCTCCAAATTATTTCGAACACCGACGCCACTAACGTCTGAAATATCCATACCACAACCGGAATGAACAAGGCAATAATGATCAGCAATCCCGGCGGCGTCAGATACGGCGTATACCAGGGTTTTTGAAGGACACGCGCCTTTTTCAATTCAGACAAAAACCAGTTACCCAGAAATGAAGCTGCAAGAAGTACAGCAGCCATTTTCAATAGAGAGATTACCGCGGACAACTCCATACCTCTTCTTCAATCCTTCGATTCAAAAAATAAATTCGTTATTTCGACCACCCCCCCAAGCCTTGCAAGCCGAAGGCCCCTGGATGCCTTTTTTATCTGCAGCCTGTTGAGTTATCACCGGGTTTGCTCTACCAGTGCCTGCCTGAAATCGGCTGCCTCCTGCGGTGCATTCAGGTCAGGGGTTTCAAAAATATCTCTGGCGCCAATCTGCGTGTTGCCATAAAAGTCTGCAATGCTGTCATAATCGATCTCAAGTGCTGCGCCCTGGATAGATACGCCGGCAAAAAGACCACGGGTTCTGGAATACGAATATATCTCGGATCTCAACTCAAAGTCCGTGCCTGCCGTTGCCTGTCGCCCCACCGGACCGACCGCAACCGATGCGTCCGCACCCAGAGTGAATTTGCCGGCAGTAATGTCATTAATGCTTTTGATGGACTTGAAGACCAGAATAATGTCAGCGGACTGAGCCCCAATCTGCCAGCCGATACTGCCTCCGGTCAGGGTAATGAAGGCAGGGTTTGTCCAGTAACCGTACTTGTCTCTGACAGATAAGACACCTTTGCCATAATTTCCGGCAAAAATAAACCCGATTTTGAGAACACCGGGAATAACGGCAATCGCCTCAGCATTTCTCAGCAGGGAGGGTGGAATTTCATTTTCAGGAATTTTTGTAAATTCCTGAATGATTGCAATTGCATCTTCCACCTCTCTGATCTGCATTGATTCCGGCTTCCGCAAGCCCGACTCCAGCAACCAGCAGCGAGAACCGGCAACAGCAAACTCGCATTATTCGATTCTTCATCCTTTATTCCTCCTGTTCAGACAGCGAATTGAAACGCATATACGGCCATAAAAGATGACTTCACTCAGATAAAATCCTGCCGGATTCAGGGTTGACAATTGAAAAAATCAACCCATAATATTGAAAAAAATTCATTTTAAATTTTTTATCACAGTTTAACCCCTTTTTCAAACAGGAGATGACATGTCCTCTAAAAAAGAAACCCTGCAATTTAAAACCGAAGTCCAGCAGCTTCTCAATCTTATCATCAATTCGCTGTATTCCAACAAAGACATCTTTCTCAGGGAACTGATATCCAATGCTTCCGATGCCATTGACAAACTGCGGTTCAAAGCCCAGACAGAGCCCGATATTCTGGGAGATGACGCGGACTATAAAATTAAAATCATCCCGGACGGCATCAAACAGACGATTGAAATCTCCGATAACGGCATCGGCATGACCTATAACGAGGTGATGGAAAATATCGGCACCATTGCCAAAAGCGGCACGGCGGCATTTCTGGAAGCGATTTCCGAAACCCACCAGCAGGACACGCTGACCCCGGAATTGATCGGTCAGTTCGGGGTCGGGTTTTACAGCTCCTTTATCGTCGCCGACAAGGTCAGCCTTCTGACCCGTGCCGCGGGAGAAGAGAAGGCCACCCTCTGGGAATCAAGCGGTGACGGCAGCTATACCATCGAAGAAGCCACCAAGCGGTCCCGAGGGACCCGGATCACCCTTCATTTAAAGAAAAAAGAAAAAGACGAGACGGATTTCACGGATGAATGGACCATCCGGCGCATTGTCAAGCAGCATTCCGATTTTGTCAGTTATCCCATCGTGATGGATGTTGAAAAGGATGAGCCCATTCCCGAAGCCGAACAGCTCCTGGATAAGGAAGGCAAGCCCGCCGGCAAAACCACCCGGAAAGTGATTCGCGAAGAAACCCTCAATTCCATGAAGGCCATATGGATCAGGGATAAAAAAGATGTTTCCCAGGAAGAATATGAAGAATTTTACAAGCATATCAGCCATGACTGGAATCCGCCCCTGACGCAGCTCCACATGAAATTCGAAGGCACCACCGAATACCATGCCCTGCTCTATATCCCTTCCCAGGTTCCTTTTGATCTATTCAATCCGGAGCATAAACACGGCATCAACCTGTACTGCAAGCGGGTGTTCATCATGGATGACTGCGAAGATCTGATGCCGGAATACTTCCGCTTTGTCAAAGGGGTTGTGGATGCGCCGGATCTTAATCTCAATGTCAGTCGTGAAATCCTGCAACAGGACAAGCTGGTCAGAAATATTCGAAAAAATCTGGTCAAAAAGCTCATCGAACTTCTCGGCAACATGGACAAGGAAGTTTACGACAAATTCTACAATGAATTTGGATCCATTTTGAAAATCGGCATTCATATGGATTCGGAAAACCGGGATAAAATCGCCAGACTTGCCCGGTATCAGACCACCAAATCCGATGGCAAACGGATCTCGCTTTCCGAATATGTCGCCAACATGAAAGCCGAGCAGAAAGAAATTTACTTATATCACCGGCGAAAATCTGACTTCCCTTCTGAACAGCCCCCATCTGGAGCAACTGAAAGAAAAGGATTTTGAAGTCATTCTGATGGCCGATCCCATTGATGAGTGGGTGGTCCAGTCGCTGCCCGAGTTTGATGGAAAGCCGTTCAAAAGCGCGGAAAAAGGCGATCTGGACATTCAAAAAGTGGATGACGGCAAAAAAGAGGAGTTCAATGCCCTTTTCAGCTTCATCAAAACCAATCTGGAAAACAAAGTCAAAGAGGTGACGCCATCTACCCGGCTGAAGGACTCGGCTTCCTGCCTGTCCGGAAATACCTATGACATGAGCGCATACATGGAGAAGATTCTGAAAGCCACAGGCCAGAAATCCCCGGAAGTCAAACGGGTTCTGGAGCTGAACATGGAGCATCCCCTTGTGGTCAAAATCAAGGCCATTTATGACAAGGAACGCAGTGATCCCGTGCTGAAAGATTACAGCGATCTTCTCTATGATCTGGCCGTCATCGGTGAAGGGGGCAAACTGGAAAATCCTTCGCGGTTTACCAAAATGGTCGGCGATTTGATGTCCGGCGCATTGAACGTTTAGAGCAGGCAAACAGGGGCTGCCGGCGCGCTGTAGCCCCCTTTTCTCTGCCTTTCATTATAAATTCCGGGAGTGCGGTGTTTCGCCTGACAGTTGCAATCAGGACGCCAGCGTTCCCGGTATATGCCAGTTTTGAAACAGCTATCCGGGTGTTTACATCCGCCCCCTTTTCAGAGATTCAGATTGACACCATCTGCCGGCATTTTCATATTATCTTTAGATAGTAAACTCCGTATCGATTTTTCCTGACTAGGAGGCTATGCCTGGCATATCAACCTTTGAATAAAGGGGGCTTTTATGGAACCGCTTCTCAAAACCGTTATCCATGATCAGCATGTGAAGCTTGGCGCTCAGATGGTGGCATTCGGCGGATGGAACATGCCGGTTCAATACCGGACAGGAATTGTTCAGGAGCATCTTGCCACCCGAAATCACGCCGGCATTTTCGATGTCTCCCACATGGGTCGAATCCACATCAGCGGTCCGTCCGCGCTCGCCTTTCTTCAGCATGTCCTTTCCAACAATGCCGCCGGACTGGAAGTCGGAGAAAGCCAGTACACGATCATTCCCAATGAACAGGGCGGTGCTATCGACGACGCCTATCTTTACCGTTTTGTTCCGGATCAGTATCTGCTGGTCATCAATGCGTCCAACCGCGAAAAAGACCTGGCCCATTTTCAGGCCATACTTCCGCAGTTTCCGGATGTCCAGTTTGACCGATCATACGGCGGATACTGGAATGATAAGCCTTCAGGGACCCCGATCCAGAGACATTCTTGCCGCGGTCATGGATTCCGGTCATTTTCCGGAGCCCTTGAAAAACCGATTGAGCACGGCAACGCTGAAGGGTATTCCGGCCTGGATCAGCAGAACCGGCTATACCGGGGAGCCGCTGGGTTTCGAGCTCTTTGTTCCCGGCAAATGCCGCCCCGGTTCTCTGGGACCTTCTGATCGAAAACGGGGCCTGTCCCGCAGGGCTTGGCGCCCGGGACACCCTTCGGCTTGAAGCCGGACTTCCCCTCTACGGTCATGAACTGGGTATCGATGAAAAGGGAAAGGATATTCCCGTTTTTTCTCTGCCACTCAGCCGGACTGCGGTCAGTTTTTCCGACTTAAAAGCCGACTTCATTGGAAAGCCGGCTCTCTTTCGTCAGTTTCAGGCGCTAAAACTTATCATGAATCGGGATTTTTCCCGAATTCATGATCTTCCCCGCATGATTTTCCCCCTGGCCCTGACCGATAAAGGGGTGATCCGTTCCGGATGCCGGGTGTATCAAGGAATCAAGCCTGTAGGGTATGTCACCAGCGGCACGATGGTTCCCTATCAGAAAGTGGAAGGCCAGGGCATGTTTTCCCGGTTGACTCCGGAAAAAGGCATGCGTTCGATCGGGCTTGCCCTTCTGGACAGCGATCTTTGTGAAGGGGATATGCTGCACGTTGATATCCGCGGGAAAATGACGCCGGCCGTAGTCGTTCCCTATCATCTGAGAAGCGAAGCCCCTCCTTTTGCCAGACCCATTTTGTACGACCGGATTTATCAGACGCAAGCGCGATGAATCCTCCTTGCAGGATGTGCTTCAGAAGGCGGACACGCTCATTGATGATGCAGCCCGCAACAGCCTCTGGCGGCAGCAGGAATGCATCAACCTCATTCCCTCCGAACAAACCCCGTCCAAACTGGTGCGGCTTCTTTCCGTGCTGGATCCTTGCGGAAGATATGCCGAACATAAAAAAATGAAGGCATTCAGCGAGGCGGATGTTTTTTATTATCAGGGCGTGGACTTTATTGAAAAGGTCGAACACCTGCTTCAGAAGGAGCTTTGCGCCTATTTTGGATGCGCGCAGGTGGAAACCCGGCTGATCTCCGGCCAGATGGCCAATACGGCCGTATTCAGCGCGCTTTGTGATTATCTCAATCGTTCGGACCGAAAAAGCGAACAGCGTCGTATCCGCCGCGTGATGAATCACCATATCATTAAAGGGGGGCATCTCAGCGCCCAGCCCATGGGCGCTTTAAGAGATTTTGTGATGCGGGATCCCCGGCACCGACAAGCCATCGGTGATCAATTTTCCGGTTCTTGAAGAAAACCCTTATCAGATCGATGTGGCTGCTGCCTGTAAAATGATCGCGGAATATCAGCCCGAATTGATAATTTTCGGCAAAAGCATGATCCTTCACCGGGAACCGATTGCAGATATCCGCTCCTTTGTGGATTCACAAAACCTGAATTGTGTGTTATTATATGATATGGCGCATGTGCTGGGACTCTGCGGCCCCTTTTACCAGGATCCTTTTCCGGAAGGCGCGGATATTGTCACGGGCTCAACCCATAAAACCTTTTTCGGAACCCAGAGAGGGGTGATTGCATCTGATTTCAGCCGGGACTGTTTGCACTATCCGCTATGGGAAGCTGTTGAGCGCAGGACATTTCCAGGATCTGTCAGCAATCACCATCTGGGAACTCTGGTAGGCCTGTTGATGGCCGCCTATGAAATGAATGCATTCAAAACCGGTTATCAGAAACAGGTGATTCAAAACGCCAAGGCCTTTGCCGCGGCGCTTAAGGACTGCGGTCTGAATGTGGCGGGTGATCCGGCCATCTCCTTTACCGAAACCCATCAGGTGATTCTCTCCGTCGGGTATGCCAGGGGGCCGGAAATGGCCCGGCGACTGGAAGACAACAACATTATCGTGAATTATCAGGCGGCCCCGGATGAAGAAGGCTTCACGGCAGCAGGCGCCCTGCGCATGGGGGTTGCCGAAATGACGCGATTTGGCATGAAGGAAACGGATTTTCAGACGCTGGCGGAACTGATGCATGCTGTCATTGTTCAGAATAAGCCGGTCAAGTCTCAGGTCACCGCATTTCGCAAACAGTTTTTGGAAATGCAGTATTGTTTTTCGGAAAATGAACCCCGCATCCAGAAAGTGCTGGAAGCGATCGTCTGATTTTCTGAATTCTTTTTCAAATCAAGCACCATAATACAGGATTTTACCATGGCTACTCCATTGATTCGATATATGTTTTTACTATGCCTTCACCGTGTTTGCTTCCATCTCAATGGCTTCGGATGGGTTTGGAGAGGAGACCCAGATACCCGAACCGGTTAATCCCGGACTGAATTATCTGCTGTCCCTGGCAGAACCCGTGCATTCCCAGAATTTTGATTCCGGAGTGATTGAAGAAGTCATTGAATTTGTCCTGTCGTCCAAAAGACAAAAACGCCCTGTATTTTCCCGGGAATCGGACAAACATCGCTTCCGCCTATCTTGAATTTGATATTCACAAAGATCTCAAACATATCCTGGATATCGGTTTTAATCCCAATATTCCGCCGTTCATCCTCTCGCCTTCTTCGATCCGTCTGGCTTACTGGACAGAGGTTAACGGAAAGAAACAGCTCCTCCCCGATTTATCTTCAATGCTGTCGCGGCTGGATCAGCCGGTCATGGTCACCGGGGTCGAGCATGAAGAAATCACCCCCGATCTGAATACCGGTGCTTATTATGGATATGACCTGAATCGCACCCTGATTCTGTTGAAATATCAGGGTCGCCCTGCCCTGATTTCCATATCCAAGCAGAAAAATGTTTCGGATGTCGGCAAAAAAGGAGTGGTTCTGGGAAAAGATGACAACTGGGATTATTTCTATTCAGGTCAGAACGGGCTGAACAAACCGGGGCTGGGGTGGGTGAATTCCTATATGTATGATTCCTATACCATATCCATATTCCTTGAGCAGGACGGCTCAGGTCCTCTGGTGCATTGCGGAATTTTCAAATGGCTTCGCGCAGGATGGGCGGATATGAACATGGTTCAGAACCATCACATCTATCGCGGGCTTCAGCGGTATACGGATACGGTAAAAGGGATTCTGGAATATCCTTCTCTTCCGGAGCCGGATAAAATGGCAGAGATATTTTCCATGATCAAAACATTCTCCGCGGACGAACTCAGAGACAAAGTCAAAAACTACATCACCCTCTTGTCGCAAAAATACAAAGAGGATGCCAGTTCAGGCGGAAAGCTGATTGCTGAAACCATAAAAGACAGTGCATATCTGAGCCAGCTCAGCCAGTATCAGATGCAGTCGGTTCTGGCTGTTGAATACATCAAATTTCTGCTGGGGAAAAACACCATTCAGGATGTCGCTTATTTTATCAGCCCCGCGGACATCAACCGTCACCGAAAAGGCTGATGGCTTCGTTAAAAGCCATACCACCACATTTCCATTAAGACTTGATTTTTTGTTTTATGCTGTCAGGCCGGATGAGGCCGTTTGGCGGACAATATCGGCGTATTGACAACCAGGGCGGATTTGCCTTCGGATTTTCGAATGTCCAGTTTGAGGGTTTCCTTGTCAATTTCAAAATATCGGGAAATGACGTCCACAATATCCTGATGCAGTTTGATCAGGATGTCGTCCGATACTTCCAGCTTGTCATATATCAGTGCAAACTGAAGCCGCTTTTTGGCGACATTTTTGCTGTCGCCTTTGCCCATCAGTTTTTTCAACCATCCATGAAGCATAGGATCACCTTATTTACCGATGCCGATTTTCTGGCCAACTCTTTTCCAGAAGGATTTGGGAGTCTGCGGAATTTCTATGGGAAGATTTTTTTGCCCATTCATCCGCATGGCAATGCGCCGGAACGCCTGGCCCGCATTTGAGTCTTTCTGCAGAACCAGGGGGATTCCCGTATTGGTCGATATGACAACCTGGGTGTCCATCTCAACCAGACCCAGCAGTTCGATAGACAGCACCTCCACCACATCCTCGTGACTGAGCATATCCCCTCTTTCAACCATTTCAGGAACAATACGGTTGACAATCAGTTTCGGCGTAATGGATCGCGCATACAACAGTCCGATAACCCGGTCGGCATCGCGGACAGAAGAAATTTCAGGGGTGCAGATCACCACGGCCTCGTCCGCAGGCGCAACGGAGTTCTCAAAGCCCCGTTCGATGCCGGCAGGACAGTCCAGAAGCACGAAATCAAATTCCTTTCGAAGTTCCTTGCAGAACCGGACCATGGCATCCGGATTCAGGACATCTTTGTTGTCGCTTTGAGATGCGGGAATCAGATACAGGTTTTCAATCCGCCGATCCTTTATGGCAGCCTGCTTGATCTTGCATTTGCCCTTGACCGCATCCACGACATTAAACACGATGCGGTTTTCAAGACCCATCACCACATCCAGGTTCCGCAGTCCGATATCCATATCCACCACGGCAACCTGCTTGCCTTCCAAGGCCAGCGCCGCACCGATAGAGGCTGTTGCAGTCGTTTTACCCACACCGCCTTTGCCAGACGTTATGACGATTATTTTTCCTTCCAATGAACACCTCTTTAACGAACCACCGGCCACGTAAGCCGTCCGAATGGATTTGCTTTAATATAGTCTTCCACAACAATGCCCCCGTTTTCAACATGGGCAAACTCAAGGGCATGCGCGGATGAAGTCGGCAGTCCCGCGGCAATGATGCCCCCGATCTGGATCTGAATGGGCCTGAATCCGATGGCCAGTATAATGGCGTCTTCGTTATCCGGCTGGCCGGCAAGGGCAGTACCGCCAAGATTGCCCATGATCAGGATGTCGCCTCCGGCAATAATCTCGCTTCCGGGATTCACATCGCCCAGAATAACCAGATGCTTTTTGGCGGTGATTTTCTGACCGGACCTCACCCTTCCGGCAATGATCAATGCATCGGTATGGTGTTGATGCCAGGTACTGGACATATCCAGTTTTCGAGGCTTGTCCTCCATCATGTCATGTTCCCGCTGAGGCGCTGATACGAATTTTACATTATATTTGTTTTTTAAAAAAATAGCCAGATCTTCAACGAGTCCCTGGTGATTTTCCGAATCTCCGATATCCAGAATCACCCGTGAATTGAGTGCCAGATGCTGAAGCTGATTGAAAAGACGCGTCAACTCTTCTTCAATAAAATCTTTCGGCAGCGTTGGATCCAGGGTGACCCAGAAACCGTCTTTGACCCCTTTCAGGCGCACTTGTGATTTATCCTGGATCTGTGTATCCATTCCGCTGTAATTACCCAAACTCAAAGCCTCATCTTAAATCGGTCTGCATGATTATTTCAGCAGCAGCAGAGGATTTTATATCCTGCCCTGTCCTGGAATTGATGCACCTAAAGATTTTATTTTTCAAGGTATAGTGATATAAGTAAGATGTGTCAAGAAAAAGAAACAGCGGTTCACTGAATTCGCACACACTGGATCTTTGACAGGCGCTGCGCCTGTATTTTGCCATCCCGATTTTTGACTTTTTACAAATCCACTGCCATTAAAATATGTTAGATACATCATGCATTCATGCAGGCTGGTTGATTGACGGCACCGGCGGCCCCATTCAAAAGGATGTGCTGTTACACATTCAGCACCATACCATCCAGTCCATCGAACCGGCGCCGAAGGCTGCCTGCAATACCATCGTCTTTTCAGGATCTTTCGGAATATACCCTGCTTCCCAGCCTGGTGGATTGCCATGTTCATCTGTTCATGTCCGGCACGGATGACATTGCCGCACGGAAACGACAGCTTGAAGCCGGGTATGATGAACTGAAAGCCGTCATATCCGCACATATCGCCCGTCACCTTTCCAGCGGTGTCGGGGCGGTCAGAGACGGCGGAGACGGCAAGGGACTGGTTCAGCAGTATCAACAGGCATGTCTGAGGGTGAACGAAGGGGAAAAATACCGCGCATTCGCTGCGGATCAGGCCCGACCGTAGGACATTCATGTCAAGGTTGCCGGAAAAGCCTGGCATCAGTGCGGGCGATACGGAAAGCTGATAGGCCGATCGCCGTCTCCAGGCGAAACGCTGGCACAAGCCATTTGCCGTGAAGCCGGCCTGCCGGGATATCACCCGTCCGGATCACATCAAAGTGGTCAATTCGGGTGTCAACAGCCTGCTCTGCTTTGGAAAGGAAACCCTGCCCCAGTTTTCCCTGGAGGAACTCACTCAGGCTGTTTGCGAAGCCGGACGGCGGCAGCTTAAGGTTATGGCGCATGCCAATGGCAAGCTGCCGGTACAAATTGCCATTGAGGCCGGATGCCATTCCATTGAGCATGGTTTTTTCATGGGAGCCGAAAACCTGGCGCGAATGCGGGACAGGCAGACCGTCTGGGTGCCGACTGCCTTTACCATGCGGGCATATGCCGCCCATCTGGCGCCTTCAAGCCGGGAAGCCGAAACTGCCCGGCGGAATCTGGCCCATCAGATGGATCAGCTTCGAATGGCCAGGGAACTGGGCGTTCCGGTTGCCCTGGGAACGGATGCCGGCAGCCTGGGGGTTCATCATGGGGATCAGCGTCAGGGAAGAGCTCAGAATTCTTCTGGAGGCCGGCTATACCCTCCCGGAGGCGGTGCAATGCGCCACAAAAACCGGAGCAGGACTTTTGGGGATAAGGGATATGGGAATCCTGTCGCCTGGAATGCCCGCCTCATGGATTGCCGTCAAAGGCAGCCCATCGGGCCTTCCGGACAGTCTGGATCGCGTCATTCAGTGCTGAATGACAATTATTTTCGGAATATACCAAGCCAGGCATACTGCATCACCTGCCCAATTCTTCCTTCAGCGCCCTGCCAAGCTGCTCGATGGAATACGGCTTTTTGATAAATCCCCGGGCGCCCAGTTGCTGGGCCATTTTCACTTCCTCGCTTTCAGAAAACCCGCTGGCGATAATGGCCTTCTGATCCGGGTGGATCCGGATGATGTGCTCATAAGTCTGGCGGCCGTTGATGCCCGGTATCCATCAGCATGTCCAGCAGAACCATATCGACCCGGTTTTCCTGAAGATATGCCACGGCCTTTTCGCCGGAGTCGACACATACGGGATCATAGCCCAGAACCTTTAACATCCGGCTGGCGATATCAAGCTGCACCGGCTCATCGTCAACGACCAGAATCGTTTCTCCGCTGCCTTTCAAACCTTCGATTCCGGCATTTGTTTCCTTCGGCTCAACCGCTTTCTCGGACACCGGAAAATAGAGAATAAAAGAAGTTCCCCTGTGCGCTGCTTTCAACCTGAACCGTGCCGCCATGGTCCAGGACGCTGCTCCAGACAACCGCCAGCCCCAGACCCGTACCGCTGATCCCCATGACTTCTTGGTGTAGAAAGGTTCAAAAATGTGTTCCAGATCTTTTTCCGAAATGCCTTTCCCATTATCGGTTACCGTCAGCAGCGCATATTCACCGGCGCTGATGCCGTTTTTCAACGCCATTTTTTCATCCACGTGCTGATTTCGCGTCGAAATGACGATGCGGCCCGGCCCTCGATGGCCTCCATGGCATTCGTCACCAGATTCATGATGCATTTCTTGACATGAACCGGAGAGCAGTGAATGTTCTTCAGACGGGAGTCCAGATTCGAGATGCAGTCGATGTGCGCATGCAGCGATTTGAAGTTTCCGGTGCTCCGGAGAACCCATGTATTCCTTGACCAGGCGATTCAGGCTGGCCGGTTCTTTCGCGCTGGCAACGCCTCTGGCGACCGTAAGCAGATCCGCGACCACGGCAACGGCCCGCTGTCCGGATTCATGGATGGCCTGGATGGGTTTTCGCAGTCTCGCTGTCTTTGGGCATCTGCATGAGAAGCAGTTCCGGGTAGCTGACGATGCCCGACAGGATATTGTTGAGGTCATGGGCAACGCCGCCGGCCAGAAGCCCGATACTCTCCATTTTCTGAGCCCGCTGCAGCTTGGCTTCCATGGCTTTTCTTTCAATCTCCGCCTGCTTCCAGGCTGTAAGATCATCATATACCGCAACAATTTCCCCGGACGGCAGTTTATAAACCGAATTTTCGCGCCAGCCTTCCGATCGTCCATCCGAATAATAATTGGACCGGATGGCAGGCGGATTGGCCAGTCTGCCAGACCTGGCGGAAAACATCGAGCAGACCGAATTCAACAACTCCGGGGAATACCTCCGTGACTTTTCTGCCGATGATTTCCGAACGTTTTACGCCTTCGATGGTTTCCACGGCCTTGTTGATGTCCCTGAAAACAAAGTCTTTCCCGTCTTCAAAGGATTCGTATACGGCAACACCGCTGCTGGAGTGTTCAAAAAGCTGGCGGAACCGCCGTTCACTTTCAGAAAGCTCCGCGGTGCGCTCCCTGACTTTCAGTTCCAGATTGTCGATGAGTTCCCGAATGCGGGCGGCCATGACATTGAACGTGTGAGCCAGCCGGCTCAGTTCGTCACCGCCTTCTTCCATGGCAAATACATCCAGATTGCCTTTTCTGAGCGCTTCCGCGGAGCGGTCAGATTGACCACCCTTCGCGTGATGCGGTTATTCAGCATCCTGGCAATGAGCAAGGCTGCAATCAGGCCGGACAAGGGTGATGGCCGCCATGAGAATGAGAGCCAGTCTGTGCGCATGGCGGATGCTTGCCCGTGCCTGGCTGACTTCCTCTCCTGCCAGATGACCAAGGTTTTTGAAACCGCGTCAACCGCCTCTGCCTGCAGGGCGAAATCGTTAAAATTCGCCTTGATTGTCACATCCACATCGAGAATTTTATGGGCGGTGGCCATGCACCGGTCAATCAGCGTATTGATTCTCTGGCTCTGCACGGCGCCGATGGCGGGAGAATTGTCGATTTCCTTGCGCAACCTGAAAGCCGTGTTAAAAGCGGACTGCATTAAAAAGCGTTTTCGGCTGATCTGGTAATCCTGGGCAAAGGATTTCATTTCGCCGTAAAGTCGCGAAAGGCTGTCGAAATTCCGTGTCTCGATCTCAAGCGCGGCAAAATGATCCTCCAGTTGCACCTCCAGTCCGTTTCCCGGAGCAGCCAGTTCCGTGACCAGTTCAACGGATTGAATGGATGTTTCGGCAAACCGTTTTGCGGAAGAAAGAAACAAATTCAGATCCACCCGGGTCTTTCGAAGCGGCTCGCTGACTTTCGACTGGTCGATCAGATTCTTCAGGTCATTGCTGACAGTGATGACCTGTGCGATTTGCCTGACAGCCGGCTGTGCATACTGTTCATGGGCCTTTTCCAGCCCGATTTCAGGGTAACGCAGAAAAAAGTCCCCATGCAGGCGGCGGGCCTTTTCCATTCCCCGGTCCATTTCCAGCACCAGCCGCTGAATCTCCGAGCTTGTCTGAATGGATTTTTGGGCTGCGCTGACGAATTCCATGGAGAGATAACTCGTTGCAGAAACCAGCACAAAAAGTGACAGCAGCAGCGCGATTCCCAAGCCAAAGCGGGTCGTGATGCTCATTTCTTCCAGAAATCGCAGAAAAACACTTCCAGGGATTCATATCCGTCTATTTTTCATGCGTGTAGGTAAACATCACGTTGGATTGAAGGCCTGCAAGTCCGGCCGCCGGATCATCCAGGCGCAGGATGTTGAAGCGCGGAATGGCGCAATCCCCGAATTCATCGCAGGTTAAACTGCCGGTTACCCCTTTGAATCCACTGGTTGCATACAGGGCGTTTCGAAGGGCCTGACGGCCGATGTGCAGGGATCCGTCAGGCTCCGTGATCGCAATTTTTTCAATGGTCTGCATCAGCAGACCGGCGGCATCAAAAGCGCTGAGATAATAGCTTGCAGCAGGTGAAGTGTTGAATTTCGCTTCGTAATCCTTTGCCAGCGCATCGACATCGGGGCCAGCGGGACGGGAAGGCCCGACAAAATACAGGCCTTTTCCTTCATCCTTGACCGCTTCGATAAAGGAGCTTTCTATCAAGGCGCCATCGCTCATCAGGATGATTTTTTCAAAACCGGGCTGTTTTTCTGGCCTGCAACAGAACATGATTGCCCTCCGGCTGAAACAGCGGGAAAAACAGGAGCTGGGCACCGGAATTCATGACAGCCGCCAGAACCGGCTGCATTTGCTTATCCCCCTTGTTTATCAAGTGGATAAAACGATTTTCCCCCCAAGCTGCTTGAAATGCCTGCCCGAATCCCTCTGTCAGCCCCCGGGTGTAAATATCCCCGTCATCAAGGGTGGCGGCTTTTCGAACGCCCAGTTCATAAAAGGCGTACTTGGCCGCGGCTTTCCCGGAAGCTTCCTCATTGGGAGCCGTCCGAAAATAACCCGGCTGCCAGTTTGGGGCGCGCTTTCCGGCAATGGCGGTCAGATAAGGCGCGCTGTTGTTACCGGAAATCATGGTCAGCCCGGCATCGGACATGACTTTTGATGCGGTGGCGGCTTCGCCTGAACAGGTTGTTCCCAGAATGGCCACGGTCTGCGGATCTGCGATGATTTTCAGGGCCGCGTTGGCGCCGCCTTCCCCGGTACAGCCCGCATCCTCGGTCTGAAGCAAAATGGCATGACCCAGAATTTTTCCATGCCGTTTGTCAATGGCAAGGTCAATTCCCCGAACCTGCTCCAATCCCAGGGGAGCGACCTTGCCGGACAAGGCCTGAAGCACCCCGATCTTGATGGGTTCTCCGGGCGCCACATCGATGCATCCGATACTGTCGGAACACTGGAAACGGGGTTTTTGCTTGTCACACCCTGCTGACAAAATGACGGCGATAAAAACCGCCGCAACCACTGAAGAAATAACCGGCTTGATTTCAGGCATTTTCCCTCTGCTGATGGATGTTCGGATTTGCGTCTCATTCCGGTTTTCGCCCCCTGGGGGACCAGCGGCCGATCCACTTTTTCTGATTGCTCAGAAAATTCAGAATCGGCGCAATGCCGATAAGTCTGGATTTGCCCTGTTCCAGAAAAATCTCCTCCAGCGACAAATGGGGATCGCTGACAGGATTTCTGAGGTATTTTCGAATGGCTTCGAGCCGATCGATAATTTGGGTCTCGAGCTGATCTTTCAGGTTTTTCTTGATTTTCAGGATTTTTTCCTTATGGGCATCATAGGCGGAATCGCCTCTGGATTTTTTGAGTTTATAGTCGATCCGCATGGCAATCAGATCCTTCAGCATTGCCTCATATTCCGGCCCCAGACTGACGACTTCCGGAACCAGTTCACCGAAATTGGAAATCCCCAGAATGTCTTTTCCCTGTTCCCAGTAATTCACCAGAAATTCATTTTCCAGGTCTTTGTAATTTTGAAGCGGCATATACATTCTGCGTAAATACTGAAGGACTTTTTCGGTTTTTTTCTTGTGCCCGCCGATGATGACGGAGCCGCCCACCTCGCCTTTTTTAACCCCCTTGGTCCAGGGCGCCCCGGTAATCCCGAAATCGTGATAAATGGGAATCTGAAGCAATGCGGACAGGGTGTTCAGCGCCAGGGCATAGCCCGCGGAAGGCCCGCCGACGTTGTAGGAAGCGGAAAGAAGCTGATGATGGATGGTATACCGGTCCAGAAATTCCCCCAGCAGTTTGGGAATACTGACCTTGGGATCCAGTTCCTGAAGATAGTTTTTCACCATGGTCAGGGCTTCCTGGGCCGACTGCTGGGTCATCTGAACCGCCATGTCAAGCTCCGCCGTTGCCGCGGACCCGGAGGATACCGCCCCGGTCACGAGGACTTTTTCAGCGGACAGGCTGTAGGTCAGGCTGGTGGCAATGGGAAGCAGCACGCCGGACACATCGTTTGCGCCCACGCCGATAATAAACCCCACCTGGGGTTCCTGGCTGAGTTCGGCCTCCAGAAATTCATCGAGCTGCATCTTGCCGATTTTTACCGGACTGTGAGAGATTTCCTGCCGCGCGGAATTCAAGTGGGAAGCCATCAGGGGATAGCCTTCCATGCTTGTCACCGGTTTGAGCAGCTCGATCACATCGCCGTAACGGGATAAAAACGCCGCGGGATCCCCATAAACAGCGGATCGAAGCGACTGCGGCGCATCCACGGCATCCAGAATCCCCATCAGGGTTTTAAAATTGAATTTGACAAATTTATCACGGATCGCACCCGAAGCATGGGCAAGATCGCGAATCCGCTGCAGGACTTCATATTCCGTGCTGCGAAGTGAACGGGCCTTTTCCACAAACGCCGAATAATCCGCCGGGGTGTTGCACAGTCCTTTGGCGGATTCCACAATGGCTTCTATCGAAAGATCCGGGGCCAGGGGAACATCCTTTAATGTCTGCCGGACGATATCCGTAATATCCTTTAGCCGCAGATGGCCGGATACTTCCTGCACCTTCAGCCGCTTGGAGCGGATCAGGGCCGGATCCAGGATATCGAGCCGGTTGGTGGTCAGCACCGTAAACACCCGGTTGAGCGGGATCTCGCCGTCGATTAAATTCAGAAATTTATTGGTCAGTTTATCGGAAGGAGAGCCGCCGGAAGCACTGCGCCGGGGCGCCAGGGAATCCCCTTCATCAAAAAACACCAGGGAAGGCGCAATCATTTTGGCGATGTCATAGACTTTTTCCAGGTTCTCCACGGCGCCTTCCCAGGGATTTACCGGGTCCTGAAGCGCGGACGCGCTGGTGGCGATATCGTGAATATCGCTGTTTTCACTGAGCCAGGCCCGGATGAGAAAGGTTTTGCCGCTTCCCGGCGGGCCGTTCAATACCACGCCTTTCTCTTCGCTGACATTGTAATAGAGGCAATTGTTGGCCATTTCGGAAAACACGTCTTTGACTTTCCCCACATAATCATCCCAGTGCACGTGGCGGTCCATCCGGTCCACGACTTTTTCAAACAAATCGCCGAAAGCGTTTCTGGCGACCAGCTCAAAGGCCTTTCTCACCAGAAGCGAATCCTCGAGGTAATCGGATGAAAAGCCGCCTTGAATTTCAATGATGGAATGAACCAGCTTTCGCACATAGGCCGGGGTGATTTTAAGGGTTCTTTCCTGAAAAATGACATAGATTTTATCCACGGCCGATTGCAACTGGGACGGAGGAATGCACCGGGCGTTATGCAGACAGACGTCATCGGGCGTTTCGGAGACCACGATATCGTTTCGGAGCAGCTCCAGGCGAACGACTTCCATCAGGTTTTCCGGATTTTTCCAGAAATCCGACAGATCCAGTATCCTGCCTTTTTCCACAAAACGCCGGTAAATCGTCTGGTCGAACCGCTCGGGCTGATCCGTCGTTGCGATCAGCAGGCAGTCTCTTCGGCCATTGATGATTTCATCGATCACGATATTGGCGGTATCGATCAGGGTCCGCTGCTGACGATCGGGTCCGCTGTCCTTGCCTTCGGTTTTTCCAAAAGCGCTGTGCGCCTCTTCGACATGCCGGATGGTGGTTTTCCGGGGATCTCCCAGCGCTTTCTTGAAATAATTGCCGGGCTCTCCGGCAAGAGCGGTCTGGTAATCGTTCGGGGTGATCATGGTGTAATCGACCAGAACCCCCTGCTCTTCAAGCTGGGAAAGATTTTTGCCGATCCGGTTTTTCAGAAGGCGGCTGATTCCCGGCACTCGGGCCAGGGACTTGTAAAAAGCCACTTTTTTCCGTCTGGCGATTTCCGCGGCCAAGCGTGGGATCCACCTGGTCGATGGTTTTCCAGAAAGGTTCTCCGGCAAGGGCTTCTTCTTTTTTCTGCTCCAGATCCACCTCCGGCCGCACCTCGTTGACAAAAATAACCTGCTCCAGGGTCTGGCGGACGGTAGATGTCTTGCCGCTGCCGCTCGGGCCGATAAAAAGAATCAGGGGCGCCTTGGGAATGGACGGATCAGAGAGATATTCCTTTCGAATATGGGCCCGGTAGATTTTATCAAACAGCGATGTCAGCTCCACCGGGACATGGACGTCACTGAGGTCCTTATCCAGCAGCGACAGCAGATAGGTGTAGTCCTTGGCCGATACTTCCTTTTCCAGAATCTTGTTCCAGGCCTGCTGGGGGTTGGTTTTTCCGGAAATTTCAAAACGGCGCTGCCAGTCGGTCAGAATCTCCGGATCTTTCAGAATCACAAAACGCTTTTCCGGGGCGGTAAAAAAGAAAGACAGAAAATTCTCCAGCAGGGTATTGAGCCAGTCCGAGGGCGGGCTGTACTGATTCAGGCGCGAGCGCATGAAAGCCTTGGTTTCATAAGGCCAGGAAGCCACAAGCCGCCTGATTTCCTGAATCCGATTTTCGGGAAGGCTGATATACCTGACTTCTTTTGTCAGTCTTTTCGCCATTACCGCTCTCCAGTGGGTTTCCGACGGGGCTGAGCAGCGGGAAGGGTAATTGCCGGCGAATCCTGGGTGTTCTGAATCACGATGGTATTCTGGCCCTCAATGTTTTTTTCATAGGCCGTGGCCCATTTCTGCTGGGTCAGAAACTGCAAAAGGGCCGTGTCCGTGGATCCGTCCGGTCTGCCAAGGGCCTGCTGCAGGGATTGAATGCTTTCCAGATAGGCGGCATAAAGCTTTCGAATCCGGCTGGCTTCCTGATCGGCCGAATAATTGTCCGCTTCGGCAATCAGCTCCCTGCGTTTCTTTTCTTCCGTGGCTTCAACCAGTTTATCGCCAAAGCGGGTTTCCTTCAGGACAAAGCTCACCACTTCAATGCCGTATTTTTTTTCAAGCGTGGGGCCGCCTTCATTGATCGGTCTGGATTTCAAGGCGACAAAAATATCATCCTTGATTTTTTCACGGCTGCTGATGAGCTGATTGACCTCATGGGCCTGAAGGATGTCCTTGACAATGCCGTCATAATCTCCCTGAAGCAGGTGCAACGGATCCAGATTCTCTATGGCCCAGGTTTTCAGATCCCGGATCCGGTAGGTCAGCACGGCCGAAGTCCAGAGCGCCACGCTTTCCTTTGAAATGATTCTCATGGGTTCCGGAGTTCCGCCCAGAAACAGCGTCTGGTTCATCAGGGAGACTTCCTGCTCGATGCGGGTAAAATACGGCAGGCGAACATGCCAGCCGATATCCGTGATGGCCTCGCGCTGGCCGCCGAAACGCTCCAGCACCACGGCGTAATTCATTTTGACTTTAAAGATGGCCCGGGTGGCGTATACCAGCGCAGACAGACCATAAAAAAGCCCCACCAGGGTTGCCAGCGCCAGCGAGCGGCGGAGGATGGTTTTTACAAAGGCTCTGGTAAAAAAATGTCTGGGAAGCGCTTCCGGCATGATGACTCCTTTGGCCTGGTCTAATCGGCCTTCAGGCCGATCTTCAGAATCGTTGAAAACCACAAAAGGGATTCCTGCATGAACGATTTCTGATGAAGGGCAAGGCTCATGACATGGTCTCCATTTTCCTGAATCACCAGTTTTTTGGGATGGCCTGCTTTTTCGAACAATTTCCGGGCATGGGATACGGGTACTACCGAATCGTTTTCCCCATGAAAGATCAAGAGATTGCGGATTGCCGACAGGTTGTCCGACAGATCGAACCGGAACCGGGGAGAAAGCGCCAGATCCGCAGAAAGCCCGGCCGGGACAACGCCCTGAGCCGAATCAATCAAAGAGCTGCTGTCAAGGGGTGCGGCAACCGTAACCAGTGCATGGACGCGTGTTGCGGCTGCCACCGAAAGACAAACCGCCCCGCCCAGGCTGCTGCCGAACAGCCCTGTTTTTGGGTCAAGGTCATAATGGTTTCGCAGGAAATCGATCGCGCACTGCAAATCCCGGCATCGGCCGTTAAAATCCGCGGCATCGGCCTTGCCGCCCTCACTTTGGCCGCATCCGCGATGATCGAACCGGAAATAAGCCATGCCGTTTAGCACTGCATTGCCTGGCCATTTCAATCTGTTTGGGCGAACTGCCGCTGCTTAACAGGCCGTGCGAACCCACGACAAGCGGTGGTTGGTGAATTTCAGGCAGATGAAGCGTCCCCGATAACCGGAAACCGTCTGACGAGAATGACAATGCTTTACAGGATACGCCTATCATGGCCAGATTTGATCATATTTCAGGCTTGATTTCAAACGTTTTTTCTGATGTTGCCGTGAAAACGATTCACCGCTATTTTTTACATTCATTCGCGATCTGCAATCGGTAATCCGCCATCCGTCGTCTGTGATCAGTTGTCCGCCATCGATCAGTTCATCATTCTCAGCATCAGCGGTACGGCCACAAATGTTCCGATGGAGGCGCCGATGTTGGTAAACACCACCACAAGAAGTATCCGTGTCACCTTGTTCCGCCAGAACCCTTTGACTGACAAGATATCCTGCGGCAGGGCCTCGATGTCCCGGACTTTGGGCTTTCGCGAAAACGCCTCAACCAGTCCCGAAACCCAGCCGGCGGCAATCAGCGGATGCAGCGTGGTTATGGGAGCTGCCAGAATCGAGGAGAGAATCGTCAGGGGATGGGCAAGGGCAGCGGCGGCGCCGATGCCGGCCAGGATGCCTGTTGTCAGTATCCAGCCAGTGATCATGCTGGTTCCCACATGCGCCCCCCCGGTGAAAAATCCGATGACCATCATCAGAACAATCGCCAGCGGGATTCCCCAGCCCAGTATCGTCGAAAGCTTGCCATCTGGCGGAAGCGTCTCCAGCGCGGCGATATCTACGGGTTTATCCCAGTTGGCCTTGATTCCGGCAACATGCCCTGCCCCTACCACCGCCACGATTTTTGTTCCCGGCGCGGTGCGGATTTTTTCTGCCAGATACTGGTCCCGCTCTTCAATCAGGATGCGTTTTAACATGGGAAGGGTCTTTCCCACATCCGCCATCAAGGCCTCCAGAACATCCTGCTCTTTCATTTTTTCGATATCTTCCTGACTGATTTCCTCAGCTTCGGCAAAAGACAACAGCAAATGGTACAGCAACTTGTTTTTTTCCCAGAACGTCATGGCCTTCCAGGCCCGCGACAGGGTCACACGGATCTCCCGATCGGCAAGGTGAACGGTGGCGCCCGACGCATCCGCAGCTTCAATGGCACGAATCATCTCCGCGCCCGGAACGATATCAAGCTTTGCCGCGATCCGCTTTTGAAACGCCGCCAGGATCAGATTCGAAAGCAGCAGAAATGTTTTCTTTTCCTTGATGACTTTGACAATATCCATGTTCTGCCACTGGTCTTTCAGGCGAATGGACTGATAGCGGGAAGCACACAGCTCGACACAGACCGTATCCGGCTTTTCCGCTTCAATCACCGCAGCGACCAGATCCGAGCTATCCTGGGATACATGTGCCGTGCCGATCAAAATAATTTCCTTGTCTTCCAGGCAAAGCCGGTGAACCATATTATGATTGTTCGATTCAGACATCCCGTATATAATCCTTATGGGTTATGGGTCAATATCAATAACACAGGCAAAATCCGCGTCACAGCAATTGTTTCCTGATATCAATATAAATTTTTGAAATTATATAACTATTTTATTTTATCATGCAAGATCGAAAACCATTTTCGGAGCATTCCCCTTTATGACAATTCAGTTTTCCGCCGACAACAGCCCGGGTGAGGATGCCCCCCAAAAGGGGGAAAAGATGCCTCAGAACGCCTTACTATCTGCCATCAGAAAATGAAATCCCCTTATTTGAAGCCGCATACCACGCCAGGCTTCCGGTCATTCTAAAAGGCCCGACCGGCTGCGGCAAAACACGTTTCGTGGAATTCATGGCGCACCGGCTGGGCAGGCCCTTGATTACCGTTGCCTGCCACGAAGATCTTTTCGCATCGGATCTGATCGGCCGCTATCTGCTCTTAAACGATGCAACCGTCTGGATGGATGGCCCCCTGACCCGCGCCGTCCGCACGGGCGCCATTCTGCTATCTGGATGAAATCGTCGAGGCCAGAAAAGACACCACCGTGGTGATTCACCCCCTGACCGACAGCCGCAGAACCCTTCATATCGATAAAAAAGGGGAAAGCATTCTGGCCCATTCCGATTTTCTGATGGTGGTCTCCTACAATCCCGGGTACCAGTCCGTGCTGAAAGACTTGAAGCAAAGCACCCGGCAGCGTTTTGTCGCCCTGGAATTCCATTATCCGGATCCCGAAAATGAAGCAGCCATCGTGTCCCGGGAGAGCGGCCTGGATTCGGAAACCGCCCTGAAACTGGTGCTGCTGGCCGGAAAGATTCGAAACATCCGCGAGCACGGGCTGACCGAGGGCGCCAGCACCCGGCTTCTCATTTATGCGGGCTGTCTCATTCAGCGGGGAATATCCGTCATCGAAGCCTGCCGCACCGCCATCTGTCTTCCCTTGTCCGATGACCAGCGGCTGCAGGAAACCCTGATGGATTTGATGAACGATATGTTCGGGGAAAGAGATGAAGACACATGATGATACCCATTGAAACCCTGCTGCCATTCTTTGCCGCATCTGTTTTACTTGCCATTGCGCCGGGCCCCGACAACATCTTCGTTCTGGCGCAATCCGCGCTTCGGGGAAGAAACGCCGGATTGCTTGTCATGCTCGGATTGTGTACGGGACTGATCGTTCACAGCACTGCCGTGGCTTTGGGTGTGGCAGTCATATTTCAAACCTCGGCAATGGCATTCTCGGCCCTCAAATTCATCGGTGCGGGGTATCTGATGTATCTTGCATGGCAGGCATTTCGCGCCTCCGCGTCAAAATTTCAAGCCGTGCGGAGCCCGGAAGCCGGTCTCTGGAAACTCTATCGTCGCGGCATCATCATGAACATCACCAATCCCAAGGTTTCCATCTTCTTTCTGGCATTTCTGCCGCAATTCGCCGACCCGTCGCGGGGTCCCATATCCTTACAGCTCCTGCTGCTCGGCGGGGTGTTTATCATTGCAACCATTTTGGTTTTCGGGAGCATCGCGTTCCTTGCCGGAACACTTGGCCATTGGCTGAACCGGTCCGCCCGGATCCAGAATATCATGAACAAGGTGACGGGTACTGTTTTTGTGTGCCTGGCGCTAAGGCTTGCGACGACGGGGCGGTAAAATTAAAGCGGGATTCCTTTTTGAATCAGAACCATAATCTCCTTCTCCGCGTCCCGCAGCATCCGGTTCCGGGTGGCGTGCTCGGCAAAGGAGGCTTTAAATCCATTTTGTACAATCTTTAAAATGTCCCAGATGCTGAGTCCGCCGGGGGTCAGGCGGGCAGCCCGGTGAAGTTCCCGAGAAAAATCAGTTCGGGAAATGCCGGGATTATCGGCATTGACCGTGACCCTGAGGCCCCTGTCCAGATAATCCTTCAGGGGATATTCCGGCATACTGTCGGTTTCAGGAATATAGTTGTCTCTGAACCCCATAATCTGAAAATTGCTGGATGGGCACATTTCGATGGCGATATTTCTGTCCAGGAATTCCCCCATCAGCGCCATATTGTTCTTTAAGCTCAAGCCGTGACTGACCCGCTCGGCATTCAAATGATAGACAGCTTCCCAGATACTTTCCACATCCGAATTTCCACTGGCATTGATCGTAATGTGCTGGCATTTTTCCATTATGGGAGAAAAATATTTCCGCAATTCCCTAGCCGGAAAGGATGCTTCATTTTCTGCCAGGTCAAATCCCCGGAGCCGGCAATGACTGCTGCCGGATTTTCCATGATCCGTTTGGCCACATTGACCAACTGCACGAGATCCGTTTTCAGTCTGTGGCGGCTGGCCGTAAAAACAATCGAAAAATCCTTGAATGATTTTCCAAGCTCTTCTTCTATCATTTCGACGATCTGGATCGGATTCAATCCGCCGGCAACATACCTGACCGGTGAACAGCGAACCTCAAGATATCGGACGTGATGCAGAACCGCTTTTTCCACCAGTATTCTGCAGGTCTCCCGGATACTGGCCTCACTCTGAAGCAGTCTGGTTCCTTGAAGATCCCCCAGCGCCTCATAAGCGTTAAAGCCTGTTGAAACAAACTCGGATTCGATTTGCTTGTTTCCATAAATCAGACTCATCCAGAAGGCCCGGGGCGCCGTTAAACAATTGAATAAACGCGCAGAGACTGACCGGCTCCGGAATATCCCGAACCGCATCCGCAATGGTTTTTAATGGATTCTGTTCGAGAAAATCCGCAGTGCTGAATCTTTCCAGAAGCCTTCGCCATTCCCGGATCTGAAAGGCCGTGCGCATTTTATACCGATCCACGAGCAGATAATTGGCATTGGCCACGCGTATCAATCCCTTTGCGTCCAGAACGCCCTCAAGATGACAGTGTAGCGCTGCCTTGGGAAGTTGAGTGAGCCATTCAAGCTCGGAAGTCTCTTTTTCCGGATAAATTCCCAAGCGGGTATTTTTCAGTTGATCGATTACCCAGGGAGACAGGCTGTAAAGGGACGAGAAAATTGCCATCGCCATCTTCCCCTATCAGGGAGTTTGCATATGATGCCGCCAGATATTCCGCATGCTTCATCCGATTCTCTATGGTTTCCGAAAGAAAGAGCTCGGCCGGGTCCACTTGAAGAAGCGCCACTTTTCCATTCTCTGAACCGACAATCGGATAATCCGATGCCTGAATCGGGGCCATATCCGGTAGTGACATCCCGACAGTCGCATTTTTGGAAAATTTTCCCGTTACCAGAGGCTATGATCACATCCCCGAAATCCGCCGGCAGGGAAGACGTGAATTGTTCAGGGCCGAAATCGCTTGTGGCATCCATCTGCTTTCATTGCGAACATGCCGTCGTCAACCACCTGTATCAGGGCATCACAGCCGAAAAGAGTTGCGGCAAATTGCATGTCCGCGCTCATCGTTTTGGAACCGCCGGCAAAAGACAGCAGGAGTTGACCTTCGGTGGCATATTCCGCGGCATGCAGCACAATCCGCAATATCGCCTCCTTCATGATGCGGCATTCGGTTTCAGATACCAGTCGCATCTGTTCCGGCAACCTGAAAGATCTTCAGTACCGGCCAGAATGAGGCATCAATCAGGCCAGCCCATTCCTTGATTTCTGCAAGCAGCAAATTTGAAGGTTCCAGCAGGGCATGCCACTGCTGAAGGTACAACCAGCTGCGGATCGACCTTGCCCTCGGTGGTCACAATCCAGATTTCATCCACCGGCTGCAAGCCGAATTCTTCCCTGATCCGTGCAATCCGATCGTTTGATGGGTGAAAGCGATACAGATCCACGACATTTGGGTTGGTTAATCCCAGAATCTGCGGCAGGTTCTGCCAGGATAACCCCATTGTCGTCGACCAGAATATTTGACATGACCCCATCTCCAAGCGTTGGAATGAATTGGTTCCTATGAATTTTATGAAGATGTTATCTTAAAATAGAATTTGTTCAATATATCAAGAAGTATTTTGCATTACAGTCAAAAAAAACGGCAAGAAATCGGCATTTATAAGGGGAGATACATTAAATATCGCCGCCATTGCGAAAGCGAAAGGGGTCTTCAAGGAGTGGCCAAATGATGATTGGAGCGGGAGCGGTCACAGGAGCCCTTGTTTCGGACACGTCATCTATGAGACGAAAGGTGAGAACGCAGCAGGGGACATGGGTCTTATGACAGTGGAATGAAGATACTGGTTTTTGCAAGGCGGGCATCAAAAAATCGTCAGGAGAGGAGAGCTTGATAGATAACATGCAATCAGCCGATTCCCGCTGCCGCCAGAAAGCCGGCATGAATGGCGTCATTGATTTTTCCGGGTTTGATGCAGTCGCCGATGACCGCAAAGGGGATTTTCAGCGATTCGATTTCACGGGAAAGGCGCTGAACCGGCCGGGAGCCGGAAGCCAGAATCACCGAATCAAAGGCTTCCTGCAAGGATGCCGCCGTCTTTTTCGTAGGTGAGGGTGCCGTTTTGAATGTTTATCACTTTTGTGTTTGTATTGACCTTGACCCCATAGCGCTTGAGATTGTCGGTCAGTATCCATTTCGTGGATTTACCGACATCCTTGCCGGCCTTGGGCAGCATTTCAAAGACCGTCACCCGGGAAGAGCCCTGAAACATCAGCTCCCTGAGCCGCTCAACGCTTTCCGCCTCGTAGGTAAAGAGAAAGTGCAGGATTTCCGGCGTGATGGTTCCCTTGGCCGCCACAAACAGCGCGGTTTCAAGCCCGACCGCGCCGCCGCCGATGATCGCCACCCGTTTTCCCAGAAGGGGGTTTCCGCGAAGCACTTCCCAGGCGTTGAATACGCCTGGATCGGTTGCGCCCGGGATCGGCGGAATCAGGGCTTCGGCGCCTTCGGCAATCAGGACGAACTCCGGATTTTTGCTCTCGGATGAGTTCCATATCCACGGCCGTGTTCAGATAAAGCGGAATCTGAAGTTTTCGGATCATGGCCCAATAATACCGGACATACTCCAGGATCTCCCGCTTGTGCGGCGGGGCGCCGGCCATCCAGAGCTGGCCGCCGATGTCGGAGCTTTTTTCATAAAGTGAGACCCGGTGGCCGGCCTGGGTTGCGGTAATGGCCGCTTCCAGTCCGGCCGGACCGGCGCCCACGATCATCACGTTTTTGGGAGCGCCGGTTTTTTGAATGTTTCGCTCGGTTTCAAAACCCGCGCGCGGATTTCCGATGCAGAAAACCGGCTGGCCGCTGAACACCTGATCCGTGCAGCCCTGAGAGCAGGCCACGCAGGGACGGATTTCATCGGCCCTGCCTTCAAAGGCTTTCAGGGGCCACTCGGGATCCGCGATCAGAACCCGGCCCAGGTTGACCATGTCGGCATAGCCGTCGGTCAGAATCTTTTCCGCGGTTGCCGGATCCGTTATCCGGTTGGAGGCCATGACCGGAACGGACACGGCCCGCTTGATGTTGAGGGCCAGATACGCATAAGCCGAGCGGGGAAGCTCCATGGGAAGCTGCGGGACCCGTGGATTCATGCCATCCGCCGGTGATGTTGATGGCATCCACCCCTGCCCTTTCATAGACCCTGGCGATTTCCGGGGTTTCCGTATCGCTGTTGCTGCCGGGGACAAAATCATTTCCCGCCATGCGAATGGTTATGGGATAGTCTTTTCCCAGGGCCGCGCGCATCTTTTCAATCAGCTCCCGGGGAAACCGGGTCCGGTTTTCAAAACTGCCGCCGTAGGCATCGGTCCGAAGATTCCGGATCGGAGATAAAAACTGGGATACCAGATAGCCGGCGGAGGCAATGATTTCGACCCCGTCAAATCCGGCGGCTTTGGCGCGAAGCGCCGCCTCGAACAAAGCGGTTTTGAACCTCCCGAATATCCTCCAGCGTCATTTCCCGCGGCGTCACGCGGGAGTAGCTGGAAAACACCGCGGACGGGGCAATGGGCTCCTTGCCGTCAATCAGAATGGGATGGGAATAGGCACCGGCGTGAAAGAGCTGGACCCAGGCTTTGGCGCCCCCGTCATGAATGATGCCGGAGAGTTTCTGAAAAGACGGCAGGGCCTCATCGCTGGCCAGGGACAGGGCCAGAAGCCCGGAGCCCAGAAAATCCACGCCGACCGGCCCCACCGTCACCAGCCCGGCGCCGCCTTTTGCGCTTTCCGAAAAATAGGCGTAGTACCGGTCATTCAGCTTGCTGTCGTAAGAATAAAGAAGTCCCAGGGCCGGATAGGCGATCCGGTTTTTGATTTCAACGGTATTGATTCGAATCGGGCTAAAAAGTGTTCTGTACATTTAAAATCCTCGCTTTTTCAAAGTCCCATGAATTTGGCGGCAATGCCTTTCATGATTTCATTGGTTCCGGCAAAAATGGACATGACCCGCACATCCCGCCAGGCCCTGGCCATGGGGAATTTTTCCAGCATACCCTCATTTCCCATAATGTCCAGACTTCTGTCGGCGATCCGGTTGACCATATCCGTGGTCCAGTACTTGGCCATGGAGGTTTCCACCACCACGTTTTCATGCGCGATATGCTCCAGGATCAGCTTGTCCACAAAGGTCCTGCCGATTTTCACTTCGGTCGCCATTTCAACCAGGCTGAACTGCGTGGCCTGGAACTTGGACAGGGGCTTTCCGGACACCCGTGTATTTTTGCAATAATCCGTGATCCATTTGAGGATCATTTCCGCTGCGGTAACGGCGCCGACCGCGCAGGTCAGGCGCTCCTGCTGGAGTTTTTCCATGAGCATGAGAAAGCCCATGCCTTTTTCTCCCAGACGGTTTTTCCGGGGGATGCGGCAGTTGGTGAAAAACAGCTCGGCCGTGTCCTGGCTCCACCAGCCCATTTTCTCAAGATGCCTGCCCCGCTTGAACCCCGGGGTGCCGCTTTCCAGAAGATAAAGGGATATGGCCTGATAGGGGTTTTCGATGGCCGGGTCCCTGGCGGCCAGCACCACCAGATCCGCATGAACCCCGTTTGAGATGAATGTTTTTGAACCGTTTAAAATGACATCGTCCCCCGTTTCCTCGGCCGTCGTCCCCATGCCGGCCAGATCGCTGCCGGCTCCGGGTTCGGTCATGGCAACGGCCGTGACGATCTCCCCGGAAACACAGCCCGGCAGGTATTTCTGCCGGATTTCTTCAGATCCGTAGGATTCGATGTACGGCACCACCACATCGCTGTGAAGACCGGCGGCAAGCCCCGTATGACAGGTTTTTGCCAGTTCCTCGGCCACAATGACAGAATACCGGTAATCGCCGCCCAGCCCCCCGTAATCCGGGGACACACAAGGACATAAAAAGCCGGCTTTCCCGGTTTTCCGCCAGATATCCCTGGGAATGATCTTCTCTTTTTCCCACTGATCCACGAACGGCATGACCTCGATTTCCAGAAAAGCCCGCAGCCGCCGGCGAAAATCGTTATGGGCGTCCGTATAGGTTAACAGCTCCACGGTATTTCCTCCTTCTATCATTCATATTTGCCGATGATGGAGATGCTGCACACATTCTGGAACGGAAACCCGCCCAGGTTGTGGGTGAGTCCGAAGCGCGGATTTTCAAGCTGCCGCTTGTCCGCCCGTCCGTGAAGCTGAAGATACATTTCATACAGCATGCGGATTCCGGAAGCGCCGATGGGGTGTCCGAAGCATTTGAGACCGCCGTCCACCTGGCAGGGCACTTTTCCGTCCCGGTCATAAAATCCGTCCATGATGTCCGAAACGGCCCGGCCCCTTTCCGAAATATGAAGGTCTTCCATGGTCACCAGTTCGGTAATGGAAAAACAGTCATGAACCTCCATCATGCTGATCTCTTCCCGGGGGTTCTGGATGCCGGCTTCCTGATAGGCCTTGACGCTGCACCGGGTGGTGGTGGCGAAATGGTCCCCGTCCCATTCATTGAATCCGACCTCCTCGCCGCTGCTAAGGGCCAGTTGAATGGATTTTACCGTGACAAAATCCTTTTTCCCCAGCTTCCTGGCGATTTCCGGCGTGGTGACAATGGCGCAGGCCGATCCGTCACTGACCCCGCAGCAGTCAAACAGCCCCAGGGGGTGGGCGATAATGGGGGAGTTGATCACCTGGGCTTCGGTGACCGGTTTTCGCAAATGGGCCTTGGGATTTAACGCGCCGTTGGCATGGCTCTTGACCGAAACATGGGCCATGGCGCGCTTCAGGTCCTGATCCTTGATCCGGTATTTTGCGGCATAGGCGCTGGCAAGCTGGGCAAAAGATCCCGGCGCCGTCAGATTCGGCCACCACTGCCAGTTCAGGGTTCCGGCATTGGAACCGAAATTGGGAAGCCCGCCGTAGCCCGTGTCTTTGAGTTTTTCAACCCCCAGCGCCAGGCAGATGTCGTAGGCCCCGGACGCCACGGCGTAGCAGGCGCCCCGAAAGGCTTCGGTTCCGGTCGCGCAGTAATTTTCCACCCGCGTTACCGGGATGAACGGCAGCCGAAGGGTCGTGGAAAGCGGTATGCGCGCTTTTCCCCACACTGACTTCTTCCATGCAGGTGCCGAACCAGGCGGCCTCGATCTGTTTTTTTTCAATGCCGGCATCAATCAGGCATTCTTCAAAGGCTTCCACCATCAGCTCTTCGGCGCCCTTGTCCCAGCGTTCCCCGAAACGGGTGCATCCCATTCCGATGATTGCAACTTTATCCTTGATTCCTGTAGCCATAGGAAGACGTCCTCCTCGATGAAAGTGATTCGTTACAGAGCGTCCGGTCACGGATTCATCATGGCCATCAATGCTTCCGTCAAATTGGAAGTTTCCTTGGCGCCGGCCATGCTGTTGATGGCTTCCCAGTTCCGGTGAATCTGCTCCGGGGTCGGGGGATTGTCGCCGTCCGCCAGATGCACGCCCGGCCCGGTCAAAATGGCCGCCCGGCTGTAATACCCCATGCCGGCATTGTAGATGGCTCCGGTTTCCGTGCACGTTTCACTGCACAGATAAAGCGCCATCGGCACCACCAGTTCCGGCTGCGAGCGCTCGAAGATTTCCGGCGGCATCACGTCTTCCGTCAGGCGCGATGCCGCCAGGGGCGCAATGGTATTGACCCGGATGTTGTATTTCAGACCTTCCTGCTTTAATGCGTTCATGAACCCGACCAGGGCCATTTTGGCCGCGGAATAATTGGTCTGGCCGAAATTGCCGTAAAGACCGGCGGCCGAAGTGGTCATGAGAATCCGGCCGTACCCGGCATCCTTCATGGCCTGAAATGCCGGGCGCGTCACATGATACGCCCCGTTCAGATGAACGGCCAGAACCGCATGCCAGTTATCCGGCTCCATCCGGGCAAAGCTCTTGTCCCGCAGAATTCCGGCGTTGTTGATGAGGATATCCACGCGGCCAAAGGCGCTGAGCGCGGTCTGGACAATATTCTCTCCCGCCATCCGGCGTGGCGACATTGTCGTAATTGGCCACAGCTTCGGCGCCCAAGGGCCTTGATTTCCGCAACCACCCGATCCGCGGGCGTGGATGCGCCGGTTCCGGAGCCGTCCCGGGAGCCGCCGAAATCATTGATCACCAGCTTTGCCCCCCGCCGGGCCAGCTCCAGCGCATAAGCCCTTCCCAGGCCTGCCCCGGCCCCGGTAATGATGGCCACGCGGTCCTTGAAACTGATGCGGTTCATGGCCTCTCTGGCCCCGGGGATCGGAACCGCCTTCCAGAAATAATTGACAAACCCACGGGTCTTGTCTTCGCCGCGCTTTCGAAACATCATTTTCATGGGAAGGCCGACCACAAGGTCTTCCATGTCGCAGTCCGTAAAATCGGCCATGAATCTGCCGCCGGCTTCAAACTGGATCATGCCGTATTTGGCCGGCGGATCCACGGAAACCGCCAGAAGATCACTGGTAAAGGTCTTGACCATGGCCGGAAGTTCCGAAAATTCATAATCTTCCTGGGTGTGGGAGGCACTGCAGGCCGGATTGACGCAGATATCCATTTTCGGAAACTGCGGGGTTCCGCAGGCCCGGCATTTTCCGCCCACAAGCCCCAGAATCATCGCGTTTTTCCGCCACAGCGTGGTCATGGCCGTCTGGTTCGGGGCTTCGGCCCGGATTCCCATTTCCGTCTGAATCAGATTTCTGAATTTCAGGAATTTCGGGTAATTGTCGATGGTTTTCTTGTTGGAAAGGCTCCCCTTGACCCCGCTTCTTCGGGACAGGCGGGTAATGTTTTCGGTCACCACAAAATACAGGGCATCGCATCCCTGCCCGAATCCGGCCGCCAGAATCCGGTCTCCGGGTTTGGCGCTTTCAAGGGCTGCCGTCAGCATGAGCAGGCTGTGCGCAGCGCCGGTCTCCCCGCAGACTTCATGCAGGGTATCGCCAAGCTTTTCCGGGGATATGCCCAGGATTTTGGCGATGTTGCGGTGCTCGGCCTTGAAAACGCAGGGAAAGACGAGCCGGTCCACATCGGAAATGGTGATGCCGAGCTGCTGCATCAGGCCGTTGACCGCCTGCGGAATGATCTTGGAATAGCCTTCATCTCTGGCCCATCGCTCTTCCCAGACGTAATCGACGGCATGGCCGGCGCCCCGGTAATGATCCACAAAATCGCAGGACACGGAATACGAACCCTTGAACTCGGCAATGACATCCGTATCGCCGACAGCAAAGGGCCGCAGCCCCGTCCCCGAACCACATTTCATAAAAATAGGCGGCCCGGGTTTCCCGGCGATCCGAGGCCGCAACCAGAATATGATGTTTGCCGCCGCCCCGGACCGCTTCCAGCGCGGTAATCAGCGCGCTGGTGCCGGCTTTTTGCGAGGCCGTCATATCGAGGGTCATGAGGTTTTTGGGAAGATTCAGGGCCGCTGCCACGATCCCGGCATTCTGCCGGTCGCTGAAAGGCAGGGTGGTGGACGCCAGATAAACGGCATCCAGGGCTTTTTTGTCCCGTCCTTTCAGGCAGTCCCGGCAGGCCTCCACCGCCAGGGTAACGGCGTCTTCATCCCAGTTGCACATGGAACGCTCTCCCTGAGCCACCATGGCAATGGCCGGGGCAAACCAGCCCATGGCCTGAAATATGGACATTCGATCCAGCCGAAGGCGCGGAATATAGGCGCCGTAAGATGTAATTCCGATCATATTTCCCCCATTCGAATTAGCGGGTTTTCTCCCGTTATCGCATCGCAAAGAGTTTTTCGATCAACTGCGATTTCATGATATCGCCTTCGATCTTGAGCTTGCCTGAAGTATAGGCCTGCATGGGCTTGAGTTTTCCGTTCATCATGTCCAGAAAATCCGAATCGCCGATTTTAAGGGTGCAGGTCGGCTTGTCGTGCCGGCCCGAAGCAACCGTACAGGACTGATTCCGAATGGTGCAGGACCAGTCCCCGCCATTTGCCCCGGAAATGATGTACTGGAACACCACATTCACGCCGGATGCGGCATCGGGTTTGAACGCGGCCGGCATGGCTTCAAACACGGCGGAAGCGGTTTCAAATCCTTTGGAAGCCTCTTTTTGAGCGGATTTCGGAGCAATGGCTTTCTGCGGCGTCAGCAGCGCCGAGCAGGCATCTCCGACCTGGTCGTTGAGCTGGCGGTATTCCTTTCCCCCTTCAAGCGTGGATATGGCATCGATGTTGGCGATGATGTCTTCCACGGTGGGAAAGGTTTTGGCGTTTCCCAGGGTCAGTCCGGGGCCGGTCACCACCGCCGCCCGGTTGAAAAATCCCATGCCGGCGTTGTAAATGGACCCGCTGACGGGCACTGCTCGGAACACAGGTAAAGCGCCAGCGGGGCCACGAATTCGGGTTTCATCTTCTGAAACAGCTCCGGCGGCGTGACATCCTCGGTCAGCCGGGAGGCAGCCAGCGGGGCGATGGTGTTGACCTTGATATTGTATTTTTCCCCTTCCAGCTTCAGGGTGTTCATCAGGCCCACCAGGCCCATTTTGGCCGCGGCGTAATTGGTCTGGCCGAAATTGCCGTAAAGCCCGGCGGCGGATGTGGTCATCAGGATCCGGCCATAGCCTTTTTCCTTCATCACCGCAAAGGCGGGCCGGGAAACATGATAGGCCCCGTTCAAATGCACATCCATGACCGCCTGCCAGTTTTCCGGCTCCATCTTCAGAATGCTTTTGTCCCGCAGGATGCCGGCGTTGTTGATCAGAATGTCAACGGTTCCAAAGGCATCCAGAGCGGTTTGAATGATTGCCCTGCCGCCTTCGGGCGTGGCCACATTGTCATAGTTGGCGACAGCCTCTCCGCCAAGGGCCTGGATTTCCCGGACCACCTGATCCGCCGGCGCGGATGAGCCCTGGCCCGAGCCATCCCGGGCGCTGCCCAGGTCATTGACCACCACTTTTGCCCCGCGTTTGGCCAGCTCCAGGGCATACACCCGGCCAAGCCCGGCCCCCGCGCCGGTAATGACCGCAACCCGGCCATCAAATCGGATGCTTTCCTCCGGCACATCCCCATATTCAAATACCCCGTTATCCATGACCACGGCCCCGGTTTGGGCATTTACGGTCCGCCACACGGCCTTTCCCTCGCCGGTTTTCCAGATGAGCGTCTGAATGGGAACTCCGGGATAAAGGGTCTTGGTAAACCGGCAGTCCATGCGCCGGACTTTTTCAGGCGCTCCCGGAACCAGGCTTTGAATCAGGGCCCGGCACGCATACCCGTGGGTGCAGAGCCCGTGCATGATGGGTTTTTCAAACCCGGCCATTTTCGCAAAATCCGGATTCACGTGAAGGTCGAAAATATCGCCGGAAAGGCGGTAAATGAGGGGCTGGCTTTCGGAAGGGATGCGCATCCACGATAAAATCCGGAGCCCGGTCCGGAAACACGACTGCTTCTTTTGGCGCATTTTCGCCCCCGAATCCGCCGTCAAGCCGTGAAAATATGGTCATGATGCTGGTAAAGAGCTTTTCGCCATTGGAATGATACGTATCGCTTTCCGCAACAACAAGGGCGCCTTTTTCAGCGCCCTTGTCATAGTAGTGGGTGATTTTTCCCTGGGTGGTCAGTTTGCCTTCGGTGGGAATGGGACGATGAAAGATCAGGCGCTGCTCCCCGTGAAGGATTCCGGCCAGATTGACATTGGAGGTTGCGCCGATATGGGCCAGGAAATCAAAAATGGCCGCAATGGAGAAACTTGGCAATACTTTCAGTTGTTTTTCATAACAGTACTCCAGCTCCGAAGCGCCGGACCCCACCCCAAGGGCATACAAAACCACGTCTTTCCAGGTGTAATCCTTGCTGACAGGGCCAATGGGTTTTCCCACCGCCTCCAGATTTAACGCCATTTTCCCCCTCCTTTATGTGAAAGTCCAAGAAATTTCTTAAATATCAAATGGTCACGTCGGCGCGGTCAAAACATGCCGTTATTTGGAGAAAGCCGGAACAAGGATGAACTTCAGGGTTTCCTTGACCACGGCCAGATACTGATCCCGTTCAACCTCCAGCATGGGCCGGAAAAAATTTTCTCCGGAAATGAAATTCAGCACGGAATTCCACACGGCCAGAATCCTGGCTTTTGCCTGAACCGAGATGTGCTGTTTATTCTCCGCCAGGCCCATGGCCACGGCAATGATGGACACGTATTCCGCCATCTTGACATGAAGGGTCACACCCGTGCCGGTCCTTGTTGAAATACCCGAACAGAATCAGGTTCGACACCTCCGGGTGCGTAAAGAGATAATCACACATCACATCGATGGCGATCTCAAGCCGGATGGAAACGGATTTCCCTTTGACTTTTCGCTCAACCTCCTGAAATTGGGTACGGATCTCATCGGTAATATCCATGATGACCGCTTCGTAAAGATCCTGTTTTTCGCCCCAGTGATAATACAGCGTGGAGATATCAATCCCCACATCCTTGGCGATCATCCGGGTGGTGGTTGCGCCATACCCGTATTCCCCGAATTTTCTTCGGGCCGACGCCAGAATTCGCGCTTTCATGGAAGCCGGATCCTGCCGCGCTTTTTCAAGACGCGATGGCATACCCACCTCCTTTTATATCCGCATAGATATTTCCATCGATAATTATCCCAATATATGCTTCCATCATTTGATGGACTCATATGAAAAATTCACCCCACTGTCAAGCACAAACAAGAGATGCTTATCCGTTTAGGCCTGCCTCACATCCTTGCTCATCCATACGACCCTGCCAACGCAGAGCCGATGCCATTCCAAAAGCGAGATATCCGGCGGATAGCCGGCATTGTCGCTGATCAGGACAAACCCCTTCCCCTTTTCCCAGCGCCGGACTCTTTTGACGGCTGCCATGTCGATGCCGCCGTCCGGAACATTCACGACAAATATCCTGCCGTCGACCTGTTCCCTGTCGGACAGATCCACGACCACGATCGCGCCCTGGGGAATGGTCGGCGCCATGGAGTCTCCGCCGACCTTCAGCGCGGACAGATTGTGTCTGGCGCTTCCCTGAATCTCCGGTTTATAAATGACGACCATCGATACCAGGCGGTTCATAAGGATCAAAAGCCATGCCGTTTGCACCTGCGGCCAGCCTGCCGGACGCATACAGGGGGATGCCCCGGTAATCATCGATACTGCCGTTTAGGATTGTTTTTTCGGATTGAGAATGGACCTGAATGATCAGGTTATGTTCCGCCTCAGGCTCTGCGGCTTTATTCCGGGAGGATTTGCCCGCCTGCAACATGTCTTCCAGAGTATGGAAGCCGCAGGCTCTGGCAATGGCTGCCTGTGTCCGGGCGGAGGCCTTGTTTGTCCCTGCCATGATCTGGCTGATGAAGGCCTCTGTTACGCCGGCCTGCACGGCAATATTGCGCTGAACGCCATAACCCTTTGATGAAGCATAGTCATTCAGGGCCTGCCAGAAATATTCATAGAGTTTGATTGGAGATTCCATATCTTTTTTTAACAAGTTATCGTGCAAAATGCCAACAAAAATAAATTAATAATATTATTAATATTTATCTTGACATAATATTAAGTCTTAATTTATCATGACACCATGATGACGAACCGACTCTATCCTCGTCAAAGAACCCGAACGCCGTTAACACCCAAAACAGGAGGCATCAGAAAATGAAACCACAGATATTATCAGCCATTGGTTTTGCCACTTCCCTTTATGCCCTCATCTTTCTGGGAATGTTTATTTAATCAAAAAAGTTCAGACTGATCATCGAGACTCGGAAAAACACGGCTAAAGATTAAGAGCAGGAAGCGCAAGCCGGCGCCATTACCAGGTCATCCACCTTGAAAAAAGATTCTTGATCATCGGCGTCAGCCGTGTGCGATTGTACGCGTCAGCAACCTGACGGATCGCCTCGGCCTGGGTCGGGTAAGGGTGGATGGTTCCGGCAATATGCTTGAGGCCCAGACCGTTAGTCATTGCCAGCGTGATCTCGGATATCATATCACCGGCACTGGAAGCAACAATCGTTGCGCCGATGATCCTGTCCGTTCCCTTACGAACAAGCACGCGCACCAAGCCGTTGGTGCGGCCTTCAAGAACCGACCGGTCAACATCGTTTAATTTACGGGCGAATGAATCGATCTCCAGACCCTGCTCCCGAGCCTGTTTCTCATATAACCCGACATGGGCGATTTCCGGATCCGTGTAGGTGCACCAGGGAATGATCAACGTGCTTGCCTTGGCGCGCCCAAAGAACAGCGCGTTACGAATCACGACGCGGGCCATGAAGTCGGCTGCATGTGTAAATTGATAGGCGGAGCAGATGTCCCCTGCCGCGTATATGTTGGGACTGGTTGTTTGAAGATGATCGTTGACCTGGACGCCCTTTTTGGAATAAATCACGCCTGCCTGTTCCAAACCAAGGTTCTCGACGTTGGGAGAGCGCCCTACCGATACCAGCAACTGGTCGACCACCAGAGCATATCCCTTGCCATGAGATTCAACGACCACGCGAACCCCGCCGCCATCGGTCCTGGAGAGTTTCAGATCCTTTCCGCAGCAAAGCAACTTGACGCCATCCTTGACCAGGGATTGTAGAACCAGTGCAGAGGCATCCCTGTCTTCCCTTGGCAGGATGCCGTGAACGGTTTCCACCAGAAACACCTCGGATCCAAAACGGGCGAATGCCTGAGCCATTTCACAACCGATTGGCCCGGCGCCAATGACGGCCATCCGCTTTGGAAGCTCGGTCAAGGAAAATAAGGTTTCATTGGTCAGATACGCCACTTGGTCCAGTCCCGCGATGGGAGGGGCCAAAGCCCTTGCACCCGTGGCAATGACCGCATTTTTAAAGCGCAGTTTCTCACCCCCGATTTCGACCGCATGGGAATCGATAAACCGCCCTGCCCCGATAAAAACATCGATACCCAGATCGCGGAATCGTCCAGCCGAGTCGTGCGGAGCGATCGATGCCCGCAACTTGCGCATCCGCGCCATGACCTGAGCAAAGTCAACCCACACACCCTCCGGAACACGAACACCAAACTCACCGGCATCCCGCACGGCAGCAGCGGCTCGGGATGCGCTGATCAATGCCTTGGACGGCACACAGCCGACATTCAGGCAGTCTCCGCCCATGAGATTTCTCTCAATCAGCGCGACTTTCGCGCCAAGACCTGCCGCAGCGGCCGCACATACGAGACCGGCGGTTCCGGCGCCGATAACGACAAGGTTATACGTGGATGCCGGCTTCGGGTTTATCCAGTCGGGCGGATGAACCAGAGACAACAGTTTCTGATTGTGGATGTCCCACGGGCAGATGATGGGTGGCCCAATGTTATTGTTCATCCGACTTCCTTTCGTTCAGTAGTCAACCGTAATATAAAATCGATCCTGTAGGTGCCATCCGCCAGACATTTCTGTTCCAGTGGCGAAAGATACCGGAGCCGGTATCACGCCTGGCTCATGGGAACAAGAAGCAGGGTACCGGCCAACCGAAGCGCCTTATCCGATTCACAAAGGCACCTTTCTTTCACAGCTTTCAAAATTTTGCCGGCTGCAGTTTCCTGCCAGAACCAGCGGTTAAACACGTGACTCTCAGGCACTGATGAGCCTGGCCGGGCGATCGCAGCCTCGAAATAAAACGCTTTCAGATCCTGGGCCGCCAGACGAAGGGCCACCGGAAAGGGAAGATGAATGTCCGGACCATCGGGCTTCCGGCCCAGAACATAGCCGATAAACAGCTCCGATGCAGAAGGATCGTCGATATTGCCGACCGCCGTCCGGCCCCGCCGTTGAAGCCCCATATCATACCAGGGACGAAGTTCAGTCACTTCACGCCTGAACGCGGAAATGGTTTTTTCAATATCTGTTTCATCACCCGGGGCAGATGCAAAATTAACCGGACAGGCCCAGCCCTCGGATTCATGAGTAACTTCGGTAATAGAATCGATCTGCTCGTCGGGAAAATCCAATAGAACCGGCCCTGCGGGTGCCTCCAGCAGTTCAAGCGCCGAAAGAAGAATCCGTCTCTGAAATTCCGGATCATCGGGAGCTCCAAGCGGACGGCCCAGTTCAAACGGAACCCACAGCGCCCGTGGCGGACGGATAAATTCGGTATGTTCCCGGATCAGGCTGATCTGGGTTGTGGCAATGCCTTCTGCCTCAAGATAATGTGCCAGCGCGCCCACGGCGCGCGTGCAGAACGGTCAGACCGGCACCAGAAATGCCGCATCCACATGATCCCCTTTCAACAGCACCGCCAGATTGCGGGCTGCGGGCGCCATCAAAGCCGGGTCTGCTGCTCCCATGAAAGAATAGTGATAGTCGGCCACACTGCCGATGACTTTTTCTGCGGCGAGTTCACGAAGGCGGTCTATCGGAAACATGATGTTCCAGTCCCGTTGAAAACCGGTCCTGTCGAAGTTGGTTGAAACATGGGTTATCACGAGATCGCCGGCCTGGATGTCTCCGGGTATCACACGATAATCTCCGGTCATTCCCTCAAACGGGCGATCGCCCCGACGATGAAGCCCTGCGGTGGAGATGATGGAGACTCTTCGACGCCCCAGATGCGGCCCCGCAACCCATGCCGTCGTTTCAAACGAAGGGCAGAGGAGTTTGGCGATGTGAGAGCGCTGTGGTTCAGGCAATTGGTCAAGCCGTGCCATAATTACTCTCCTTGTTTTCTGTCTTTGCCCCAGATGCTGTCCAGAAATTGATCCCTTCCGGACCCATTGCGGTAGTATTTATACCGTATCGGATTTTTTTTGTAATAATCCTGATGATAGTCTTCAGCCGGGTAAAACACGGACGCCTGCGTGATTTCAGTCACGACCGGTTTTGTGAATCGACCGGATTTTTGAAGCTTTTCCCGGGATTCTTCGGCAAGTCTTTTTTGTTCATCGTCAAGATAGAAAACAGCCGCCCGGTACTGATGTCCGGCATCCACGAACTGCCGGTTTACAGCAGTTGGATCGATATTCATCCAGAAAACATCCAAGAGCTTTTCATAACTGATCTTTTCAGGATCAAACGTGATTTCAACAGCTTCCGCGTGACCTGTTCCCCCGGACGATACTTCCTCGTAGGTGGGGTTTTCCTTGGTGCCGCCGGTGTAGCCGGAAACCGCCGAAACCACCCCCGGCAGTTTTTCAAAAGGCGCCTCCATACACCAGAAGCATCCTCCGGCAAAGATGGCTTTTTGCGTTTTAGCGGCATGAGTCTGCTACTGGTTTGTTTCCGTCCGCGGCGATTGCAGCGCTCACGGAAACAAGTGCAACCAGTCCCATCATTAACAGCATCATTTTCATGGGTTTTCTCCTCTTGATTTCGTCTCACTGCGGAACCGGGCAAAGCCTTTCGGCACCCGGCCCTGAGTGATTCCGTTATTTCAATGCCGCAAACTGAAGTGCAGCAGAATTGATACAGTAACGCAGACCGGTCGGAGCGGGTCCATCGGAAAAGACATGACCCAGATGCGCCCCGCATCGGCTGCACAAAACTTCTGTCCGGGTCACGAACAGGCTTTTATCTGACAGGGTCTGAATGTTCTCCGGAGCCACCGGGGCTGTAAAGCTCGGCCAACCGGTACCGGACTCAAACTTGTCTTTCGAATAAAACAGGTCCAGATCACAGCCGGCACAGCGGTAAACGCCATGGTCATGGTGATCCGCGTATTTGCCGGTAAAAGCACGCTCTGTCCCTTTCTCCCGCATAATGTGGAACTGCTCGGGCGTCAACAGCCTTTTCCACTCCAGTTCGGGTTTGACAACTTTCTCTGTCATGACATACTCTCCTTTTTCAACTGAAAAGACCTTGAGCTGCGGCGTTGACGGAGCAGATCCGGCCCTGCTTGCAAATACCGTCGCCGCGACGATTAAAATAAGGCCGGTCAGCGCAAACCCCGCAAGAATATAACGAAATTTCATTTTGTGATCTCCATTTTTAATGATTCATCAATTTTACGCTGCCCAGAATGCTATGGCCATGACCGTTTACACTCTATCTTCGTCTTTAAGCTCATATTTGTCGAAATCATAGCCGTTAAAAAACACGGCATTCCCGCTTTCCGCCGGCCACATCACCCATTATAACAATCGTAAACTTTGCTAAAAATGATAAGCACTGGATTTCAAAATGGAATAGCGGCAAGCTACGTTGGCTGCAGTTAAAACAGATTCACTGAGATGTACCGCCTGTCAAGCCTTTTAAAGTTGACATGAATTGCATGCGGCTGCTAAGGTCAACGTCACCAAGGAGAAATCGCATGCAAACTTACAGCCCGGAACAGGCACTTGCTGAGGCAAAAAGAGAATTCGGGGAACACGGCGGAGTCACGCCGTCCATAGCCAGATCCTCCACGTTTACGGTCATGGATCCGGCGACCATGCCGGAGATTTTCGGGGGCATCAGAGGGCCTGAAAATGGGGGCTGTTTTCTCTACAGCCGTCATTTCAATCCAACCCTGGACATTCTGGCCCGCTACCTTGCCGCCATCGAGGAAACCGAAGCCGCGGTCTGCACCGCAAGCGGCATGGCCGCCATTTCATGCACCCTGCTTCAGCTTTGCGGCAGTGGCGATCACATCGTTTCCAGCGACACGATTTATGGCGGCACGCACGCGCTGCTGCAGGAATTACTTCCCCAGTTGGGCATTACAGCCACTTTCGTGAATATCTGCGATATTGCAGCCGTTGAGGCGGCAATCACCGACCGCACCCGTGTTCTGTACACCGAGACCCTGGGGAATCCAACATTGAAAGTGGCCGATATTCCGGTCCTCTCCGGACTTTCCAACGAACGAAACCTTATTTTTGTGGTGGACAATACTTTTTGCCCCATGATGGTGACACCTGCAAGGCTCGGTGCGGACATCGTGCTCTATTCTCTCACCAAATTCATTAACGGCGCCAGCGACCTGATCGCCGGCGCCATCTGTACCCGCAAGACCATGATTCACCGCCTGATGGATCTTCACACCGGACGGGTCATGCTGCTGGGGCCAACCATGGATCCCCGCATCGCCTTTGACATCATCCAGCGCCTGCCGCATCTGGCCATACGCATGAAAGAGCACTGCCGGCGCACCCAGGCCATCGCCGAACACCTGGCATTCCTGAACGTGCCGGTCTGTTATCCGGGTCTTTTTTCCCATCCCCAACACGATTTGTTCAGCAGCATGCTTAACGAAGGTTTCGGATACGGCGGCATGATGACCATCGACTGCGGGAATCAGGCTAAAGCCGATGCCCTGCTCTCCTGTCTTCAGAATCAGGAAGACTTTGGATATATCGCTGTGTCCCTGGGCTATTTTGATACGTTGATGTCCTGTTCCAGCGCCACGACATCTTCGGAAATCGACCCAAAGGACCAGCAAAGCATGGGGCTGTCACCCGGGCTGGTCCGGCTGTCCATTGGTTTGACCGGCAGCCTGCGCACACGCATTCAGCAGATCGAACGGGCAGTTAAAACTGTCGGTCTTTCTTCTGGCTGAAAAACGCCTGCCACGCCACCAAGCATCGGGGTTGCGAGTCATCGACATTTCGCGTTCATTTTCCGGATGTGGCGCATGACATGCTCAATGGCGACCCTTACTTCCGGAAAATCCGGAAGCGTCTCCGCAATGCGCTCGATATATTTTTGATCACTCAGAATCTGAAAAGACCGATTAAAATTGAGATCAAAGGCCCAACTGATCTGCAGGAGCTTAAAGTCATTCAACGTTTTGATATCCTGAAACCGAGCGAATCTCCCCTGCCGGAGCGCCGCAATTGCTTCTGGTGAACATTCCGAACTGTCCGGGAGGTCGAGCTCAATGGTTTTATTTGGATTTTTTGTTCTCTCACGGTAGTAATCAATAACCACCTTCCAGATGTCCAGCTTATCCGCGTCACGGATTAGTTTCATGAACATCAGCGCTCGTTCGGAAGCATTTTCGGGCAGGGTTGCGGCATTATGGCAGGCAATAGCCTGTGTCAGCATGCGGCGTTCACGCAAATCCATTCCGGATAAAACCCGGTGTTTTGCCATGACCTGCAAACCCAAATAGGCATGGTTTTCCGATTTCATGTCATTAAAAGTCTGAAACCTGCGGTACTGCTCAAAACGGCCGATATCATGAAAAAGAGAAATTGTCTCCGCCAGACAGCTATCCGCTTGAGTCAGATCCAGACTCCGGCAGAGCAGCAATATATTCCGGCAGACCCGATGTGTATGATCTTCTTTCAAGCGGATATTTCTGTCATGTTCACTCTCGCCGGTGTAATAGCCGGAAACATAATGCGTAAACCATTCCTTGAGTTGCGTAATTGTATCGGTGTTCATTTAAGGTCTTTCACAAGGCAAAATTTTCGAATCGCCAGTCAACCTGAACTATTGGACATTTTCACATCATCGATTCGCTTAAAAATTATGCTATTTTTGAAACCAGGCGGCATGGCTCAAATCAATCCGGGGATAATCCAGAACATGAAAGCCGGCCTGAAACCGCAGCGATTGTGATGCGCTGAAAATGCGCCAGAGAAACATGGCCCTTGGGTTCAACCGGAAGATACTTTCCGCCGGGATTTACCAGGGAAAATATTTCATTAACGAAATTTTCAACATGCGAAGTCTCGTGAACCATCCAGAACGAGAGCGCCAGATCGATCCTGCCGGAATAACGGATCAGGATGCGGCGCAAAAATCGTCTCGGGGCTATGAAACAGCCTGCGGAACGGATTATCGAAAGTATAGGCAAGCCACCAGGGGCAGACATGCGGTTCAGCAAGAAGCAGTTTTTGAAATATTGTCATTGCTTCATCAGAGTATAGGGTTTTTAACTATTGGATTCAATCAATGGCGTAGACCTGAGGCTGACATTTCTTTTCTGGAATCAAATGTTCATGGGTTTCATCCCCTTGCACATGATTAAAGGCGTATAGGTAAAACGCCGCGGATCTATTAAAAAATTATTGAAGTCATTAATAAAGCTCTCGTATCCCCCAGGATAATCATCGAATAAATCCTTGAACCGGTTTGCGTTGACCTCGATCTTTTTCATCCAGTTATAAACATCAGCGGCCTTTATCGAACCAAAAAACAAGTGATGCGCTACAAGGTTGACCTGGATATCCTGATAACCCTGATCGTATAAATATGAATACAGTTTTCGACCAGCGTAAACATCGAAGTTGAAATTTTCTTCCAGTCTCTTCATGAGTTTTGGCAAAAGGCTTTCTATCATCGGGGGTAGTTCAAAATGGCTGAGGCAGTTGTAATCTAGATCAAGCAAACAGAGCACCCCTCCCGGTTTAAGCACGCTAGTGATATTTTCAACAATAGCCTGACTTTCTGCCAGAAAATACTCAAGGACAAAACGAACCCAGATCAGATCGAATTGACCGATATCATTTAATGGTTCTTTAAAATTGAAGACGGAGAATTCGATTCCGGATTGCCGGCCATAACGTGTTCTTGCATAAGCGATGCGATCTGGCGAAAAATCGATACCGGAAGCGCTTCCATCCGGCTGCACCATTTCATGAAGAATAGCTGTGGTTATTCCAGAGCCGCATCCGACATCAAGCACCCGCAGTCCGGGCTTGACACCGCACCAGTTGGCCTGCCGGCAAACCGCATCCGGGTCTGTTTTGATTTCAAGCCTGAAAGCTTCCTCGGAATTTTCCATTAAATAAACATCAGGGGGCTTCAGTATTTGGCGATGGGCATTCTTCTGAGTTTCTCTCAAAATCTGTTAACTCCAACCAGGCATATAAATGAATCCGGTCAAAATACTTTGAAACAACCAGGCCCTTAATATTTAACAACAGGAATCGGTATGCACATCCACAATATGTTGTGGTTTAATTATATTGACACACAAGCACCGTATTTGTATAATGTTATTATCATATATTTAAACAAACAGGAAATGCATTCGCATGGATGATGAAACCAATGAGAATCGCGGGGAGGAAAACTTATTTGCTCCCCCCCGATTTTTCCAGCATGTTGACCTGTTCAGGAATTTCGAGGACGCAAAGACGATCGATCAGAAGAAACTGATCAACATGATCAATCATCTTCATTTCAAAGGCAGCCCGCTTTTTATTCTCTTGAAGCATCCGGTATATCAAAACAGTCTCCTCGTGAAAGCACATCCCGAACCTTGTCTTGGTAGTCAATTGACCTGCAGATGGGATGAATCCTACTTTCAATACAAATTAAAAACGCACTATCCCATTTGCCTGGTGATCGTCTACAATCCACATATGATTATAGTTCCTTTCAACCTGTTGCACATTTGCAATAAAAATTTCACCCTTCAATTACCTCATAAAAGTTATGCTCTGAATCAGCGCCAGTCTCAAAGATACCCTTGCAAGAACATCTCGGTTGAATTAATGCAAAGCGATATCGTGGCCACGGGGGAGTTGATAGACTTCAGTCCTATTGCCTTCCGAATCAAAGCAAGTTCGGAAACGCTCAAATATAATTGCAGTTTCAATCCAGACGCTCCCGTATCCATTCGCCTGTTTTCGAATGAGAAAATGATCTATTCCGAGTCATGCAAATGTATTCGCTGGCTGGATGATCATAATATATCGAAGGAAATCGTTTTAGCTTCGGAAAGCCGGCATATCAGCCGCTTTCCGGCAAAAAAAATTCGCAACCCTCGACGACAAATCAACCCACCCCTGACCGCTGTATTTGAACATCCTTTCATTAAGAAAAAATTGCAAAGAGATATCTTCGACATCTCGTCAACGGGTTTTTCCATCCGCAACAAACCGGATGAAGAGATATTCTTCCCAGGCATGACAATCCCCCAACTTTCCTTTCATCTTGCCGGTATCCCCATTGCCAATTGTGTGGCGCAGATTATCTACCGACGGATCGACGAGGAAGACATTCAGTATGGTTTCGCCATCCTGGATATGGACATTCATTCATACAGCCGTATCAACCACGTTCTCGGTATCAATTCAGACCCCAAGATTGCCATCTCAACAGAGGTTGATATGGATGCCCTTTGGGATTTTTTTTTCCAGACTGGATTCATTTATCCTGAAAAATATGGGTTATGCCAGGCGCACCGCAATAATATCACTGAAACTTATCGGAAGCTCTATCAGGAAAATCCTGAAATTGCCAGGCACATTACATATAATAAGAATGGGCGGATTTATGGTCATATATCCATGATAAGAGCCTATGAGCGTACCTGGCTCCTCCAGCATCATGCTTCAAGGCCAACTAAAAGAAAGCTGAACGGTTTTGAAGTATTGCGACAGATGATGTATTTAACTCATGGCATGTATCAATTGCCATCAGCACGAATGGATTATGTTATCTCGTATTTCCGTCCAGAAAATAAATTCCCCAACCGTGTCTTCGGGGGATTCGCCAGAGATTTCAACAACCCTCAGGCCTGTTCTCTGGATCTTTTTACATATCTGACACTTCCTGCTACTTGCACCGAGATGGACTTTCCTCCAGAATGGCGTTTAAGGGGATGCACGCCTCACGATTTTTGGGAACTGGAACAATTTTACAAACATCATTCTGGAGGCCTTTTGTTGAATATCCTGCGTTCAGGAGATTCTGATTCCAGAGATGAAACCCTGGAGAAAGTTTTTGAACGCCTCGGCTTTTTAAGAAGATATCGGATTTATTCATTGATGTTTGAGGATCAACTTAAGGCTGTTTTTATCGTTGATCAATCCGATCTGGCTATCAATATGTCAAACCTCCTGAATTGTATCAAGGTCCTGACTACCGATCCACTTGGACTGCTACCGGATATGCTTTCTATCGCAGTGTCAAAATTGGGAAGTGTCTATAACCTTGACAAACTCACTCTCCTCCTTTATCCTGCCATCACTGACAAATCAGCCTGTATTTCCCATGAAAAGCGATACCAGCTTTGGATCGGAGATATGCGGTATATGAATCAATTCATGGATTATGTTCATGAGAAATTCAGGATGAATTACGACTGAAAGTAGTACGGTCGGATCGAAAAGAAATGGAAGAAACCCCCTTATATAACACTGCCATAATTAAAAGCTTCACTGAATATATAAGTAAATACCTTCCTGCCCTTGAGTTAAAGCCAATTCTCGATTACGCCGATATCACGACTTACCAGCTTGAGGACGAGGGACACTGGCTGACTCAAACGCAGGTTGACCGGTTTTATGAAATCCTCGTTAAGACCACAGGCGATCCTGATATTTCCAGAAAGGCCGGGCAATATGCTCCTTTGTCCAAAGCAGCAGGAAATGTATCTCAATACGTCCTGGGATTTATCTAACTCCATCTGCCGCCTATTCCGCTCTCAGTAAATTTTATCCCCATGCAAGTAAAGGTTCAACTTTAAAAACCAGGAAAGTTGGCCCTAATCAAGTCGAAGTTGCAGCGATACAGAACCCCGATGTAACAGAAAAGCCTTACCAGTGTGAAAACCGCCTTGGAATGTTTGAAGGGATCGCCAAGCTATTTACAGGCAAATTGGCCGAAATTGAACATACCAAATGTATGCATATTTCTGGCGATACATTGTATTTACAAGATCACCTGGAAGGCCATGCCTTCGTTTATCTGGAAAAGAATAACTAACTACAGCTTCCTTCTTTGCTTGGTCTTCTGTCCATTCCTTTTTTTTGCGCTTCCGGATAGTTACAACGCCACGGCCATCTTGTCTCTGATTCTGACTGTAACAGGCATATCCCTTTATCAGGTTCATCTTGAAAAAAACGAGCTGGCATCAACTTTTAAAGATCACGGCAATACGGCAAGTAATCTTCTGGATGAGATCAATGCTAGATATAACAATGCCATGCTGGTTCAGGAAATCGGCCAGGCAGCCTCCAGTATTCTGGATATTGATAATCTTCTTAATTTCACGATGGATACGGTTGATAAGCGATTGGATTTTGATCGCGGTTTAATCATGCTTGCCAATAAGGACCGGACCCGCCTGGTTTACAGGGCAGGATATGGATATAACCCGATTGAAGAGGCTCTGTTAAAAAGCACGGAGTTTCATCTGGACAATCCAAAATCCAAGGGGCCTTTTATCGTTTCTTTCAAACAGCAAAAACCTTTTTTAATAAATGATTTTAAAGAGTTTGAGAAAGATATTTCAGAAAGAAGCCTTGAATTCGTTCGAAATATAAATGTCAAATCGTTTATTTGCGTTCCGATTGTATACGAAGGCCGGTCCGAGGGCATTCTGGCCGTGGACAACCATCACTCGAAACGACCACTGAATCAGAGTGATATCAATCTGTTTTTAGGGATCGCACCCCAGCTTGGAATCAGCATCAACAATGCCAGGTTTTACGAGTTGGTTCGGAACAGAGAGCAGCAGTTCAGAGCTCTCAGTGAAAATGCCCCGGATATTATTTATACGATTCACGCCAATGGCAGGTTTTCTTATGTCAATCCTGCCTGGAAAAGAATTCTAGGGCACTCAGAAGAAGATGTGACAGGCAAACGCTTTATCGATTTCGTAAAAAAAGAAGACATCAAACGATTTATCCATGTCTTTAAAGAAATCAGGGATCAAAAAGAAAGAATCGTCGATTTTTACGGCTCAATATTGCACAAAGATGGCACTGAGCGACTGTTTCACATGAGCGGCGCGCCGAATATCGATTCAGATGGAAATGTCACTGGGGCTGTAGGTACTTTCAGAGATATTACTGAGCTAAAAAAATCTGAAATGGAATTATGGGAATCAAACCGTCGACTATGGAAGCTAATTGAAGAAAAAGAATTAGCGGAATCCAAAAGAATGGAACTTGAGAAACAGCTCATACAGGCCCAGAAGATGGAAGCGGTTGGGACACTTGCAGGCGGCATAGCCCATGATTTCAACAATCTGCTGATGGGTATTCAGGGTTATACTTCCTTGATGATGTTAAAAACCGATGCAAGTCACTACCATTATGAAAAACTGAAAAATATCGAGCACTATGTGATTCGCGGCGCGGACCTTACCCGGCAGTTGCTGGGGTTTGCAAGGGGGGGGAAATACGAGATCACCCCAACCAACATGAATGAATTGATTAATAAGAGTTCTCGAATGTTCGGTCGCACGAAAAAGGAGATTGCAATTACCACCCGACTGGAACCCAACCTCTGGACCGTGGAAGTTGATCAGGGGCAAATCGAACAGGTACTTCTCAATCTTTATGTCAACGCCTCACATGCCATGCCGGGTGGCGGATGCATTGATATTGCAACCCAAAACTGTACCTTTGAAGAAACCGAAACTCAAAACAGTTATTACAAACCGGGCAAATACGTCAGAATATCTGTGAAGGACACCGGCACCGGGATGGATGATAAAACGAAACAACGGATTTTTGATCCTTTTTTCACAACCAAGGAGATGGGACGTGGAACTGGTCTAGGCCTTGCCTCAGCTTATGGGATTGTTAAATCTCATGGCGGTTTTATCGAAGTCGAAAGTGAAATAGGCCACGGCAGTGATTTTATCATCCATTTACCGATTTCTGCAAAAGCCCCTCAAAAGCAAATAACCGCCCATGAAGAAAAACTGTACAAGGGCGATGAAACGATTCTTCTTGTCGATGATGAGGCCGTTATGCTCGAGGTGGGCACCGAGATGCTAAGCAAATTAAATTACAAGGTCATTTCTGCCAGAAGCGGCAAGGAAGCCGTTGAATTATTCATGGGGAAAAAGGACGAGATTCATTTGACAATTCTCGACATGATCATGCCTGAAATGAACGGCAGCGAAACGTTTAATCTGCTGAACCAAATACAGCCAGGCTTTAAGGTGCTTGTTTCCAGCGGATACAGCCTGTCGGAGGATGCCGCCCGGATTTCAAAGCTGGGATGCAACAGCTTTATTCAAAAGCCGTTTGATATTTATCGCATTTCATCCAAAATTCGTGAGGTTCTTGACAAAGACACGCCAGCAATGCCGGTCAACATCACAGCAAACTGCTGACGACCCGATCCCGCCCTTCATTCTTGGCCCGATAGAGATTCTCATCCGCCGCTTTCAGTATCTGCTCCAAAGTTACAGAAGCGGATTGCGTGTCGGGATCAAACCCTGTCACGCCAAAGCTTGCCGTAATGCATCCCTGCTCCGCATCACAGCAAATCGGTTGATTCGAGACGGATTTCCTGAGTTTTTCCGCAACGACTTCTGCATTGGAAACCGTGGTTTCAGGCAGCACAACCAGGAATTCCTCTCCGCCATATCTTGCGATCCAATCGGCTTCACTTCTGATAATGTCCTGAAGATTTTTAACGAACTGAATCAGAACCGCGTCCCCAGCCTGGTGACCGAATGAATCATTGACGTTTTTAAAATGATCGATGTCCGTGAGGATGATGGAGAACGGCTTTCCATAACGGATCGAGCGTTTCATTTCCATCAGAATCTGTTTGTTCAGATAGCCGCGGTTATAGCATCCGGTCAAAGGATCCATAATGGACAATTTCTCGATTTTCTCATTGGCTTCCTTTAACAGCGTGATCGTCTCCCGCAGTTCCCGGTTCACCTTGCTTCTTTCAATGTGAACATTGATCCGGGCCAGAAGTTCTTCTTTTGAAAAAGGCTTGACCAGATAGTCCGATGCGCCGACCTTGAAGACTTCCAGTATCTCGGAAAGATCCGACATGGCCGTCAAAACAATGATCGGAATATCCAGTTTGCCGAGATCCTGGCGGATCTGTCTGCACAACTGCATGCCATCCATGTTTGGCATCACCAGATCGGTAATGACGATATCCAAAGTATCCCCAAATGAGCGGATTATGTCATACGCCTGTTTGCCGTCCACGGCCTCATGCACTTCGATGCCTTCCCGGCTCAGGCATAACGCCGCGATCTTTCTGGCAACAACATTGTCATCCGCGACAAGGGCCTTGATGCCGTTCTGCATCACCGGCGGGTTGAGAATCTTGTTTGCAACCGCAAGGACTTCCCCTTTCTGAAACGGTTTGGAGACAAAATCCACGGCGCCCACCTCAAAGCCTTTTTTCCGATCCTCAATCGTGTCGTTCCCGGTAATGAAAATAATGGGTACGCGATGGTCTTCGCTTTTAATAAAAAATCGGGCATAGTGCGACTCTCTGAGCTTTTGGCAGGTTTCAAACCCGTTCATCTTCGGCATCTCGATATCCAGCGTAATCAGATCCGGAGGCGTTGAAGAAGCTGCATGAATCAGGGCTTCAAGACCATTTCGTGCTTCGGCTACCTCATACCCCCCCTGCTCAAGTTCTTCGCGAATCTGCATGCGTATCGTCTGACTGTCATCCACTACAAGTATCCGTCTGGGTAAACCGTTCATAGACCATTCCTTATCGTAACCACTCCAACGTTCAGAGGGGGGCGTCATGTTATTTTCTTCAGTTGATAAAACACCGATCTGAGATATCGCCTGGGTTCAAACTGAGGGGCAATGTCGGTCAACGACTCGGTGGAGCCGATGATCAGCCCCCCGTCTGCCGCAAGAACTTTTTCGATATTGCTGAACAGTTTTTTCCGATCATCCATCGTAAAATAGATGGCCACATTTCTGCAAAATATGATATCGAATTTTCCAAGCCCTGCAAAAGGCATCATCAGATTCATCTTTTTGAAAGTTACCAGGGCCCGTATTTCATCTTTTATTTTCCAGCATTCCCCGTCACAGATAAAGTTATTCTCCATCTGTTCGCCGGCCAGACCCCGATCCATTTCGAATTTATTATACGTTCCACAACTGGCACGGGCAATTGCGCTGCTGGAAATATCGGTTCCAATAACCGTCACATGATACTTTTTCAGGTCGACAAGAAATTCCTTCAGCGCGATGGCAATGCTGTATACTTCCTGACCCGTGGAGCATCCGGCGCTCCAGATGCGAATCGAAATCGGGCCACTGGAAAACGCTTGCTTCGTTTTTCGATCGATCAGCTCCGGCAGTATTTTGAACTTGAACATTTCAAAAGGATGATTGTCCCGGAAAAAAAACGTTTCGTTCGTTGTTATCTGATCGATGACTCTCTTCTCGATATCTTTTTTGCCGTCAGTTCTGGATTTTTGATACAGAGCGCCGAATGTCCGGCAATCAAATTCCTTCAGCAACGGCCCCAGCCTGGAATCAACCAGATAGGACTTGGCCGGCTCCAGAAAAATCCCCGAAATATCATAAACATATTTTGCCCACAATCTGAATTCGGCCTGATCCATTTCCAGGTCCTTCACAAACGTCTATCGAATGGTCCGGCAGATTTCCTCAGCCATGAGGTCCAAGGGGGCAATCACATCCACGATCCCGATTTCGACCGGTTTTCTGGGCATACCATAGACCGCGCATGTCGATTCATCCTGGGCAATGACCACGGCGCCGCGATGCTTCATCAGCTTCAGTCCTTCGGTTCCGTCATAACCCATTCCCGTCATGATCACGCCTGTTGCGTATCTGCCATAATGGCGCGAAATCGAGCGGAAGAGATAGTTCGCGGACGGTTTGCAATTGTTTTCCGGAGGATCGTCCGTCACCTGAATCACCAGATGATTGCCATGAGCCGACTTGCCCACTTTCATCTGTTTGCCCCCGGGAGCAATGTAGGCGGTGTTGGCATGAATCAAATCACCGTCCACGGCCTCTTTCACCGAAATATCGCTGATTGAATCCAGTTTACGGGCCAGCGCCTCGGTAAACATGGGCGGCATATGCTGGACGATAAATATGGGTACACCGATGTCCGCGGGAATTTTTGGAATCATTTTAGTCAGCGCAACCGGGCCTCCGGTTGAAATCCCGATGGCAACTGCTTTGGACGGTTCCGCATTCCGCGGCAATACTGCCGGCAAAGCAACTCTGTGAACTTGTTGGGGCAGCGGAATTTCCTTCAGTAACCGGCTTTTCTTTCTTTAAACGTACCAAAGCCTCCAGCATGGGGGTTATTTCGGACTTGAAGCGGTCCCTGTTTTCTTCCAGATTCCCCGAACTGGGCTTGGGGATGAAATCAAATGCGCCAAGTTCAAGCGCCCTCAGCGTGATTCTGGCCCCTTCGGTAGTGTATGCACTGAACACAATGGCAACGGCATCCGGAATCTCTTTTTTCAGGCGTTCGAGTACTTCCAGACCATCCATTTCCGGCATTTCAATATCCAGCGTCAACAGATCCGGTTTCAACGCCGCTGCCTTTGAAAGGGCTATTTTTCCATTCTCTGCCGTTCCAACGATTTCCACATTCGGGAAAGAATCCAGGACGTCCCCGACAATCCTGCGGTACATGGCGCTGTCATCAACGATGAGCGCTTTTAATCTGACGATTTCAGACATACGGCAATCCGATCACCCGAGCACTGCGGCCAGGTTCAAAATGCTGATTAACTGTTTTTGGGTTTTAAGGACGCCCTCAAAATATTGACCCTGGTTGCCCGCAACATTGGCGGGCAACATTTCGATGTTATCCATCTCTGTTCGAAAAACGTCGCCAATGCTGTCCACGAGAAGGCCAATGAATTCGTTTTCAAAACGAACAATGATGTTTCTCTGATGCTTTATTTCACATCGCGTCGGCAGCCCCAGCCGTTTTCCAACATCCACAACCGTTATGATCCGGCCCCGAAGGTTTAATATCCCCTTCACATATTCAGGCGCCAAGGGATACTGGCGTGACCTGGATCAGTTTGTTGATTTCCTGAACTTTCAATATGTCAATTCCGCAGCACGCATCACCGATATTGAATGTGGCCAGATCGACAAAAGGCTGTGATTTTATGAATCTGTTTGACATACCGGACTCACGCCTCTTTACATTTTGAAAATATCGACCATTTCTTTTAATTCCTTGGCCAGTTTCTTCAGTTCGTCCGCACTGAGGCTGACCTGGGAACTGTTCGTGGAAATTTCTTCGCCGGCCTGATTGACGCCGGAAATCTCTCTGGCAATGCTCAGCGCCACGGTCGAACTCTGAGAGACATTCTGAGTCACTTCGTATATTCCCCGGGCTGCCTCGCAAACATTGCCGGCAATATCATTGGTGGTAATGGATTGCTCTTCCACCGCAGTTGCAATGCTGGAGACGATCTCGTCGATATCATGGATCACTTTTGAAATCTGCAGAATCTGGGCTACCGTACCGGATGTGGAATTCTGAATCCCTTCGATCCGAATCTTGATCTCATCCGTTGCCTGCGCCGTTTGTCTGGCCAGTTCCTTGATCTCATTGGCCACTACGGCAAACCCTCTTCCGGCATCCCCTGCCCTGGCAGCCTCGATGGTGGCATTCAAAGCCAGAAGATTGGTCTGATCCGAAATATCGGCGATGACCTCGGTTACTTTTCCGATTTCCCGCGCCGCCTTGCCGAGTTCATCCACGGTTTGAGAAGCGATTTGCGCATCGGAAACAGCGTGATTGGTGATATTTCTGGCTTTTTCCGCATTTCTGGAGATCTCGTTGATCGTTACGGTCATTTCCTCCGAGGCGGCGGCCAGCATATTGACACTGGAGGAAGTCTGCTCGGTTGCAGCAGCCACGGATGTCATGTTAGCGCTCATTTCCTCGGATGCCGCAGCAACATTTCCGGAAAGATCGTATGTCTGACTGGCGTTTGCCGACATCTGCCTGGATATGGCGGAGAGTTCCGTCGATGCAGCAGAAAGCGTCTCCACGCCCAGCGCAATCTGGCCGATCATTTTTCTGAGATTGGTCACCATGGCATTCAGTGCCTTTGAAAGAATTCCGATCTCATCTCCCTGATCCAGATCCAGCAGTTCCGTAAAATCGCCTTCTGATATGCGTTTGGCAAACCGGGTGCTCTTTTTGATGGGATAAACAATGGATCGGGTTATCAGAAAGGCAACAAAAACAATAATCGCGGTTCCGATGACTGCAACTGTCCCCATAAACCACTGCAAGGAATTCACCGAACCATAAGCCTCATCTTTTTCAATTTCCGATAAAATGGCCCAGTTCAGATCATCGATTTTCAGGGGGGAATAGGCTGACAGCACCCAATGTCCGTCATAATCCCGGATCATTTTTTCGCCGGTGCGGCCTGCAAGCGCTTCGCGGACAGCCTCGGTATCCACTTTGCCGGTTTCCGGGTTTGCAAATGAGGCTTTCACTGAAAATCGATCGGAGTTCATGAAGGCATCGGATCGCATCAGTTTGTCCGTGCCCACGAGATAGGTGACTTCCGTCTTTCCCATGCCATCGCGTTGATTCGTTATGGCGTTGATGTGTTCGGTGGAAAGCTGAAATACAACGACCCCGATCAGTGTTTCCTGATTGCCAAAAACCGGGTAGCCGGCAAAGGCAGCCGGTTTGTTTTTGGAGGGCGTATAGGGCTGAAAATCAACAATGGCGGGCTTTCTTGTCTGGACAACTTTTTTCCACAGCCTGGCCAGGCCGCTGTCTTTATACGGACCCTGGTTCAGGTTGGTTCCCAGATCCGATTCCTTCAAGCAGGTAAACAGGACATGGCCGTGGTCCGCGCATATCAGAAAGATGTCCGCATACCCCCTGTCTTTCCAGAACTGAATGATGTTTTTGCCATAATGTTCGGACATCTGCTGATATTGCGGAATGGTTATATCAAAGGGACCGTCCGGCTGCATTTGGGTTGTGTCCAGGTTGTTGACGAGATTAAAGAGTTCCAGGACGTCCTTGCTGCGGGAAATGATTTTCATTTCTTGAAAAGCGCTGTCGAAATAGTTTTTAACCTCTTTCTTCATCATCTCCCGGACGGTGACCAGTTGACGGTAAGACTGCGCTTCCAGAGCCTTGCTGGTAACGACCCTGGAGATGATTCCAATGGTTGCAAACGGAACGATTCCCACTGCAAGAAACACCGTCATGAACTTGGCCCTCAATTTCATATTTCGTAGCATCCGCCTCTCGTCCTCCTTGATGTCCGGTCAATTTTCCAAACTGTATATTTTTAAACTCCGAAATGCGCTGATTCATGGGCGCTGCGCCCGCGCTCATGAATCAGCGCACTGATGCTGTCAAGCAGTCTTTCCTTATCAAGCTTGATCTGATACTCATCGACACCCGCGCGTTTTGCCCGCTCCATGTCCTTGTCATCTGCCAAAGTCGTCAGTGCGATGATCGGCATGCGGGAAAACCGTTCATCTTTTCGAATGGTTTCCGTCAATTCAAACCCATTTAACCGGGGCATTTCCATATCGGTTACCACCAGGGAAATTTCCTGCCCGGACTTCTGAAGAATCTGCCAAGCAGCCTCGCCGTCCTCGGCATCCACCACCGTATAACCGGCATGTTGAATGAACGATTTAATCTGACTTCGGAAAAAATTCGAATCATCGGCAACCAGAATGGTTTTGCCTTTCATGATTTCAAGCTGCGGGTTGCAGGTCTCCGAAAACCAATCCGGCTGGAGGTTGTGGATCAAATCGAAAACGTCCACAAGCAGTGTGGTTTTTCCATTCAGCACAACGGAACCCATGATGCCGGGCTGCTTCAGAGCGCTGCCATCGGTACCGGCGTTTGTAACCACTGAAACCACGGGACCGGTGGCCAAAAGCCCGAGCTCCCTGCCGGCAACCATAAAGACGATGACCAGAAGATGCTCACGAACTGCCATCGGCTGAACATAGCGACCTGATCGATACTGAACACCGGCAGATTCGCGCCTCGGTACTGAATCGACCGGATACTTCCGAAAGATTGAATGTCGATTTTTCTGGTTTTTTCGATGCGAAGTACCTGGTTCAGCGGCAATGCGAATTGTTCGTCTTCGGCGTTTCTAAAGACGAGAAGATTGAGCTGATCGGCGTCCGGCCGGAACGCTTTTTCCGCCGCCCTGGCCACCTCGACGGCCCTTCGGGTTCCGCTGACGGAAAAGAGTCCGGCCATTTCCGACAGATTGTTCACATCCAGTATCAGCGCGACCTTACCATCGCCCATGATGGTGGCGCCGACATATCCGCGGCAGAATTTCAGGTGTCTTCCAAGGGGTTTTACGACGATTTCCTCGGAATCATGAAACGCATCCACGATGAGTCCATACCTGATCTGACCGGTTGATACAACGGCAATATTCAGTGCACTTGTCGCGCGCTGCCTGCGATCCGCCGTTTTCCGGCAGAGCGTTTCAGCAGTGAAACACTGGCTGGACGTGGCAGGAGTCAATAAGAGCGCAGTATCGGCGCCATCTGACTGCAACACTCCCGCTTGCGGGTCGAAGTCATCCGCATACATGGGCGATTTTCTGGAACGTCTGTCAGATAAAGACTGGCGCCGGTCTGCTTTTCTCTGCCTTGTTTCCGGATCAATGTAAGTGCGCGCGATTTTCAGTACATCCGTCAGTCGAACCAGGGGCAGCAGCATTCCCCGCAAGCGGACAACCTCCGCGTCCCCGATCCGCTCGATGCGGTCCTTGACACCGCCAGCCGGAATTCTGAGCAGTTCTTCCAGATTCATCTGAGGAATGGCAAACCGTTCTTCTTCCGTGGAAATGATCTGGCTGGGAATGATCGCCAGGGTCAGCGGCAATTTGATTTTGATTCGGGTTCCTGTTCCCGGGCAGGAAACCAGGTCGATCAGCCCCCCAGATTATCCAGATTGGTCTTGACCACATCCATGCCCACACCCCGGCCGGACAGATCTGAAACCTTACAGACCGTAGAGAACCCGGGCATAAAAATCAGGTTCAATTTGTCCTTATACGCCATAATCCGAACCTGATCTTCGGAAACAAAACCCTTGGAAACGGCTGCTGCAGCTACTTTTTCCGGATCGATACCCGCTCCGTCATCCGAGATTTCAATCACAACCTGACCAGCCTCGTTAAACGCCCTGAGCGTTATTTTACCTGTTTCGACTTTTCCGTTCCGCTTTCGGACATCCGCGGTTTCGATGCCATGATCCACCGCATTTCGGATCAGATGATTCAGGGGATCGGCCATGGCTTCCAGAAGGGTCCGGTCCAGCTCCACTTCTGCGCCTTCAATCGCAAGCTCGGTTTCTTTTCCCAGTTCACGGGAAAGATTTCTCACAATTCTCGGAAACCGGTTGAATAATGTGCCGATCGGCTGCATTCGCGTCAGCATGATCACTTTCTGAAGGTCATTCGTGATGGTATCGACGCGCTTGCCCACGATTTGCGTGTTTTTCTGATCCTTGGCGGCGATTGCCTTGATCAACTGGTTTCTGCTGAGAACCAGTTCACCGGCCAGATTCATCAGCGAGTCCAGAAGATGAATGTTTACACGAATGGAAGTCGGCAACACCTCGGCAAAAGGCTCATTCTCGGCCCGAGGCGGCAAAGCATCACGCGCATTCGGTTCATATCCGCTGATTCCCAAAGGCTGTGGGGATTCGGTGTTGAGTTCAAGCGTGCCTGCTTCAGACGCTGCCGGATATAGTTCGGTTAAGTTCCGAGTCATTTCCGGCGCCTTGAAATCGAATGCGGCGGTTTCACGGGGTGATGGAGAAGCCGGTACCTCATCAACCGGAAAAAGGTTTTCAAGGCTCACATCAAGCAGCAGTACTACATCTTCCGGGCTCAGAACAGATGCAAAGGCGACAAAAAGAAGTGGCCGGTCGGAGGTGTTTATTCCTTCAGCGCCGGCATCGAACGCTGACGCTGTCCGGCTTGAAAGAAAATTGGTATAGGTCTTGATGTCTTCGATGATTTCCGAATGGGCCCGGCCGTTCATCTCAGTGTCCTGGGCGGAATCCATTCTCAGGATATAAATGCTTTTTCCTTCGTTTTTGGCCTGTAGTACCTCATTTTCGGAAATGGCCATTCCCTGAAAAACTCCCTGAAGGGGATGATGCCGCGCAATCCCCTCCGGCATCGAACGGTTTTCCTTGACAGGGAAAGACGGTCCTTCGATGCCGATAGCATTCAGGGCTTCCATGGGCAGGGAAATATCCAACCTGTCGCTTGTCTCTACATTGGCGACAAGTTTTTTCAAGGTATCGTTGGCCAGAAGCAAACTATTGATGATTTCCGCACCCGGGACCCGTTTTTCTTTTCGAAACCGGCCCAGCACCGTTTCCATTTTATGTGAGAGATCTTTGATATTGCGAAGACCGATAAACCCGGCCCCGCCCTTGATGGAATGGGCTGCGCGAAAAACCCGGTTCACCAGATCCGGGTCAAAGGCATCTCCGGCCCTTTCCAAGGCCAGAAAATCATTTTCAATGGCAGATAGATGCTCCCTGGCTTCTTCAACAAATACTTTCAGGAGATCATCTTGGGAGAACGTCATGCCGATATCCTTTTTCTTTCAGACATTTCACTGATCACTGGTATCATAAATCAGCCGGTTGACCCTAATCAAATTGCCATTTGAAGTCAACTTCAAAAAATCCCCGGCACAACGAATTTAGCGGCTCATTCATCTAAAACCATTGGAATTGACTTTATCTCAAATTGTTTTATAGTCGGGACATGAAACCGTTTCAGTTGATCCTGCCCTATTTCCAAAAGAATCGCCTGATCATTATCACCGGAATCGCCTGCCTGATTCTTGTAGACCTTCTGCAACTCGTCATTCCCCGGATCATGAAATGGGCCATTGACGATTTAACCTCATCTTCCATCAGCCAGACCGGACTTCTGCAGTATGCGCTCTATATTCTGGGGATCGCCCTTGCCTTGGGCGGATTCAGATATGCGTGGCGGCGTTGTTTAATCGGCACATCCAGAGAAGTTGAAGAAGGTCTGAGAAACCGTCTTTTTTTTCACCTGCAAACCCTGTCCGCAACCTATTTCGATCACGTCAAAACCGGCGATCTCATGGCGCATGCCACCAATGATATCCAACATATCCGCATGGGCGTTGGGATGGGCATGGTGGCGCTGACGGATGCCGTCATCATGGGAGCCGCGGCAATCGGATTCATGGCCTATATCCATGTTCAGCTCACCCTTTATGTGCTGATTCCCATGCCGTTTATCGTTCTGGGCACCCGGTTTTTCAGTAAAAAAATGCACCAGCGCTATCAGGACGTGCAGGCCGCATTTTCGGATCTCACCGAAGCGGTCCGGGAACGCTTTGCCGGAATACGCATCGTTAAAGCCCATCACAGCGAACCGGTTGAGACCTTGCAAGTGGATGCCATCTCACGGGAGTATATCCGGCAAAACATACGGCTGGTTAAAATCACCAGTTCACTTTTTCCCATGATGATATTTTTTTCAAACATCAGCCTTGCGATTATCCTGTTCCTGGGAGGCCGCAATACCATCATGGCCAGGATCACTGCCGGAGATTTTGTGGCATTTATCAGCTATCTGGGACTTTTAACGTGGCCCATGATGGCCATGGGCTGGGTAACCAATCTCATTCAGCGCGGCAAGGCTTCCCTGGACCGCATCAACCGGATTATGGAAAGGCTTCCGGACATTGCCGACGGGACAGGCGGCAGACCGCAGATGGCAGATGGCAGCGGACAGACGGCAACGGACAACGCGCAGTTGTTTTTTGAGCCATCGGCCATCGGTCATCGGTCATCTCCCTTTCGGCGTTTGAACGGAAATCTGATATTTGATCAGGTCGGCTTTTCATATCAGGCGGATCTGCAACCGGCACTGGACCGGATTCATTTTACGCTGGCGCCGGGAAAATTTCTGGGAATCGCCGGGCCGCCGGGCAGCGGCAAATCCACGCTCCTCAGCCTGATTCCCAGACTCTATGATGTCACGCAGGGCAGGATCACCCTGAATCAGGCCGATATCCGGGAATTACCCCTTTTGGATCTGCGGTCGCATATGGCACTCATGCCCCAGGAGCCTTTCCTGTTTGCCGGAACCATCCGGGACAATATTGCTTTCGGCGATCCGCGGTACGGTGACGCGGATATTATCCAGGCTGCAAAAAATGCCGCACTTTACGACACCATTCAGGCCTTTCCCCATGGACTGGATACGGTTGTGGGAGAAAAAGGGGTGATCCTGTCCGGAGGCCAGAAGCAGCGGATCGCCCTTGCCAGATGCCTGATTCAATCTCCGGCGCTTCTCATTCTGGATGACCCCATCAGCCAGGTGGATACTGAAACCGGGAATATCATTTTAAAAAACCTTCGGACCAGAGCCGGCGGCTGCACCCTTATCATTGTCTCTCACCGGCTGTCGGCGCTTAAACCCGCTGATCTCATTCTGGTTCTGGATCAGGGACGGATACGCGAATCCGGAACCCATTCCGAATTGATGGCATTCGATGACTATTATGCCAAAATCTTACGCCTTCAGGAAATCGAAGAGGAGCTGGATGCATACGAACGCCGGGATATTTGAAGAAAAAAAGCTTGAGAAAGCTTATGACATCAAACTGCTGTGGCGGATATTCCCGTTTGTAACACCCTATCGCCTGCTGTTGTCATTTTCCATCCTCATGGCCATCATGACAACCCTTCTGGATCTGTCCATTCCCTATATCACTAAAATCGCCATCGACCGTTACATTGTTCCCAAAGCGGCCGTGGAAAGGCTCATGCCACCGCCGCCCGCCAACTCACCGTTGACATTTCCCGGCCGGATATTGCAGAAATTGTCCGCCGTTACCCGGAAGTATTTACAGTTTCCGGATCATCCGGCGCAATTGCATACAACCAGTTAAATAATCTGGCGCCAAGCGATCTCAAGACGCTCAGGCGGGATGATTTATCCGGAATTTCCCGGATTGCCTTCATCTTTCTGGGCATCATTGTTCTGGATTTCATTCTCAACTTTTCCCAGCAGATGATCATGGAATATTCCGGCCAGAAAATCATGCATGATTTTCGAATGAAGCTCTTTACCCATATACAGGACATGCCGGTAAGCTATTTTAACCAGAATCCCGTGGCCCGCCTGGTTACCCGAACCACAAACGATGTTCAGAACATGCAGGAAATGTTCACATCCATCATTGCCTTCGTATTCAAGGATATGTTTCTGCTGTGCGGCATCGCCGTCGTGTTGATCAACATGAACTGGCGGCTTGCGCTGACCGCTTTTACCGTTCTGCCGGCGGTCGGTTTTTTTTCCATGCATTATTGCCAGACAGGCCAGAGAAGCGTTTCGCATCATCCGGACAAAAACCGCGGAAATCAACACCCATTTTTCCGAAACTATCACCGGCATGAAGGTGATTCAACTGTTTCGCCAGGAAACCAACAATTATCATAAATTTAAAATAACAAATCACGAATACTTTATGGCCGGCATGCGGCAGGTCCATGTGTTTGCCTTGTTCATGCCGGTTATCGAGATTCTGGGAATCACCGCGGTAGCCATTATCATATACTACGGCGGCATTCGCGTGCTGTCGGATCAGATCACCATCGGCGCACTGGCCGCATTTATCGCCTATATCAAAATGTTTTTTCGGCCCATTCGGGACATCGCCGAAAAATATAACATCCTGCAAAACGCCATGTCATCGGCGGAGCGGCTGTTTCAAATACTGGACAATACGGAAAAAGACGCACCCCGGATCATTCAGGTTACAGGGAATTTTTTGCCCTCGGAAGCGCCGCTGTCTGTTATTTCATCTCTGGAAGCCAGAAATATTTGCTTTGATTATGTCAAAGACGAACCGGTCTTAAAGAACGTATCCTTTTACCTGAATGCCGGTGACACCCTTGCCATTGTCGGCCCGACCGGGTCCGGGAAAACCACCCTGATGAATCTGATCACCCGCTTTTACACGCCGGATGCGGGACAGATTCTGATTAATGGCACGGACATCCAAAATATCGCATCCGGACAGCTCAGGGCCAGGATTGCGCTCGTCACCCAGGATCCCTTTCTTTTTTCGGAAACCATCCGGAAAAACATCCTTCATGGCGCCAAAACGCTTTCGGAGAGCGAATTGGAGCAGGTTCTGGATGCCACTAACTGTAAAGACGTCGTGGATAAGCTTCCCCAGGGCCTCGATACCCTTTTGTCCGAAGGCGGCGCTTCCATATCGAGCGGCGAGCGTCAGCTTATTTCCCTTGCAAGGGCCTTTGCCCGGAATCCGGAGCTGATCATCCTGGATGAAGCCACATCCTACATCGATTCTCAGACCGAGCAGAAAATCCAGAGAGCCCTGGTCAATCTGATGGCCGGAAGAACCGCCATCATCATTGCGCACCGGCTGTCCACGGCCCGCCTGGCAAACCAGATTCTGGTCATGAAAAAAGGCCGGATCATTGAATCCGGAACCCATGAGGCGCTGATGTCACGGAAAGGATTTTACTACATGCTGAACCAGATGGAAAAAATTCATTGAAGATATGCAAAATGTCAGGTAAGAAAAAATCAATCAGTCGAAACAGGCAAACAGACCAAACTTACAAGGAGAAGAACCCATGGTAAATCCCGAGGACATGTGGCAGTGCCAGACCGTAAACTGCGGCTATATTTACAATCCGGACAAGGGTGACAAAAAAGGAAAAATCCCCAAGGGCACCAAATTTGAAGATCTGCATGATGAGTGGAAGTGCCCGATCTGCGGGGCAAGCAAAAAATGTTTTAAACCCCTGGCAGGACCGGGTTCCACCAAAGAAGTCAAATGTGACGTGTGAGTTGAAATAGCCCCGCACGGATATCCATTCAAACGGAGCAGCCGCTGTCGGACCGTTCCATGATGTTTCTTCGGAATAAAGATCATCATGACCAATTTTTAAGGGGTATTTTGTTATGGCTCAGAATCAAAGGATGAGCGTTCAGGTTCAGGACGGCAAACTGCGGGCCGATCCGTCTTTTCTCGGAAAAATCACTGGCTCGGTTGCCTATGGCGATGAGGTTACGGTGATCCGGCAGCAGGATCCTTGGCTTTTTGTTTCCACCAGATCAGGCCAGTTGTCCGGCTGGATTCACAGCTCTGCCCTGACCGAGAAAGAAATCGTTCTTCGCGCGGGCGATGCCAATGTTCAGAAGACCGCCAGCCAGCGGGAAATTGCCCTGGCCGGGAAAGGTTTCAACCCTCAGGTCGAAAATGAATACAGGAGGCGCAACCCCAATCTGGATTTTGAATGGGTCGATCGCATGGAGAGGATCATTGTTTCCGACGCGGAAATCAGGCAGTTTATCAAGGATGGGAAATTATCGCCGGAAGGAGGAAAGTTATGAATTTTAACGAACGACGCAAATTCCTCCAAAATGCCGCCAGGTGGACTGCCGCCATTGGCGCCGGATCATTTCTGCCGGCCATGATCGCCGGCTGCAGGGCCCTTGAAGAAGTCACCCGTGTCGGAGCCGAAATAGGCACCTCTACCGGCATGATTACCCAGGACAGCGCCGATTACATGATAAAATCCTCAAAGGTTATCAGCAAGTCATTTGAAGACATCACCCCCCCGCAGGAATACTACATCGGGCGAAGCATCGGCGCGGTGATTCTGGAAAAGTATCCGGCCGATGCCGATGATGCCGCCAACCAATATCTGAATCTGGTGGGCCAGACCCTGGCCCGCGCATCAGATATGCCTGAAACTTTTGGCGGATACCATTTTTTGATCCAGAACTCGCAGGAGATCAATGCTCTGGCTGCTCCCGGAGGGCTGATTTTTGTGACCCGCGGCATTCTGGACTGCTGCCAGAATGAAACCGCTGTCGCCGCGGTACTGGCTCATGAAATCGGCCATGTTCAGGCCAAGGATGGACTGCGGGCCATAAAAACATCCCGAATCACCAATGCGCTGGTCACCATCGGGGTTGAAGGCGCAAAAACCTACGGCCCCCAGGAGCTGGCCGACCTGACCCGGGATTTTGAGGGCAGCATTGATGACATTTCCCAAACCCTGATCAATTCCGGATATTCCAGAGCGTATGAGTTTGAGGCGGATCGCGCGGCAATAACGATCATGCGCCGGGTTGGGTATAATCCCGCCGGACTGGTGGAAATGCTTCAAGCCATGCGGCAGAGACTGGTGCCGAATCAGCAGGACTTTGCCAGCACCCATCCCAGCCCGGAAAGCCGGATTCTTGAGATTAAATCAATCATCGGACTTGTCCCGCCGGTCAAGGAAGTCAGGGAGCGTCAAATGCGCTTTGAATCGGCCCTGAAAAATATCTGATATGGATTTTTCTCCCCTGGCCCGGAAACTGTTTCAGGGACTGGCATCGGGTATTGCCGGCGCAATCCTGGCCACCGGGCTCTGGGCTGTCGGCACCCTGAACCGATGGGAAGCCATCACCTGGGACTGGCGGGCTGCCGCTCTGGCCCGGCCCAGCCCGGCCCACGACCAGATCGCGATGATCCTTCTGGACCAGGACAGCCTGGATTGGGCCCAGAAGGAAAATGGCCTGAGCTGGCCCTGGCCCAGGGAAGTTTATGCCGCCATTATCTCATATTGTCAGCGCGGCGGCGCAAAGTCTCTGGCTTTCGACGTTCTCTTCACCGAGCCTTCATCCTATGGGGTCGAGGATGACGCCGCCCTTGCCAGAGCTTCAGGCGACTATGGCCGTATGGCATGCGCGGTTTCCCTGGGCCGGGAAACCGGCAATCTGACCACTTGGCCGGAAGGAGCTCCGGAGCCTGTTTTCCCGGTAATCCTGCCGGTTGGCGCCGACCGGCAGACGCCAGTGTTTCCGCGAGCCGCTTTTCCGGTTCCAGAATTGGCCCGTGCCATGAAAGTGCTGTGCAACACGCAGATGAATCCGGATCCGGATGGCATCTACCGCAAGACAACCATGGCCGCCGTGTTTGACGGACGCCTGATGCCGTCCCTGGGTCTGGGTGCCTATCTGGCGGCTCACCCGGCGTCAACCGTGAGCGCCGGCCCCGAAACAATGTCTGTCGGAGAGCGGATTATTCCGCTTTCGCAGGACGGCACCGCCATCCTCCGGTTCAGCGGACCTGCCGGAGCCTACCGCAGTTTCAGCGCAGCCGCCGTGATTCAATCCGAACTTCAGCTTCGCGCTGGCCGGCAGCCCACCATCGATGATCCGGATGCCTTGCGGAATAAATACGTTATGTTCGGATTCACCGCGCCCGGGCTGTTTGACCTTCGTCCCACACCCGTGGATGGCATCACCCCAGGTGTGGAAATTCAGGCCGCCATCCTGGATAACCTGCTGTCCGGAAAATTCATCCGCCAGTGTCCGGTTGCCGTGTGGATTGCTGCGGCTCTCTGGCTGGCCCTGGCCGCCGGCGTGACGGGTTCCGTTTTCAGCAGTCCGCTTGGGCATGTCCTGACAAGCCTGATCTTTCTGACCGTGCCGGTCATTGCCGCGCTGGGCGGCTACGCCGTTGGATGGTCCCTGCCCCTGGTTGCCCCGGAAATCGCGGTCGCCACAACGCTATCCCTGGTTTTTGTCATCAATTATGCCACGGAAGGCCGCCAGAAGCGCTTCATACAGGGCGCTTTCAAACAGTATCTCTCTCCTGCGGTCATCGATCAACTCATCTTGCATCCGGAGCGGCTGCGGCTGGGCGGGGAGCGGCGGATGCTGTCCATCTTCTTCTCCGATCTCGAAGGGTTCACATCCATCTCCGAAAATCTGGATCCCGAAGCCCTGACCACTTTGCTGAACGAATATTTATCGGCCATGACCGATATCATTCATGAAGAAGCCGGCACGGTGGATAAATTCGAGGGAGACGCCATTATCGCTTTCTGGAATGCGCCGCTTGAGGTCGGCGACCATCCCCTTCGGGTGGTTCGGGCAGCGCTTCGGTGCCAGGAACAACTGGCTCTCATGAATCCGCAGTTTAGAAAACGCGCGGGCAGAGATCTTCGCATGCGGATCGGCATTCATACGGGCATGGCGGTTGTGGGCAACATGGGCTCCCACACCCGTTTCGACTACACCATGCTGGGGGATGCCGTCAACCTGGCAGCCCGGCTTGAAGGCGCCAACAAGGCCTTCGGCACATATATCATGATCTCGGAGGCAACCCGGCAGGAAACCGGCGCCGCCTTTCCGGTACGGGAAATCGCTCGGCTGGCCGTTATCGGCCGAAATGAACCCATCACCGTTTATGAACCGATGCTGCCCGATGCCTACGATAACCACAGGAAAACGCTGGAAATTTTTGGCCGGGGGCTTCGCCTTTTTTACGACGGCCGTTTTCCGGAAGCAGAGAAAATATTTGCATCCATCGCCGGGCAGGATCCTCCGGCTGCCCGGTATCAGGCCCAATGCCGCCATTACATGGCATCTGTTCCGGAAAACTGGGACGGGGTGTGGGTGATGACGTCCAAATAGAAACCAGTAGACAGAGATCCGGTTCGTGAGCATTTGTCTTGAAAATGCCATGTGCGAGTGATTCGTATGATAATATTGTGAGGTATTTGGGTAAAATCAGACTCTGAAATTTTGAGAGAAAGAATTTAAAAGGCGAAAGAGATCAGGGGGGAGTAATAAATTGATATTTTTCTTTTCTTGATAAAGACAAAGGAATATATTCACGAAATACTTCGTTTCGAATCCGTCATGAGGCGCAGAATCATTGTAATGAACAGCAGCAATAAGGAAGGAGGCAGCATGTCAAAATCAAAGGATATTCGAAAGAGCGACAAGAAAAAACCTCAGAAAACAGTTAAAGAAAAGAAACAGGAAAAAATAGAAAAAAACAAGAACAAGGCTTGAACGAAAAGCATCTCGGGCAACACTTCAGCCGTATTGCCCGAGACGCTTAATGGCTAGCTTCGGCTGGTAATTTCAATCAGGTGGAATCCGAACTGGGTCTGAACCGGACCATGAACCTTTCCGACATCTTCGCTGAAGACGACCTGATCGAATTCCGCAACCATCTGACCCGGTGAGAATTCGCCCAAAGCCCCTCCCTGCTTTCCGGAAGGACATAAAGAATACTTTTTGGCCATATCAGCAAAATCAGATCCTTTTACAATCTGATTTTTGATGTCGCTGCATTGTTCCAGAGTCTTTACCAGAATGTGACGCGCTGTGGCTTTACTCATATTTTATCTCCGTTTTTATAAGTGATTGCCAAACGCCCAGGAGATTCTACGGCACCTGCAACCCATCCGTGGTGTTCAGCATTTTCCGGACCATATATCATATCCTGAATGTTCAGGCCATGGATATTTCGACCTTCTACCTGGCTGACACCTCCCTGACTTTTGCCGCCAGTTGATCCTAAAACAGGTGGATCCACGAACGATGTTCACTGAAACGACTACCTTGCCCGTTTATTTATGAACCAGTCCATGAGTTTATTAGGATCAGGGGAGTCTTCTTCTGTGGCGGTTCCAGATTTTACGGCTGATGAGCCGGCCGGACCGGATGATTCTTCCCCTCGCACCGGCTTGACCGCTTTCTGAACAGCATGATCAGCAGGTTCGGAAGTTGTGTCGATTCCTGGTTTTGCGGATGTCGATCCTGCCGAACCGGATGGTTCTTCCACTCGCATCGGTTTATCCGCTTTCTGAACAGCATGATCAGCGGGTTCGGCGGTCTTGTCGGAGGCTGTTTTGCTCAAAAAGGGAAGTGACGCTTTTGGTTCCTTAATAGACATATCTGTCTTGCCGCTCTCTTCTTCAATATTTATAGAGGCCTTCCCCTCTGATGGTTCATCTGCCACGGGCTGCGGCACGGTACGAATAAAGGAAACTGAACCGCGCGGAGTTAATGCCCGCTTTGTAGGCAGCGCCTGCTGGGTGGCACCTTGATCCTGCGGTTGGATGGTGCCTGGGGGGACATCGGTTGCATCGTGCCCTGTCGCCACACCAACCTGGGACTTCGGCGATTCGTGTGCTGGAGCCACCGAGGCCGACTGGGAGTCAAGCACTGTCGCAACGCCCGCTGCTGATTGAGGAACCGGCATGTTATCATGCGGCACTGGAACGCGAACGGATGATGCCGGCCCAATGGGGTGATCTATGTTGCCTCGCTGGCTGGCGGTTGATGCTCGGAGAACGCCTGCTGTCTAACAACTTATATATGGCCAGGCCAGATATTACCAAAAACAAAAATGCCATGGAAGCGCATGTGATAACCCATTTCACAGACACACGGGTCCGCTTACCGTCAAGGTCGGCAATGACATCTTTGACAATTTTCACTGGAACCGGTTTCATACCATAGGCGAAACCGGAACGGAGAGCGTTATCACAGATGATGTTGATTTTTCGTGGAATGCCCAGCGACTGCTTCACGATAAGTCGCAGCGCCGCGCGCTTAAAAATGGTCGTTTCCATTGTCCTGCATTCCGGCCTTGGTCAGTCGATATGTTATGTAGCTGAGACTCTCATCAGGAGTCAGCTCGGCAATTCTGATCCGGACACCGATAAGTTGCTGGATCTGTCTGAGCTCTTGCACCTTCAGTTTTATTTCCAGCTGCGTCTGACCGATGAGAAGAATTTGCAGGAGTTTGCCCTGAGAACCCTTCAGGCTTGAAAGCTTTTCAAGAGCTTCCAGCGTATTGATCGACATGTTTTGCGCTTCGTCGATCACCAAAACCACATTCCGTCCCTGTTTTTGCTCTTCAATCAGAAACTGATAAAACCCATGAACCAGTTCGGCAACGTCTTCTGAAGACATCTCCAAGCCAAGCTCTTTGTAAATCATGTTCATCAGAACGCCAAAGGTCACGCGGGAATTCAGAACGGAAATCATCTTGATTTGCTGTTGCCGGCAGTGTTCCAAAAAAGTATGAACAATGGTGGTCTTCCCGACACCGACTCCGCCGGTAAGGATGATGAATCCAATGCGTTGCTCGACGCCATGAACCATCAACGCCAGAGCCTCTTTGTGACTGGGGCTGAGGTAGAGAAACTCTGGATCAGGCGTGATGTGGAAGGGTTCTTCCTTGAGTCCGTAGAATTCCAGATACATAGGATGCAGTTCCCGTTTCAAATGTCATCGTGCCGTGGAAGCGTCCCCGGCAGTTTTATTAAAATAACCAATAAGTCTAAAAAGATTCTTTGATCACTCGCCACACCGGGTTCTCCTCTGGAGATCGTTTACTTGTACCAGTTGCGGGTTTCCCCAGATACTTCCGGACACAACTGTATTGTTCCCAGCCTTTCAAGGAATAATTAAAATCCACGTTTTTCCATTTGGGATGGCCATGTTGAGTCAACCAACGGGAGATTTTCTGCAACCACCTTTGCGAATCTCCCCACAGAATCACAATTCGTGGATTTATAGTCAAAGGAAACCAGAACCGCCTTGACCGCCGCAGTTTTGACCGCCTGTTTCTGCCATCGATAAGTATTCTGTGGAATCTCCCCCTGAGGATAGAATTCCAGGATACTCTTATGCGTGATAGGTATCAGCGCCAATCCATCATTTTCGGTCACATCATCGGCAAACAATTTCACGGGAAACCCTGCCACATAAAACATGGCATCGATTTTTCCAGCCTTCAACTGGGACAGTGCCTCCTCTCGCCCTATGGTGAGCATTTCCTGAGGTACTATTTCAGTTAGCTCAAAAAGGAGTCTGGCGGTGAGATAGGTACCGCTTCCTTCTTCCCCGACAGCCACTCTTTTGCCAGCCAATCCATCAAAATCGCCGATTCCGCTCCGGCCCAAAAGATGGATTTCTTCATTATATAGAGGAAAAACCATCTTGATTTTCTTGGCTATCAGCTTGAGTTCAGCGTCTGATTGCAGCTTTCCAATAAAAGCGAGCACGTCAGATTGAACAATTCCCATTTGAATTCCAGGTCTTTTGTAAACAGCATTGATATTTTCAATGGAACCATTGGATGAATATACGTTTAAAGAGATTCCTTTATTTGCCATAAGTTCCTTTAAATTCAATCCAAACTGGTAATATGTGCCTTTTTCACCGCCGGTGATGATCCCCAAATCAGCCGCAATACTCCCATTTAACAGGATCACATGAATTGCAAGAATTAATAAACACTACTTTGAATATTTTACACATGACACGCCTCCCCCTAAGGTTTATTCCAGATTGCTAATTCATTTTACCGGATAATTATCTAAGTATAAATAACCCTACAGGGCCACTGCATGGTGAAGCAGTATTTCGAATCAAAGAGCTTGCTCGTCAGACCTGTGATGCTTTGAGATCAATGTCATAAGTGCCGTTTTGAGCATGAATCGCGGACATTTCTTTGTCCCTTCGCCTCCAGACATGGTTCCTATTGGGATCATGAGAAGGATAACGGGTAGAAATTCTTTGAAGTTGTCCGAAGAATTTCCTAATCTTTAATTGCGATATTCGGATTAGCATTACTGGGCAAATGGCTGTTATTGTGCAACATTGGTTACCGATGAAATGATAAAGGGTTATCTTGAGGAACATTTTGAGCCAAGGCCCGATGAGAGAATAAAAGCAGTAGCATAACAGTCGGATCTTTCGACCCGCATCCGTTATCATTTTCAGCTACTTTTGATCAATCAATCCCCAGATAGGCCTTTTGCACCATTTCATTGCGTTTCAGGTTGGCTGCGGTGTCGGTGACGACAATCTCGCCGTTCTGGATCACATAGCCCCGATGGGCAATGGAAAGGGCCATCAGCGCATTCTGTTCCACCAGCAGGATGGTCGTGCCCTTCTCGTTCAAGGCCTTGATGATATCAAAGATCAGTTCCACCAGAAGCAGGCGCAAGCCCCATGGAAGGCTCATCGAGCATCAAAAGGCGCGGATTCATCATCAGTCCGCGGGCAATCGCGAGCATCTGTTGCTCACCGCCCGAAAGGGTGCCGCCATACTGGCCGATCCGTTCTTTAAGGCGCGGAAACAATTCGAAGCCGTATGCCATCCGGCGTTCGATCTCCTCCGGGTCATCCACGGTGAACGCGCCCATTTCCAGGTTTTCCTTGACGGTCAGTTTCGGAAAGATCCCCCGGCCCTCAGGCACATGCCCGAGGCCTGCAAGGACGATGGCATGCGGTTTCATGTGGGAGATATCCTTGCCGCCCAGCAGAATCTTACCCTGCTTGGGATGTATCAACCCGGAGATGGTGCGCAGCGTTGTGCTCTTGCCGGCGCCGTTCGAGCCGATCAGGGTGACGATTTCGCCTTCGTTGACCTCAACCGAGATACCTTTCAGGGCATGGATATGGCCATAGTAGCTGTGAATGTCATGAAGGGATAAGAGGCTCATGCGATCTTCTCCTCATGCTGTCCGGCAACGGCTCCCCGGCCGAGATAGGCCTCGATGACCCGTGTGTTGGAACGGATCTCAGCCGGTGTCCCTTCGGCGATTTTTTCGCCGTAATCCATGACGCAGATATGCTCCGAGATATTCATGACCACGCGCATATCGTGTTCGATGAGCAGGATCGTGATGCCCTTTTCATCCCGGATACGCCGGAACAGACGGGTGACATCCTCGGTTTCCTGCGGATTCATGCCGGCGGCCGGTTCGTCCAGCAGCAGCATGAGCGGGTCGGCGGCCAGGGCCCGGGCGATCTCCAGCCGGCGCTGACCGCCATAGGGCAGATTCTTGGCAAGCTCGTTGCCGACCCCCTTCAGGCCCACATAAGTCATCAGTTCTTCGGCTTTATGTTCCGATTCTTTTTCTTCTTTTTTGAAGAAACGGCAGATGAAAGAGGGTGTCGATGGGCGACTGCTTCAGGTGGACATGCATGCCCACCAGAATATTTTCGATGACCGACATATTGCCGAAAAGGCGGATATTCTGGAAAGTGCGTGAAATCCCGCGCGAGGCGATCTGGTCGGGCCGCAGCCCGTGCAGGGATTTGCCGTTGAAGGTGATCTGGCCTTCATCGGGGCGGTAGATACCGGTCAAGGTATTGAAAAAAGTGGTCTTTCCGGCGCCGTTCGGGCCGATGATGCTGACAATCCGGCCCGGGTCCAGCTTGAAGTTGACCTTGTTGACGGCAATCAGGCCGCCAAAACGTTTTACGATGTTGGTTGTTTCAAGTAGTGCCATGGTTCTTCCTGTCTTATTCCCCGCCCTCGGCTTCGTCGGAAGCAAGTTCACGTTTGCGGCGCTGGGACGGGATCAGACCCTCCGGACGAAAGATCATCATCAGGATCAGAATCAACCCGAACAGCAGACGCTGGTATTTGGCCGGGTCCAGCTGGGTGGACAGGTTGGCCCAGGCAAAGTTGATGATCGGAATGACCGCATCGCTCTGGCGGAGCTGGCTCAAATATAACGAAAGGCCCTGGAGGACCTGCAGGTTCAGGATGGTGACCGTGGCCGCACCCAGGATCACGCCGGGGATGCTGCCCGAACCGCCCAGAATAACCATCGACAGAACGCCGATAGACTGCATGAATGAGAATGATTCCGGACTGATGAAGGTGCGGCTTCCCGCGAGCAGGACGCCCATGACCCCGGCAAAAGAAGCGCCGACGGCAAAGGCGGCCAGCTTCATCTTGACCAGCGGAATGCCCATGGCAATCGCTGCGGTTTCGTCTTCGCGGATCGCGGTCCAGGCCCGGCCGATTTTCGAGTCGTCAAGACGCCGGGTCACAAAGACAATGACGATGATAACCGCCAGCGCCAGCAGGTAGAACATGACGTTATACATATCGGCAGGGCTGACTTCATGCCCGACGATGCCGCCGAACAGCTTGTTGAAGCCATCAACAGCCGCCTGCGGCATGGTTGGCCGCTGGATCGGGGTGATCCCCTGCGGGCCGTTGGTGAAATTGAGCGGTTTGTCAAGGTTGTTTGCCAGAACGCGGATCACTTCTCCAAAGCCCAGGGTCACGATGGCCAGGTAGTCGCCGCGCAGCCGCAGGACCGGTGTGCCAAGCAGAATCCCGGTCAGCGCCGCGACAAGGATCGCGGCAAACATGAACAGATAGAAGGCATCGCCCGGCAGCAGAAACGGCAGATTGGACGGCTGGGTTCCCGGTGCGAAAGGAAGAACATAAAACTGCTGGGAGCCGAAAAAAGCCCACAGATAGGCCCCGACTGCATAGAATGCCACGTATCCCAGATCGAGCAGACCGGCAAAACCGACCACGATATTCAGGCCCAGCGCCAGGGCCGCAAACACGCTGATCTGGAAGATCACCTCCAGATAGAAGATATTCCGGACTCCCACCACCGGGAAAATAAACAGGGTCAGAACCACGCCGACGATCAGTTTGAAGCGGCGATCCGCCTTGAAATAATACAGCGTGAAAAACGAAGTGATCAGCACCAGAAAGGCCAGATTCGAGCGCGGGCTGGTATAGACCAGGGCGGTGCCCAGAACCATATGGGCCAGTATGATGATATGCGGATAAATCCCCTGTTCCAGTCTTTTGATGATGTCTTTTAAAATAACCGGGACCATCTTCTCCTCCTTAGGCCTTCTGAGCCACGTTTGCGCCCATGAGCCCCTGGGGGCGGAAGATGAGCACCAGGATCAGGATGCTGAAGGCAAAGATATCCTTGTATTCGGTGCCGGCCGCACCCATGGTGAAAACCCCCATATAGGAACCGGCAAAGGTTTCCAGCATGCCGAGAACAATGCCGCCGAGCAGGGCCCCTGTCATGTTGCCGATACCGCCCAGGACCGCGGCAGTGAAGGCCTTCAGGCCGGGGAAAAAACCGACGAACGCGTCGATCCGGGTAAATTTCAGGGCATATAAAACACCCGCGGCCCCGCCCAGCATGCCGCCGACCAGAAAGGTCAGCGAGATGATCCGGTTCACATCGATACCCATCAGGCTGGCGGTGGGGTGGTCCTGGGCAACGGCGCGGATGGCTTTGCCGATCTTGGTCGCGTTGACCAGATAGTTCAGGGCAACCAGCATCAGCACCGCCGAGACAATGACGATGATCGATTTGATGGACACGCCGAGGGTGATATTGGTTGCCCCCAGGGTCATTTTGCCAAGGATCACGCGACGGTCGAAATTTCCGAAAGTGGGAAAGATCCGGTTGAACTGTCCGGTTGTCAGGCTTTCCACGAGGCGGATGACATCCTGCAGCAGAAAAGAGACACCGATTGCCGAGATCAGCGGTACCAGGCGGGATGCATGGCGCAGGGGCCGATATGCCACGCGTTCCACGGCAACAGCCAGAGCTCCGGCTGCCAGCATGCCCCCAACAATGGCCAGGATCAGATAAACATAGGCCATCACCAGAGAGGCGCCGGCCAGGATCCCGAATTTATCCAGCGCAATCAGGATTTCGACCCCGACAAACGCGCCGACAGCAAAGATTTCACTGTGCGCAAAGTTGATAAATTCCAGGACACCATAGACCATGGTGTACCCCAGGGCGATGGCGGCATAGACAAAGCCGATCGTCAGTCCATCAATCGCCACCTGGGGCAGATTGACAGGGTATAGGTATAGAGCGACACATTCAGCCGTTCGAAAAGTGTCTGTCCGACCACGGTCCTGTCCAGAATCAGGGCCAGAACCAGTGCAATGGCGGACAGAACGACCGTGCTGCCCAATGAGAAAAAGACAAGCTGGCCCAGTGGACGCAACAGCTCATGGACGTTGATTGATTTCAAAAACCGTTTCATATGGGAACCCGATTAAAAAAACTCCCGGACGCTTTCATGAAAGGGTCCGGGAGGGATGAGCCGTGGGAAGGATTATTTCGGCGGAGCGATGTCGAGGGTCTCGACGACCGGGTTATCGTTCCATTTTGCGGGATCAGCAGAGGTGACTTTGATCACGAAATATTTGGCAACCGTCGGATCGCCGATACTGTTGAAGGTAAATTTGCCGGTGATACCGGCGTAATCCTTCAAAGCGCGGATCGCCTTGGTGACTGCCTCACGGGTCGGGAGTTTGTTGCCGTTAGCCTTGGCGGCAGCTTCAATGGCCTTCAGGCAGATGCCCATGGAATCATAACCCTGGGCTGCAAAAGGCTGGGGAGCTGCATTGTATTTGGCTTTGAAATCCGTGACGAATTTGGCGGTGCCGGGGTAAATGGAGGCAGGGCCGGATACGGTGGAGTAGAAGGTTCCGCGCACCGTCCAGCAGGGTCTGGCCACCGATCTTGACGGCATCGGAAGAGTCAAAACCATCATCGCTCAGGAACATGCCCATATACCCTTTCTCACGGGCCTGTTTGAACAGGACCGCCGCCTGGGAATACATGCCGCCGAAGTATACCAGATCAGGGTTGCCGGCAAGGATCGGGGAGAGCAGGGAGTCGAAATTCGCCTTCTCTTCGGTGCCTTCAAAACCCAGAACTTTCATGCCCTTTTCCTGGGCTCTTTGTTTGAAGAACTCGGCAATGCCCTGTCCGTAAGCGGTCTTGTCATGGACGACAAAGACGCTCTTGACTTTTTTCCTGCGGCAAAGTCGGCGCCGACAACGCCTTGAACATCGTCACGGCCGACGATACGGTTGACTTCCATATAGCCGCGGGTGGTGACCTTCGGGTTGGTGTTGGCAGGAGAGACATTGGCCAGACCGGAGGTGTGATAGACTTCGGAGGACGGGATCTGGACGCCGGAATTATAGTGTCCGACCACGGCCAGGATCGCGGGATCGGAGACGATACGCTTGGCGTTGGCAACACCGGCGTCGGGATTGGCCTGGTCATCGAATGGCGGCCAGTTCAACCTTGAATCCCATCTTGGTCAAAGGTGCGCTCATTTGTTCGAGGGCCATCTCGGCGCCGCGTTTGATATCAACACCGACGACTGACTGGTCGCCGGAGAGCGGTGACTGGGTGGCGATCTTGATGATCTGATCGGCAGCGGCGACAGGGCCGCTGATGACCATACCTGCAACGATTAGTAACGAAAAAACAACCAATAAGCGTTTAGTCATACTCCTTCCTCCTTTGAAATCAGTTAGTCGGTTCGTACAAAAACATCCCAAAATACTTCTCGCAAGTAACATTACTAAAGAATGCTGATAACCCATTCGTGTCGAAAAAGTCAAGCAGAGTATATACTTCTGTCGCATTATTTTTTCGTAAGGCGTTACTTCATTATCACCTGATAAAAACGATTCCGGTTCCCGAATAATCAGGATCTGATTCAACCGTTAAATTCGGAACTGTCCTGCAACACGGCAACGATCTGTTTTCCCACCGCCTCGATCTGCCAGGGTTTGATTCCCTCAATGCCGTAAAGCGCCTCGACATGTTGCGGATTTTTCAGAGAAATGGCCGTAATGAGCGCATTGTTGCACAAGAGACCCGGTTCGATCTCCAGAAAAGCTGCCGCGGATTCGCGCCATTTTTTCAGCGCCGCTATCCGGGCGGAAATCTGTGCATCCGGAACCGGTTCATGGCTTCGGGGATAAGCCGGCAGGAGGGAGGGATCAAGCTCCATGGCTGCGTGAATGGTATTCAGCACCTGCTGGCCATAACGATTGAGCTGTTTGATGCTTAACACCTCAAGCCCTTTCAGATGGTTCATGTCCCGGGGTTTTTCGATTGCCAGTTTCAGCAGCACATCGTTGTGAATAACCTGATAGAGGGGCCTGTCAATATTTTTGGCAATGGAATCCCGAAATTCCAGAAGGGCTTCCAGAACCGCAAGCGACCTTCGGCCCAGACGGCCCGCGCCCTTGAATTTCAAAAAACGCGGATCGCCATTGGCCGCGGAGGTCCGGACAAGGCTCTGAATGTCGCATTCCTGAAGAAACCAGTCCAGGCGGCCTGTTTCGATCAGTCTGTCTTCAAGTTTTTTGGATAATGCATTCAGATAAACGGCGTCTTGAGAGGCATACGCCAGCATCTCCTCGGGCAGGGGTCTTTGAGACCAGTCTTTTTTCTGGAATTTCTTTTCAAGGCGGATATTGTAAAAAAGATTCAGGACAGCATCGAGTCCGGTAAATTGCATTCCCAGAAAACGGCATGCCAGTTGGGTATCAAAAAGATTTTTCACCTCAATGGAAAAATCCTTGTACAGGCTGCGAATGTCATAATCCGACCCATGAAACACTTTTCGAATATCGGGATTTGCAAAAAACGGTTTGAGAGGAGAAAGGCCACCGGTCTGAAGCGGATCCACCAGAAAACAGGCGTGAGGGGTTGCGATCTGAACCAGACAGACCTTTTCCTGATAGTGAAACATGGAGTCGGCTTCAAGGTCAACGCCCACGGTTTCTTCGTTTTCCAGGATACCGGCTGTTTTTTCAAGGTCCTGCGGGGTCGTAATGAGTTGATACGGTATTTTCGTGAATTGATGAATCGTCTTTTTCCTTTATAAATAAGCTTATTGGCCGTTTTTGGACAGGTCTTTAACAGTGCATTCAACGGTGATTTTGTCCTTGAATCCCGGCGCCACCTTAAGCGATGCAGGGCTTAACGCCAGATTGACAATGATGGTTCTGGAAGACTGAATCGATTCCAGAGGAATTTTTTCGGTATAGACGGTGGTGATATTTTTCAATAATTGTCTTCCGCCGATAATCTGAACAATGCTCGGCTCTATTTTGACTTTCTCCATTCTCAGGTTTTCCGGCAGTTTTCCGGTCCAGTCCACCTGAACCGGCAGATCTTTTTTATCCGGAACATCCAGGGTGACATCCACAACTGCCGGATCAAAGCTTTTTAATAATAATGCCGGGCGGCAGCGAAATGTTTTCATTGGTGATGGTATAAATGTTCTGCCCGACAACCGATTTGCCCAGATCAATTTTTACCCGCACATGGTCCGGACGAAGGGTTCTCATCAACGGACCCGAGCCGCCAAGTTGAATCTTGATGCTGTTGACGGAGGCATCCAGGATTTCCATGCCGGGATTACGGTTCATGTACTCTATCGGTATTTCAAATGTGACCAGGGAGTCCAGTCCCTCTGGTAATCGATAACCATACACTGGTAATCAAAATAACGGAAACCATTGCGGCAATGCGTATCTCGATTTTTTCCTTTTTCTGGCCGGACGGATCCTTGACGACCAATCCCAGGTGCTGCTGAAGATGTTTTTCCAGATCGTCTTTTTTCAATACCGGCGTAATCGTGGAACCTTTCACGACCTGAACGGTTCCGCGTTCCTCGGAAACAACCACGATCAGGGAATCCGTGGATTCCGCCAGGCCCACGGCAGCCCGGTGCCGCGTTCCATAATAGGAAGGCAGTTCCTGACGGTGAGACAGGGGAAGAATGACCCCGACTTCATGAATGCGATCGCCTTCGATGATGATGGCCCCATCGTGAACCGGATTGTCTTCCCAGAAAATACTGGTGATCATTTCCTTGGAAATGGCGCCATCCCAGAGGATGCCGTTTTGAATCTTCTCGTTGATGTCTTCCTTGCCGGGAAAAACAATCAAAGCGCCGATTCGCTTTCTGGCCAGATCCATGACGCTGTCCGCAATGATCTGGACGGGAGTATGAAAAGGCTGCTGAGGAAGCCCCCAAAACAAGGTCTTGATGTTCTTGACTTGAAGAACGCTCCGGATTTCGTTTCGAAACACGACAATGATGATTAACGCGGCAACGGCCGTAATGCCCTGAATGACCCAGCTTGTCACAATCAGTCCGATTGAAACGGCAAGGCGCTGAAAAATCCACAAGAAAGCAAGACCGATCAGTATTCGAAATGCATTGGTGATTCTGAAAATAACATAACAGCGGAAGAGGATATAACTGTTCAAGGTGATATCCACGACATCCTGCCATCGAATACTTTGAAGAAAAATCAGAAAACCGTCCATAACCCTTATTCCGTAACGCTGAATCGAAGAATCTGCAGAATGCGACCTTCCGAATCGGTGATTTCCACCCGCCAGGGACCTTTATCCGATTCCCGAAGCTGAATGGCGCTGTAAGTTGTCCAACGGGGCGGCTGAAGCGGAAGCTTGATTTTTGTGCTGAGATTGTCCCGGTTGTACCAGTTGTGCGTAATGAACGTTTTTTCGGGTACAGGGTCGAACAGGGTATAGCAGAAAACCTTGCCGATCCCGATGGAAAATACAACCCCTTCGTATAGCGGCTGGCGATCCTGGACATCTTCACACATGACCGCGGAGGTTAATATCAGTTTATCCGCGGCAACGGCCCCGCTCAGACCGTCTTTATCACAAAAGGCGCCAAGGCACAGAAGGATTGCAGCACCCCCCAGAGCCATCTTCCATTTTTGAAAATACACCATGTTGACTCCATAAATTTAGGTGCAATTTTAAAGCGTTCTGGCCGCCCCCATGCATGAAAATTCAAATTAATAACAGTATGGATTCTTGAAAAAAACGGAAATGAGTTTGATATTGAACACGGACGGAATGGGATAGTTTTTCATGGCAACATGTCAATGCATCGTTATTTTATGATATCGATTCTGGATGAAAACCAATGGATAGTCAAGAACGAAAGCAGCCTAAATATCAATTGCAAAACGGAACGCATTTTCATATCATTGCCAGTACCAATGATTGCGTTCATGATGGCACCATGGCAGGGGGTTCCCGGGAGATCGTCTGGCAGCCCCTGTCAGATATTCATGTCCATCGGAATCCTCACTGTTTCCACTGACAGATGCCGATTCCCTATCTGTATTTCATTAACCCTATGCGTGATGGATTTTCATGACCAATAACAGCAACACCTTTGATTTTCATACCGTCATTGACCGCCGCAACACGGCCAGCCTGAAATGGGACAAGTACAAAGGCCGTGACATTCTTCCCTTGTGGGTGGCGGACATGGATTTTAAATCCCCGCCCGCTGTCCTCAAGGCCCTTCAGGACCGGGTGGAACATGGCGTTTTCGGCTACGCCGTTACACCGCAAGCATTGATTGATATTACCGTTGACATGCTTTTTGAGCAGCATGGATGGCAGGTGCATCCGGAATGGCTGGTCTGGCTTCCCGGACTGGTCACCGGTCTGAATGTCACCTGCAGGGCCGTCGGGAACCCCGGCGATGAGGTCATGACCGCCATTCCGGTATATCCGCCGTTTTTATCTGCGCCGCTTCATTTCCAGCGAAACGTTGTCACGGTGCCGCTGGAATACCGCGACGGGAAATGGGGGTTTGATTTTGAGGCGCTGGAAAAATCCATCACCCCGAAAACCCGGCTTTTTATGCTCTGCAATCCCCACAACCCGGTCGGAAGGGTGTTTACCCGGGAAGAGCTGGTTCAAATCGCCGCAATCTGTGAAAAACACGATCTGATCGTGTGCTCCGATGAAATCCATTGCGGGATGATCCTGGATCCGGATAAATATCACATTCCCTTTGCCGGATTGGGAAAAGATATTCAGGACCGCACCATCACCCTGATGGCGCCCAGCAAAACTTATAACATCGCCGGACTGGGATGCTCCTTTGCGGTCATTTCAAATGCGGAGATCCGCTTGCGCTTTGTTCAGGCAATGGCCGGCATCGTGCCCCGCGTCAATGTCCTTGCCAACACCGCGGCCCTGGCCGCCTATCAGGACACCAGCCAGTGGCTGAAGCAGCTTTTGGACTGCCTGAGAGACAACCGGGACCGGGTGTTCTCGGCAGTATCGCAAATGAAAGGGCTTTCCATTTGCCATGCGGAAGCCACCTATCTGTCCTGGATCGATGCACGGGAATCCGGGCTGGAAGATCCCGCGGGTTTTTTTGAAAATGCCGGCGTCGGACTGTCCGACGGCGCGGAATTCGGCAGCCCCGGATTTCTGCGCCTGAATTTCGGATGTCCCCAGGGCCACCCTGGATGAAGCCCTGAGGCGAATGGCATCGGCGGTCAGCAATCAATAATCCAATATCATTGACTTAAGGCGCTAATCCCCCATTTGGAAAAGGGGAGCCGGGGGGCCATAGATATTTTGGCGTACAATCGCAGGTGAAGGATTTTTCGTTCATGCAGCTTGATACACTTATTGTAAACGGCATTCTCGTTACGGTAAATCCGGATTTTGAGATCATCCCAAACGGCTGGGTGGGTATCAAGGACGGGCAGATCGTTATGGTGCAACCGCACTGCCCAGGTTATTTGCTTCCCGGCGCCCTTGAAACCGTTGACGCCGGAGGCGGCATCGTGATGCCGGGACTGGTGAACACCCATACCCATCTTCCCATGACGCTGTTTCGGGGCCTGGCCGATGATCTGCCGCTGATGACATGGCTGAATGATCATATTTTCCCGGCTGAAGCCACCTTCATCCAGCCGGAGTCGGTTTACACGGGAGCGCTTCTGGCCTGCGCCGAACTGCTGCTGTCCGGAACCACGACCTGCTGCGACGGATATTTTTATGAACATTTCTCCGCACAGGCTGTTTTGCTGTCCGGACTCAGGGCAATCCTGGGTCAGGGCGTGATCGACTATCCCGCGCCGGGCGTTCCGGACCCTTCCGAAAACATATCGGTCGCAAGGGAGTTCATGCATCGCTGGCAAAATGCGGACCCCCTGATCCAGCCTTCGATTTTCTGCCATGCACCCTATACCTGCTCGGAAAAAACCCTTCGAAAGGCAAAGGACATTGCCCATGCCACCGGGTCCCTGTTCCAGATTCATGCCGCCGAAACCCGGTCTGAATACGACCTGATAAAAGAGCGTCACCACATGAGCCCCATTGCCTATCTGGACAGCCTGAACATTCTGGATTCCCGGACCCTGCTGGTTCATGCGATCTGGCTGGATGACGCGGATATCGATATTGTCGCCCGCTCGGGCGCGGCCATCTCCCATGCTCCGGAAAGCGCCATGAAACTGGGGTCCGGCATCGCAAGGATTCCGGAATGCATTCAGGCAAAGATACGGGTGGGGCTGGGAACCGATGGCTGCGCCAGCAACAACAACCAGGACATGTTTCAGGAAATGGATATCACCGCCAAACTGCACAAGGTCTCAGCCCTGAACCCCCAGGCCATGCAGTCCCGGACCGTGCTTGAGATGGCCACCATCGCCGGCGCCAGGGCCATCGGCATGGACCGGACGATCGGCTCTCTTGAGCCCGGCAAACAGGCGGATATTCTCATTCTGGACACACATGCCCCGCACCTGACGCCGCTCTATCACCCGGAGTCCCATATCGTATACGCGGCAAAGGGATCGGATGTGCGGGATGTGATGGTCAGCGGAAAATGGCGGGTTAAAAACCGCGAGCTTGTTTCCCTGAATCTGGATGAAATTCTCGGTCAGGCACGGGCCGAAGGAAAACGCATTCAAGAATGGAGAACCCACCGTGAAACGACATGACATCATTCCCTATGCAAGAGGAGACAAACCGGTTGACCTGCTTTTGACCCATGCAAAAATCATCAATGTGTTTTCCGGAGAAATTGTTGAAAGCAGTATCGCCATTGCCGGCGGATTGATTGTCGGCATCGGGGATTACGAGGCTGCGGAAGTCAGGGATGTGTCCGGACGGTTTGTCGCACCGGGGTTTATCGATCCCCATGTTCATATTGAAAGTTCCATGGCCTGCGTGTCCCAGTTTGCCCGTGCCGTTGTTCCGCACGGCACGACCACCGTCGTGGCCGATCCCCATGAGATCGCCAATGTCTCTGGGAGCTCTGGGCATTGAGTACATGCTGAAATCCGCAGAGAATCAGCCCATGAACGTCTATTTTGCCTTATCTTCCTGCGTGCCTGCCACCACCATGGAAACATCGGGCGCCAGACTGGATGCGGTTGACCTGATCCCCCTGATGAGCCACAGCCGAATTGTGGCCCTGGCCGAAATGATGAATTATCCGGGCGTGATTCATGGCGATCCGGACGTGCTTTCCAAAATCAAATTGGCCAGACAATACCGCAAGCCCGTGGATGGGCATAGCCCCGGTCTTTCGGGAAAAGATCTGAATGCCTATATCGCTTCCGGCATATCCAGCGATCATGAATGCACCACCGCGGATGAAGCCCGAGAAAAACTGATGGCCGGCATGCACATTTTCATCCGCCAGGGAACAGGCGCCCGGAACCTGCGGGATCTGTTGCCTGTCGTCACCCCGCGGACATTTCATCGCATGATGTGGTGTACGGATGATCGCGATCCCCATGATCTGCTGAGCGAAGGCCACATCGATTCCATGGTTCGGGAAGCCATCGCTTCCGGCGTTGATCCGGTTCAGGCCATTCAAATGGCGACCCTCAACCCGTCTGAATATTTCGGTCTTTATCACCTCGGCGCCATTGCTCCCGGCAGGCAGGCGGATCTGGTGGTCTTTTCCGATCTAAAGGCCCCGGTGATGGAGCAGGTCTATTGCAAAGGCGTAAGTGTTGCCGAAAACGGCGCAATGTCGCCCGACATCCCCATCCCGGAAACCCTGGCGCTTCCGCGTTCCGTGAGGGTCACTCTCAAAGCACTTGATTTTTCGATTCCCCTGGCCGGAGACCGCATCCGGGTGATCGAAATCATTCCGGATCAGCTCATCACGGGATCGGTGATCGCGGCGCCAACCGTTTTTCAGGATGCCGTGATCTCCGACCCCGACCGGGATCTTCTGAAAATCGCCGCCGTGGAGCGACACAGCGGCTTTGGCAACATCGGAAAAGGATTCGTCCGGGGATTCGGCCTCAAGCTTGGGGCCATTGCTTCCAGCGTTGCCCATGATTCCCACAACATCATCGTGGTGGGCACTACCGATGAAGACATGAAGGCGGCGGTAAGAGCGGTTGTCCTGATGGGCGGCGGCATGGCTGTCGCATCCGGCGGCAAACCCATTGCCAAGCTATCCCTTCCCATCGCCGGCCTGATGTCCCCGGAACCGGTTCCTGTCATCCGGGATCATCTCGATCGCCTGCTGGCCAGCGCCCGCGAAATCGGCTCAACCCTTACAAAACCCCTTCATGACGCTGTCTTTCTTGTCCCTGCCGGTTATCCCCGAACTGAAGATCACCGACATGGGACTGGTGGATGTCCGGCGGTTTCAAATCGTGCCATTGTTTGAATGAACGGAATTTTCCCACTCACTCAGTGCGGCCCGAGCTACAATCAATTTTTTGTAAATCCTGGCCAGCTTATCCGCGTCCCCTTTCCGGGATGCTTTAAACAGGTCTCCCTCAAGTTCAGCGACTTCGAGGCGGATGTAATAGTCCAGCATTTCCTTGAGATGCGCCAAAACGATCTTGCCCGTCAGGATGGGGTGGTTATTGGTGACATTCGCATCCGGAAACTGCAACCCGTGCTCCAGTTCCACCTCCAGGCCTTGCTGAAACCACCCAACCGGAATTTGCAGCGCTTCAGATCCAACGGCGGACTGAATAATCCTGGCTTCTTCGACCTGCACCTTTGTTTCGGTCAGCTTGGTCCAGTCCCGAATACCAAGCTCCTGACACGCGCGCATCACTTCTTCTTTTGAAATAAAATCAGCAATCGTCATAATCTCTCCTATTTCGCCATGATTATAATCGTTCAGTTTTGAAACCAACTTCTCATCATATAGCTACACAGAATTGCTGAAATTTGTCAAAGTATTTTGAATGAATATCCAATGGACTTAAAATAAACCTTGGCAAATCGTAAGCGATGTGAGATTATGACAAGTTATCATTTATACGTCCCTGTCACAGGGAGAAAAAACGATAATTTGATTCTCACCGGGTTTCTTGCCCAACGGTGGCCTTCACCGGCTCAGTCCCCCGTTTACCACAAATATCCTGCCGGATTGTTTGAGTGGCGCCGCATACCCATGCAGGCTGTCCTCAGAAAGCATACGTGTAACAATAATGAGTTTTACCCCTTTTAATCTTCACCCCAGTCTTATGAAAGGTGTTTCCGATCTTGGTTTCACCAGCCCCACCCCCATTCAGAGAGACGGCATTCCGCCGGCTCTGGAAGGCCGTAATGTCCTTGCCTGCGCGATGACGGGCAGCGGAAAAACCGCAGCCTTCGCGCTTCCGATTCTGCAGCGCCTGATGGGCGCAAAACGCAGCGGCACGCGCGTGCTGGTCCTGGCCCCCACGCGGGAGCTGGCAGCCCAGATTGTCGAGGTTTTCAACGATCTGGCCAAGTATACGCCGATCAAGGCCGCAGCCATTTACGGCGGGGTCGGCATGGAACCCCAGGAACGCGCCCTTCGCCGCGGCGTGGATATCATCGTGGCCTGTCCGGGCCGCCTGCTCGATCACATGCAGTACCCCTACGCCAAACTTTCAGGACTTGAAGTCCTGGTGCTCGATGAGGCCGACCGCATGCTCGACATGGGCTTTCTGCCCGACATTCGCAAGATACTGAAACAACTGCCGCCGATTGACCAGACCCTCTTTTTTTCAGCCACGCTGCCACAGGCCATAAACGATCTGTCCAAGCAAATGCTGAAGAATCCCGTGAGCCTGAACGTCGAGCGCCCATCGGCTCCTGCCACCGGCGTTGCACAGGCGATTTTCCCGGTCCGACAGGATCTTAAATCCGCGTTGCTGCTGGAATTGCTGAAGGGGGACGGCATCCAGAACGCGCTGGTTTTCACGCGCACCAAACACCGGGCCAACCGCCTGGCCGATTTTCTGGACCGGCACGGCGTTTCCTGTGACCGCGTTCACGGCAACCGCAGCCAGGCCCAGCGCACCCAGGCCATGAACGACTTCAAAAACGGCCGTTCCCGGGTCCTGGTCGCCACCGATGTTGCCGCACGCGGCATCGACATCGAGGCCTTGTCCCATGTCGTCAATTTCGATGTCCCCCATATTCCCGATGACTACATCCACCGGGTCGGACGCACGGCACGGGCCGGAGCCACCGGCGAGGCCTTCACCTTCGTCTCACCGGAGGAGCAAGGCGAGCTGCGGGCAATCGAGCGGGCTGTTTCAAAGCGCATTCCGACACGCACCCTGTCCGGCTTCAATTACCAGGTCAAGGCCGCCGAAAACCTTGAAATTCCGCTCGGAGAACGCATCGCGGCGATCCGCGCCCGAAAGTCCGAAGAACGGGCCAGGGCAAAGGCCAAGGCGGAGAGAGCTGCCCAGTCGCCGTCCAGCAGATCGGCGGCCCGGACCGAAGGCAGCGCCCGGCCTTACTTCCCCGAGTTCTTCAAGAGATTCTTCAAGAAGTTATGGGGCTCCGGAAAGAAGTTCCGGAGGCAGCCATCCGCCGGCCCGGTCCTTTTCTTATGGAAGCCGTCAGAGGCGTCCGCAATAGGATGAATTTATCAGCGTTGACCTGCCTCTTAAGTGAGCAATGATGCGCCTTATGATTCGAATCCTTCTGACTGCTGCAGGATTATACCTGGCCTATGCGGGCCTGGTGTTTTTCCTGCAGCGTTCCATGATATTTCCCCGCGGCGTGATTCCGCCATTTTCCGATCCGGTCAGACCCCAGGGCGCGGAAGTTCTCTCGATCCATACCGGAGCGGAAACCGTCGAGGCCTGGTTTATTCCGGCCGATCCCGCATTTTCATCGCACCCCTGCCCCGCCGTCATCTTTGCCCACGGCAATGCCGAACTGATCGACTTCTGGCCGGAATATTTAAAACCGTTATCCCGAAACGGCATTCATCTATTGCTGGTGGAATACCCCGGTTATGGCAGGTCCAAGGGGCGGCCTTCCGAAAAAAGCATCGGCCGCGCATTTACCGCGGCATACGATCAACTGGTTGCCAGAAAAACGGTGGACCCCGACAGAATCATTTTATTCGGACGCTCGATCGGCGGGGGCGCCATCTGCGGCCTGGCAAAAGCGCGCCCCTCCGCATGCCTGATCCTGCTGTCCACATTTACAAGCATCCGCTCATTTGCCCCGCGCTACGGCCTTTTGCCCTTGTATGATCCGTGATCCCATGGACAATATCGGCGTTTTAAAGGAATACACCCGGCCGGTACTGATTCTTCACGGAAAGCAGGATGAGCTCATTCCCTTTTCCCATGCAACCGCGCTTGCCTCCGTTTCCCGAAACGCCCGGCTCATCGCCTATGACTGCGGCCACAACGACTGCCCGCCGGACTGGAGCAGTTTCTGGAAGGATGTATTTGCTTTTCTACGGGAAAACGGTATGATGAAACCGTCTGGAACGCTGTAGAACAACGACATTTTATCTGGAAACCCGCATGATCATTTTTGATGGAACTTACCGATGGAAAGCGCCGATGGACCCGCCCTCCCGCGCTTTTCGAAAAAAATGGGAAATGTCCTGTGACCTGAAAGTCATTGACCTTTCATTGTCTCATCCCGATGTCACCCATCTGAAACGCTATGTGGTCGTGGCCCTGGAAACAACACCCGGGCCCATGAAAACGAGCGTTGCGGACACAATGGGAATTCGGATATTCCGGGATTTTAAACTGAACCGGCACAATGTCCTGTGGATAGAAGGGCGCTGGAACCATTCCGAAGCGCTGGAAGTGGCCAACTTTTCACCAGATCCCGCATCCGGATTGGAAACCCGCTACCGGATCTCCTGGCGTCCCATCCTTTCCAACGAACTTCTTTTAATCCGCGCATTTCTACCCGGGAGTTTCTTCGAGCCCCGGGAAGCCACTATCCATCCAATCAAAGGATAACGGAGAGCATGAACGCTATCGGGAACCCGACGTCAGGCCATTTTTTTTCTGATTCTGACGGCCATACTCTGGAGCAGCAGCGGTCTGCTGGTTAAAATCATTTCCTGGCAACCCTTATCGATTCTGAGCGGCCGCAGCATCCTGTCTACCGTCGTATTCTGGATCTTTCTGAAATGCCCTACCCGGTTTCGCTGGACGCGACTGCAGGTTGTGGGCGCTGTCGGCTATGTGGGCGCACAGCTATTTTTCATCATGGCCACCAAACTGACAACCGCCGCCAACGCCATATTCCTGCAGTACACGCTTCCGATTTATATCGTTCTTTTCGGGTACTGGTTCCTGAACGAACGCCCCCAGCGCGCGGACTGGATTTCACTTGTTGTCATATTCTCCGGACTTTTTCTCTTCTTTGGAGATGATCTGAATTTTAAAGGTGTTTCCGGAAATATTCTGGCGATCGTCAGCGGCATGTCCATGGCGGTTCTGATGCTCTGCATGCGAAAGCAAAAAGACGGAACCCCTGCCAACACCATTTTTCTGGGAAACATCATCGGCGCCGTGATCGGACTGCCGTTTTTGCTCCAGGAAAATTTTTCATTACCAAACATCGGCATTATTTCTTATCTTGGCATTTTTCAGATCGGGCTGTCGTTTATCCTGTATTCGATTGCGATCAAACAGGTGAAGGCCCTTGAATCCAGCCTCATTTTAACCCTCGAGCCCATTTTAAATCCGCTCTGGGTGTTTCTGGTCATCGGAGAAACCCCCGGAAAACTGGCACTGATCGGCGGCATGTTCGTGATCGGCGCGGTCACCGCCCGTGCCATTGTCAGCGCGCGGGCAACCGCAGCCTGATTCTGGCCAAAAAGGGATTATTCATAGTCATAAATCAGCACCCGGGACCAGAAAGCGCCGAACTGTTTGAGAAACCCCAGATGAAGCGGATGCACCTGGTAGGACATCGTGATCCTGGATCGTATCGAACAACACGGTCAGCGCAAAGGAATAAGACTTGTCGATGACGGGCCGGTCGCCGGTTTTGGCAGGTGCTCCGATATACACGCCCCGAACGGATTCGATCGCTTTGAGGGATTCGAGCCCTTGGCGGAATGCGGACCGCTGAGCATCTGAAAGATCATCTTTTAGCCAGAAAACAACAATGTGTGACAGCATAAAAACCTCCAATTCGTAAACATTCATTAATTATTGCAGAACTTTACTCCCATAAATGGAAATGATGCCTTCCACCTTTGAAAAAAGGGGATCGAGGGGATTTTTGAGTATCCCATCTGAAATCCCCTCTGGCCCCATCTTACAAAGGGGGGAAGGTGCCATAGCAGAATCGCTTCACAAGAATATCACCAGAACGCAGAAACCCGTAATTCCAGCCAGGATGAGCCAGTCGGATCTGCCGGACTTTAACGCCAAGGGCCGGCTGTTTTCCGGCGAATAGCATCTGGCCTCCATGGCGTCCGCCAGTTGATCCGCGGTCTCAAGGGTGCGGCAGAGCAGCGGAATCGAAAATTTGACGGTCCGGTAAACCGGATTTTTTCGATTCTGAATGCACCGGCATTGCTGGGCCGCTGAAGTCTCCCTGGCCTGTTCCACAATCACCGGCAGAAATCGCACCATCAGGCTCATCATGGTCGCAACCTGCTTTCCGGGCAATCCGGGAAAAGGCCTGCAGAACCACTCGACAGCCGTGCGGATACCGGATGGGCGGGTGGTGGTCATCCACAAAATACCCAGAAAAGTCAAAATGATCAGGCGCCAGCATATCAGAAGTCCCTCAACAGCGCCTTCCGGGTCTATTGAAATCAGCGTGCCTGCGGCGCCGGGGAAAAAAGAAACGGTCAACGCCCTGGCCAGAAAAACGATCAGCAGCAAAAAGACAAGATAACGAAGATGGCGGATAATCTCAACTATCGAGAATCGAACGGATATCCAGAGCACAAGGCACAGGATCGAAAGGAAAATCAGGCCGATCGCATCCGCCTTCAGAACGGCAATGCTGAGAAACGCCATACAGGCCATTTTAAAGCGGACATCCATATTGCCTAAGTTCATCATCCGTAAAGAGCTTCCATTCGACAGTTACACGGCATTTTAACGCCGACGCATTCAACATCGCGAATCACATCCTCAAATACCCCGTCCCTGAGGATCGATCCGTTTTTCATCAGGATCAACCGGCCGGCATGTCCCATTGTCTTTTCCAGATCATGGGTCGAAAGAATGATGGTCTTGCCTGCCCGGTGCAGGTCAACGATCCGGGAGAGAACCTGAAGCATGCCGGAATAATCCAGGTTGGCAAAGGGTTCATCCAGAACCAGCACCTGGGATTCCATCGCCAGAATTCCGGCAATGGCCAGACGGCGTTTTTCTCCTCCCGAAAGCCTGTGGGGCCGCTGGCCGGCCAGATGTTCCAGGCCGACCGCGCACAAGGCAGATGCCACCCGCCGGCTCACCGCTTCGGGGCTCAGGCATAAATTTTGCGGTCCGAACGCCACATCATCATATACCGTTTCACCGACGATCTGGCTGTCCGCATCCTGAAAAACAAGCCCCACCATCTGGCGCGCCCTCAAGACATCCGCGGACACCGAAATCCCGTCCAGCTTGACATCTCCGGTGTTTGGCTTCAGGAGCCCGTTCAGATGCCGGAAAAGCGTGGTTTTTCCGGAACCGTTATGACCGGCAACCACGACAAATTCCCCTTTTTCAATCTTCAGGGAAATATCGTCAATTCCCTGGCTGCCGTCTGAAAACCGGTGGCTGAGATGCGAAACCTCAATCATGGGTTTATTTAAAGGGATCATCTGCGGATGTATTCTTTCAAAATCCTGGCAATGGGAACAGCGGCGGCAATTTTAAGCGCATCCCCCGGTAAAAACGGATACAGTCCCGCGGCCAGGGCTTTTGACCAGGCCATGCCCGTCACGGCCTTCAACCAGGGGACCCCGCAGGCATAGACGATCAGCGCGCCCGCGATCATGGCCATGACGGAAAATATAGGCTTTTTCGGCAGTTTTTCAGAGAGGATGCCGATGACGAATACTGCCGGCAGATACCCCAGCAGATACCCGCCGGTTGGCCCCGCCAGTTTGGCGATGCCGCCGGTTCCGCCCGCAAAAATGGGGAGCCCCAGCGCGCCGGTCAGCAGATAAATGCCAACGCTCCATACCCCCCATCTGCCGCCCAGCAGGAGTCCCGCCAAAAACACGAACAAATTCTGAAGGGCGATGGGAACCGGTCCGATGGGTATGGCCAGAAACGCGCCCGCTGCCGTCAGCGCCGCAAACAAGGACGCATAGACCATCATGCGAAGTTGGCTTGTTGATTTCATGGGAATCTTTTTTTTAATATTTTAATATCAGCTATAAAAAGCAGCCTTATTCGTGCATCATGCAGTCGCCGTAAAGAACTTTTTTGTGCGAACCATCCGGCAGCTCCAGAATCAGCGCCCCGGTGGAATCAATATCCAGAGCCAGGCCCGTGGATGTTTCCAGCGGGGTAATCACCGAAACGCGCCTTCCCAGCGTGCAGTTCAATTGTTTCCATTCCGCAATGGTTTTCTCCAGATTGTCGTCCGACGCGTCGAGATAGGTTTGTAGTTCATCCAGAAACCGGGCCAGAATCTCTTTCCGGGAAACCGGTTTTCCCAGAAGCTGCCGAAGCGAGCAGGCATTGGGCTCATACGCCGTCGGGTCGTTATTGACGTTGATTCCGATTCCGACCGTTACAAACGAGACCATTTCCGCCTCGGCTTCCATTTCGGAGAGCATTCCCGACAGTTTTTTGCCGTCAACGAGAATATCATTCGGCCATTTGACGGCGGCATTCAACCCGGTCAAACTCCGGAGTGTCCGGCAAAGCGCCAGAGATGCCGCAAAATTGACCCGGAAACACCATTGAAGCGGAATGTCGGGCCGAAGAATCAGGGTGAAATAGAGTCCGCCGTCGTTCGAATACCAGGTCCGCCTCAGCCTGCCCCGTCCGCTGGTTTGCAAGCCCGCGATCACGACGCTGAAATGGGGATGGCCTTTTCGCGCCATTTCCCTGGCGATGTCCATTGTGGAAGAAACTTCTGGGAAATAATGAATAAAGCCTTCCCGTTGCGGAAATTCCCAGGGAAAGGGCGTGTCAGGGGACTTCAGAAGCAGGTACCCTCTGGGGGTTGCTTCAATTTCATATCCGCATTCCTGAAGCTTTTGAATGTGCTTCCACACCGATACCCGCGAGATCCCGAGAGCTGTGCTCAAGGTTTCTCCGGATACAATGTCTTGTGCGGACCGGAACAGGTGAAGGATTTTGGATTTCATAGAGGTGATCGATTCTCGTTAGCCATAATATTTATTAAGTTAACGAAAAAAGGAAGATCCGTCAACCCATTTATCTAACATCCGGGAATCGGAATGATTTCGACATCGGGAAAATGACTGTTACAGCGTCACCGGTTTTGCAGCACTGAGATAATGCGGCTTTGGGGGATAGAACCTTACATAAACGGACACCTTGGTGGAATGCGTTACCAGAAACGACCGAAATTAAAAGAAAGAGCCATGAATTCTGCGGAATGGTCAAGAAACGAATTCAGGGTTGTATCGTTTGCGCTTGGTTCTCATTGTCAGTTCCTTTCTAGTTTAGGCTGACTTTAAAGCCTATCACCATGTTTCGTTTTTTGGGACCACCGTCTTTTGTATTCTTTCGGTATTGTTTATCTTTCCGGACCGCCAAAACTCAAGAATGAGATAACATATCCTTGAGATCGGTTCTTCGAACGTGTTTGCTACACGAAACAGAGAGGAACCTTATATTAAATGAGGCCGTAGCTCCCCTTGCTGACACCCTTAAAATGCTTGGATTTCTTTACGGACGGGTGTTTTAGGCCTTCGCCCCCTCTCTGAAGAGCAGTCAAATCTGTAGACACAAGCTTGTTTTTTGTGATCGCTGTGGATGTACGTTTGAAGGGGCTTTGCACGGATTTGTGTGCTTTCTTAGCCGAAACTCAAGACTGATAAAATGATCAACTCGGCTTCCAATGCTTAAGCCAATATCTTTCTGCCCACTGGCCTAAAATATCGATATTTTGTTCAACAATAATGGTGCTGGATTTTTAAGCTCAATTACGTTATCTTTGGCCATGGTGTGTGTATCCTTTCGTTTTGATATTAAAACCCCTGAATGACCGCCGCGAAACAATCGTCCGGAGGATACACCACCTAATACCTCAACACATCTTTTGATCATATTTCTTTTAAATCCTGATCCGGGCCGCTCTGACAAAAAATGAAGCCGCCATCGGGCCAGATGGTCAAGGACGCCATACCTTAAGGGGTCGCGGAATATGGGCAGTTGCCCCAATCACGGGTACTCAATTGGGAATTGACACCAGTTCATTTTCCTATACTCACACTCCATGGACAAAAAAAACCTGCCATTGCCACTGATAACAAAGCGGGTAGAACTGATGCTCGGCCATCGTTGCAATGCCAGCTGCCGTTTCTGTTATTTTCTGAACTCGGTAACAAGGGGTTGCAGCACATACGACATATCGACGGAAACAGCAAAATCCATCCTGGGGATCATAAGGAAACAAGGCTTGACAGAGGTGGAATTTACCGGCGGTGAACCGACCGTCAGGGAGGACCTGCCGGAATTGGCCGCATGTGCCCGGGATATGGGATTTGTCAACATCTCCCTGATTACAAACGGATTGAAATTGGGCAACCGGGACTATGCAGAACGATTGATCGCCTCGGGCGTAAACGATGTCATTTTTTCTGTGCACGGCCATACAGGGGAACTGCATGATCATCAGACGCGGACACCGGGCAGTTTCCATAAAATCATGTACGCGGTCGCCAATGTAGCCAGGATGGGTGCAAGGTGCAGAAGCAATACTGTCATCAATGGTATTAACTTTCGACACGCTGGAGAGATACTGGGCCATCTTATCGATCTGAAAATGGAGGCAATCTATTTCGTCCTGTTCAATCCCATAACGGAAGCACATAATGCGGAAAGCCATGTTTTTGTGAATTACAAGGATGCGGCGGAATATATCATGAGGGGAATCGACACATACAGAACCGAACTGCCCTGTTTCAGCGTGAAATACATTCCCTTCTGCTATCTCAAGGGATATGAGCCCTATGTGATGAACTGCCCCCAACAGAATTATGATCCGGATGAATGGAATATCTATGTGAGTTATAAGTTGTCCCTACTGAACCTTGGTTTTTTCAGGCGCAACCTGGCCCTGTCCATGGCGATGTTCCGAGGGTTTCGGAGACTCAAGGGCTACTGGTTCCCATTAAAGCACGGATGGCAGGGTCTTAAAACACGGGCAGTGACGCAGTATGTTGAAACGCTGGGAAAGGTCTGTCTGGAAAAATGCCGGATTTGCAGGTATTACAATGTCTGCGATTTTATCTGGGACACCTATTATCAGATGTTTGGTGATGATGGCATTGAACCCGTCAGGGGCCCGAGAATAAAAAATCCGGTATGGTGCCATCTCGGGTCGACCCACCGACGTCCAGGAGCGCCTGTGGCCGGCACTGAGGGTGCCCGGGGTCACGGACTATCCTGAGATGATGCTGTCCACAATCCGTTTGCCTGCCCCACCAGGGCCGTATGCATCTCTGAAACTGATGTTCCCTCTTGTCAATTGATAAACGGCAGCGGCTTTGATCCGTGAAGGATCAAAGCCGGTGACAATGTTGGCGTTATCCGACAGGGTTTCACTGCGTTCCGTATTATTCCGAATGGTCAGGCACGGTGTTTTCAGGATAAACGCCTCTTCCTGGATACAACCGCTGTCGGTCATGACCAGCGCGGCATTGCTGATGAAATTCAGGGAATCAATGGCTGACACCGGATCCATGAGCGTCACATTGGAGAGCACCCAGCCCGGGATGCCGTGGGTTTTGATTGCACTGCGCGTTCGGGGATGAACCGGGAAATAGATGTGATCCAGTTCCGATGCAAGAATATTGAGTGTCTCGAAAACCTTGACCATGACCTCGTGTTGATCCGTAAACTCCTTCCTGTGCAGGGTAACGTATGCATACCTGGAGGTCGATGAAGGTTTCAAGCGATCCTTGAAATCGGCGATCAGATCCATTGTGGTGTTCCCTGCAACGAAAACCCTGCCCCGGATCTCCGCGTTATTTTTCAGATAATGTGCCCGCTCCCGTGTATATGCAAACAGATAGTGTGCCATGGTGTCGACCATGATTCGATTGCGTTCTTCATACATGAGTGGATCATGGGACCTGAGGCCGGCTTCCACGTGGGCAACCTTGATATCCGAATAGAGTCCGGCAATGGCTCCGGCAAGAGCCGCTGCGGTGTCTCCGTTGACAAGGATAAGATCCAGTCTCAAGTTTTTCACAGTGTCCCTGACCCAGTCAATGGCTTTCCCAAAAGAGTATTGCCCCGGGGATACTATATCAGGGCAATATCCGAGTTCCTTGAACAAACTGCCGTGCATGGTATAGTCGCTGTGCTGGTTGGTATGCAGGATATGAAAATCCATTTTCCCGGACTGCAGGGCTTTGACAATGGAATAGTTTTTAATGATCTCAGGCCGCGTGCCCATTACAATACCTATCCGCATGGCTCCCTTTTCAGTACCTCAGTATTGCCCCGGCAAAGGCCCTGGCCACACAGATATTGCCCTGTTCATTGAAATGAACGGGATCTTCATAGGAATCACGGCAGAGTTCATCCAATTTCACCAGATGCGCGATGTCGAATTCTTCAGCGGTCTCCTGTATTGCGCCATTGTAGAGCTTTCTGCTCTCCTCGGATTTCTTACTGAAGAATATGTGCCCGTCCGGGAAAATCGGGGGAATCTCTCCACAGAACACGGCCTTGAATTGCTTGATGGCAAAGGTGAGCAGAATCTGCCGATAGTAGTCTTTGAACAGATCGATATCCGTGCTGTTTCCCACGTCATTGGTTCCGATCAGCACACAGGCCTGATAGGTGTTCAAGATCTGGTCGATCTCAGAATTGAGCCTGAACCAAAGGTCCCGGGCCGTATAGCCGTTGGCGCTCAGGTTGATCACCCGCCACTCATACGGCGTTTCCTGTGAGAGAAACCGGGCCATATGGATAGGGTAGCACCCGTAAGTTCTGGCGCCAAAGGTCTGGCTGTCTCCCGCGCACAGTATGTTCTGGTAATTCATGCTTCCTTTCCCCTCATTCAGTGTTTCAACGTAATTTTCCGGCACCGGCATATCCCGGTATGTTTTTTATCTTTTTCACAAAATCCGTCCAGGAGTGCCGCGAACTCACGCGCTCAAAGGCGTTCTTCGAAAACTGATCGATCAGGGTTCTGTCCCTGTGGATCTTCAGCAGACAGTCAATATACTTATCCACATCATCAAATGGGCTGACCAAAAATCCTGTTTCTGAATCTTTGATCAGTTCGCTTATTCCCCCGACATGGGATGCAACCACAGGCAGGCCGGCTGCAGCCGATTCCAGGAGGATGTTTGGCATTCCATCCCATCCTGCCGTATACAGAAGAATGTCGAACTCATCAAGGGGCAAGCTCTGCAGGCGGTCAAAAGTCCCGCGCAGAGTCACATTGCCTAAATGGGAAAATTCCTTAAAATGACTGTCATCGTTGAGTATGGGCATACCGTATACATAAAAATGGAAAGGCAGGTCCCTTGATTTTTCAGCGATTCGTATCAACAGGTCAGGTCTTTTCTGCCTGTCAAATCTGCCTGCCCAGAGGACGCACAGGGTATCCGCCCCTGATCGGGCGGGAACCCTTCTGCGTTTTTCCGGAATATCCACGGGCTGATAGTGAAGGCAGAGTTTCTTCGGATCATAGGCGTATACGTCCGCCAGCTCATCCAAGTGCCTCTGGTTTTCGCTGATCACGGCCGTAAGATGATCCATGCAGTCTGGCAGGTACGACACCGGATATCCGACCCTATGACCTTCAGGTGAGGTTTCCATGCAGAATGAGGAGGCATAGAGATTCGACGTGCGGCTCAGCGCCTTCCCGTGGTTGACAAAGATTTGGAAACCGAGTTCAGAATTTATATTGTGGATAACCCGGGGTGCCCACCGGAAAAGCAGGCTCGTGAGAAGGTCCTCCTTGTCCATGGGAGAAAGGTGGGAGCAGATCTTCCCGAACTCAAGAAGCCAGACCCCTGCAGGCAGCCTCTTTGCCCAGGGTGAATATCTGTTCAGGGTTGTTACAAGTGTGATTCTGCCGGAGAAATTCCCCTGAACAAGCGCAAATATATAATTGAGGGCGAGTCGCTCGGCGCCTCCGGTTACAAGCCACGGCCCCAGGAAAACATGACTTGCATCCGGGCAACCCATGGCATCCATCTCACTGCAAAGGGCTGACAGCCGCGATTCCTTATCCCCGAAGCAGACGTCAGACTTATTTAAGAGCCGTGATTCAGGAAACAGGGCCGGCTCAAGCGCATGGATCTCGCGCCATTCCCTTATCAACCATTCCGGCAGGTTACAGTGTTTTTCTGGATGCATGGCGATGATCGACAATATTTCTTAATGCCCGAACAGGAAGGCTCAGAAAACGGCCGAGACGATAGATGCGGGAATTGAGCAAGGCATTGATCTGAGCTTGTGTTGCCTTCATCTGCCGATATACCTCTTCAGCCTGCCCCTGCTTTTTTGCAAGCATTCGTGAAAGGGTCCGCTGATCATGTCTTGTCCTGGTGAAAACCACGGTATTCGGAACGGATTCAATAAGAGACTCCCTGTTTCAGCATCCCGCCCAGCCACAGTCGATCCCCATAGCGGAGACCTTCCCCGTAATCATTTTCCACAAAGGGATTTTCAAGGAGCAATGACCTGGGGGCGAAAAAATTCAAAGGACACCAATGATCACCCACAAATACGTTGCAGGGATGGTAATAATGGCTGAAAACATCTTTTAACCGTATGATTACTTCCACAGCCCCGAAACAGACGACGTATTCCGGATAATACAGGGCGCGCCGGTTATTTGTCACCGCTCTGGCATGGGCCTCCCCGAGCCACATTCCGCCGGGAAGATTTCCGGCGGCTGTGAAGGCGACATAGGCGCCGCAGGCCGCAGATACACTCTGATTCCTTGATGCGCTGGTATCCGGGCAATCTGTCCATACAATTCTGATATCATCGTTTCCGTAGCGTGAGACGTACTCCAGAGCCTTGAGATCCATCCTGTCCAGGACAACCAGGGTTTCCACGCTCAGATTCTGTTTCCGGGCGAAAGTAGCTGCGCGGGCGATACTCTGCAGAGTGGGATGGGACGGGAACCCTGCTCCATAGCCTGAAAGAATTACGGAAATGTCCATTGCAGATTTTCCCGGATTATTGTCAACCACCGAAAAGTTCAACTGCCTTGTGCATGTGTGAGATCACATCAACACCAAAGGGGCAGCGATTGACGCAGTCCCCGCACTCAATACAATCAGAGCCCTTTGCACGCAGGAGCTGGTAATTCCGTAGCTGATTATTCCCGGCCCCCTTTAGCGAAACATCCACGAGACGGATGACTTCCGCAACATCAATTAAGGACGGACACGGCAGGCAGTGGTTGCAATACATGCACTTGCCTCCCGTGCTGCTGAGCAGGCTGAATTTCAGGTTTCTGAAATCCAGCTCCGGAGCCCCGGCATCGAGATAAGCCAGGGCTGCCCTTAATTCCAATACGTTCTTGCATCCAGGGACCACAGTACAGACTCCTGGCCGGGTCAGTGTATAATGCAGGCACTGAACTGGAGACAGGGTAGTAAAGGCAGGGTCGTCGCCCCTGAGAAGCCGGCCACCGGCGTAAGGTTTCATGGCGATCAGCCCCACATTGTTCCTGGCACAGCTCAAAAATAAATTCGAGCGGGACGGGTCCGGGCCTGCCAAACCGGGTTCCAGTCCATCCGGCCATGCCGTTTCGCCGGGCAAGGCGTCATAGGCCGCGTTTACCGGGAACATCAACACATCAATCAAGGAGCTTTCAGTGGCCCTGACAGACACAGGCGTCTTATGACTGCTCATTCCCAGGAACCGCGCCTTCCCTTCCTTTTTCAAACGCAGAGCGATTTCCAGGATTCCCCCAGAATGAAAAACAGTCTGGAAATCGTCCGGTTCATCCACGAAATGAAGCATCAGGATATCGATATAGTCCGATTTCAAACGTCTGAGCAGATCCTCGAAAAATGCTTCGCAGACCTTCGGGTCCCGGGTCCTGTCATATTGGCCTCCCTGGAAGGACGAGCCCAGGTGACCTGCAACGATTACCCTGTCCCGCTTTCCTTTCAGAGCCTCCCCGTAATAACCCCTTGCATCGGGAGACGCCATGAACAGGTCAAAATAATTGATCTGATTGTCCATGGCTTCATGAATGACTGAAATTACGGTTTCCCTGGATGCGTGCTCCAGGTATTCGCCGCCCAGTCCGATGATTCCGACATCCAGGCCTGTTCTGCCGAGTTTTCTAAATTTCATGCGGAGATTTCATCCTTGAAACCGTTGACCATTGCAATATTAGGGACCTTGTCTAACCTGGTTAACAAAAACGGACACAAGAATAAACAGATATTACTCTGAAAAGACCAAAACACGCCCCAAATATGTCAATAATAAACTTTGATAAGCCTGGGAAACCCTGGAAAACTCGGAATAGATAAACGCGGATGAAAGGCGCCGTCGCCCTCGACGCCCCCAATAGTTGTCTTACCGAACGAGCTTGGATCCCAGGGCTTTCCCGTAATCCTGGCAGGCTTTCGCTCCCTCCTGAGAGCCTACCACCGCCTCCCTGAGATAAACCTTGAATCCGGCCATCTTTAAGGATAGGTATGGTATCATTGATTCTCCTGACCAATTTATCAAAATTACCCTATGATAAAGCGGACGAGCCTGTCAAACGAATTATCCACATTCCGAATCCTCTTTCAGAGGCCTGCCTGAAATCATCCAAGCAGGCCCGGAACAATTTGCGTCTGGTCCAGATCCAGGCGATGCCGGCTGGAAGATCGGAATACTGCGCCGGGTCAGAAACCGGATCATGAGCCATGTTTCAAAGCATCGATGCCGAGTTGTTCCTGGGATCAGATCAACCGGGTTGAGATAGGGTGCACCAGAGGCGCAAGGTGGGGTTTTCAGGGCGTGGGCCCGAATGACACATGCGCCGGGAACGAGCGGACACAATAAAAAAGGCCATACCCTTTTTCAGAGTACAGCCTTAAAGACCGTTTAAAGCATTGAATAAAGTCCCTGTCTAGTTCACCCCCACACGCATGGTGGACATGGAACCATATTTGTAACAACTGGGGGATCTGTCGATTCATTCCAGCGTGGGTGGTAAATGCTATCTGCATGTGGATTCCAGTTGTTAAATTCTCCATTCAGAGATACTTTTTTTGCCTCGACTGATTCTAATGAAAACGGGATTTCTTTGGTTTTCAGTTTTAAGTTATTTTTTTGCATCATGATCCTCCTTTGCGGAAACCCGTTTGTTTCTTATGGCCTCATTATGGATTTATGAATTGCACAATGTGAATCATACTCACTTGATACATTTTGTTTTATTTTGTTATATGATAAAAATAAGAAATGAAAGAGGGAATTTTTTATCCATAAAGTAGGTATTCAAATACCCATTTTTGATACTGGCAGAATCTTTACGAAGGGTCAGCAAGAGATCAAGGCCGGAAAGGAATGCACTGGGCTTTGAGCGAGCAGTTACAGTGGAAGAGGGTTGAATCGCGTTGCAGGCCGGACAGGAAAGAGCTTTTCCCTTCGCCTTGAATTGTCGCCGGGGATCCTATGATTTTTCAGGGTATCAAGTTGAGTCACTCAGTTGATAAAATTAAGGTGGGCATGATTACTTATATGAACTGGGATTATGTTGGGACAAGTATTTATTTAAATATATAACTATCTTATTTTAATTATATTTAATTATTGTTGATAAGGGGATAGTGCCTTCTCTCAAAAGGACCGGCGGATCCTGGCTGACGTCCAGGATGGTTGAACCCGCACCGCCTTTAAGGGGTCCGGCATCCAGGATCAAATCCACCGCTGTCGAAACAGCAGGATCAAGGTCTGCAATTTGCGAACAACCTGTTTGACCTGAGATATTGGCGCTGGTCGCCGTGATGGGTCTTCCGGCAGCGCGAACCAGGAACCGGGCTACCGGATAAACCGGAAGCCGGATGCCGATTTTTCCGGTTCCGGCAGTCAGGATGGGAGAAAGGCCGCTGCCGGCCTTGAAAATAAGGGTAAGATTGCCGGGCCAGAGCGCAGTCATGATCCGCTCTGCAGCCAAAGGGATATCCTGGACCAGACCCTGGATATCCCAAAGATTCGGAACCAGGATCAGAATGGGTTTGTCCAACGGCCGCTGCTTGATGGCAAACACCTTTTCAACGGCCGCGGGGTTGGAAGCATCCGCTGCCAGTCCGTAAAGACTGGTCGTTGGAAAAACCACAACCCCGCCGCTGCAAATGATCCGTGCCGCCTCCATGATCGCATCCTCCCGCGGCTTTCTGCCATCGATCCGACGAATTTTATCTTCGGGATTCAATTTTTTTGGCTTTTTGTTCCACCTCGGACGCCATCTCGGCCTTAAACGCTTCCAGAAGCTTTGCCAGACGGGAGTCTGAAAGGGCCAGCATCTGAACCGCCAGAATCCCGGCGTTTCTTGCCCCGGACTTGCCGATGGAGACGGTTGCCACCGGAATGCCAGGAGGCATCTGAACCGTTGACAGCAGGGAATCAAAGCCCTGAAGGCATGAGGAATCTATGGGAACCCCGATGACCGGAAGCGTGGTATGGGCCGCCATGACCCCGGCAAGATGCGCCGCATGTCCGGCACCGGCGATAATGACCTTGATGCCGCGTTTGACCGCCGATCCGGCAAATTCGGCTGCTCTTGCCGGGCTGCGGTGCGCGGAGGCGATCGTCATTTGGTAAGGCACGCCGAATTTTTTCAGGATGACCGCAGCCTCTTCCATGACAGGAAGATCCGAGTCGCTGCCCATGACAATTCCCACCTGAGGGGCAGTTTCAAGCCTTCTGACGGCTTTTTGTCCGATATCCTTGCGATAATGCACCCCTTTCCAGGTGATTTTGGATACCGCCTGATAGGCCGTTGCAATGGCTTCTTTTACCGAATCGCCGAGCGCCGTGACGCCGAGCACCCTGCCGCCGTTGGTCACAATGGACCCGGCTCGACCCGCTCGCAATAGAGGTTCCCGCGTGAAACACGATGACATTCTTCAGCTTTCGAGCATCCTCGAGTCCAAAAATCGGAATGCCTTTGGAATATGCACCCGGATAGCCGCCGGAAGCCATGACCACGCATACCGAAGCCCGCTCATCGATATCGAGCCGGCATTTGTCGAGCCTGCTCATCGATAACCGCTTCCATGATATCAATAATATCGTTTTTAAGACGGATCAACAGCGGCTGGGCTTCGGGATCGCCAAACCGGGCATTGAATTCCAGAACCTTGATCCTGTCGTTATCAATCATCAGGCCGGCGTAAAGCACTCCCTTGTAAGGGCGCCCCTCGGCCGCCATGCCATTCACGGTCGGGATCATGACCTCTGCCATGATTCTTCGATGAAGATATTCATCCACCACCGGCGCCGGAGAATAGGCGCCCATGCCGCCGGTATTGGGGCCTTCGTCATTGTCAAAAACCGCTTTATGATCCTGGGAGGATGGCAGGGCCAGGACGGTTTTCCCGTCGGTAAACGCCAGAAACGAGGCTTCTTCGCCGGTCAGAAATTCTTCGACAACCACTTTTTTCCCGGCTTCGCCATAAGCCAGATCCAGCATGATGAGCTTGAGGGCGGCAATCGCCTCATCCACGGTCTGACAGATCACAACCCCTTTTCCGGCAGCCAGGCCGTCGGCCTTGACCACCAGGGGAAAGGCCGTTTTTTTAATGTAGGCTTCCGCCTTTTCATACCGGGTAAAGGATTTGCTTTCGGCGGTCGGGATTCCGTATTGATTCATCAGGGATTTGGCGAAGGTTTTGCTGGATTCAATTTCAGCCGCCTTGCGGCTGGCCCCGAATACTTTAAGCCCTTTTTTCTGAAACATATCCACGATGCCAAGCGATAGCGGACCTTCCGGGCCCACTACCGTTAAATCAATGGCTTCTTTTTTGGCAAACTGTACCAGCTTTTCGATCTCTTCGGCGCCAATCGGAACGCAGGTGGCCAGATCCGCGATGCCGGCATTGCCGGGCGCACAGAATATTTTTTTCACCCGCTGACTTTGCGCAATTTTCCAAATCAGAGCGTGTTCCCTGCCCCCTCCGCCAACGACCAGAATTTTCATGGACATCCCTCCTTTGATGAAAATGGGTTTTATCTGTGGCGCCCTGCCGGTATTACAGTTGACGCGCGGAAAACTACCACATATCCAATCCCGGCCGCAATGATCTTTTCATCAAAATGGAACAAGTAAATGGCAAACGGTTCGATCGGTCGTCCGAATCTGTTTCGATGCAATGATTTGGATTAAGGATTGCATCTTAACAATACATGAGATATCATACAGGGCTTTACAATTAATCTGAATTGACCGTTTTACCACTCACAAAGAACAGGAACACCCATCAGTTATGAAATCCGTAATGAAAAATGAACACATTCGAAACATTGCCATCATTGCCCATGTCGATCATGGAAAAACCACCCTGGTCGACGCCATGTTCCGGCAATGCGGGCTGTTTCGCGATAACCAGGATGTCAACGACCGCATCATGGACAACATGGATCTGGAGCGGGAACGCGGCATCACCATCGCCGCCAAGAACTGCTCGGTCATCTGGAAAGGGGTCAAGATCAACATCATCGATACCCCCGGCCATGCCGATTTCGGCGGCGAGGTGGAGCGCGCCCTGTCCATGGCGGACGGCGCCCTGCTCCTGGTGGACGCCTCCGAAGGCCCGCTTGCCGCAGACCCGCTTTGTATTGAAAAAAACCTTCGAGGCCGATCTGCCGGTCATCGTGGTGGTCAACAAGATCGACCGCAAAGACGCCCGGCCCGCGGAAATTCTGGACGAAATCTACGATCTGTTCATCGACCTGGACGCTCCCGAGGACCAGCTTGATTTTCCGCTGATGTATGCCATCGGCCGCGAAGGCATTGCCCAGGCATCCCTTGACGAAAAAGGCGCCAATCTCCATCCCCTTTTCGATATGATCGTCGATTTCATTCCCGCCCCGACCTACGACCCGGAAGAACCCTTTCAGATGCTGGTATCGGATCTGGGATATTCGGATTACCTGGGCAGGCTGGCCATCGGAAAAATCGTCAACGGCCGGGTCAGATCGAATGACAGCCTGGTCTGCATCGATGACCAGGCCAAACAGAATCCCCTGAAGGTCACCCGGCTTCAGACCTATCAGGGCCTGACGTTCTGCGAGGCCACCGAGGTCGAACCCGGGGACATCATCGTGCTGTCGGGTATCGAAGACGTCAAAATCGGCGATACGATCTGCAACCGCAGCTATCCCAAAGCCTTGAAACGCATTACCGTGGATGAACCCACCGTATCCATGGAGTTCGGCATCAACAACTCGCCTTTCAGCGGCAAGGAAGGCAAATATGTTCAGTCCAGCAAAATCCGGGAGCGCCTGTTCAAGGAAACCCTGATGAATGTGGGGATCAAGGTCGAGGAAACCGAAAACAAGGAAATTTTTACCGTCAAAGGCCGCGGCGAATTTCAAATGGCCATTCTGATTGAAACCATGCGCCGGGAAGGTTTCGAGCTTTGCGTGGGCAGACCCAAGGTGATCTACAAATACAAAGACGGCAAGCAGCTTGAACCCATCGAACGGTTTTTTGTGGACTGCGAGGAAAGTTTTATGGGGATTGTCACGGAAAAGCTCTCCAACCGGAAAGGGAAAATGATCAACCTGGCCAACAACGGCAAGGGCCGGGTTCGCATCGAATTCAGCGTTCCCTCCAGGTCCCTGATCGGGTACCGGGATGAATTTCTGACCGACACCAAGGGAACCGGCATCATGAATTCGTATTTCTCCGGATACGAGGAATACAGGGGGGATTTCCCCTCCCGGTTTACCGGCTCCATCGTCTCGGACAGGCAAGGGGTTGCCGTGCCTTACGCCCTGTTCAATCTGGAACCCAGGGGTCAGCTGTGCGTGGTTGCGGGAACACCGGTTTATGAAGGCATGATCGTCGGCGAGCATAACCGGGACAACGACATCAATGTCAATGCCTGCAAGGAAAAGAAGCTGACCAATATGCGGGCTTCCGGAAAGGACGATCATGTGCTGCTCTCGCCGGTAAAGCCCATGACGCTTGAGAGTGCCATTCACTTTATCCGGGATGACGAGCTGGTCGAGGTCACCCCCAAATCCATCCGGCTGAGAAAAACCATCCTGGATGCCCATAAGCGGCATACGATCCGGGCGGCAAAACTTAAAGAATCAGATTAAGAAAAGTGGCAAGACCCATGACGCAATCCCTGTTTTTGTATTGTTCTCTCAAGCTGTATTAGTAGATAAGGGCAGGTTAAACTTTTTTGATTCCCTTCTTGAAAAATGGGGATTGAGCGTTCTTTCCCTTGATTCCGCGCTTTAAAAATCCCCCCTGCCCCCCCTTTTTTCAAAAAGGGGGGATAACTCTTTCATTATTCATTATGGCTGCAAGGTCATGGCTGTTTGTCCTGATTGATTTGGCACAAATATTGCTGATGCTCATATATTCATACAGTTCGGCAAATATTTTTCTAAAACCAAGGAGTGAAAATGAAACGGATTGGTTTAATTGTCAATGGCGCAAGGCATGAATTTGTGGTCGGACCGGAACAGGTATTGCTGGATCTGCTGCGCGAGGACCTGGGGCTGACCGGCGCCAAGCAGTCCTGCGACCGAAAAGGTCAGTGCGGGGCCTGCATGGTCATCGTCAACGGAAAGACCGTCCTTTCCTGTCTGACCAAGGTCCATTCCCTGGACAACGCTCAGGTGATCACCGTGGAGGGGCTGGGCACCCCGGATAACCCCCATCTCATCCAGCAGGCATTCGTTCTTTCCGGCGCGATCCAGTGCGGATTCTGCACGCCCGGCATGATCATGGCGGCCAAGGCGTTGCTGGACGTAAATCCCGATCCCACCGCCGATGAGATCAAAAAAGCGCTCGCCCGGAATCTGTGCCGCTGTACCGGCTATAAAAAAATCATCGAAGCCATTCAGTTGGCAGGGCGGTTCATCCGCGGGGAGACCACGCCGGATGCGGTGCGCCCCAAGCCCGCGGATGGCGTGATGGGCGTATCCCATCCCCGGCCCTCGGCACTGGCAAAGGCTTGCGGTACGGCGCATTTTACCGCCGATATCCGGCTCAAGGGCGCGCTGGAGCTGGCCGTTCTGCGCAGCACGGTTCCCCATGCCCGCATTGTTTCCATCGATGCATCAGAGGCTGAAAAAATGCCAGGGGTTGCGGGCGTGGTGACGGCTGCGGACATCAAGGGCACCAATATCCTGAAATACCTGGTGGCGGACCGCCCGGTGCTCTGCAAGGACAAGGTCCGCTACATCGGCGATCCGATCCTGATCGTGGCGGCCGATACAAAGGCCCAGGCAGAGGCGGCTCTGGCCGTCGTTCGCGTTGAACTGGACCCGCTGCCGGTAATGAACTGCCCCGAAGATTCTCTCCGGGACAATGCGGTTAAAATCCATGACGATTTCCCCAACCTGTGTTTTGAACAGCCCCAGATCAAGGGCAATGCCGAAGATGCGCTGAAAACTTCCGCAGCCGTTATCGAAGCGCAGTTCAAGACCCAGATCAACCACCAGGCGCCGCTGGAACCTGAAGCCACGGTGGCTTACTGGGAAGATCCGGAGGAAGGCGAAGATCCCAGGCTGGTCATCGTTGGCCGCAGCATCAACATTCATCTGCATCTGGGGATGCTGCAGGCCGCACTCGGATGGGAAAACATGCGCTATCAGGAGGCGTATTCCGGCGGGCAGTTCGGCATCAAAATCGATGTGATCTCCGAAGGGCATTGCCGGTGCCGCCGCGCTTCATTTCAAACGACCGGTCCGGTATATTCCCAGCCTTACCGAAAGCATGCTGATGAGTTCCAAGCGCCACGCATTCAAAATGAATGTCAAGCTGGGGGCCGATAGCCAGGGGAAACTGACGGCTTACTGCAATGATTATCTGGTGGACAAAGGCGCTTATTATTCCATAGGCCATGTGGTGGTGCACCGGTCCCTGCTCATGCTCTCCGGCTCCTACAATATACCCAATATCAATGCCAGGGCCAGGCTGGTCTACACCAACAATCCCTGGGGCAGTGCGGCCCGCGGTGCGGGACCGCCCCAGGTCAATTTCGCTCTGGAATGCGCCATGGACATGCTGGCCGACAAGCTCGGCATGGACCCCTTTGAATTCCGGCTGAAGAATTCGCTCCAGCCGGGTCAAAGCAAATCCACGGGCCGGGTCGTTCAGCAGTGGTGTTTTCCGGAACTCATGGAAGCCATGCGGCCGCATTATGAACGTGCTGTCCGGGAGGCAAAGTCCCTCGGCAGCCAGGGCCGGATCAAACGCGGCGTGGGACTTGGGAACCGGCGCTTTCGGCATCGGCGGTCCGGGAGACATATCGGTAGCCGCCGTCGAACTGGATACGTGACGGCGGCATCAGCGTCTATGCCGCGGCAGCCGATCCCGGGGAAGGCAATGACTCCATGCTGAGCCAATTGACGGCAGCCTTCATGGACATCCCCCTGGAAAAGGTGCGTCTTTACACCCGGGATACCGACAATACCGCTGCCAGCGGTCCGGCCGCGGGCAGCCGCATCACGTACATGATCGGCGGCGCCCTGATCAACGCCCTGGAACAATTAAAGACCGCCATGCAGGAAACCGGGTCACGCACATCGGAAGAACTTGAAACCGCCGGCAAACCCAAACGTTATCTGGGCCGGAAGAAAAACGAAGACGCCGGCCCGCTGGATCTTCAGACCGGCCAGGGCCCCTCTTTTGAATCCCAGGTCCATGCCGTGCAGATGGTTGAGCTGGAAGTGGACACCGAAAGCGGCCAGGTCACCATCCTGAAAATGACCACGAGCGTGGATGCTGGCCCGGTCATCAATCCCCAGAACCTGACCGGTCAACTGGAAGGGGGAATGGACATGGGGGTGGGGTTTGCCCTCAGGGAGGAATATGTCGCCGGAAAAACCAAAGACTGGGTCAGCTTTAAATTCCCCACAATCCGGAGCAGTTTTGAAATGGAAACCATTGTCCGCGAAACCCCCCGGCCCAAAGGGCCGCTCGGGGCCACGGGCGTCGGTGAGATGTGCATGGTTCCCACGGCCCCTGCGGTGATCAATGCCATCAAAAACGCTACCGGAATCTGGATCTGTGATCTGCCGGCAACTCCGGAAAAAATCAAGGCTGCCTTGAATCCGGAGAAATGATGCATGGACGCGCATGCCGATGACGACCAGCCGACAGGTCCGGGTCCCTGTGTGCGCGTCCTGGACGGCCGGAAGATCGTCTTTGACGGAGAAGGGTTTTTCAATGATTTTGACGACTGGTCGGAAGCGCTCTTTACGATTCTGGCCGGAGAACGGGGACTGACCCGAATTACGGACCGGCACTGGAAAGTGGTCCGGTTCCTGCGGGAGTTTTATGCCTATCACGGGCGGGCGCCGATGAACCGTCAGCTCAGGGAAGGCACCGGCCTGAGCGTGATGGAGATGGAAAAGCTTTTCCCCGATGGACTCAAACAGGGGGCCCGCAGACTTTCCGGGCTCCCCAACCCCAAAACCTGCAACTGAACCTGGAGTCCCGATAATGGATAACACGACATTCATTTATCTGGACAATGCAGCCACTTCGTACCCCAAGCCATCCGGGTGCATGCAGCGGGCATTGGACCGATACCTGAAAATAGGGGCTTCCCCCAGCAGGGGCGGATATGATCTGGCCATGAGAAGCCGAGAATGCCGTATCCGAGGTCAGGGACATGCTTCGCCGCTTCTTTGGGTGCAGGCAAGGATTATCCGCTTTGCTTCGGCAGCAACGCAACCGATGCCCTGAACACGTTGATCCAGGGCCTGACCGAACCGGGGGATCATGTCGTCAGCACCTGCCTGGAGCATAATTCCGTTTTAAGGCCCCTGAATCACCTGCGCGCACAGGGACGTATCCAATTCGATCTGGCGGGCTTCGATGCAAACGGGTTTGTGGATCCCGGTGATATCGCGGCCCTGATCCGTCCGCAAACCCGGCTGGTCATCATAAACCATGCTTCCAACGTACTGGGCACCGTGCAACCGGTTGCGGCCATCGGCGAGATTTGCCGCAACGCGGGCATTCCCCTGATTCTGGATGTATCCCAAAGCGCCGGCGCCATCCCCATCGAAATGAAAAAGTGGCATGTCTCGGGCCTGGCGTTCACCGGTCACAAGTCCCTGCTGGGTCCTACCGGTATCGGCGGGCTGATCATTCATCCGGATTTGCCGATCCGCACCATCCGGTTCGGCGGCACGGGCATCGATTCCGCCAATCTGTTCCACACCCAATCTTTTCCGTACCGTCTCGAGGCCGGCACGCTCAATCTACTGGGCATACTGGCGCTGGGCGAATCCCTGGCGTATCTGGAAACACTTGAAGCCCGTGAGGGATACCGCCAGCGGGAAATGGCGCTGGCTGAAAACCTGCGAGATGGCCTTTCGGCAATTGACGGCATTGACCTGTACGGCGCACAAAGCCTTGAAAACCATATTCCACTGATCACCTGCAATGTCCGCGGACATGCCGCGGCGGATGTCGGGGCCATTCTGGACGGCGATTTCAACATTGCCGTCCGCACGGGCCTGCACTGCGCCCCCCTGGTGCATGAGCGGCTCGGCACCGCCCCGAACGGCGCAGTTCGTTTCAGCCTGGGCGTCTTTAACAGTCAGGCGCAAATAGACGCAGCCATCCGCGCCATGTCGATCATTGCCCGAAGCGCCTGATTGACGGTTCACCTGAACCTATAATCCAAGACTTTGATTCTCTGGTATGCAAATTGCTTTAATTATTGAAAATGCACAACCCTCCGCAAAAATACATGCAGCAAAGGAGACATCATGAACAACTCGCTCAACCGGCCGGATGCATTTTCCAAAGGCGCATACATCATCAGCAAAGCCCAGAGTGTCAAACTCAATCCCAGCACCCTGTATGAGGCGGTCATCGACCTGTCCGCCGAAGGCCTGCTGACGGCCAACTGCATCAATATGGCCGCGGGGATTCTGCTGGACGACCTGGGCCTTCCCACCTATTTTTTCGAAAATATCAAGAAGGACTCCCTGAAACACATTCTGTCCTCCATCGCCACCAACCTCAGCGTTGACGCGGACGGGGCGGTGACCCTGGCGAGCCGCGTGGCCCACATCGATTTCAGCCTGGATCAGGGCAGCAATGTACAGCGGGTTCGCATTGCCACCCAGGAAACCCGGGACAGTATGGAAAAAATTCTTGAAAGCATGATTCCCGGTCACCGGCGCGAATATTATTACAGCCCGAAAAATCAGTACTATACCTATATTATCCGGCCCGAAACCGTTTGTGATTTTTCCGGGGACGCCTTCAAGGCATCGCGGTTTTTATTCACGCTTGCCGGGGATTACATGATCACGCCGGAACCCACCCGGCGGCGCTACGAAAATTTTCTCAAATCCCTGGAAACAAGCGTCAGCCCGCTGATCGAGGTGTTCAATCTGTCCGACACCGAAGAAACGCGACTGATGTTCAACAGCGATTTCGATTCTCCGCAACTGCCCGTGCTCCGGAAACTGATCGCAGACCATGATCTGGTGCTCAGCCGGGCATACTGGGAGCCGTACTGCGGCAAATCGGCCGTGTCCTCATCCATCTGCTCCCTGTACATTCTCGGAGAGCTTTCCCGAAAGAAAGAGTCGATGCTGATCCGTGACCTGTGCGCTTTTCTGGCATTCAATGTCAATCGTGTCACGGATATTTACATCAAGGGAGATCTGACTTTCCAGGAAATGCTTTTTGCCGGCAATGCCGTGGATTTCACCCATATGTTCATTTTCAAGGAACGCGACAATGCAACGGACCGTGAAATCCTTAACAGCCTGACCGGCAAGGATCACCGGGAAGCCTTTGCTGCGCGGATTCACGGGTCCAACAAGTCCACCTATGTCTACAAGGCGATACTGGAAGCGGTAACGGAAAATCCGGACCTGGTCAAATTCCTGTTACAGCCCTGTTCGACCGGCGGTTTAATCCGGCGGTGAAAAACCGGATTGCCAATGGGGAGATGGATAAAAAATACCGGGAATTCGATAAAATCATCTCCCAGCGGTTCATGGACAACTGGCTGTACTGCGATATTTTCCGGTTCATGTTCAAGCTGGTGTCCCGTCTGTTAAAGACCAATTTTTACAAGACCGAAAAACGCGTCCTTTGCTTTCCGGTTCGACAACGCCGTTCTGGATCCGCTGGTCTTTGAGCAGTTCGTCTATGGCGTCTTTTTTGTAAACGGTCACTATTCGTGCGGCACCCATCTGCGGGCCGGGGATATTGCCAGGGGCGGCCTGCGGCTCATCCGGGTCTCGCCGTCGAATTACCCGACCGAACTGGACAACGCCCTGCTGCTCAATTATGCGCTCGGCCCCAAAGCCCAGCGGCTGAAGCACAAGGATATCTGCGAAAGCGGCTCCAAGGGCGTGGTGGTGCCGCATGCCATTTATGCCACGCAGGGGATGGACGCCCTTTACGATTACACGGAAGGGATCATGGATCTGGTGCTCGGCGATGAGGAAATCGTCGATTATTACGGCAGGCCCGAGATGATCTTTTTCGGACCCGACGAGGGAACGGCGCCCCTGATGGATGCCGTCGCCGACTCGCTGCAGGGAACGCGGTTACCGCTACTGGCGCACCATCACCACCGGCAAGAGCATCGGCATTCCCCATGATACCTACGGGCTGCTGGACAGCGGGGAGATTTTCGGGATCATCGGAAACGGCACTGCCGGAACCGATCTGCAGATCGAAGGCACCAGTGTCGCCGTCACCACCGACATGAACGAGATCTACGACAGGATCGGCAGACCGGATCATCTCCAGCGGCATGACCACCACCGGCATCATGGGCGCCTTCAGAACCCTGGTCTCGCATTACGGATCCAGGGAAGAAGACCTCAACCTGATGATAACCGGCGGTCCGGACGGCGATCTGGGAGCCAACCAGATCCAGTGCTATAAAGGCAAGATCTGCCTGATCATCGACGGCGGATCCATCCTCTTCGACCCCCAGGGCCTGGACCGGGAAGCGCTGATGAAAATCGCCTTCATGCGGCACACCTCCCCCCGGGCCAATTCCCGGTTTTTTCCGGACAAGCTCTGGCCCCCAGGGGTTCAAGGTGACGATCGACGCCAAAAACGTCCAGCTTCCGGACGGCACCCTCGTTGAAGACGGCGCCATGTTTCACCGCGGTTTTCTGTCCAATCCGGAAAACCGGCGATTTATCCGCCAGGCGGACATCCGGGCTTTTATCCCGTGCGGCGGTTTTAAAGACACGATCAACCGGAACAATGTCAAAGAATTTCTGGCCGTATTCCAGGAGCTTCAGTTTATTGTGGAAGGCGCCAATGTCTTTTTCGACGATGCCGCGCGACGGACCATCGCAGCCACGCCCATCAAGCATATCAAGGATACCACGGCCAACAAGGGCGGCGTATTTTCAAGCTCCGTCGCCGAAGTGCTGACGGCATTTTTGCTTCAGGAAGACTATGAAGCGGCCCTGCTGGACGATACCCGGACGCGGTGGGCCCTGATCCGCGATATCATGACGCTGGTGGACCGGTATGCCCGGGCAGAAACCCAAATGCTGATCCGGATTCACGAAGCCGATCCGTCCGTTCCCCTGTTTGCACTTTCCGAAAAAACCAGCGAACAGATTTTTGCCCTGCAGCGGATCTGCGAGCAGCACATGGACACGATCCTGGCAGATGAAGAGCTGATGTGGGCCGTGCTGGAAAACTACATTCCGGCGATCCTGATCCACCGGCTGGGAAAAGCCTCCATCCTGAATACGCTCCGCACCGAGGAGTTGAAACCGTATCGGGATGCCATTATCACCAAAAAACTGGCTTCCATGGCTTTTTACAGCTTTGGCGCCGAGTGGCAGGCCTTTATGGACAGGGTGTCCGCCGATTTCAGCGACGGAGTTGCGGAAGTCATCTCGGAAGCCCACCTTGATTCCCGATCAAACAAAGGTGATCAACAGCACATCATTCAGATAAAAAGGCTGAAGGTAATTTCACACCGAAAACCAGATACTTTCAGCCTGATCCGAATAACCTGGATGTCTTGGAAATGATATTCAGTAAAATATCAATTCTTCAGTTCACTCAGCGCTTCTTCAAAAATCGCCAGTCCCTTTTCCAGTTGTTCATCGGTAATCACCAGCGGCATCAGGGTGCGGATGACGTTGCTCTTATGGCCGCAGGAAAGCAGGACCAGGCCTTTTTCATAACAGGAAGCCAGTATTTTTTTGGTTTCATCGGTGGCCGGCGCCTTGGTATGCCGATCCTTTACCAGTTCCAGCGCGATCATGGGACCCTTGCCGCGGACATCCCCGATGATTTCATATTTGTCCTTCATGGCCAGAAAGCGTTTCCAGAGCTTTTCGCCGAGGGCTTCGGCTTTCTGCAGCAGCTTATCTTCATACAGCACTTCCAGAACCGCCAGGGCCGCCCGGCAGGCGATCGGGTTTCCGGCATAGGTGCCGCCCAGACCGCCGACATGGGGCTTGTCCATCATTTCCTTGCGTCCGATAACCGCGCTCAGGGGCAGCCCGCCGCCCAGGCTTTTGGCCAGCGTGATGATATCCGGGGCAATGCCCCAGTGGTCGATGGCAAACATTTTACCGGTTCGGCCGGCGCCCGTCTGCACTTCATCAATGATCAGGGCAATGCCGTATTTCTGGCAGATGCTCTGAAGCTTGGGAAAATATTCCGGCGGCGGGGTCACAAACCCGCCCTCGCCCTGAATGGGTTCGGCAATAACCGCGGCTGTGGACTCGGCAGCCACGTAAGCCGTGAAAAAATCTTCCAGATAATCCGCGCAGGCCGTACCGCAGGACGGATACGAAAGCCCGAACGGGCATCGGTAGCAGTAAGCATAAGGCATCCGGTAGACTTCCGGGGCAAAGGGGCCGAAACCGAATTTATAGGGCTTCACCTTGCTCGTCAGGCTCATGGTCAGCAGGGTCCGGCCATGAAACGCGTTTTCAAAGCAGATGACAGCGGGCCTTCCCGTGGCATATCTGGCAACTTTCACGGCATTTTCAACCGCTTCCGCGCCGCTGTTGGCAAACATGGTCATTTTGGCAAAATCGCCGGGCGCAAGGGCATTGAGTTTGGCGGCCAGTTGCAGGTACGGTTCGTACATGGCCACGTGAAAACAGGTGTGAATGTATTTTTCCGCCTGATCCTTGATGGCTGCAACCACCCGCGGATGGCAGTGGCCCACATTGTTGACGCCGATGCCGCCCGCAAAATCGATGAGTTCCCTGCCATTCACATCGATCATCACCGCACCCCTGGCCTCCCGGATAAAGGTTGAGGTGATATTAAACGGCCCCTGGGGAATATGTTGTTTTCTAAGATCCTGAAGTTCCTGTATTGAGGTGCTCATTGATTTCTCCTTTTATACTATTCATAAAATTCGCGCATTCAGAAACCAGAATGCCGGTTGAATACGTCCCGAATGGTTTCACTTCACGTTGGTAAGGTGGATCGGTCTGTAATGTATCTCGCAAGGAACATACCATTTCATCATTCAGATCCATTACCCCGTAAGATTGCTGAAAAGCCGATACCTGCAAGGATTTCAGAAGCTGTTGTTCCAGCTTTGATTTCAGGAAGTCGTCACACGGTGAAAACCGGTGTCCAGTCATTCAGCAATTATCCGAAAACACTGGATTCCGGCTTTCAGTCTGAATGCAAGATATCGCATTTATTATTTGCGAGAACTGATTGCAAATATATAAAATGATGCTGTAATTTAATGCATACTTGCATTTAATATGCAAATATGCATATATGGGTTTTTATCTTAACAAAGAGAGCTGTTCTAATCCCCAATTCCCTGTTTGAAGATATTCCTTTTCAGATCAGGATCGGCTGCGCCATTCGCCCGACGGAATATACCGATGCTGCAAGAAAAAAACAACAGATCAGAACAGCCCCCACTCCTGGAGGAACGGATCTATCCCGCGATTCTGGAAAAAATCCGGGATGCGGTCATTGCTGTTCATCCCTCCGGAACGGTCAGTTATTTAAATCCGGCAGCAACCGCCTGTTTCAATCTCAGCCTTGGTACGCAATTTGAATTGGCATTTCCGGAGCTGAAACAGCAGTTGCTTCGAACCCTGAAGGATCAGCAGAATTGCCTGAACCTGAACATAACCATCGGCCAGCATCAATTTCTGGCCAATCTCTACGCGATCCATGAACAGGGAAAACCGGCGGGGCATTGTGCGTCCTGGAAAATCGCACGGAAATGAATCGGATCATTCAAACAATGTTATCGTTTCAGGAGCTTTCCCGGGAACTGGATACGATTATCGACTCATCCTACGATGGACTGTGGATCTGCGACGCCAATGCCACGGTGCTGCGGATCAATTCCGCCTCGGAGCGCCTGAACAATATCCGGGCCGCCGAAGTGGTCGGCCGCAACATGGCGGATCTGGTTGCGGAAGGATTCATCAACCGATCCGCCACCCTGGAAGTGATTAAAACCGGATCCACGGCAACGATGCTTCAGAATACCAGCACCGGCCGCAAGCTGATGATTACGGGAAGCCCCATATTTGATGAAACCGGAAAGCTGGTCCGCGTGGTTGTCAACGAACGGGATATCACGGAAATCGATTCCCTGCATGAGGAACTTCAGCGCCAGGAAGCCATCAAGAATCAATATCGCAATCACATGCTGGAGATGCAACTGGCGGAAATGGAATCCCGCCGGATCATTGCCCGAAGCCCCTGCATGGCCAGGCTCCTGCAGCAGGCCATTAAAGTCAGCAAGGTGGATTCAACGGCCCTGATTCTGGGCGAATCCGGCGCCGGCAAGGAACTGATCGCGGATCTCATCCACAAGCATTCGAACCGGGCCAGCCAGCCCATGATCAAAATCAACTGCGGCGCCATTCCCGAATCCCTGGTTGAATCCGAGCTGTTCGGTTATGAAAAAGGCGCTTTTACCGGTGCCCAGAAACAGGGAAAGCCCGGTTATCTCGAGCTGGCTCAGGATGGTCTGCTGTTTCTGGATGAAATCGCGGAACTTCCCCTGGCCTCCCAGGTCAAGCTTCTCCGGTTTCTGGAAGATGGCGTGGTTTGCCGGGTCGGCGGCGTCAAAAGCCGAAAACTCAATGTCCGCATTCTGGCGGCGACCAACCGGAACTTAAAGGAGATGGTCGGCGCCGGCGGATTCCGAAAAGACCTGTATTACCGGCTTCATGTCATTCCGCTGCATGTACCGCCGCTGCGGGAACGGACGGAATGCATTCTGCCGCTGCTGCATCATTATCTGCATTTTTTTGCCGGAAAAATCGGCAAAACCGAATCCATTCATCTTTCCAAGCCGGTAACCGAAGCGCTGCTGTCCTATCCCTATCCCGGAAATGTCCGTGAGCTGATCAATATCTGTGAACGGGCCGTTGTCATGAGCGAGGGGGAATGGATATCTCTTGACGATCTGCCCCGCGATGTGGCAGATTCCAGAAAATCCAAAGAGCTGTCCGATCTCATGGATTTATCCCAAAACTCCCTGAAGGACCTCATGGAAAAATTCGAACGCTCGGTGTTGGGAAAGGCGTCTGCACAGTACGCAACCCAGGATAAAATCGCCAAAGCACTGGGTGTTGATCAGGCGACCATTGCCAGAAAATTGAAAAAATACGCAATGGTCCTGCACACCCCAAAGGGAAATTCCATGCAATAATTCCAGGCAGCAACGACGGCTTTTCATGGACTCCATGGCTAATAATTTCGGATTCCGTGGCAGCTTGAGTCCCGTTGGATGCGGTGATATGCAATTATGCATATCGCCGCATCGGATAACAGCGCTGCACCTGCTTTCAGGCAAGCGCGGATACAATTTCTCTGAGATGGACCCGGATTTTTGAAACGCACCAGACAAATGCCATTAGTAATGGCGTCCATCGCAGATTTTCTTTTAAATTCCTGTATCCGATTCATTTTTTCGTCATTTCAATAATTACAAATATGTAATGAATCCATCCGTTATCTTACATTTTGAGCAAAATCACCAACAGCTGTCATTTGTCTATATTTTGAATTTCTTATGTTATTTCAAATGGTTTAATGAATATCTTCTCACCGGAAACCCTTTCCTGTGCTGTGGCATATAGATTGCAGACATGACCCCATCACAGCGTGCGTGTATCGGTTGTTTGTGTTATTAACATTCTATTCATAGGAGGCAAACATGAAGGGACGAACAAAAGTACTGGCTTTACTGTTGGTTTTGGCAATGGCTGTACCGGCGTGGGCGGATGAAGCGCGCGACTTTTTCAAGGTCGGCGTGATTACCTCCCTTTCCGGGAGTCTGGCCACGGGCGGCAATGTCACCAAACGCGGCTATGATCTCTGGGCCGATGCAGTGAATGCTGCAGGCGGTATTGAAATTCAGGGCAAAAAATACCCCGTGAAACTCTTTTACGGAGACGATCAGTCCGAGCCCGCCCAGGGCGCTTCCGCTGCTGAGCGGCTGGCTACCCAGGAGAAAGTCGACTTTGTTCTGGGTCCCTATGCTTCCGGCCTGACCCTGGCCGCAGCCCCGGTTCTCGAGAAATTCAAAATCCCCATGATCACCGGTTCCGCGGAATCTCCCATGATCTGGAAAGAAAAATTCCGTTATACCTTCGGCACCATTCCCCCGGTGAATTATACCGGCTCAGCGCCCATCAACACGATTGCCAGCCTGAATCCCAAACCCAAAACCGCCCTTATCCTGGGCTCCAACGATACATTTTCCAAAGCCACTGCCGAGGCATTTCAGGATGCGGCAGTCAAAGCCGGAATCAAGGTTCTCAAATTCAATATCGTTCCTTCCGGACAGGACCTGATTCCCTATCTGTCCGCTGCCAAAGCCATGCAAGCCGGACCTGATCGCTTTTGGCGGTCATGATGAAGAACTGATCAAACTGGTAAAAGCCCTGAACCAGATCAATTATACGCCCAAAGCGCTTTTGATGCATTACGGCGTAACCGAACCTGCTTTCATCGAAGCGCTGGGAAAGAACGCGGACCAGGTTTTCGGCGCCTCCGTCTGGACCGAAACCATCAAAACCAAGGGTGAAGTGCTGTGGCCGGATGCCAAAAGTTATGCCGATGCCGCGATGAAGGCCTACAATGTTCCGGCCGATTATACCCAGGCAGGATCTTCCGCTGCGGGTATCGCCTTTCAGATGGCTTTGATCAAGATCAACGCCGTGCCGCCCCTGGATGAGAAAAAACGGGATGAACTGGTCGTTGCGCTTGAAAATCTGAAAGTTCAGACCTTCTACGGCCAGATCAGCTTTGCCACCGAAGGTCAGTTCTACCATGCCAATGTCGGCCTCACGCCGCTGACCATCCAGATTCAAAATGGAAAAGTCGTTGTGGTCGGCCCTGACAATCTGGCGGAAAGCAAGCCGATATATCCCATGAAAGCAGCCAAAAAATAGGGTTTTGCAAGGCAACAATTCAGTTGGATAGTCTGAAATTATTACCGCTAAAATGACTTCCCCCCTTTGAAAAAGGGGGGCCAGGGGGGATTTCAGACGCCGATCCTGCGGAAAAATCCCCCTCAATCCCCCTTTTCCAAAGGGGGAAGATATCCGCTTTTTATCACCCATCGGAGCAAGCATCATGGAATTATTGCCTCAGGCCACGATTGACGGCATTTTGATCGGCGGAATTTATATCACCATCGCCATCGGGTTTTCCCTGGCCTACGGCGTCATGCACATCATTGATTTTGCCGTTGGCGAATGGATCATGCTGGGGGCTTTTCTGGGATATTATCTCAACCTGTGGACCGTCTTGGATCCGTTTATTCTCCTGCCGGCAATTTTTCTGGTTTTCAGTCTGATCGGATACCTGATTCAGCCCCTGGTTTACCGGGTGATCAGCGGCAAAAAAGGAAACCCGGTCCTGATGGGACTGGTCTTTACGTTCGGACTGGCTTTGATGTTCCGTGGCATGGCCTTGACCGGTTTCGGATTTTATTCCCACTCCATTCCTTCCGCCATTTCTCAGGACTCCTTCTCTCTGGAGATGGGCGAGCGTTTTCATCACCATCCCTTATGTGCGCCTTGCCGGACTGCTTTATGCCCTTGCCATTACCCTGGTGCTTCATTTTGTCCTGAAGAAAACCGACTTTGGCCGCGCGGTCAGAGCCCTTTCCCAGCACCGCGAAGCCTCGGGACTCATGGGAATCAACGCCAAGCGGATCAGCTCTTATGTTTATGGCATTTACGTGGGCTTAAGCGCCATGACCGGGGTCATCATCGGCAGCATTTTCACCATCAACGCGCAGATGGGCGGAGAATATACGATACTGGCGTTTTTTATCGTGGTTCTGGCCGGCATGGGATATCTGGCCGGAGTTCCCTGGGCCGCGTTTCTGCTGGGCCTGGTTCAGTCGTTTTTCCTGATTTACCTGAATCCCAGTTACACCCTGATGGCCGTATTCGGCATTCTGTTCACCATTTTGTTAATCTCCCCCAAGGGGCTTTTTGGAAGAGGCGTATGAGCCGAAAGTATATCCTACTCATTCTGGCATTCGGTATCCTGCTGGCGGTGCCTTCCGTGATCCACGACACTTTTTTCCTGAGGATCATCACGGAAGCCATCCTGTGGATTGGCCTGGCCATTTCCTGGGATGTTCTGGCAGGGTATACCGGTTATTTGAATTTCGGCCATGGCGCCTTTTTCGGCATCGGGGCCTATACGACCGCCCTGCTCATGAAGCTGTGCGGCTGGTCTTTTTTCCTGGCGCTTCCGGTTGCGGGCGTGGCGGCCGGCATCCTCGCATTGATCGCCGGCATCCCCACGCTCCGGCTGAAGGGCGCGTATTTTGCCATCGCCACCTGGGCGCTGTCCCGCGCCATCCAGCAAGTGGCGCTGGTCATGGATATCACCGGGGGGCCCGACGGCATGCGGCTTCCCACTTTTTTGCATCCCGAATTTTTTTATTATCTCATGCTCGGGGTTGTGGTCGGCATTTTTGCGCTGTACTGGTTCCTTCTGGAAAAAGCCCCTTTCGGGCTCAAGGTCAAGGCCATCCGCGAAGATGACCAGAGCGCCATGTCCCTGGGGCTGAATCCCACCTGGATCAAGCTCCAGGCCTTTATCCTGTCCGCGGTTCCCACCGGAATACTGGGGGCCATCTACGCCTACTGGATCACCTACATCGATCCGGCATCCGTCCTGGGGGATCTGGTGACGGATCAGGCCGTGGTCATGGCGGTGTTCGGGGGCCTGGGCACCCTGATCGGGCCTGCCATCGGCGCCATCATCATCTTTTTGTTCAAGACCTATTTCTGGGCGTATCTGTCCGATTACCAGGTCCTTTATCTGATCATCCTGGGAGGGGTGATCGCCGCCAGCGTCGTATTCCTCCCCAATGGTCTGTGGGGAACGATAACCGGTTATCTGCAAACCCGGAAAGCATTGAAACAGGAACCGGTTTCTCAAGGAAAAACCGATAAAGGAGCCCATCATGTCTGAACCACTCCTTCAGGTGAACGCCGTCACCAAAACGTTTGGAGGACTGCACGCGGTGTTCCAGGTATCCTTTCATATGGCTCCCGGCGAGATTATCGGACTCATCGGCCCCAACGGCGCGGGAAAAACGACCCTGTTCAATGTGATCAGCGGTTTTTACGCGCCAAGCAAGGGGCAGATCCATTTCAAGGGACAGGACATCAGCGGAAAGCCGCCGTACAAGCTGGCGGTTCTGGGCATCGGCCGCACCTTTCAGGTGGTAAAGCCTTTTGCCGGCCTGACGGTACTGGAAAACGTCATCATTGCATCCTTTGCCAAGCATCCCAAGCGCCGCCAGGCGGAACAGCACGCCTGGAAGATCCTGGAAACAACGGGTCTTGCGGACCGGGCCAATGCCCAGGCTTCCAGCCTGACCCTGGCCGGCAGAAAGCGCCTGGAGGTCAGCAAGGCCCTGGCCCTGGAGCCGACGCTGCTCCTTCTGGATGAAGTGGTTGCGGGCCTGAACCCGACGGAGGCGGACAAGACCATCGAACTCATTCTTTCCCTGCGAACCAGGGCATCACCATCCTGATCGTCGAGCATATCATGCGGGTCATCATGAACATCAGCGACCGCGTCGTGGTGCTCAATTTCGGCCAGAAAATCGCGGAAGGCATTCCCAGGGATGTGGCCAAGGATTCCGGGGTCATTCAGGCATATCTGGGGGAGGCGCCGCAATGAATATTTTAAATGCAAAAGGTGTTTCGGTTTATTACGGCGATATCCAGGCCCTGTGGGACATTTCCTTGTCCGTCACCTCCGGACAGATCGTGGCCCTTCTCGGGACCAACGGCGCCGGTAAAACCACGACCCTGAAAACGATCTGCGGTCTGCTTTCCGGCGCATCCGGCCAGATAGACTTTGAAGGAAAGATCATCAGCGGCCTTCCGGTCCATGACATCGCCGATCTGGGGATTACCCTGGTTCCCGAAGGCAGGCAGCTCTTTCCCAAAATGGATGTGGAGGAAAATCTGCTGATCGGCTCCTATCTCAGACGGACCCATGTCCACCGGGCAAAAAACCTGAGCAGAGTCTACGAACTTTTCCCCCGTCTGGCAGAGCGAAAAAACCAGACCGCGGAAACCCTTTCCGGCGGCGAGCAGCAGATGGTGGCCATCGGCAGGGCCTTGATGCAGAGCCCGAAACTCATCATGTTCGATGAGCCCAGCCTGGGGCTGTCGCCGATTCTGGTTCAGGAAGTGTTCCGGGTCATCGAAGAGCTTCACGGCCAGGGCCTGACGATTTTTCTGGTCGAGCAGAATGTTCACCAGACGCTGAAAATCGCCGATTACTGTTACGTGATGGAAAACGGCCGCATCGTCAAGGAAGGTACGGGAAAGGACCTGGAAAAGGACGCCTCGATCCGGGAGACGTATCTGGGATTCTGAAACGATTAATGATCACTCCCGTAATCAGTCTTCGGCTTCCCGATTGGGTTGAGCACTTCCTGGCGGATTCACCGGAATTTTTCCGGAAACAAACGATCGAATGCGTTTCGTGCTGGAGCTTTCCCGCCGGAACGTGCGGCACGGAACCGGGGGACCCTTCGGGGCCGCTGTCTTTGACAGTGACGGCCGGTTGGTTGCTCCGGGGATCAACCTGGTCGTCATTTCAAACTGCTCTCTGCTCCACGCGGAAATGGTGGCGCTGGCCGGCGCCCAGCAGAAACTGGGGCGCTATGATATCGGCGACGGCGGCAGGCGCCATTATGACCTCTTCGCCACGACCGAGCCATGCGCCATGTGCTTTGGCGCCATTCCCTGGTCCGGCGTGCGCCGGCTCGTCTGCGGGGCGCGGGACGAAGATGCCCGCGCGATCGGATTTCGATGAAGGCCCCAAGCTCGCCGACTGGGGCATCGCCCTCAATGATCGCGGCATCACGGTCCTTACGAGACGTTCTGCGTGATGAGGCGGTGGCAGTGCTTCAAGAATATATTGCATCAGGCGGAATCATTTACAACGCCGGCCATCAGGGAACTTACGGTGTGTTGGGCCGAACAGATCAATGACATAAAACCCGATTCATCCAGCATGTTTGGGGAAAAAAGTAAATTTTCTTCGGTGTTCTTCAAACCTTAGTATTTATTCATCAACTTCCCGTGGTTCAGCAAGAAGTTTAATTCCTTCATATACTTGGTTAAACCGCTCGCGCGTTAGAGTTCCGATCTTTTCCGATAAATCGCTTTTGTTTACTGTGAAAATTTGAGAGATATTAATGACACTTTTTTTAGGCAGGTTCGCTTCGCCTTTATACAACAAAACATTCCCTGGCGCATTTGCCCTTTTAAGATTTGACGTCAAGGCGCAAACAACAACGGTGTTGATAAGGCTCCGGTTGAAAAGATTGTTTTGAATTACAACATGTGGATGCCGATATCCAGGTTCGGAGCCTGAAGGTTCATCGAAATGATCCAGAATATGTCGCCTTGATTGATCACCATTGGTCCTTAACCATTTTGTGATGCGGGAACGCATCTCAGACCTAAGAGATGCTTCCTTTTCATCCGGAAAATCATCATATGCAGCGTTGATGGCTTCAAGTAGCTTCAGATTCTTATGGCGCTGAATAAACTCCGTAGCGGCCATAGCAAAAATGCGGCTTCGAGAAGTGTTCAATTCATGAGCCAATTCGTCCATTTGCTCAAATATAGGTTTTTCAATTGATATTGCAGTCTTAATAGTTGGCATGAGTTATACCTCTGAGTTGGAATTTTGTATAACTAACGGTATAATTCATGTCAATATAAATTTTTCTGACATCATAACTCTTGTTTCCGCGACATCGTTTTTCTGGAATGTGAGACCTGCGCTCAGCTTTAAGAAGATGCGACTGATCGTCATATGGTCTATTAAAGCAGCAGATGTCAAGATAGACTTTCGTGGCAATTCCACAGTGATTCTGGGGCTGAATTTTTACTCGAACGTAGAATTGAGGGGTGCGTGCTCGGTTATCCTACGAAGGCCGCAAGTTATTTGCATCCCCTCGAATGAATTGTTCGCTATACTCAGGCAACTTCAAGATGAAGATTTTTACCTATGGCTTGCGCATAATTCACCAAAGTCGATAAACGGATATCTTCAGCATGATTTTCAATTCGAGAAATAGCAGATTTTTTTGTGTTTAATATTTTTGCAACTTCATCTTGGGTCAGACCTGCATCAAGACGGGCCTGCTTAAGAAGGATACCAATTTTAAATTGCTCATATCCTCTATCAAAATTTTTTTCAATTTCGGGCTTAGCTTTTTTCTTGTTTCGAATATTTATCCAGATCATCCATCGATTTGTCTCCTGCTAAAATATTCTTTCTTTCGCTGTTCTGCCAATCGAATCTCCTTTATATGAGTTTTTTGACTCTTCTTTTGAAATGAGTTGGTCAATATAATCAACTCTTGACCATAAAAAAAGCCAAGAAGGCGGAAAGTATCTTTTCCAACATCAATTCTGGCTTCCCAAATATCGTTTGTATTAACCAGTTCCTTAAAATATTTAGATGGAACCTGATCAAACTCTCGAATAAATTTCAACACCCATGCCACCTTCTTTGCCTGAACATCGGTCAGGGCATCAAAATGATCTTTGACTGGGCATTTCCCAGACGCTGTCCGGTAAAATGAGATTGTTTTTATGGCCATAAAGTACACAAATATGTGAACATTGTCAAGGGTGAGGATCTCGATTTCTCGACAGCGAACAATAAATATATTGATCCGCATAACATCTGGAATTTTGATTTTCCTGTCCGCATAACACACAATTGGAAAGATTGTCAATTAGACACTAACTTAATGAAATATTTATTATTTATTCTTTATAGCAATTTATCGCGGCATCTTGTTCGGATCGGCAAAAGATGCCTCTTGATTCCGCGAAAACGTCTTTCAGAGGAGTAGGTCTGCTTACAGCTTGAACCAGAGATGCCGTTTTAAACAAGGGCCATGGCTTTTTCCGGGCAGATTTCCTGACAGCAGAAACAACGGATGCAGATTTCAGGGTCAGCAATCGGATATTCCCCATTCATCGACAGGGCGGACACCGGACATTGTTCGATGCAGGCGCCGCACCCGTACAAAGCTCCACATTGGCCTGGGGTCGAAGCAAAGTCGGTCTGTTGAGGATTTCCTGAATGGCCGGGTTATTAATATTCGCCTCACCGCCCAGGGGGGGCAGTTTGAAATCAGGCAGTTGTTTCAGCTCCCCGATGATTTCAATCGTCTCAAGGTCATAATCTCCCAGGCCCACGCTTTTGGCTTTCCGAAGAAATCCCAGTTTGGCCGGGTCACACCCCATCATGGTCGCGATGACGGCATCCAGGGCCACGGCATTGTCCGAGGCCAGGATGAGTCCGATGTCTCTCAGCTCCGGGGATGCCGGGCCGTTTCCTTCCATACCCACCACCGCATCCACAATGAAAAGATCCGGCACCCGGAGCCGGAACACATCCACGATCATTTCGTGAAACCGCGCCGGGCTGCCCGCAGCCTTGTGAAGCCGGGCTTTTTGGGCTCCGGCAGGAATCCGTAGCTGTTTTTGATGGCCCCTGTCATCACGGTCAGGCCGTGGGTTTTGAATTTGGGCAGGCTGATAACGAAATCCGCATCCAGGACCGCCCGAGAGAGGCTCACCGACGGCATGTATTCCGCGTTAAAGTCAATTTTCCGGGAATCGGTGCCGATATTTTTATAGTAGCCACAAGCCGCTTCCATCAGGCCTGTCTTTCTGAAGCTCTCCTCGTTGGCGCCATAGCTGAACACTCCCGGATTGTCCCCCACGATAATAGAAGCCGGCTGCATGGCTTCAACCCGTTTCACGACCGCATGCAGCACGGCGGGATGGGTCACGATCGCCTCGTTGGCCTCGGATGCCCTAAGGACATTGGGTTTGATCAATACTTTCTTGTCCTTCAGATTCAAGGGAAAAATTTCAAATGCCATGTCTATCGCCTGCTGGGCGTCTTCATATGTTGCCGGTTGAACCATCACGGTTGACATGTATTGCTCCTCTTGTGTCGGATTAAACGAAATTAAGCCGTCCTGCTTGATAATACTGCAAATCCTGTACAGTATCCATATAAAAATGATTCAGCGTCCCACCCTCTTTCCATTGACATCGCAATAAAATAACGTTTTCATAAAAAGCGAACGACCGTTTTTTTATTGACAGACTCCATGCGATGGGATACCGTCTTTTGTAATATGTGATTGATTATAAATTATGTTGGGATCAATGCCACGATAGCATTAAAACCGGCCAGCCGATGGCAAAAAAAACAGGAGGCGGTTATGGATTTTAGCGTATCGGAAAAGATGCAGACCATTACTCAGATGATTGATGAGTTTGTGCAGAAAGAAATCATTCCCCTGGAACCGGCGATGCTGTCCAGGGGATTCAAAGCCCTTTTGCCGAGCTTGAAAAAAAGCGCCGGATGGTCAAGCAGATGGAACTGTGGGCCCCCAACCATCCCGAAGGAATACGGCGGCATGGGGCTTAACCTGATAGAGCACGCCCTGGTTTCCGAAGTCCTGGGCCGCTCGACCCTGGGCCATTATGTCTTCGGCTGTCAGGCCCCGGATGCCGGAAACATCGAGATTCTGCACATGTACGGGACGGAGCAGAAAGAAAAATGTCTGACGCCCCTGGTATCGGGAGAAATCCGAAGCTGCTTTTCCATGACGGAAGTGGAGATGCCGGGATCCAATCCCGTCATGATGGATACAACGGCCGTCAAGGACGGCAACGATTATGTCATCAACGGCCAGAAATGGTACACCTCCTCTGCCGACGGGGCCCGTTTCGCCATTGTCATGGCCGTGACAAACCCGGAAGCCCCCCCCTATCTGCGGGCGAGCATGATCATCGTCCCCACCGACACGCCGGGCTTCAACCTGGTGCGAAACATTCCGGTCATGGGCCATGCCGGCGAGGATTATTTCAGCCATGGCGAAATCCTTTACCAGAACTGCCGGGTCCCCGGTCGAACCTGCTGGGCCCGGAGGGCAGCGGCTTCGTCATCGCCCAGGAGCGGCTGGGACCGGGCAGGATCCATCACTGCATGCGCTGGATCGGCATCTGCAGCCGCGGTTTCGATCTGATGTGCGGCCGGGCCCTCACACGGCCCATCGCACCCGGCAAGACCCTGGCCACACAGAGATCATTCAGGCCTGGATCGCCGAATGCGCCGCCGAAATTCAGGCCGCGCGCCTCATGGTGCTTCATGCCGCGGAAGATCGACAAGGTGGGCGCCAAGGAGGCCCGCACGGAAATTTCCATGATCAAATACGTGGTGGCCAACACCATGATGAAGGTGATCGACCGGGCCCTGCAGGTCCACGGCGGCCTTGGGATGACGGATGATACGATCATCGCCTTTTTTTACCGCCACGAACGGGCCAGCCGGATTTACGACGGCGCGGACGAGGTGCACAAAATCTCCGTGGCCCGCCAGATCCTGAAGAAATACGCCGGAAAAAAAGTCGGTTAATATGGATCGACCATGACTTACGCCGAATTTTGCCAGCAGGTCAATATCTCCAAAATGGAGATATACCAGGAATCCTTTGCTGCCCAGAAATCTGTCGGCCGTCAAACCAGACGCATCAGAAAAGAAAAGACGGCGGTCAAAAATCTGGACAGCATTTTTGGCGCGGTCCTTAAAATCAGCAACAAAAAAGGATTCAAGTCCATGAGCATGCGGGATCTCAGCCAGGATTGCGGGCTGAGCATGGGCGCTCTTTATAATTATTTTTCCTGCAAGGATGAACTCCTTGAAATGCTTCAGCACCAGCGGCGCGCCATTACCGGTAAAATCCTTGAAGAGCGGATTGCATCCGAATCACCGCGCCCGCCAAACTGAAGGCCGCTATCTTTACCCACCTTTTCCTGAGCGAAGCCATGCAGCCCTGGTTTTATTTTTCGTTCATGGAGACCAAAAATCTTTCCGGGACAGAAAAACAAAAAGCCGTGGAAAGCGAACTAGCAACGGAAAAAATAATCTGCGATATCCTGATCCAG
>CAWJRD010000053.1:0-41957 GCA_963845015.1 uncultured delta proteobacterium
CGGAACCATCATTTACGCCATCATCAACAGCGCGATCCTTGCGCTCACCGCCATCGGCTTCAATCTGACTTTCGGGATCAGCGGCGTGGCCAATTTTGCCTACGGCGCCTTTTACGTGATGGCGGCCTACGGGGTCTGGATGCTCATCCACATGGCCCACCTGCCCTATCCCCTGGCCGTGCTGGTTTCCATCAGCCTGACCACGCTTGCGGGCGCCCTGATGTACCGCTTCGTGATCATCCGCATCAAGGGCCAGACCCTTTCCGAGGTCATCGCCACCTTCGGCATCGGCCTGGCCGTGCTGGAGCTGTTCCGGTATTTCGGCTTTGTCGGATTTGAATACACGCTGCCCGTCTTCATCGATCAAAGCTTCATGATCGGGGATGCCTACGTGGATGCCCAGCGCCTGCTGATCGTGGCATTCGCCGTGGCGCTGATCATCGTTTTGTGGCTGTTCACCCATTACACCCACCTGGGGCTGGCGTTCCGGGGAATCGCGCAGGATGAGCGCACATCGCTGACATTCGGCATGGACCCGGACCGCATCGCCCGAATGGCGGTTGCTTTAGGAGCGGGGCTTGCCGCCATTGCCGCCACGGTGATCATCCCCCTGGGCAGCATTTCGCCGGAGGAAGGCTATGATGTACTCATCAAGGCCCTGGCCGTATGCATCATCGGGGGCCTTGGCAGCAGCGGGGGGGTGATCATCGCAAGCATCGTGATCGGCTTTGCGGAGCGCTTCACCGATTCCTATATCGGCTCGCACTGGACCATGATCGTCAGCCTGGCGGCGCTTCTCATGGTCCTGGTCGTCAAACCGTCCGGTATTTTCGGCAAACAGAAAGAACTGGAAGAAAGGATTTAAGACAGTGAAAACGCGCAAAGAGCGGATTGACCGGGGCATCAAGGCAAGGTCTCAGGATATTTTTGCCCTCTGTTCCTGGCGGGAAATGCTGTATCTGGCCGGCCCCCGCGTGCTGCCGGTCGTCGATATGCCTGGCCCTTCCCCTTGTTCTGGGTGTCTACTGGCAGAAAGTGCTGATGTCCGTTGCCGTATTCGCCATACTGGCCATCTCCTGGGATATCCTGTCCCAGAGCGGCATGATTTCCCTGGGCCAGGCCCTGTTCTTCGGGACCGGCGCGTACTGCGCGGGGATCATGAACCATTACTGGGGATTTTCCCCGCTGATCACCCTGCCGCTGGCGGCGGTCTTTGGCGGCCTGATCAGCACCCTGCTGCTGCTGCCGGTTTTAAGGCTCCGGGGGGTCTATTTTTCCATGGTGACCCTGATCATCCCCCTGATGCTGGTGCGGGTGATCGAGGCCACGAAAATCTTCGGCGGCACCGAAGGCTTGAGCGGCATGGACCCGCTGCCGTCCGCAGGCTTTGAGGTGTATCTGATCATTATCGTCTTTCTGGCGGTGCTCTTTGGCTTTAGGCGCCTCATGGATTCGGACTACGGCCTGGTATTAAAAGGCATCTGCGACAATGACCGCTCCGTGATCAATGCCGGCATCAATATCTACTGGTTCAAGGCCCAGGCCCTTTTTATCGCGGCCAGCATCGCCGCCTTCGCCGGCGCGTTCATGACCCATGTGTACATGTTCGTCGGCATGCCGGTGTTTGCGCTGGACTACTCCATCCTTCCCATTGCGGCCGCCGTGGTCGGGGGGCCGGGGACCCTGGCCGGGGCAGCCGTCGGCGCCTTTATCCTGGTGCCGCTCTCCGAACTGCTGCGGGGCATCGGCGGTCTTCGGATCGTGTTCTACGGGGTGTTTCTGGTGGTATGCATCGTCGCGCTGCCGGAAGGCATTTTTCACTATATGGAACGAAAATATCACCAGTTCGAACGCTGGGTCGAGGTGGAAAAATGAGCACAGCGCCGCTTCTTGAAACCGTCCGTCTCTCCAAGGCCTTCGGCGGTGTCCAGGCCCTGTTGAACGTGTCCTTCTCCATCATGCCGGGGGAGCTTCTGGGCGTGATCGGCCCGAACGGCTCGGGAAAGACCACCCTGGTGAACCTGATCACCCGGTTTGTCAAACCCTCTTCCGGGAAAGTCCTGTTCAAGGGAAGCCCCATCCACCAGCTTCCCCCGCACAAGATCGTCCGGCTCGGCATTGCCAGAACCTTTCAGATGGTCCGGCCGTTTTATCAATTGCCGGCCTTTAAAAACATGATCATCCCCCTCTATTCGCCCCGGGCCAAGGGGCTGGCGGGCGGCCGCTACGGGGACCGGGACGCCATGGCCCTGGACCTTCTGGAGGAGGTGGGGTTCGAGCGGGATGCATTTGTGGCCTACAAGCCCGCGGGCGCCCTGCCCCAGGGGTACCTGAAACGCCTGGAGCTGGCAAAGGCCATTGCGCTTCAGCCGGATCTGGTGATTCTGGATGAGCTGTTTTCGGGCCTTAGCCTGGCCGAGGTGGCCAGCATCGTGCCGATCATCGAAAAACTGCGCATCCAGGGAAAGACCATCATCATGATCGAGCACCGCCTGCGGGAGCTTTTCCGGATCGCGGACCGGGTGATCGTCATGAACTACGGCAGCAAGATCGCCGACGGCCCCCCCGACACGGTCATGGAAGATGACGCGGTCAAGTGCGCCTATCTGGGCAGCGAACGGACTGAAGGAGACTGACACATGCTGGAAGCGGAAAATTTAATGGTTTTTTTCGAAAACGCCCTGGCCCTGAACGGGTTCAGCATGCAGGTGAAGCCGGGCGAGATCATCGGCGTGATCGGCTCCAACAGCGCCGGCAAGACCACGCTGATGAACACCCTGTCCGGGCTCATCATCGACATGCGGATCAAGGAAAAACGAAAGGGCGGAGAGCGCATCAATGTCTACGGCCGGGTGCTTTACAAGGGAAAGGACATCACCGACTGTCCGCCCGACCAGCGGGTCAGGCTGGGCATCGTGCTCTCCCGGGAGCGCCATCCCATTTTTCCGGAAAGCAGCGTTGCGGAAAACTTCCAGATCGCCGGTTATCTGCGCAAAAGGGCGGAAATCAATCAGGTCAAGAAATACGTCTATTCCCTGTTTCCGACCCTGGAAAGCCTGCGCAAGCGAAAAGCCGGGTTTTTAAGCGGCGGCGAGCAGCAGATGCTGGCCATCGGCATGGCCCTGGTGGTAAAACCCGAGCTGCTGCTCCTGGACGAGCCGCTTCTGGGCTTAAGCCCCCTGATGCAGAAAGCCGTGATGGACGCCATCCTGGACCTCAACAAAAGAGAAGGGATCACGGTGATCCTGAGCGAGCAGTTCGCCCGGCCGGTCCTTCCCGTCATCAACCGGGGGTACGTGGTGGAAAACGGCATGCTCACCCTTACCGGAACCGGAAAAGAGCTGATGAACAATCCGGAAATCAAAGCCGCCTACTTCGGGGTCTAAACCAATGACAAGCACACCCTTTCACAATATTTTTCAAGCGTTTGATGCGGTCGCCGATCGTCGCGGCGACCATACGGCCGTCATTTATCTGGGAACGCGCTACAGCTATAAAACCGTCCGGGAAATGGCCAACCGGTTTGCCGCATCCCTTCTGGATCTGGGCGTGACCCCGCGAGAGCGGGTGATGATCTATCTGCCCAACGCCATCCAGTGGGTGGTCTCCTGGCTGGGCATCCAGCGGGCGGGGGCGGTCTGCGTTCCCATCACCCCCATTTACACGCCAAGCGATCTTAAGCTACATCGCCCGGGACAGCGACAGCACCACCATCATCTGCGCGGATACCAATTTCGGCTACGTGAAGCGGGTCCAGTCCGAGACCGGGTTCAAGCGGGTCATCGTTGTCCGGATGGCCGATCTTTTGCCCGGGTGGAAGCGCGGGTTCGGTCATCTCTTTGACATCATTCCCAAGGGGAAAACAGCGTCCGGCGAAAACGTTTTTCACATGAAACAGCTTCTGGACAGCCACAGCAGCTGCACCCTGCCCGATATGAACCCGGACGGGCAGGCCCTGGCCGAAATCCTCTACACGGGCGGCACCACCCGGCATCCCAAGGGGGTGCCCTTAAGCCATGATCTCTTCCTCACCTCGGCCCTGGAGCAGATCCGGACCAGCGAGCACCTGATTCCCGTTGAGGAAAACGTGATTCTGGGAAACGCCCCCCTGTTTCACGTTCTGGGCCAGACATGCAGCCTGTGCCACCCTGCTGGTCGGCGGGGCCCTGCTGATTCTGCCGAAAATCAACCTGGATGCCGCCTTTGACGCCATTTACCGGTTTCAGGTGCGCTCCATGATCGGGGTCCCCGCCCTCTATCGCATGATGCTGGAGCACGACCGGCTGGACCAGTACGACCTCAGTTCCGTCAAATACTGGTACAGCGCCGGCGACGTGCTGCCGGTGGAAGTGGGAAGAAGATGGAAAGAGCGGTTCGGAACGCCCATTTTCCAGGGCTACGGCGCCACCGAGACCTGCGGCGGGGTCGCCATGTGCCCCACCGACATCGAGAACCCGCCCAAAAGCGTGGGCCGCATCGTGCCCTCCAAAACGGTCCGCATCGTCAATCCGGCCTTTCTGGAGCCGGTGCCCGCGGGCGAGCCCGGCGAGCTCATCGTCTCATCAGCCCACATGGTCAGCGCCTATATCAACAAGCCGGAAGAATCCGCCGCTGCGTTCATCAATCTCGATGGCCGCCTCTGGTACCGCACGGCCGATATCATGAGCATGGATGCGGACGGCAATCTCTTCTTCGTGGACCGCACCATGGACACCATCAAGCACAAAGGCTACCGGGTGTCGGCCACCGAGATCGAGGCCGTGCTCCAGGAACATCCGGCGGTTGTCGCTACCTGCGTTGTCGGCATTCCGGATGAAAAAGTGGGCGAGCGCATCAAGGCCTATGTGGTCCTGAAGGAAGACATCAAGGGAATCACCGGGTATGACCTGATCAAGTGGTGCCGCCAGTCCCTGGTCAGCTACAAGATCCCCCAGTACATCGAGTTCCGGGACATGCTGCCCAAATCCAAGGTCGGAAAGCTCCTGCGGCGCGAGATCCGGGACGAAGAAAAGCGGCGGAGCGAAGCGTGAGGCAGCGATAGGGAAAACGGTCAAACCGGTTAACGCATCCTCACACCACAGCCAGCAGAATGATCCCGATAACGAGTGGAAGCGGCGATGCCGATCGGAATGGTCCACCGGAGGATATCGCCTTCTTTTCCCACGGCCCCGCACATGGGCGCGGCAATGGCGATTTTAAAGGGAGAGGAAATGGAGCCGATGGATGCGCCCACGGCAAGGCCCGCGGACAGCCATGCCGGGGAGATTCCCAGAAGCCCGGCCGCCTGAATCTGAAGCTGGCCGAACAGCATCAGGGATGCCACCCCATATCCGGTCAGAAATGTTCCGGCCCATCCCAGAACCGGAACGAAAACCGGATACAACCCGCCGGTGTAGAGCTTCAGCCCCTCGGAAAGCACCCAGGGAATATGAAGCTGCTGATTCAGCGCGGCAAAATTTTCGCTGTATCCGGAATAGGCAATGATCTGGCCCATGGCCCCGAAAAGCGCCATGGACAAAGAGGCCCGCCATCCTTTTTTGAATCCGGCCCGGATCACCTGGGATATCTGCCCGCGATTCAGCCCGAACATCCGGACTGCCAGAGCGGCCGAGAGAAACAGATACAGATAGGCGGAAAAAAACGGGGTCAGAATGAGGGTATGCACCGGAATGATCTGAAACGAAAACCGCAGGCGTTCAAACGTCAGGGTTTTCAAAAAGGGGATGGTGTTGACCAGAAACAGGGCGGCCATCATGAAGGCGAACGGGGAGAGATCCAGCCATATCTGCCGGGTGACGGCCATTTTTTTGAGTCCCATGCGGATCAGGATCAGCATCAGTCCCAGCCCGCCCATCATGCCCGACAGGGACGGCCCGGCAATGTAAACGGTCATCAGCGCGAATGACGGATGCAATCAGACCGGCTCCCAGGGACAACACCAGTTGGCGGCCGAAATCGATGCCGTCGTCTTCCGTGCCCTTTAAAAAAAAGGGAATACAGGCGGCCATCATCAAGGTGGCGGGAATGGAAAGCCATGCGGAGGCAATGGCCAGCGCCTGGATGGGAAGACCGGTAATCAGGGAGTGAACCGCCAGAATCATGCCGGACAGCTCCAGGGTCATCAAACCGGAATAGCCGATGATGGACAGGGCGGCCGAGCCTATCGGCGAAACGCCGCTTGCCCGCAGCATGGGCGCAACCACGGGTTCTGCGATCACACTGGCGCCTTCCATGAAATTTCCCACGCCGATCGTGATCAGCAGATTGCGCAGAAACACGCTGGTGATGCCCTGCATGAACCAGTTGACGATTCGGACCAGGGAACCCGTGGCCATGAGCAGTTGGCTGAGAAGAATCCCGGCGATGATGACCAGCAGCAGCGGAAATGTTGTGAATACACCATCCAGACCGGCCATCAGCGCAACGGAAACCGGCGTTTGAAACACCCAGACCGTCAGAACCAGACTGAACAAGGTGCCATAAATCGAAAGCGCCAGTGCGGACTTTTTAAACCCCACGGCCAGAACGGACAACACCAGAACCGGGGTCCAACTCCATAAAAAATACATGTTGTCCGTCATCAATTATGCTCCGCTCTGTTTTTTCTCCATATGCGGACCCGACAATCGTCACATCCGTCAAGCCTTTTATGGACGGTTGCCGGATAGCCCGCTGATCGGCCAAAAACCGGCAGTCCTTACAGATATCGTTGCCGGTAGGTTTTTTCCATCTCGATCAGATTTTGGGAAAACTGCTGTAAATGCCGTGCCATTTCTCTGGCAGCCCCGTCGCCATCACCGGATATCACGGCATGGATGACGGCCTGATGCTCACCGGGGCCATGAAGCAGATCATGATCGGATGCGACGGTCAGAGCCACCTCCGCGGTCAGCATCAGCATGGACCGGACAATGACTTCAAAGAACGGGTTGCCGCACATCCGGGCCAGGGATTTGTGCACACGGGTCAATCGGTCGATCCGGTCGGCATCGGATGCATAATCGACATGTTCATCCCGCTCCACTTTCAAGAGCATATCCATGTGGGACGGGTTGAAATTCAGGGCGGCCAGCCGGGCGACTTCCGGCTCGACATGCAGGCGCACCTGGGCGATGTCTTTCATGGACAGCTTGTTGGTCTTGAAGAGATCCAGAAATGCGTTCCCGACCTGATTGAATGTCAGATCCGTAACAAATGCGCCGCCCGCAGGACCCTGACGGATACCGACAAACCCGCGCAGTTCCAGGGCGCGTATCGCCTCCCGGATCACCCCTCTGCTGACCTGAAATTCAAGGCTGAGTTCCCGCTCGGAAGGCAGTTTTTCGCCGGGCTTGAATCTTCCCGAAAGAATGGATTCCTTGAGCTGAACCAGAACATCCTCAAAAATGCGATTGGTTTTAACAGGTTTGAACTGGGTCATGGCAATCTCCATGAATTTAAAATCCTGCAAGAAAAAAATTGGCTTGACATTAAACATAAGACCATATTATTTAAGCATCCGTCAAGAAAAAAATATTGAGTAGACAAATGAATTGAATTCATCATGATTTTTGCCTGCATAGCATCACATCAGAAAGCGGGTCATTCCCCCATGAACATTTCTGTTATCCTGGAAAATTCGGCCATGATTTTTCCGGACCGACCGGCGGTAAGCGAAAATGGGCTGGAAATCAGCTATTCCCAATTGAATGTTTTGGCCAATCGGGTTGCCTCCGGTCTGGTGAAACTGGGGATCCGCTCCGGAGACGCCCTCGCCATTTGCGCGCCCAACGCGAGCGAATGGATTGCCGTTTATTTCGGCGCGATCAAGACCGGGGCTGTTGTGGTAACGCTGCCCGGTCTTCTGCAGGGCCCGGAGCTGAAACAGTTGATCGACGAGGCAAAGCCCCGAATGATCTTTACGTCTCCGGAAAAACTGCAAGAACTCAATTTCTTACGACGGCCCGGCATTCTGGAGACCATCATCTGCCAGGGCGGAGATATCAATTTCCACCAATTGTCCGGGATGGGGTCCGGGGAATTCAAACCGGTTGACCGGGATCGGGATGATACCTGCGCCATTTTGTTCACCGGAGGCACCACGGGCATTCCCAAAGGCGCCATGCTCAGTCACGAGAACATCTATACCGCGATACGGAATGTGGTGTTCAATGAAAAATCCGCCGAGACGGACCGGGCCTTATGCTTTTTACCCCTGAACCACGTCTTTGGACAGATGCACATCATGAATGCCACATTGCTTAGCGGCGGCTGCATCGAACTGATGCCGTCCTTTGACATGGATCGCATTCTGGATGCCATGGCCACGGGCCGAATTACCAAACTCTTTGCCGTGCCCACGGTCTATGTCCGCCTTCTGGCTTTAAACTCTCTGAAGGAAATGCTGGGCACGGTCCGCTACTGTTTTTCCGCGGCAGCCAGCATGCCTGCGGAGATGGTCCGCCAGTGGCGGGAGCGGACCGGTCTTGCGATTTATGAAGCCTATGGCATGACCGAAAGCGCCTCCATGGTCACCTACAATCATTACCATCGGCATGTGATCGGGTCCGTCGGCACCCCTGTCGGCACGGTTGAGGTTCAGATCAGAGACATGGAAGGGAATGTTCTGGAACCGGATCAAACCGGAGAAATCTGCATCCGGGGCCGCAATGTCATGAAGGGATATCTGAACCGGCCCGAGGAAACCCGGGCTGTCTTCTGGGGGGACTGGTTTCGAAGCGGGGATATGGGCCGGATTGATGGCAACGGATATCTGTATATCGTGGATCGCCTGAAAGACATGATCATCACGGGCGGTGAAAATGTGTATCCGCGGGAAGTGGAAGAACTGCTGTATACCCGTCCCGAAATTCAGGAGTGTGCGGTCATCGGCCTGCCGGACCCGGAATGGGGCGAACGGATCACGGCATTCATTATTCCGGCGCCGGGCCGCACTGTCGATATTGCCGGACTCAAAACTTATCTCAAGTCCAATCTGTCATCGTTTAAGGTCCCCAAGGAATTCCGGATGGTTGAGACGCTGCCCAAAAGCCCCGCGGGTAAAATTCTGAAACGGGAGCTGCGAAACCGGTTTCTGGTTCATGAATAAACATGCGTAGAAAAAAATAAGGGGGGGTTGGTTCCGAAAGACCATTGTGATCATCTCGAAAGACCGACGCGGTTTGCGGCAATTGAAATTTCGAATGAATCCTTCGGCGGGTTGTAAGATTGCAGATGGGGCGCCGACACTGCCTATTTCGGGTTTTAAAAAAGAAAGCCGTATTGCCTGGCGCCGTGGAGAATGCGCCGAATTTGGATAGACTCGTTTTTTACAACATAAAAAACAAGATACTTTCTGATAATCAAAACGCGATATCCCAGTTTTTTCAATCGATCATCTTTCGGAACGACTCCAAGTTCGGGGTTGCGAGACAGATGGGAAATTGATCGATCAATTTCTTCAAGAAGTGATGAAGCCACTACCGGCCTATCCTTCATAATATACTCAAAAATGTCGTCCAGATCTCTTTCTGCTGTTGCTAAATAACGTATTTCCAGCGAACCGGTCATCTGATTTTATTCTTGAGCTTATTCATAATTTCCGTATGGGAAATCCCCTTTTCGCCTCCTGAATCCAGAATTTCAGCTTCTCCAAGCTTATGATACAATTCAATCAAGCTTTGAAGGCGCTCATAATGTGCCTGGCTCATCACAACCATGTCGCCCTTGCCATTACGTGTAATGTAAACAGGCTGTTCCTCAGTATGGCAAATCTCGGATATTTCAAGTGCCCGATTGCGCAAGTCGGATATGGGTCGTATCAATGGCATAGCAAACCTCCTCTCATAATTATGATTTTAATATATCATAATTATGATATATTTCAAAGAAAAATTTGCGCGGATCAACGTCATTGATGCTGTGTAATGGCCGAAACAATGATTAAAACCTCTTTTCATTCCTGGGAGCGATCAACCCATTATAATGATCAGAGGTTTTCTTTGCTGGAAATCACCTTACAGGGCGATTCGGGCGTCCACCGCAACAACCCGGTCCGAAAAGGCCATGACCGGGTTCAGGTCCATTTCCTGAATCCGGGGAAAATCGGTGACCAGTTGAGACAGGCGCAGGATCACATCGATCACGCCCGGCTGGTCGATGCCCGCCTCGCCCCTGACGCCTTGCAGCAGGGCCGCTGTCTTAAGCGATGCGATCATCTCGCCGGCTTCGATTTCGGTAACCGGCGTAATTTTAAATGAGACATCTTTCAGAATCTCAACATAAATCCCCCCCAGCCCGAACATGATCAGATGCCCGAGTCCTTTTTCAGCCTTGGCCCCGATAATCACTTCCCTGCCGCCCGGCTGAAATTTCTGAACCAAAAACTTCAGATCCGTTGCGCCGATTTTGGCCGACATGTTCGAAGCCGCATCCCGTACCGCTTCCCGGGTCTGAAGATTGACGGCGACACCGCCCACATCGCTTTTGTGAATGACCGACGCGGCATCGGCCTTGATCACGACCGGATACCCGATGGCGTCCGCCGCAGCCTCGGCATCGGCGGCCGTATCCGCCATTTTCCATGCCGCGCAGGGAATCCGGTAGGCATCGAGTATCGAATACACCTCGCCGGCTGACAACATGTCGCAGCCCGCATCAGCGGCTTTTTTCAGAATCCCCGCAACACGGGAGGAATCCACGTCGGAGAACCGTTTGGCGTCGCCGATGTTTCGCGATCGCAAGGCGCCGTAACGGCTCAACGCCGCCAGGGCCCGCGCCGCCGTACCGGGAAAGCCGTAGCAGGGAACGCCGCCGGATTTGAGAATATCCACGGTCCCCACCCACTGCCGGGGATCTGTCATGAGATTGCAGACAATGGGCTTTTTCCGCTGGCTGTTGACTTCGGCGATCTGATGGGCGATTTTTTCCGTATCCACAAAAAACGGGGTGACGAAATTGATATAGAGGCTGTCGATCTGGTCTTCGGCCATCATCACATCCATCGCGGCCCGGAAATGGCCGGCATCGGCAGTGGCCAATACATCCACCGGATTGCTGAAGGCGGCCTCCGCAAACAGTTTTCCTTTCAGCTCCGCCATCGCTTTTTCAGACAAGGTGGGGATCTGCATCCCCGCATCCACCAGAACATCGGTTGCAATCACCGCCGGCCCGCCCGTATTGGTAATGATCCCCACCCGGTTCCCTGCGGGAATGGGCTGGGCGGCGAACGCCGCGGCCGCCTGGCACAGCTCTCCCTCATCCCGAAACGTCAGAATGCCCAGTTTTTCAAAAATCAGCTCGATCGCAATATCCGTTTTGGCCAGCCCGCCCGTATGAGACGAGGATGCCTTGGCCCCTTCGGCGGTCCTGCCGGCCTTCATGGCCAGGATGGTTTTTTTGGCAGCCACTTTTCCGGCAACATCCATGAAGGCTTTGGGATCGGACAGGCTCTCCACGTAAAGCGCAATCACCCGGGTGCCCTCATCCTGGCCGAAATACTCCAGGATTTCCGTGATGGATACATCGCTGGCATTGCCATTGGATGCATAGATGCGTGTGCCGATGCCCATTTGCGAAAATCCCTGGTGAATCAGTTCGCCGACGCCGCCGCTCTGGGCCACGATCGAGATGAATCCCGGCTCGGGCTTGGTAAAGGTAAAATTGCAATAGGCTTTCAGCGTGGGGTCCGTATTGATGATGCCCTGGCAATTGGGCCCGAGAATGCGGATCCCGTATTTTTTGGCCCGCTCCAGAAAATCTTTCTGAAGGGCCGCGCCTTCCGGACCGATTTCCGTAAATCCGGCGGAATTGATGATGATGGCCTTGATCCCTTTTTTCCCGCAGTCCTCCACCGCATCGGGCACGAATTTCCCGGCGATGACCATATGGGCCAGATCGATTTCCCCGGGCACGTCAAATATGGAGGGGTATGCCTTGACGCCCCGGATTTCATCGGCCTTGGGATTGATGGGATAAATCGCCCCGGTGTATCCGAAATCGATCAGGTTTTTGATGATCCGGTTTCCAATCGACAGTTCCTTGGCGGATGCGCCGATCACGGCAACCGATTTGGGTCTGAATAAGGCTTCAAGCATATCATTTCTCCTCGAGTTGTTCGATAAAGGCCTCGACATTGGTTTTGGTCTGCTCGTCGGAAACCAGCCGCAGATCGTTCAAGTCCCCGTTGATGGTCAGACTGGGAACGCCGGTCAGGGCCTCCAGCCGCTGGGGCATGCCATACCGGCAGTTGGAGTTGTTGGGACAGGTTTTGGCATCGTGATAGATGATGCCGTCCACCTTGAAAAATTCGATCATGCGCCGGATATAGTCTTCCTTGGCGTCATCGGCCCGCACGATGAAAAGCTCGGTATAGGCCCTGGCCATGCTGTTGAAGGGATCTTCCGGGTCAAATGCGGAAAATATCCAACTGTTGCAGTAGGTCGAGGCCAGAACATTCACGCCGGCCCTGGCAAACAGATCGGAATGGTCCCGAAGCCTTCCCCACATGGGCATGCCGTCCCAGTACAGCCGGAAGCGTTCGCCTTCAACCGCCGCCACCTTGTTCTGGATCCGGGTTTCCAGCTCCGCCAGCAGCAGCTTGTAATAGTCCACGGCCGTCTGGGTGCCCCGCAGCACAACCGCCGGCCCCATGTGAATGGTGCCGTCAAAAAAGGTGATGGGCGAGGGTTTGGCCGAAGCCGTATCCAGGACTTTTTTCCACAGGCCGGAGCATTCCTTGGAAAGGGCCAGGACATGGCGGAGCTTATCCATATCGAATTTATTGCCGGAAATGGCTTCAAGCTGGGGAATCAGGGCTTTCATCTGGCTGGCGATCGAGGCGACATGGTCATCGCCGACATCCTTGACGCCCCGGTGCGTGTGAATTCCCAGCAGCGGCACCTTGAATTCGGCGGCGTACCAGGCAAACCAGTCCTGAACATCCCGGCATTGATTGGTGTTATAGACCAGCACATCGGGTCTTGGCACCCGGTCGATTCCCGGATAGGCCCGTGAAAGCGGGGTAACGCCTTTCATATAGGCGCCGACATCGGCCGTCAGATACGAGCAGATCTCCGGCGAATAGCCGCTGGCGTTGGCGATCGGTATCATGTCGGTGGCCATCCGGGTGGCGCCCAGCATGGCGCCGTGGTTCTCCGGAAAATGCACCAGAAACCCCATGGCTCTCAGGATTTCGGCGGGCCCCACACTCGTGCACCAGGCAATCTTGCGGCTGCGGGTCTTATCCGCCTCATTCAGCTCATAAAAATAATCCGACATATAGCGATTCATCTGAACCGTCGCTTCAATTTTCTTTCGAACCACTTTTTTTTCTTCAGCCATGTCCGTCACCTTTCCACCAGCAAGTTGATAAACGCTACGTTCATGAATTACCCAGGATACTCACCCAGATATGAAAATGATACCTTCCCCTTTGAAAAGGGGACTGAGGGGGATTGAATTGTCCGATCCCCAACCCCTTCCAAAGGGAATATATGTACCTAAGTTGAGCATTCAACCCTGTCAAACCTCATGTGCTCCATTGCGTACAGGGCAGCTCCCAGCGCGCCGGTAAGCTGAGGATATTCCGGAACCAGGATGGGTCTGCCGATCATCTCCTCCGTCATCTGAACCAGATAGGCATTGTGCGCCACGACCCCTCCGGTCATCACCACATGCTCGGACAAGGAGTCCATTTCCATGACCCGTTTGATGACCGAAAAAAACAGCCCCTTGACGATGTCCGGAACCTTTTTCCCCTGACGGATCTTTTCAAGCACTTCGGTTGCGGAAAAAACCGTGCAGAAACTCCCCAGTTCAACCATGGATTCGGGACTGCCGGGCAAGGCCGTCCAGGTTTTCCAGCGGGATATCCAGGCGTACGGACATTTCTTCCAGGAACGCCCCGGTGCCGGCAGCGCATTTTCGGTTCATTTTGAAACTGAGGCGTTTCCCGGAATCATCCAGTTTGATGATCTTGTTGTCCTGCCCCCCGATATCGATGATCGAGATGGACTGGGGAAAATAATAATAGCATCCTCTGGCATGGCAACTGATCTCGGTTTTGGAATCCTGGGAAATGGCCACATTTTTTCTGCCGTAACCGGTCGTCATCGCTTTTGCAATCAGTTCGGCGCTGCGGCCGGCCATATCCAGGGCCAGGGTCAGGCACTGGCGGGAAGCTGCCTCAAAATCGGTTCCGGATTTGACCACGGCCCTGCCGATGATCTGCTGCCCGCGATCCAGAATGACGACCTTGGTACGCGATGCGCCCACATCGATTCCGGCAAATACAGGTTGAAGAATCCTTCATGGGATTGAATCCATCAGTTTAAGTCGTCTGCAGCGCTTTATTTTTTGGATTCGATGGCCTTGACCAGAGATCGGATCATGATGTTATAAGGCGTTTCGATGCCTGCCTGGGCGCCATATTCGATGAATTTTCCGTTCATGTAATCGATCTCGGTACGGCGCTTGTTTTCAATGTCCATCAGCATCGAAGGCTTGTGATCGCCTGCCTTTCGCATGTATTCGATGGCGCCCGGATAAAAATCCCAGCCCAGGTTGACTTCATTGGCCCTTGCCACCTTGACGCATTCCTTGACCAGGGCATCCACGATCTGAAACACGATGGGGTCTCCCATGGCCTGGGCCATGGTCAGCCCGGTCACCGCGCAAACCGGGTTCATGCAGGCATTCAGGATTCCTTTTCGCCAGACCATCGAGACAATGCTGTCGGTATGCCGGGTCAACAGTCCGGTTGTGCTCAGGGCTTCGGCAATGGCAATGGCCGCCGGTTTGGAGTCCGGGTCCATCTCCTGCAGGTAATGCGGCGGATGGTGAAAGGGCATTTTCACATGACCCGGCTTGACCAGCCCGCACCCGTAATTGACAACGGCCCGCATGACCGGTTTCCGGCCCAGGACCTTGGCGATTTCAAGTTCCGTGTCGATCCCGTTCTGCCAACTGATGATGTACATGCCTTCCCGGTAAAACCCCTCGATGGCGGAAGAGATCAGGGGAAGCACATTGGCTTTGACCGTGATGAAGATCACATCCGGCATATGATCCGCCAGTTCATCGATCTGCGTGCAGACCCGGGTAACGGACTGCTGAAGATTTTCCGCGCCCTCGATCAGAATTCCGGGACTGATGGCGGGTTCAATCAATGCGGGAATGACGTCACACAGGGTCACCTCATATCCGCCTCTGGCAAGAAAGGCCGCCACAATACATCCTACGGGACCTGCCCCGATGACCGCAAAGGATCTCGGGCAAAATGCCGGTTTCTCATCCATGGAATATCCTCCCTTTGATATCAAAAAATCAGCTTTCGGTTTCCAGGATGCCGAAAGCTTCGGCATCCAGCAGCTTGATCCCGCTGGCCAGAAGGATCTCGATGGCCCTGTCATTGTCGCTGAAGCGGAAAATCATGACGGCGTTGTTTGACGACATGCCGATAAATGCATACATGTACATGACGTTGATTTTGGCGTCCATGAGCAGCTTCAGCACCTCGGACAGCCTTCCGGGCTTGTCTTCGATCTCAACCGCCACCACATCGTCCACCCGGGCCGGCATATGGTTTTCCATCATGATTCGCCGGGTTTTGGCCAGGTCGGACACCAGAAGCCGCAGCATGCCGAAATCGCCGCTGTCCACCAGATTCAATGCCCGCAGATTGATTCCCGCATCTCCCAGGGCGCGGGTGATTTCATAAAGCCTGCCCGGAGAGTTTTCTATGGAAATGGATATTTGTTTTAATTTCATACGATTGACTCCTTTCTGTTGTGATCGGGCCACCGGAGATCATGAATTATCAAAACGGCAGCAGACAACAATCACATTTTAATCACATTGTAACTATTATTTGATTAATAGGCAGGACATGACCATAAGTCAAGAAAAAAATAGATTACACAATTTGAATTAATTCATGCATTAAAACAATATGAGTCAGCGCATTTGCAGATCGCCGGATTTTTAATGGCTTGTATATCGTTCCGGAAAAAAATCCATACGATAATCTCGAATTTCGCTTGTTTCGTGTCTCGGGTTAACCTTATGATGATTGCCCAGCCTGTGACCTCAGGCACGATATCAATGAATAACAAATGCCCGATCAGACAGACCACCGGCGGACAGACATGAGAGATCATCATCGGAATCCGGATAACCATCTGGCCAGGATTGCCGGACTTTTCGAAAATCCGCTGGCTTTCCCGTCCTTTCTGGATGAAATTCCGCTGGGACTGGCCGTACTCAATAAAAACCGGCAGATCGTTCTGCTCAACCGGACACTCGAGGGCCTGACCGGTTATTCCAGACAGGAAATCAAGGGAATCCCCTGCGCCTACATTCTGCGAAGCAATGCCTGCCTTGAAAATTGTCCGGCCCTTTCCATGCAGGATTCAGCCGATGCCGTCTGCATGGAAGCCAATATCATCAACCGGGATCGCCAGAAAATCCCCGTGCGCATCACCTTTTCCGTCATCCGGGACATGGATGGCCGCACCGTGGGATATCTGGAGGCCGTGGAAGATATCCGGCTTTTAAGATCCCTTAACGGGAAAGCGGATCAGGCTTATGCATTTGGCCAGGTCATCGGACGCAGCCCTCAAATGGAACGGATTTTCCGCGTACTTCCGGTGATCGCCCAATCGGATTCCTCCGTGCTGATCACCGGCGAGACCGGCACGGGAAAGGATTTTGTGGCGGAGGCCATCCATCAGGGATCCCAGCGGGGAAAGGATCCCTTCATCAAGGTGAATTGCGGGGCCCTGCCCGAAACCCTGCTGGAGTCCGAACTTTTCGGCCATCAAAAAGGGGCGTTCACCGGCGCGGTTGAAAACAAACCCGGAAGATTCCGCCTGGCCCACAATGGCACCCTGTATCTGACCGAAATCGGAGATCTGCCGCTTTCGCTTCAGGTGAAGCTCCTGACCTTCCTGGACGATAAGGTCGTATTTCCCCTGGGGGGCACCAAAGGGTTTCAGGTCAATGTCCGCGTCATCGCCGCCACCCATCGGAATCTGGGCTTGATGGTCCGGGAAGGCCGATTCCGGGAAGATCTGTTGTTCAGACTGAACGTGGTGCGCCTGCATCTGCCGCCTGTCCGGGAGCGGGGAGATGATATCCGCCTGCTTCTCGATCATTTCATGCGCTCCTATCTGACGCGATTAAAAAAACCCATCAAGGGATTTTCCAGCAAAGCGCTTCGCCTGCTTCTGGACTTCACCTATCCCGGCAACGTGCGGGAGCTCCGGAATATCGTTGAATATGCCGTCAATATCTGCGAAGAAGATCAGATTCTGCTCAAGCATCTGCCGGCCTACCTGACCGATCCCAATGCCAGGGACTGGGACAGGGAGGAAAAAAAGGAACCCCAGACCCTCTGGACCCCGGAAACCCAGACCAGAATACCCGAGAAGGACTGGGCTTCCGCGGAAAAAACGATGATCATGGATGCGCTGCTGAAGGCCAGGGGACGCCGAAGCAAGGCTGCCGAGATCCTGGGGTGGGGAAGAAGCACGTTGTGGAGGAAAATGAAACATCATGGATTGGCGGATCCCGTGTAAACACCGACGATGGGAAAAGCAGCAGTTTCTTCAAAAGGCTCTGACGCATGCATAAGAAAGTCCTGATTTGCCTGTATGGAAACGACGTGGCGCCCCGGTTTGATCTGACCACCGAAGTGTTCATTGCATCCATCGGACCGGACAACCGGATCGAAGATGAAAAATCCGTGGTGCTGCCTCGGGCTTCCGCGGAGGAACTTGTGCCACATGATTCTGACCGCGGACATTCAGACGGTCATCTGTGGCGGCATAGAAGAAGAATACTATCAATATCTTACATGGAAACGAATCCATGTATTCGACTCCGTGATCGGGGCCTGCGATCGGGTGCTCGAAGCGTTTACAATGGGCACGCTTCGGTCTGGCGCCATCCTGTATGTCCCGCAATTGTAAATGGTGAGACAACGTGAATAAAACCAAGCGTTCTTCTGGTCGATGATGAATATGAATTCATAACCACGCTGGCCGAAAGGTTGACTCTCCGGGGAATCGCCGTCAGGACCGCTGTCAGCGGGGAAGAGGCGCTGCGCATGATCGAAGCGGAACAGCCGCAGGCAGTGGTTCTGGATGTCCGGATGCCGGATATCAGCGGATTGGTTGTGCTCCAGCAAATCAAGACCCGATATCCCCGAATTCAGGTCCTGCTGCTGAGCGCCCATGCCTCCACCCGGGACGGGATAGAAGGCATGCGCCTGGGAGCCGTGGACTATCTGATAAAACCGGTGAACATCGACGATCTTGTCCTGAAACTGTCCAATCTGTAATTTTTTCCTCCAAGAACAGCTCCGCATCAGCTTCCGTCAAAGACTCCCCTTTCACTGAATACATTTTTAGGTTGACACCGTGTTTCATTGGGCTATTCAAAAACCGACTGAGTACTCAGTTTAATTTTACAGGGATCTGTTGATGAAAAAAAAAGAGATTATTCTTCGGGCGGCCATGCAGCTTTTTGCCAGAAAAGGCTTTAAAGACACTTCCATGGCGGAACTGTCCAAAACCACCGGTGCGGCGGAAGGGACGATTTTTTACCATTTCAAAACGAAACAGGATATTTTCCTGGAAATTTTAAAAACCGCCAAAGAAGACATTCTCTCCGAATTCAGCCGTTATATCGAGAACCGAAAATTTGAAACCGGCATCGAGATGATGGAAGGCGCGATTTCTTTTTATCTGTATCTGTCAGGATTAAAGGAAGATCTTTTCCTGCTGCTTCACCGCAGATATCCTTATGAACTGGCGGAAGTCAATCCGGTTTGCCGGGACCATCTGGAGTCCATTTACAACTGTTTCGTGGACATTTTTGAACAGGCCCTTCTGGCCGGCCAGGCCGATGGTTCCATCGGCCCCATGCCTGCCAGAAAAACCGCCTTGATTGTATTTACGATGGTGGATGGGCTGGTGCGCTTCAAACTCTACAACCTTTACGACGCCGGCGCGCTGTTTAATGAACTGATTGCATCCTGCAGGAGGATGCTGGAAAATAAACCCGTTACAGGATAGGTGGCATGCATGTTAAAGCGATTTTTTCCGTTTTTGGCCTGGTTTAAAAACTACACCGTATCAGACCTCAGAACCGATGGTCTTGCCGGATTGACCGTAGCGCTCGTCTTGATCCCGCAATCCATGGCGTATGCGCAGCTTGCCGGTCTGCCCCCTTATTATGGCCTTTACGCTTCATTTCTCCCGCCCATGATCGCCTCTCTTTTCGGCTCCAGCCGCCAGCTTGCAACCGGACCGGTTGCCGTGGTCTCCCTGATGACGTCGGCGTCTCTGGCGCCGCTGGCAACCGCCGGCAGTGAAGGCTACATCGTATATGCGATTCTGCTGGCCCTGATGGTGGGCGTTTTTCAGTTCAGCCTCGGGGTTCTCAGGCTGGGCCTGGTGGTCAATTTTCTTTCCCATCCGGTGGTGAACGGTTTTACCAATGCCGCCGCCATTATCATCGCCACATCCCAGCTTTCAAAAATGTTCGGCGTCAATGTCGACAATGCCCCCCATCATTATGAAACCATCATCAAGGTCGTTCAGGCGGCCATGCATTACACGCACTGGCCCACCCTTGCCATGGGGGTCCTGGCATTCGCCATCATGTATGGGCTGAAGCGGATGGCTCCCAAAATTCCCAATGTTCTGGTGGCGGTTGTCATTACCACCGTCCTTTCCTGGGCCATGAATTTCGAACATGACGTCACCGCGAACATCACGGCCATCCACTCCAAAAGAGCCATTGAAATGGTGGATAAATTCAATTCCGCCGTCAATTCCATCGCTCCCATCGCTGAAAAGCGTACCGAAATCAACAAACAAATCGAAGACGCCAAACACAGACATGATATGCTGGCAACCCTTGAAGCCGAACACCAGGATAAAATGCTTTCCACCAAATGCGATCTGATCAATTACGACGCGCAGATTTATCGGGAGGAAATCCGAAATTTCCTGTTTGTCGGCGTTCAGCAGTCGGACGGCTCCCTGAATTTTTTCCCCAATGACAATATTCCGCAGGATGCAAAAACCGATGGGCGGATCTGGCGGATCCGTCTGGGAAATTCGCCGCTGAAACTGGATAAAATCCGAATGATCGGCGGCGGTGAAGTTGTCGGAACCGTTCCCAAGGGGCTTCCCGCGTTTACCATTCCGACAATCCGCCTGAATATTATCCTTCAGCTCTTTCCCTATGCGGCCATCATTTCCCTTCTGGGATTCATGGAAGCCATTTCCATTGCCAAGGCCATGGCCGGAAAAACCGGCCAGCGGCTGGATCCCAATCAGGAGCTCATCGGTCAGGGACTGGCCAATATCCTGGGCGCAATCGGCAAAAGCTATCCGACATCGGGCTCCTTTTCCAGGTCCGCCGTAAACCTTCAGGCAGGCGCCGTATCCGGACTTTCCAGTGTCTTTACCAGCATTGCGGTGGTAATCGCCCTGCTGTTTTTTACCCCCCTGCTCTATCATCTGCCCCAGTCCGTTCTGGCTGCCGTCATCATGATGGCGGTGATCGGCCTGATCAACATCTCCGGTTTTGTCCATGCCTGGAAAGCACAAAAATACGACGGGGCCATTTCCATCATTTCCTTTGCCTGCACCCTGTGGTTTGCGCCGCATCTGGACAAAGGGATTATGGTGGGCGTTACCCTTTCCCTGATGGTTTTTCTCTACAAGAGCATGCGGCCGAACATTGTCTCCCTTGCCAGGGACGAAGACGATGCGCTCCGGTGCGTCACGACCCACGGCCTGCATGAATGCAAATATGTTTCCCTGATCCGGTTTGACGGACCCCTGTTTTTCGCCAATTCCAGCTATCTGGACGATCAGATCACCGAACTGATGCTGAGCCGGGAAACGCTCAAACACATTTTAATTGTCTCCAACGGCATTAATGATATTGACGCATCCGGAGAAGAAACGCTATCTTTGCTGATAGACCGAATCCGCAGCGCCGGATTGGACATTTCCCTGAGCGGGGTGAATGAAGCGGTGATGAAAGTGCTTGACCGCACCCACCTGGCTGCAAAAATCGGCCTGGACCATTTGTATCCGACAATGGAAAAAGCCATTCGCGCCATTTATGAACCCACGCACAAGGATGGCGATGAACCGGTATGCCCTTTGACGGTCTGCAACCTGAATTGATCCATGAACAAAACCAACAGCTTGAACACGCACCGTTTTGAACATTATGGTTTTGAATATTGTTTCGAATTTCGTGCTTTGAATTTCGAATTTTTAATTGAAAACTGGTTTCAGTTCAAACACTACAAAATCAAAAGATAAGGGGTCTGAAATGCCAATAATTACGATTTTTCCAGGTACGTTTTGCAATGAAGATATCGTCCTTCAGGAACTCATCGCCCATACCGGATATCAAAGGTTACGGACAGCGACCTGACAGATGCGGCGGCAAGACTTTCGGGAATAGATGCATCCAAAATCAGCCGCGCCTTTGTATCCCGGACATCGATATTCAACAAGTTTACGCATGAAAAGGAACGTTCGATCGCCTATCTCAAACTGGCGCTTGCCGAAAAACTGACGGACGACAACCTGTTGCTGTCCGGTTTTTCCGGCCATTTGATACCCAAAACAATCAGCCATGTCCTGCGGATCTGCCTGATTGCGGACATGAGTTTCAGGATCGCCCTGGCGGCAAAAGCCAAGGGGATATCCGAAAAAGAAGCGGCGAAATGGATCCACCGGCAGGATGAAGACTGCGCTGCCTGGATCCATGCATTATTCAACCTGGCCGATCCATGGAGTCCCGCCCTTTATGACATGATCCTGCCCATGAACAAGACCAATACCGCCGAGGCCATTCAACTGATTCTGGAAAACCTGAAAAAAGATGTGCTTCAAAAGACGGAACAATCCCGAAAAACCGTCGATGATTTCCGCCTTTCCGCCCAGGTGGAAGTCGCCCTGGTCAACGCAGGCCATCAGGTGGGCGTCAGCGCCGCAAACGGCACGGTTACCCTGACCATCAACAAGAATGTGCTGATGCTGAGCCGCCTGGAGCAGGAGCTCAAATCCATTGCCGGATTGGTTCCGGGCGTAAAAACCATCGAGACCTGCGTGGGGAAGGATTTTCATCAGTCGGACATTTACCGGAAATTTGATTTTGAAGTTCCTTCCAAGGTTTTGCTCGTGGATGACGAACGGGAATTTGTTCAAACCCTGTCCGAACGCCTGAGCCTTCGGGACATGGGCTCCGCCGTGGCGTTTGACGGGGAATCCGCCCTGAAACTGGTTCACGAGGAAGAGCCCGAAGTCATGATTCTGGATCTGAAAATGCCGGGCATCGACGGCATCGAAGTCCTTCGAAGGGTCAAGGAAACCCAGCCGGGAATCGAAGTCATCATCCTTACCGGGCATGGCTCGGAAGCCGACCGGGAAACCTGCATGAATCTGGGCGCCTTTGCCTATTTGCAGAAACCCGTTGACATCGATGTGTTGAGCGAAACCCTGAAAAAAGCCAATGAAAAAATTCAGGCCCAGAAGAAAATATCCGGAGTTTCATGAATGCAATCGACTGCGCGTGACACCGTGAGGAAGCCATGATAACAAATCGTTTCATACCCAAATTCTGGGACCATCATGATGTTGCCGCGGGTCCTTTCAAATCCCTGTTCAATTTTCGAAGAATCTGGAAACAGGCGGCTTTTCTGACCGCGGGAGTTGCCCTGATCCCGCTGATCCTGATGGCAATCATCGATTACAACGTCACCCAGAATGCCATTGAATCGGAAATTCTGCTCAGAACCTCCCGCCTGGTCTCCAATACCCGGCGGAGCATCTCTTTTTTTCTGGATGAACGGAAATTCGCCCTGAATTTCATCATTCATGACAACACCTTTGAACGCCTGAAAGACCCGGAGCGCCTGTCCGAGATTCTGGGAAATCTGAAAAAAAGCCTGGGCGGGTTTTCCGATATCGGCGTGATAGACGAGTCCGGCGTTCAAGTCAATTATGTCGGGCCCTATAAACTTATCGGCGCAGACTACAGCACTCAGGCCTGGTATCGGGAGGTTCTGGAGCGAAACGATTACATCAGCGATGTTTTTCTTGGCCTCCGCAATGTTCCCCATCTTGTAGTCGCCGTCAAACACAATCTGCCGGACGGATCTTCTTTTGTCCTTCGGGCGGCCCTGGACATGGAACGGTTCAAGAAGATTTTATCGGAACAGGAAGTTGCGGGCATGGGGGATGCCTTTATCATCAACCATGACGGCATTCTTCAGACGCCATCCCGATACCAGACCAGAGAACTGGAAAAGTTTCCGCTTTCGATTCCGGAATACTCTCCAAAAACGGTTGTTTACCAGACATTGGACAGGGACGGAAAGGAACTGATCGTCGGTTACGCCTATATCACGGACACCCCGTTCATCCTGATCGTCACCAAGCAGAAAAACGAGCTGATGAAACCCTGGTTCAAGACCCGATCCCAGTTGATCGGATTTCTGGCGGTCAGCATTTCAGCCATTCTGGTGGTGGTTATCGGCGTATCCACGTATCTGGTCAACAACATCTTTCTGGCGGACCAGAAGCGGGTCATGACGCTCCACAAGGTCGAATACGCCAACAAGCTGGCCTCCATCGGACGCCTGGCCGCGGGCGTGGCGCATGAGATCAACAATCCCCTGGCCATTATCAATGAAAAAGCAGGCCTGATCAAAGACATCTTCACCTTTCGAAAAGATTATGCTAATGATTCCAAGCTGAACGGCCTGGTCGATTCCATTATTTCATCCGTGGAACGGTGCGGAACCATCACCAAGCGGCTGCTCAACTTTGCCCGGCACATCGAGGTGAGTGTCCAGAAGCTCAACGTAAAATCCGTTATTCAGGATGTGCTGGGGTTTATGGGCAAAGAGGCCGAATACCGAAGCATCACGATTTCGGTTGATATTCCCGATGATATCCCCGAATTTGAAAGCGATCGGGGAAAACTTCAGCAGATTTTTCTGAATCTTATCAACAACGCCTTTGCCGCCATGGCCGATGGCGGCAGGCTGGAAATCAAGGTATCCAGACGCGGCGATGACGCGATCTCGATAAATGTTGCGGATGACGGATGCGGGATTTCAGAATCGGATATGGAACGGATTTTTGAACCTTTTTTTACCACCAAAAGCCGGACCGGCGGCACCGGACTGGGGCTGTCCATCACCTACGGGCTGGTGCAGGAAATCGGCGGAACAATTTTTGTTACAAGCACGGTCGGCAAGGGCACCCGCTTTACGATCCATTTGCCGTTGATCTATACAAAGAAAAAAGGAGAGGGTCATGCGCGTATTGCTGGTTGATGATGAAGAACAACTGGTTTCAACACTGGCCGAACGTTTGCAGATCAGAGGGATCGATGCCAGATGGGTCACCAGCAGCATGGCGGCCCTGGAACTGGTTGAAACCGAGACGTTTGACCTTGCCATTCTCGACGTCAAGCTCCCCAAAATGAACGGTCTGGAGCTGAAGAAACGGCTTCAGACCCTGCATCCGGAAATGAAGTTCCTGTTCCTGACCGGACACGGTTCCGAGGATGATTTCAAAATCGGCGCGGCGGAAGCCGGGGAAGATTTCTACCTGGTAAAACCGGTAAAAATCGAATCCCTGCTTGAAAAAATGCATGAGGCGATACAGCGACAAGGAGAAAGTAAATGAACGATTACCAGGAAACCATTGGAGACTGCGGACTTCACTGTTTTGGTTCCATATCCGCATCGATTTCGCATGAACTGAAAAATGCCCTGGCCATCATCAATGAGAATGCCGGACTGCTGGAAGATCTGTCTTTAATGGCGGAAAAAGGCCGGCCTCTCGATCCTGTCAGGCTGAAAAATCTGGCCGCCAACATCGGCAAACAGATTCAGCGCGCCGACGGGATTATCCGGAATATGAACCGTTTTGCCCACAGCGCCGATGAGCCGGTGAATTGCATCGATCTGGGAGAAACCCTGGCGCTGACCGTTGCGCTGTCTGCCCGGCTTGCCGCCATGAAGAGCGTCACGCTGAATTACATACCGCCGCCACAACCCATTTGCGTGACGACCCGTCTGTTTTACATCGAAAATCTCATCTGGTTATGTCTCAAGGAAATCTTCGAAAGAGCCGGCGCGGAAAAAGAAATTACCCTTACGCTTCGATCGCAGCCGGAAGGCGCGGCCGTCATTTTTTCACCCGTCGATGCTCCGGCAACAGGTGACAACGCCATTAAACTGCTAGACTACCTGAAGGCCACTCAGTCCACGGATTCGCAGCACCGGGAGCTGATCATCACGCTCCCGGCAGACATGGCTGCCTGTTGAAAAAAGGGGGCACTTTTTTACATACGCCCATCGGAGGTAATGATGACAGAAAAAATATTGCTGGTTGACGATGAAATGGATTTTCTCAGCATCATGTCCGAACGGATGAAGAACCGGGGCATGAACGTATCCACCGCGGCTTCCGCCAAAGAAGCCATTCAAATGGCCGGAGCGGAATCGTTCGATGCCATTATCCTGGATCTGCAGATGCCGGAAATGGATGGCCTGGAAGCACTGAAAGTGCTGAAAGCCCAAAAACCGGAGCTTCAGGTGATTCTTCTGACCGGCCATGCCACGATTGAAAAAGGTGTGGAGGCCATGAAGCTGGGCGCAATGGACTTGATGGAAAAGCCGGCGGACTTGAGGACACTGGCTGAGAAAATCAAAAAAGCCCAGGCAAAGAAGATGATTCTGGTAGAAAAACAGTCCGAAGAAAAAATCAAGAACATCATCGGCGGAAAAGGCTGGTAACAATCCCCCCAACCAAGCCTGAAAGATTTCTCCAATAAAGCCGCAAATGTGCTGAATGCCAGGGGCCAGGTTGCGACCGGCAGTATCTGCCTGACGCCGAACGGTATCAGGCAGGTTCCGGCAATTCCCCGTCTTATCGCCTTCTGACTCCCGCGAATCCAAATTTATCCTGATTTTCCTTGTGGCGATTCGCGCCAGGGTCCGGATATCTCCATTTCAAAGCACTGCAACAAAACGCCGACAAAACCAATTCTTAATATTAATATTGTGCTATATTGTTTCATATTGTCTTATTCAATATGTTTCATTAAGTTTCATATTGGCACATACCGTTAATTCATTTGTACCATATTATTCTAACAAATTGATATTATAATATATATAAATGTGGCACACTCTTTGCTAATATATGCCGACGAAAATATCACACAAATATAAAAACCTCTTTTCAGGGTTTATCGGCGTATCGGATTGTGATGCGCCTGTTGCATGGAGCACATGGTTTTGCCGGATTCAAAAACAAAATTGCTGATTGTTGAAATTGACGATGCCTTTCGCCGGCATCTGGCCGAACGCCTGCGCGTGGAAAATTTCAAGGTTTACGAGGCCTGTCAGGACACTGAAGCCAGACAGATCCTTCAGCGCAAAATCATCGATGTGGTGCTTCTGGGAATGCGGGAATTCAAACAAGGGGGATTGATGCTGCTGAAGACCATCAAGGAAATGAAACCCCTTATCGAAGTGATTCTCATGACCCCCGCCGAAGGCACCTCGCTTTTTGCCTCCATCCAGGCCATGAAACTGGGCGCTTTTGATGAACTTCACATTCCCTTTGACATGAAAAAATTGATCGAACGGATCACCGCTGCAAGGCAGAGAAAATCAGGAAAGAGAAAAAGCAAAAAAGACAAACATTCAGGATAAACCGCAGGATTCAGATGCGAGAGAATAACCGTTTTGAACATCAACAAATTAAGGAGATGAATGAATGAAGATACGCGTGCTGCTGGTAGACGACGAAAAGGATTTCATCGATGTGCTTGCCGAGCGCCTGGAGGCCAGGGATTTTACCACCTCCAAAGCGTACTCGGGAGATGAGGCAATGGGGCTGATCCGGGAAAAAGACGTGGATGTCGTTCTCCTGGATGTCCAGATGCCCGTAAAAGACGGGGTGACCGTGCTTAGAGAAATCAAGGCGTTCAACCCCCTGGTGGAAGTCATCATGCTCACCGGCCATTCCACCGTGGAATCCGCCGTGGAAGGCATGAAGATCGGCGCCTACGACTATCTCCTGAAACCGACGGAAACCAAGGACCTGGTTGAAAAACTCGCGCTGGCCTACAAGCGGAAGTCCGAGCAGGAAACCCGCATCCGGCAGGCGGAAATCGAACGGATACTGTCCCGAAAGGGCTGGGCCTGATATTTAACAGATATTGATATGAGGGGAAATATGCAATCGACGAAAGTTAAGGAATTGATGGTGCCGCTTGCCGAGTATGCGACGGTTTTCGAGGACGCCACACTGAACGAGGCGATCCTGGCGCTGGAAGAAGCCCAGAAAAATGTGGAACAGGGCCGTGAAAAACACCGGGCCATTCTGGTTCTCGATAAAAACCGGCGTGTGGTGGGAAAGCTGACCCAGTGGGATGTGAGCGCCGGAATCGAGCCCAAATACCGGGCCATCGAAAACATCACCGAAACATCGCGCTTTGGATTCAGCCCGGAATATCTCCGCTCGATGATGAAAGAGTATGGACTCTGGCGAAAGCCGCTGGAGGATCTCTGCCGCAAAGCCTCGGAAATACGGGTCAAGGACATCATGAGCAAACCCACGCCAGGGGAATATATCGAAGAAGACGCCTCGCTGGATGAGGCCATTCACCTGCTGGTCATGGGACGTCATCAGTCGCTGATCGTCAAAAAAGGCGACAGCATCTCCGGAATCCTGCGAATGAGCGACGTGTTCAAGGGAATTTGCGACAAGGTCAAAACCTGCACAATCTAAACGGGAAATTGCTTTGCAGGTGCGATAAGGGGTTTCTGGTCATGACTACAAACACTGCTGAAAATTCAAGAATTATTCAACAGGAATCACCATGCGCATCGGATGATCCGCATTTGCAATAAGTGAAAGGAGTTGGCTGCCATGGCAGAGGACATTAGAAACATACCGGTGGGAGCGAATCTTGCATGATATCTCCGATGAGATCGTCAGCGCCTCCAAAAAGCTGGATATTGACTGGAAAAGAATATTTTTTATCGTTCTGGGACTTGCCTTTTTTTTCACCTTCTATTTTATGAACGAACTGCCGGATGCGGTGGATCCCGTCGGCAAGCACTTTCCCCTGCCGTCACAGGGCAGGATGGCAGTAGGGCTCTTTCTGATGGCGGCCACATGGTGGATTTTCGAGGTGATGCCCATCGGCGCCACCGCCATTGCCATCGGTTTTTTTCAGGTCGTTTTTTCGATCCGGCCGGCGGATGCGGCCCTGAAAGATTTTTTTGACCCCTCTGTCTGGTTTATCTTCGGCTCCGTTGTCATGGGGCTCGCCTTTGCCCACTCGGGCCTGACCAAGCGCATGGCTTACAAAATGCTGGGGGTTGTGGGCGAAAACACCAATTTTATCCTGCTCGGCACCTTTCTCATCGTGGCCGGCATGACCCTGCTCATGGCCCACACCGCGGTGGCCGCGGCCATGTTCCCGCTGCTCATGGCCATCAATTCCCTTTACAGCGAATCCGACAAGCCCACCCGGTTCGGCAAAGGCCTTTTCATCGGCATGGCCTGGACAGCGGGCGCGGGCTCGGTCATCACCTTCCTGGGTTCGGCCCGGGGCGTGGCCGGCGCCGGCATGTTCAAAAAATTCACAGGCGGCACTGAAATCGGTTTCTTCGAGCTCACCTGGTACATGCTCCCCCTGGGCGCGACTCATGGTCTTTCTCATCTGGCTCATCGTGATCTTCTGCTTCAAACCGGAAAAAGCCCGTATCGACGGGTTGCGGGAACGGGTCAACGGCCTGGCCAAGGAACTGGGTCCCATAAACTCCAAGGAAATTTTCGTCATGGTCATGGTTAGCGTGGTGCTGGGGCTTTTCATGCTCAAGTCCTTTTCCCCCATTCCCTTTTTCAAGGACATGGACCGGGCGTGCATCATGCTGGTGCCTGTTCTGGCTTTCTTTCTGGCCAGAATCCTCGGCGTGGAAGAAATGGAATCCATTCCCTGGAACATCCTGCTGCTGTTCGGCGGCGCCATGAGCATCGGTTACTGCCTCTACGACACCAAGGCCGCCGAATGGATGGCCGTCAGTTGGGTCACCTGGTTTCAGACGGCCCCCTGGCTGGTCTTTGTTCTGGCCATCGCCTTTCTGGTTCTGTGTCTGACCAATTTCATCATGAACGTGGCGGCCATCGCCATTGCGCTTCCCATCTCCCTGGTCATCGCCGGCTATCTGGGCGTGGCGCCCCACGTCATTTTCTTTGCATCCCTGGCCACCGCCGGCATGCCTTTCAACCTGCTGATCGGCGCTGCGCCCAACGCCATCGCCTATGAGAGCAAGCAGTTCACCACCGGGGAGTTTTTCCTCTATGGCTGCATTCCCAGCGCGATACTCATGACATTGCTGGCGCTTTTCTGCTACTTCATCTGGCCGCTCATGGGCATGCCGGTACTGCTCAAATAAACCGGTCATTTTGTCGATAAATGGAATACCTATGAATCATGGCATATCAACCTGATCAGATCATAGCAACTTTATTCACCTGACATAGAATCTGAGAGAAAGGATTTTTCCGATGACAAAAAATCAAATTGATTGTCGGCGCGCTTCTGGTCTGGCTGATGGCCATGGGGATACCCCATGACCCTGGCGCATGCCGGCAGCGGCCCGATCCGATATCCTGGTGGTGACCGGAACCATTACCAACGATCAGGGGAAACCCCTGAAAGATGTGACTCTCCAGTTTTTTTTAAATGGCAAGAAGATACATATCGAAGAGGAAGTGACCACTTCAAAATCCGGCGGATATAAAGCAGAGCTGACTTTACCCAAAGGCTCGCTTGCCGGGGCAAAAGTGCAGATAGAAGCGGAAAAACCTTCCTTTAAAAGCTCGGGGCATATTGATCTGAAGAACATCGTTTGGGAAAGAAGCGAAGAAAACGGCGTGGACTACTACCTGGCCCATCGCAATTTCACCCTGGTCCGGGTCATCACCCCTGCTTTCTGGATCGCCAGCCTCGTTTTAATTGCCGTCTATGCGCTCATTGCATTCGAGCTCATGCACCGGACCCTGGCGGCTTTTCTGGGCGCATCCGTCCTTCTCACCATCACCTACACCGCGGGATCGTTCAACCCGAATTTTGTCATCCTGACTTATGAAGAAGCCATACACGCCATCGACATGAACGTGATCTTTCTTCTGATGGCCATGATGATCATCGTCGGGGTCATGAAAAAAACCGGCGTTTTCCAGTGGATGGCCTATAAATCCTATCAGATGGCCAAAGGCAATGTCTTTGTCCTGGCGGCCATTCTCATGTTTGTCACCGCAGTGACATCGGCGTTTCTGGACAATGTCACGACCATGCTCCTCATCATTCCGGTAACCATCGAAATCGCGCTGACCTTAAAGATCAACCCGATTTCCCTGCTGATGCCCGAGGTTTTTGCCTCCAACGTCGGCGGCACCGCCACCCTGATCGGCGATCCGCCCAATATCATGATCGGATCCTACGCCAAACTGTCTTTTGTCGATTTTATCATGAATCTGTCCCTGGTCAATGTCATTGGCCTTGCCATTACGCATCGTCTATTTCCTGTACTGGTATAAAAAAGACTACCTGAAGGCCCAGGTGGGAGATGTGGGAAAGATGATCGAAAAGCTTCGGGATGAATACAAAATCACCAACAAGAGTCTGTTGATACAATGCGGGATCATTCTTGGGATCGTCATCTTTCTTTTCATCATTCACGGCGTCCTGCACATGGAGCCCAGCATCGCGGCCATGATCGGAGCGGCCATATTGATGGTGATCAGCAAGGTGGATATCGTCGAGATGCTTGAAAAAGAAATCGAATGGCCCACGCTGATTTTTTTCATCATGCTCTTCATGGTCGTTGCCGGGGCCGAGGAAACCGGCCTGATCCAGATCATCGCCGGCTGGGTCAAGGATGTCTCCCAGGGCAACCTCGTGGTCGCCATTCTCATGATCCTGTGGGTATCCGCCATAGCCTCCGCCATCATCGACAACATCCCGTTCACCGCCACCATGCTGCCGATCGTGGGGTATCTGACGACCGTCATCCCCGGAGCCCAGAGCGGCGTATTGTGGTGGGCACTGGCTTTGGGAGCCTGCCTGGGCGGAAACGGCACCATGATCGGGGCCAGCGCCAATGTGGTCACCGTGGGCATGGCCGAGCGGGCCGGCTATCCCATCTCCTTCATGGCTTACCTGAAGGCGGCCTTTATCCCGATGATCATCACCATCATCCTGTGTTCCGGATGGTTGCTGCTGGTGGAAATGTAAAAAGACGATACGGCTCGGACGGACTGAAGACAGATCCGCGTCTGAGCCGTCATAATCAAAGACATAGGAGTCAATATGGGTTACACAAACAATCGTATGCGGAGTGACAGGGTCCCTGCATTCCCAGAAAGCGGCGCTCGAAGCCGCGGTTATGGCCAGTAAAGCTCAATGCCGGACTGATTTACGTCTATGTAGTGGATGTATCTTTTTTAAGACGGGGCAGCGGTTTCATCACCTCCGGAGCGGTGGCGGATTCGCTGGACCGCCTGGGAGAGCAGTTCCTGGAATTTGCCGAAGAAATCGCCAAAACGCAGGGTGTGGATGCCAAGAAAATCCTCAGAAAAGGGCAGGTTCTGGATGAGTTGATACAGGTGGTTCAGGAGGAAAAAGCCGATCTTCTGGTGCTGGGTCATGAACCCCGGACCTTTTTCGAAAAAGCCCTTTTCAATGGAAGCGTCGAAGATCACCTGGAACAACTGAAAAAACAAACCGGCGCCGAAGTAATGGTTATCCGCTGAATCAAGAAAGGGGGAGCAAATGGAAATTCAACCCTATTACCGGGCCTTGATGCGAAACATGATGCTGATCGTCATCCTGGTGTCGTTCGCTCCCCTTCTGTTGATCAGCGCCCTCAATGAATACCGGTTTGAAAACTCATACCGCGAAAAAGTGATCGCGCACCTGATGGAGGTGGTTCAAAAACACCAGCAGGGCGTTACGATGTTTTTAAACGATAAACTGGCCTATGTGGTGAACCTGGCCAATTCGGTCTCTTATGACCAGATAAAAGACGAAACGTATCTGGACCAGAAACTGGCCATCCTGCAAAAATCCTATGGGGGCGTTTTTGTCGATCTGGGGGTGGTGGATGACCGGGGTGTTCAGGTGGCCTATGCCGGAGCCTTCAAACTTGAAAAAGCCGATTATGGCCAGACGGAATGGTTCCAAAAAGCCATCCATCAGAATTATTACATCAGCGACGTGTTTCTGGGCCTTCGCCGGCAGCCCCATTTCATCATCACGGTCAAGCAGAAACACGAAGGAAAAGACTGGATTCTTCGGGCCACGATCGATTTCGAGGTATTCAACGCGCTGGTGGAAAGCGTGCATATCGGACAAACCGGTTCCGCCTTCATCATCAACAAGGACGGGGAATTCCAGACCAAACCCCGTCTGGAACCCAAGCTGAGCCTGGAATTTCAACAGAAATTTATCAGCGGTCACCATTTCCGTGATGCATCAGAGACGAACAAACCCGTTGAGCCCGATGATATCGGATTGGACACCGTCCAGGAAAAACCCATCGGAGACAGGGGGATATCGGTGGGCAAGGTCAATTACGCGGGCAGGGATCTCCTTTATCTGACAACGCCGCTGAAAGACAAGGAATGGATTCTGGTTTATCAGCAGGAGGACGCGGATGCTTTTTCCGATCTCAATCAAACGCGGAACCTGTCCATCCTCATCCTGGTTATCGGCGGCATCGGCATCATCGTCATGGCGTTTCTGCTTTCCAGGAAAATGGTCGCGTATATCAAAAAAGCCGATCAGGGCAAGGAGATGATGAACGAGCAGGTGATCGAAGCCGGAAAGCTGGCGTCCGTTGGAGAACTGGCCTCGGGCATTGCCCATGAGATCAACAACCCCATTGCCATCATGGTTGAAGAAGCCGGCTGGATCGGCGATCTGCTGGATGAAGAAGACCTGGTGCAGTGCCAGAACCTGGAAGAATTCCGCCGGGCGCTGAATCAGATCAAGACCCAGGGCAGCAGATGCAAGGAAATCACCCACAAACTGCTCAGTTTTGCCAGAAAAACCGATTCCAGGGTGCACGAAGTGCTGATCAACGATATTATCGAGGAAATCGTCAGCATCTCGGGACAGCGAGCCAAATACAACAACGTAAAAATCGTCACGCATCTGGACCCGGAACTGCCGAAGGTGGGGGCGTCGCCTTCGGAAATGCAGCAGGTGCTGCTGAATCTCATCAACAACGCCATCGATGCCATCGGATCCGGAGGCGGAAGCATCGAAATCACCAGCAGACGCAATGGCGAGTTTGTGACAATCGATGTGGCCGATACCGGGCAGGGGATTCCGCAAGCGTTGATGAATCGCATTTTCGATCCCTTCTTTACCACCAAACCGGTCGGGAAGGGAACGGGTCTGGGGCTGTCGATCTGTTACGGAATCATCAAGAAAATGGGCGGCGATATCACCATCAACAGCAGCGTGGGAGTGGGCACCACTTTTCACATTCATCTGCCGGCGCCAAAGAGCGAAAACCCAATTCAACAATAATTATTTAAATAACAGGAGAGTTCCGAATGAAAACAGTTGTCTTGTTAGTGGATGATGAAGTACCTTTTGTGGAAACCATGACCAAAAGGTTGGCCAAGCGGGACCTGACCGTTGTTTCAGCGCACAGCGGACCGGAAGCATTGACAAAACTCGGCAAGGAGGACCATGTGGATGTGGTGATCCTGGACGTCAAGATGCCGGGAATGGATGGCATTGAAACCCTGAAAGAAATCAAGAAAGCCCATCCCCTGATCGAGGTGATCATGCTGACCGGTCATGCCACCATCGAAACCGGCATCGAAGGCATGAAACTGGGGGCGTTCGACTACCTCATGAAGCCCTGTGACATCGATATGCTTTTGCTGAAGGTCCAGGAAGCCAAGGCCAAGAAAGACAAGCATAATGAAAAGATTGCCCAGGCGCGGATTCAGGAGATTACACTGCGGCATGGGGTATAAAAGAACCCGCCTTTTAAAAGCGGAGTTCATGGCGGTTTCACAGTAAGAACCTGCGAGAATCCCCCGCGAACGCCCGTTTCCAGGGAGTTTTTTAATATTTGGAGGTGGCCAGCCATGGCCATGAGCGTTTACTCCATGATCGATCAGAGGGACAGATGATGCCTGCCACAGGAATGGATCATAAAAATCCGATCAAGCTGCTTCTTGTGGATGACGAGCCCGGCTATGTCAGCGTGCTCGCCAAGCGAATGGCCAAAAGGAACATCGTTGCGGTCACCGCCACCAACGGGAACGAGGCCATTCAGACCCTTCGCGGCATTCGCTTCGACTGCGCCGTCCTGGATCTTAAAATGGAGGATATGGATGGCATCGAGGTTTTGAAGATATTTAAAAAAATGGACCCGGCCATGCCGGTCATCATGCTGACCGGCCACGGGTCAGAGACCGCCGCACGGGAAGGCATCAAATTCGGCGCCTTTGATTATCTCACCAAGCCATGCGATCTCGATGAACTGATCCATATCATCTATGACGCCTGTAAACGGGAAGCCTCGTGAAAACCGAAGACAAAAGCATTCTCTGATTTTCAATGACTGATTTCTGACGAATGGTATTCGCAAACCGCTTCTTTTGACCGGGATTTGACGAAATGATCATTTTGAATCATTGTCTTCATATCCATGTGTTTTGAAGATATCGAGAATTGTTTTGGTGGAATAAGCCTCCTCTTTGTAAAGAAATGCCTTGTTAAACGCCGTGGTGACCTCCGATATCTTTTCGTATGCCTTGTTAATGCTTTCGGTGAAAAAATGCACATATTCCATCAATGCCTGCATCTGCTTTAGAACCTCCGGGAAATTTTCCCCGGTAGCGAGCTCCTCAATGAGTACATCCAGTGATCTTAAGTCTTGCCCCAAATCGTCCTTTGATCCGCCAAGCGTCATCAGGTGTGTGTTGAGGTAGTGGCACAAGCCGCCCGCCGCATTACGCAAGACAAGGTTTCTCTGGTCTTCCAATGCTTTGCTGATGTTATGCACAATGCCCTCATGGCAGAGGAAATTACCGGTATCATCCGTCTTTGCCCGTGATGTGATGGCAACCTCGATGACCTCTCCCGCCTTATTCCTGAATTTCACATGTTTGCCTTCGACATGGCCTTTTCCGTAAACTTCTTCAAGAAGTCCTCTCCGTTCTGAAATGTCGACATAATAATCTTTCACATTACTGGCGAGAGCCTCTGCCTTGCTCTTAAAACCAAGAAGTTTCAAACCGGCATCATTGATATCGATAAAGTTCCCCTCCTCGGTAAGCGTGAAGGCCATATCACTGGTTGATTCGAAGAAATCCTTGTATTTGGCTTCACTCTGCCTAAGGGCATCGATTGCTTTCTTCTCTTCGGTGATATCCCGGATCACGTGGTCGATTCTTCGAACCGTACCTTGAGTTGAATAGACGACGTGTCCTTCATCAAAGACCCATCTGATTTTTTTGTTGCTGCCAATGATCCGGTACTGTTCGCCGTCAAATTCGGCCTCCGAAAGATTATCATAGAATCGTCTGACTTTTCCGATATCCTCCGGATGGACGAAATTCAAGATATGACTTTGTCCGCTGATGAAACTCCTGTGGGGAACCCCGTAGAGCGCTTCGGCGGATGGGTTTATGGATAGAATCTGATAACCGTCCGGCGACATGGAGACGACGACTTCATTCATGGAATGGAGAATGCTTTCCAGCCGTCCCTTCATCTTTTGCAGCTTGACCCGGGTTTTGCGCCGTTCGGTGATATCCGTTAATGCACCGAGTATTGCAGGGATTCCGCCACATGCCACGACACTGACCTTCATCATGATGATGGCATCGCCATTCTCCCTTGGCATGACAAATTCGACCCTGTCGGAAATGCCTTCCGTGAATAGCTGTTCCGTGCAGTATCGGATCACTCTCTCCCGGTCGGCGGCAGATACGAAGTTTGAGAATGGCGCAGAGATGACCTGATCCGGCTTTCTCTGAGATATTTCATAAAATGCGTTGTTTGCAAAGACAATGGTCCCTTCTCTGATGATGATAACCCCGTCGTTGATGTGCTTGACAATGCCTTGGTAATCGATGTCTCCCTGACATACCCGGATGTCTTCAGGATCCTCGAATTTATTACGATGCGTCATGTGTAACCTCTTTAAGCCCTTTCATTTTTCTGTGAATTCCACGCTGATCTCATGTTTTAAACGTACATCGCTTGTCTGTACAAATCAAGGGGATATGGCATTCCCGAGTATTTTAAAGACGAACCCCTCCATGAAACGCTGTTGAAGCGGGATTTAAATCGTAAATCAAGGGGATTTATGAAGGATACAACAGGAAGTCACGCTTGATTGTCCGCGATCTGTGCCGGGTCGGCCATGCGCAGGCTTTCATTTTAAATGATCATGCATCGATTCAAAATTTCCATTGACATTTCATTTTATTTCCCTGATTAAGTGACCGGAAAAGCTTCGGCTGAAATATCATGCCACATCCGGGGGCTTCGATGCCGGAAAGAGTATTACTGGTTGACGATGAAACGGGTTTTCTAAGCGTCATGTCCGAACGGATGAAGGAAAATACATCCCGGCAGGCTTAAGGGGATCCAGGAGGAAGCTTCCCGAAGGAGGTAACGAGTGGAAGGGTTCAATGTACTTTTTGTTGATGACGAGGTTGATTTTCTGGAAACGCTGCTCAAGCGGATGAAAAAGCGGCAGTTGAGTGTATTCGGGGTAAACAGCGGCGAGGATGCCTTGGCCTACCTGAAGGACCATGCCGTGGATGTCGTGGTTATGGATGTGCGCATGCCCGGAATGGACGGCATTGAAACGCTGAGAAAGATCAAAAAAACCTACCCCCTGCTGGAAGTCATCATGCTGACCGGACATGCCTGCCTGGAAATCGCCCGGGAAGGCATGGAGGTCGGCGCCTTCGATTATCTGATGAAACCCATCAACATCGATGAATTATTATACAAGCTTCAGGATGCGTTCAAGAAAAAAACCATCCAAATGGAAAAAATAAAACATCTCGAGGAGGTGATGATTTCCTGCAAACTGCCCCAGCCTGGCGATTAACATTTTCATAATCACAACGTTTATCCACTTATCAACAAATAGGAGCAGCATCGACATGAACTTTTTCAAACAATGGGGACATTTCATGATGATGGGCGCCAGAGCCCACGCATCATGGGAGATCGAGATATCCAGAACGATTCTCGGCGACAGAAAACGACTCGCCATACTCGGCCTGTTAACGATTCCAATCATTCTGGGCGGCTACGCATTTGCCGATCAGATTGCCAGTGCGCTGCCCGCCGTCATCGGTGATAAAACCGCCTACAGCCCGGCGTTTTATTCAAACGGAATTTTTATTGCCTCCATCCTGATCGGCATCTGCGCCGGCCTGATCACCGGCTGCATCGGCGCCGGCGGCGGATTCGTGATCGCCCCGGCCCTGATGAGCGCGGGCATCAAGGGTATTCTGGCGGTTGGAACCGACTTGTTTCATATTTTCGCCAAAGCCATCATGGGAAGCGTGATTCATAAAAAACTGGGAAATATCTCCGTGCCGCTGGCCCTGGTTTTTCTGATCGGCGCCATGGCCGGCGCCACTACGGGCGGGGTCATCAACCGGTGGCTGTATGAAATCAATCCGGTTTTAAGCGATGCGTTCATCACCACCATTTATGTGTTCATGCTGGGAGGACTGGGAATTTACGCCCTGACGGATTTTTTGAACGCCAGAAAATCCGGGGATACGGGCGGCGCCCACGGCGGGAAATCGGAAGGCGCGGATCTCGGCGGCCTTCCCAGAAAACTTCAGGCCATCAAAATCCCCCCCATGATCACCTTTGATGAAGGCATCATTCCCGGAGGCCGCCAGATCTCCTGCGTGTTTCTGATCCTGAGCGGCGCCCTGGTGGGACTGGCCGCGGCGATCATGGGCGTCGGCGGCGGATTCCTGACCTTTCCGATCTTTGTCTACGTCCTGGGGGTATCCTCCATGACGACCGTGGGAACCGACATCTTCCAGATCATTTTCACCGCAGGCTACGCCGGAATCTCCCAGTACGCCATCTACGGCTTTATTTTCTACACCCTGGCCATGGGCATGCTGCTCGGATCCCTGCTGGGAATTCAGATCGGCGCCTTAGTGACCAAGGTGGTGCCCGGAATTACCATCCGGGGGTTTTACGCCATGTCGGTTCTGGCCGGATTCGTCAACCGGTTTTTCGCCCTTCCCAAAAAACTGGCGGACCTGGAGTTCATTACCCTGTCCAAGGAGACGGCCGGCATTCTGGACAAAATCGGAATCTATGCTTTTTTCATCGTGATCGGGATATTCGCCGTGTGGGTGATCGGCACATTTCTGATGAACATCAAAAAACTTAAGGGGGAGGTGGCCTGATGTTACATAACAAAAAAGAATTTTACAGCGGCGTGGGGCTGATGGTCGCTTTTCTCGTGGTGCTCACCATCATGTTCATGCCGGTTTTCGATGGCCATAACGGTTTGAATTATATGGATAACCTATATAACTCCATTTCCAAGGGCTCTGCCTATTACATACCGGACCTGAAAAAGAAGGCCGCCAAGCAGACCGGAAATGTCATTACCGCGTCGGTGGTGATGAAGGACGAAAAACAGGCCAAAGAAACCGCGCCGCTTTTCATGAAATCCGGGGCCATGGTCAATGTGACCGGATCGGAAATCAAGGTCAGCGGGGATCTGGGCAGCATTTTAACCAACTGCCTGGAAGATGCGGATCAGATGTTCAACAACAAGGGCGAGGGTGTAAAAACCAAGTACGCCATGGATGAACGGCTGGCCCTGTATAACTGGTGGATGGCGTTAAAAGCCCTGAACAAGGATCTGAACAAACAGAAGAAATTTGCCGAAACCAAGTTTATCGGCGATATCAACAAAAGAGCGGTGGAATGCGCCTATAATTACTACGGGGTCGATCCGCAGAACATCGGGGACAAATGGGGCATCGTCGTATTTTCACTGGCGTTTTATGTCGTTTACACCATGTGGTACGGCTATTCCATCCTGTTCATGTTCGAAGGATGGGGGCTGAAGCTGGAACATTAGCCTTTTGCACGGGAATCCCGTAATTCCAATATGCAGCCAAGATAGTGCCTGAATGAAAAATCCGTTCAGGCACTATCCGAATTTCGAATTTTTATTGATATGATACACTCCCGGACATGAAAAAAATCCTTCATTTCTTCAAGAACCTGTTTTCTTTCGATCCCCCGCCGGAAGAACCCGAAAATATTGAAGAGCTTCGCGTCGCTTTCAAGGAGCGTTATCACAATTTCAAGCTTCTTTTAAGCGCCAACAACCGGTCCCTGGAAGTCATGGCGGAAATGGAACAGGCCCTTCAGGGAGATCGGCCTTATGGCATGTCTTTTGTCCGGTCCGGCGCCACATCCATTTCCGTCAACGTGTTTCGCATGATCCAGAGCCTCCATCAGCTCGCGCCCGGCAAATATGCGGAACTGGACAGCCGGTTCTCCGTCATTGAAAAAGCCGTCGACGCCATCCTCAAGCAGACCCGGACTCTGCCGGTCGGGCGCCTGATTCTTCCCCTGAACGCCCTGGACAAGGACATGGCCGAAGTTGCGGGCAGCAAAATGGCCAACCTCGGCGAAGTCAAGAACCGCATTCACCTGAAAGTCCCCGCGGGTTTTGTGATCACCTCCTCAGCCTTCAAGCGGTTCATGGACTACAACAGCCTTCAGGTGGAAATCGACCGCAAGCTCCAGTCCATCGATTCCGATGACATCGAAGATCTTTATTCGTTCAGCGCCGAAATTCAGCAACTGGTGATCCGATCCCGGATCCCGGACGATCTGGATGCCGTCATTCGCGGTGCCTGGCAAGACCTGGAAGCGGAAAGCGGGGGCAGGATAACGGTGGCGCTCCGGAGCAGCGCGCTGGGAGAGGACGCCGAAGGCAGCTCGTTTGCCGGCCAGTATCGCTCGGAGCTGAATGTCAGCTTCGAGAACGTCTTTCAGGCCTACAAGGAAGTGATTGCCAGCAAATACAGCCTTCAGGCCATTACTTACAGAATGAACAAGGGCTTTCGGGACGAAGACATCCTGATGTGCGTCGGATGCCTGGTCATGGTGGATGCAATATCCGGCGGGGTTACCTATTCCCGGAGCCCGGTCTCCAGCCGGGATGACCGCGTTTTCATCAATGCCGTATGGGGACTTCCCAAATCGGTGGTGGACGGCAGCGTGGCCTGCGACCTTTTTGTGGCCTCCAGACAGCCGCCGATGCAGATCGTTCAGAAAGTGATCAGCCCCAAGGAACGGAAATTCGTCTGCTACCCCCAGGAAGGCGTCTGCCGCATGGATCTGACGGAGGAAGAGGGCGCCCGCCCCTGCCTGACGGACGATCAGGCCGGGCAGCTGGCGGAGATCGCCGTCCGCATCGAAAATCATTACGGCATGCCTCAGGACATCGAATGGGCGATCGCCGGAAGCGGGGCGATTCATATTCTGCAATGCCGGCCCCTGAAGCAGATTCTCGCCGGGGAACCCGAAGAAGACGCAACTTACGATCCCGAACTGAAAAAACATCTCATTGCAGGCGGCGGCATCACGGCAAGCCCCGGCGCCGGCAGCGGACCCGTCTATCTGGGAGACCGGGGCGTGGATGTGCTGGCATTTCCGGAAGGCGCCGTCCTGGTGACCCGCCAGGCCCTTCCCAGATGGGCATCCCTTTTGACGCGGGCATCCGCCGTGATTACGGAACAGGGCGGATTTGCCGGACATCTGGCCAATGTAGCCAGGGAATTCGGGGTTCCGGCCCTGTTCGGCATCCCGGATGCCGCAACGATTCTAAAACCGGGTCAGATGATCACCGTGGACGCATCCCACCGGTCAATCTATGACGGATCGATCCCGGCCCTGCTTACCTGCACCGATGCTTCCCGATCCCACCTCATGGAAGGCAGCCCGGTCCATGAGATATTGCAGCAGGTCAGCCGGCACGTCATTCCGCTTCACCTGCTGGATCCGGACTCCCGCGAGTTCTGTCCCGCCAATTGCAATACTTTTCACGACATCACCCGCTTCATTCATGAAAAATCCGTGATCGAAATGTTTGATTTCGGAAAAGATCACAATTTTTCGGAACGCTCCAGCAAACAGCTCCATTACCGGGTTCCCATGCAATGGTGGGTGCTGAACCTGGATGACGGATTCAAGGAAGAGGTGCCGGGAAAATACGTGACCCTGGACAACATCGATTCCATTCCCATGCAGGCTTTCTGGAAAGGCTTTGTCGCCATTCCCTGGGACGGGCCGCCGGCCTTGGACCGAAAAGGCATGCTGTCGGTGATGTATCAGTCCACCACCAATACGGCCTTGACCCCCAGCATGCGATCGGCGTATGCGGAGCGCAATTATTTCATGATTTCCAGGCACTATTGCAGCCTGAGCTCCCGGCTTGGTTATCATTTTTCAACGATCGAGGCCCTGATCAGCGAAAGGCCCCGGGAAAACTACATCAGTTTCCAGTTCAAAGGCGGGGCCGCCGATACCAACCGCAAACTCGGCCGCGTGCATTTCATCAAGGACATTCTGGAAGAGCAGGGATTCCGCGTCCAGATCAAGGAAGACCACCTGGCCTCCCGGCTGGAAAACCACGACATGGCGCACATGCAAACGCAGATGGAAATCCTGGGGTATCTGACCCTTCACACGCGCCAGCTCGACATGATCATGGCCAATCCCGGATCGGTGAATTATTATCGGAATAAACTCAGAAAGGACATCGATACCCTGAAGAAGGAAAGTGG